>NZ_CP043476.1:3673187-4295916 GCF_009769165.1 Xanthomonas hyacinthi
GGCAACAAGGACGTGCCGCGGATGATCGCCATCATCGGCTCGATGACCAAGAAGGAGCGGCGCAATCCGACCCTGCTCAACGGTTCGCGCCGCGCCCGCATCGCGCGCGGCTCCGGCACCCAGCCGGCCGACGTCAACAAGCTGATGAAGCAGTACCAGCAGATGGAAAAGATGATGTCCAAGATGGCCGGCGGTGGCATGAAGGGCCTGATGCGCGGCATGAAGGGCATGATGGGCGGCATGGGTGGCATGGGCGGCCGCGGCGGCCTGCCGTTCCGCTGAGCCTGCGCAACAGCGCCCCGAAAAGGAGCACCGACGCACGTAAAGCCCCTCTCCCCCCGGGAGAGGGGTTGGGGTGAGGGTCGGGGCGAAGCCACCTCGCCATGCATGGAGGGGCTAGGTGAGGGTCGGGGCGAAGCCACCTCGCCATGCATGGAGGGGCTAGGTGAGGGTCGGGGCGAAGCCACCTCGCCATGCATGGAGGGGCTAGGTGAGGGTCGGGGCGAAGCCACCTCCCGCAGCCGCTGCGCAGAAACTGGCGATATCATCCGCTGCGCCATCCGCCACGCCACCGCGGCATCTGCCCGCCATGAACGATTCGCTGCAACACCGCGTCACCACGTTCTGCACCCGCTTCGGCCTGCGCACGCCGGTCCTGCTGGCGCCGATGGCCGGCGCCTGCCCGGTGCCGCTGTCGGTGGCGGTCGCGCAGGCCGGCGGCATGGGCGCGATGGGCGCGGTGCTGTCGTCGGCGGCAGACATCGGCCACTGGATGCAGGCGTTCCGGCAGGGCAGTTCCGGGCCGGCGCAGGTCAACCTGTGGGTGCCCGATCCGCCGCCGCTGCGCGATGCCGCCGCCGAGGCCGCCACCCGCGCCTTCCTCGCCCAATGGGGTCCGCCGGTCGAGGCCACTGCCGGCGATGCCGGTCCGGCCGATTTCGATGCGCAATGCGCCGCTGTGCTGGACGCGCGCCCAGCGGTGGCCTCCTCGATCATGGGCCTGTTCCCGCCCGCCTTCGTGGCGCGGCTGAAACAGGCCGGCATCGCCTGGTTCGCCTGCGCCACCACGTTGGACGAAGCGCTGGCGGCGCAGGCAGTCGGTGCCGATGCGGTGGTCGCGCAGGGCGCCGAGGCCGGCGGCCACCGCGGCGCATTCGATGCGGCCCGCGCCGAGCAGCAGTTGACCGGGCTGTTCGCGCTCTTGCCGCGTCTGGCCGACCGCTTGGACGTGCCGGTGATCGCCGCCGGCGGCATCGGCGATGGCCGCGGCATCGCCGCCGCGCTGGCCCTGGGCGCCAGCGCGGTGCAGATCGGCACCGCGTTCCTGCGCACGCCGGAGGCGGCGCTGGCGCCCGCCTGGGCCGCGGGGCTGGCGCGCGCCGAGCCGGAGCAGACCGCATTGACCCGCGCCTTTTCCGGCCGCCTCGGCCGTGCGCTGGCCACCGACTACGTGCGCGCCGCGGCCGCCGCCACGGCGCCGCCGCCGCGGCCTTACCCGGTGCAGCGCGGGCTGACCGCAGCGATGCGCCAGGCCGCGGTGCGCGACGGCCGCCTGGCGGCGATGCAGGCCTGGGCCGGGCAGTCGGCGTGGATGGCGCCGGCGCAACCTGCGGCGGCATTGCTCGACAGCTGGTGGGATCAGGCGCAGGCGCTGCTGTGAACGGGCAACTCTTTTGCAACGGGCGCCCGGCGAGCGCGGACGCGTTGGCCGCGCCGGCGCTGGTCAACTACGGCCACTTCAGCACGATGCAGGTGCGCGCCGGCGCAGTGCGCGGCTTCGACCTGCACCTGCAGCGGCTCGACGAGGCCACGCGCACGCTGTTCGGCAGCGAACTGCCAGCCGATCGGATCCGCGCCGAGCTGCGCGCGGCGCTGGCCGCATTCGGCAGCGGCGATGCGTCGCTGCGCGCCAGCGTGTTCGCGCGCGACTTCGATTTCCGCCGCGCCGCCGCGGCCTGCACGCCGCAGCTGCTGGTGTCGCTGGCGGCGCCGGCACAGGCGGACGCCACGCCATTGCGGCTGCGCAGCGTGGCGTTCGCGCGCGAGCTGCCGCAGATCAAGCACGCCGGCAGCTTCGCCCTGTTCCACCAGCGCCGGCTGGCGCTGCAGGCCGGCTTCGACGACGCGTTGTTCGTCGATGCGCAGGGTCTGATCGCCGAGGGCTCGACCTGGAACCTGGGCGCCTGGGACGGGCAGGGCGTGGTGTGGCCGCAGGCGCCGGCCTTGCGCGGCACCCAGGAACGGCTGCTGCAGGCCGGCCTGGCCGCGCTCGGCGTCGCCCAACAGGTGCGGCCGCTGCAACTGCATGAATTGCTGGCCGGGGACTACGCTGCGTTCGCCTGCAACGCGCGCGGCCAGCAGGCCATCGCCGCGGTGGACGGGCAGGCGCTGGGGCCGGGCGCGGAGCTGTTGCAAATACTGAACGCCGCCGTCGAGACACAAGCCTGGCAAGCCATCTGACGCGTCTGGGGGCGACTTGGCAGGGTTCCACCCGCCCGCTATAATCGCCGGCTTACCGCGCCATCCTGGCGACTGGGCAACACCGGAAAACTCACCATGGTCAAGATCCGCCTTACCCGTGGCGGCGCCAAGAAGCGCCCCTTCTACCACATCATCGTCACCGACGTGCGCAGCGCGCGCGACGGCCGCAACATCGAGCGCCTGGGCTACTACAACCCGGTCGCGCAGGGCGCCGAGCCGCGCATCGTGCTCGACCTGCCGCGCGTGGACCATTGGGTGTCCAACGGCGCGCAGCTGACCGACAAGGTGCGCAACCTGTACCGCGAAGCGAAGGCCCAGGCCACCGCGGCCTGATCCTGCGGGCCGCGCCTGGCGCGGCCCTTCGGTTTTTGCACCCATGAAAGACAGCCAGCGCCGTATCCTGCTGGGCAGGATCCTGGGCGCCTTCGGCGTACGTGGCGAGGCCAAGCTGGAGTCGTGGACCGAGCCGCGCCTCGCCATTTTTCGCTACCAGCCCTGGATCGTGCGCAAGCCCGACGGCAGCGAAAGCACCCTCAGCGGCGTGCGCGGCCGCGAATCCAGCAAGCACCTGGTGGTCACCTTGCCCGACGTCACCGATCGCGATGCGGTCGAGGCGCTGCGCGGCACCGAGATCTACGTGGCGCGCGATACCTTGCCGCCGCCCAGGCCCGACGAATACTACTGGGTGGACCTGGAAGGCCTGGACGTGCGCACCGTCGACGGCGTGGCCCTGGGCCAGGTCTCGCACCTGTTCTCCACCGGCGCCAACGACGTGCTGGTGGTGCGCGGCGACCGCGAGCGGCTGCTGCCGTTCGTGCAGCCGGACTACATCAAATCGGTGGATTTCGACGCCAACCTGGTCGTGGTCGACTGGGACCCCGAGTTCTGAGCGAAGCTGCCGACTTCGGCTGAGCTCTTTGCTCTGCCATTCTCCGTTTCCGACTCCCCATTCCCCGCCCCAATGCGCATCGACGTCATCAGCCTGTTCCCCGAGTTCGTCGCCCAGTGCGCCGCGTTCGGCGTGGTCGGCCGCGCGCAGGAGCGTGCGCTGCTGGCGCTGCACGGCTGGAACCCGCGCGATTACGCCACCGGCGGCTACCGCAAGGTGGACGACCGCCCGTTCGGCGGCGGCCCGGGCATGGTGATGATGATCGAGCCGCTGCAGGCCTGCCTGCAGGCGGTGCGCGACGCCGACCCGCAACCGGCGCCGGTGATCTACCTGAGCCCGCAGGGCGCGCCGCTGACCCAGGCCAGGGCCCGCCAACTGGCGGCGCTGCCGCGGCTGGTGCTGCTGTGCGGACGCTACGAGGGGGTGGACGAGCGCTTCGTCGCCGCCGCGGTGGACGAGGAGATCTCGATCGGCGACTACGTGCTGTCCGGCGGCGAGCTGGCCGCGGCGGTGCTGGTCGATGCGGTGACCCGGCTGCAGGAGGGCGCGCTGAACGATGCCGAGTCCGCCGCCCAGGACAGCTTCGAAGGCCCGGACGGGCTGCTCGACTGCCCGCACTACACCCATCCGCGCGAGCACGCGCTGGGCGAGGTGCCGGCCATCCTGCGCTCCGGCAACCATGCCGCGATCGCGCGCTGGCGGCGCATGCAGGCGCTGGGCCGGACCTGGCTGCGGCGCCCGGAGCTGCTGGACCAGGCCGCGCTGAGCGCGGTCGACCGGCGGCTGCTGGAGGAATTCCGCCAGGGCCTGCAGGCCGATCCGTCGCCCGCGCAGGAAAATCCATCCAAGCCCTAGCCATGGCGGCACGACTGGGTTAAAATGCGCGGCTTTCCGGTCAAGCCCTCTGTGCTTGGCCCATCCGTATATCGCGCAATCGCCGTGCGGCGACTGCCGGACCACCTCACCAGACACAAGCGGTGCCCACCATGAGCAAGCTCAACAAGACCATCCTGGCCGACTTCGAAGCCGCCCAGATCCAGCGCAAGCTGCCGGAGTTCAACCAGGGCGACACCATCGTCGTCAACGTCAAGGTGAAGGAAGGCAACCGCGAGCGCGTCCAGGCCTACGAAGGCGTGGTGATCGGTACCAAGAACGCCGGCCTGAACTCCTCGTTCACCGTGCGCAAGATCTCGCACGGCTTCGGCGTGGAGCGCGTGTTCCAGAGCCACAGCGCCATCATCGACTCGGTCGAAGTGAAGCGCCGCGGCAAGGTCCGCGCCGGCAAGCTGTACTACCTGCGTGGCCTGGAAGGCAAGGCCGCCCGCATCAAGGAAGATCTGGCCGCCGCTGCGCAGGCCAAGGTCGCGCGCCAGGCCGCTGCGGCCGCCGCCAAGGCCGAGTAATCCCCCAGCGACTCCGGTCGCTGCCGCGACGGCCGCCTTCGGGCGGCCGTTTGCGTTTGCGGGGTTGCTGCGCGCAGCTGCGTCGCGATGCGCGCAGATGCGCGCTTGCGATGGGCATTGCCGCGACTGTTGGTTTCCGGTCGGGGCTTCAGCCTGCTTTCGCATGCAGCGCTAGGCCGTTCTGTCCAGGGTCCGCGCGCAGCGCTCAGCGCGCCGGATCCTGCGCGATCGCCACGTCGGCCACCGGCGCCGGCGGCTGCGCCGGCACTTCCGCGGGATGCGCCATTTCCTCCGGGCGCGGCTGCGCCAGCATGTGCGCCTTGCGCCAGTTGCCCCAGCGGTAATAGGCCAGCGACAGCCCCATCGAGCAGGTCGCGCTGGTCGGGAAGCTCCACCACACCGCGTCGGCGCCGAACTGCGGCTGCAGCAGCTGCGCGAACGGCACGCGGATGCCCCACAGCGACAGCGCCAGGATCAGCAGCGGCGGGAGCACCGCGCCGGTGGCGCGGACCACGCCGGAGATCACGAAGGTCACGCCGAAGAACAGGAACGACCACACCGCGATGTGGTTGAGATGGCGCGCGCTCTCCAGCGCCGCGCTGTGCGGCGGCAGGAACAGCGCCAGGGTCCAGCGGTCGAGCAGGATCAGCGGTGCGATCAGCGCGCCGGTCAGCAGGAAGTTGAACAGCACGCCCTGCCGCGCGGTCGCCGCGACCCGGTCCCAGCGCTGCGCGCCGACGTTCTGTGCGGCCATCGACGAGCAGGCCGCGCCGATCGCCATCGCCGGCATCTGCACATAGGTCCACAGCTGCATTGCGGCGCCGTAGGCGGCCGAGGTATCGGTGCCGTAGCCGTTGACCATCGACATCATCACGATCATCGCCAGCGAGATCAGCACCATCTGCAGCCCCATCGGCACGCCCTTGACGATCAGCGCGCGCAGGATCGTCGCATCGATGCGGAACAGCCGCGCGTCCTGCCGCCCCAGCCACAGCACATGGCGCTTGTGGCGCAGATACAGCAGCAGCCCGGCCAGCGCGATGGCCTGGGCGATCAGCGTGGCCCAGGCGGCGCCGGCGATGCCCAGTTTCGGGAACGGCCCCAGCCCGAACAGCAGCAGCGGATTGAAGCCGATGTCCAGCAGCACCGACAGCAGCAGGAAGCGGAACGGGGTGCGCGCATCGCCGGCGCCGCGCAGCGCCGCGGACAGGAACGCGAACGCGTACAGCAGCGGCATCGCCAGGAAGATCACGCGCAGATAGGCCTCGGCCAGCGGCAGCGAGGCGGCCGGCGTGCCCATCGCCGCGAGCAGGTGCCGCGCCAGCCACCAGCCGCCGGCCGCGATCAGCACCGAGATGCCGATGAAGAACGTGGCACTGGTGCCCATCACCCGCCGCGCCTGGGCCACGTCGCCGCGGCCCATCGCCTGGCCGATCAGGATGGTGGCGGCCATGCCGATGCCGAACACCGAGCCGATCAGGAAGAACATGATGCTGTTGGCGTTGGCCACCGCGGTCAGCGCCGCTTCGCCAAGATAACGGCCGATCCAGACGGCGTTGACCGAGCCGTTCAGCGATTGCGCGATGTTGCCGGCCAGGATCGGCAGCGAGAACAGCAGCAACTGCCGGCCGATCGGGCCTTCGGTGAGCGCGGCGGACTTGGGCATTGCATGCCTGCACGGATGGGAAGCCCGGCACACTAGCACCTGCACGCGAACCCGGGGGGCGACGCATGGCAGAGGTGGCGCGGTTGGGAACGTCCTAGACTGAATGCGTCGATGCGGATGCTGGCTTGCGGCGTAGCTGCAGGCCGGGGCGCAGGCTGTCGGCGCAGTACCCACCAGAGAAACTTGCAATGCCGCGATCGCGCCGCAATCTGCAGTGGATCGGATGCAGCGCGCTGGCGCTGGCCGCTTGCGCCGACGACGCGCGTGGGACCGGAGCCAACCCGCGGCCGGGCGAACCCCCGCAATGCCTGGTCGGCGAGGGCGACAGCGCGATCCCGTCGCGCGCCGACGGCCTGGCGGTCAGCCAGCGCCGGCTGCGCCGCCATCCGTCGGCGTCGCTGCAGTAGTCCAGCGCGCGCCGCGACGACCGACCGATGAACGTGGATTTCCGTAAGCACGATGAATGAACCGCTAGCGCAACCGAGTGTGGTCCGGCTGGATGTCTGGCTATGGGCCGCGCGCTTCTTCAAGACCCGCAGCGTGGCCAAGCAGGCGGTGGAAACCGGCAAGGTGGACGTGGCCGGACAGCGGCCGAAATCCTCGCGCGCGGTGCGCGTGGGCGAGCGCTTGCGGGTGGAGCGCGGCGACGAGGTGTTCGAGATCCAGGTGCTGGCGCTCAGCGACAACCGCGGCCCGGCCAGCGTCGCGCAGACGCTGTACCTGGAGAGCGAGGCCTCGCGCGCGCGTCGCGCGCAGCAACGCGCGCAACGCAGCGCCGAACGCAACGGCTACCAGGCGCCTGAGGGCAAGCCGGACAAGCGCGCGCGGCGCCTGATCCGCGCGCTGGGCGACCTGGACGCGCTGTAGGCGGGGGCATGATCGAAGGGCCGGTGTGCCATTGCCGCGCCTACACCCTTGTGCGAGCGACTTCAGCCGCGACGGGCGAAGCGGCGGACTTTTCGAGGCAGCATGCAGTCGGGACTGAAGTCCCTCCTACAGGGCACCCAGCCGCCTTGGCGATGCCGGGCCTGTCGCCGAACTCAGGCCGCCAGGTCGAAGCGGTCCAACTCCATCACCTTGCTCCAGGCCGCGACGAAGTCGCGCACGAACTTCTGCTGCGCGTCGGCACTGGCATACACCTCGGCCAGCGCGCGCAGGATCGAGTTGGAACCGAACACCAGGTCCGCGCGCGTGCCGGTCCACTGTTGTTCGCCGCTGGCGCGGTCGCGGCCTGCGTACAGCTCCTTTGCATCCGAGGTCGCCTTCCATTCGATGCGCATGTCCAGCAGGTTGGCGAAGAAGTCGTTGCTCAGCGTGTCGGCGCGCTTGGTGAACACGCCATGCGCCGATTGGCCGACATTGGCGCCGAGCACGCGCAGGCCGCCGACCAGCACGGTCATCTCCGGCGCGGTCAGGGTCAGCAGCTGCGCCTTGTCGATCAGCAGCGCCTCGGCCGGCACCGCGTAGCGGCGTTTGCTGTAGTTGCGGAAGCCGTCGGCCACCGGTTCCAGCACCGCGAACGATTCGACGTCGGTCTGTTCCTGCAAGGCGTCCATGCGCCCCGGCGCGAATGGCACGGTCAGCGTCTGCCCGGCGTTCTGCGCCGCCCGCTCGACCGCGGCGGCGCCGCCGAGCACGATCAGGTCGGCCAGCGAGATCTTCTTGCCGCCACTCTGGGCGCCGTTGAACTGCGCCTGGATGCGTTCCAGCGCAGCCAGCACCTGCGCCAGCTGTTCGGGCTGGTTGACCTCCCAGTCCTTCTGCGGCGCCAGGCGGATGCGCGCGCCGTTGGCGCCGCCGCGCTTGTCCGAGCCGCGGAAGGTGGAGGCCGAGGCCCACGCGGTCGAGACCAGTTGCGCGATGCTCAGGCCCGAGTCGAGGAGGCTGCGCTTGAGTGCGGCGATGTCCTGCGCATCGACCAGGGCATGGTCCAGCGCGGGGATCGGGTCCTGCCAGAGCAGTTCTTCGGCCGGCACGTCGGGGCCGAGGTAGCGCGCACGCGGGCCCATGTCGCGGTGGGTCAGCTTGAACCAGGCGCGGGCGAAGGCATCGGCGAGCTGCTCGGGGTGCTCCAGGAAGCGGCGCGAGATCGCGGCGTAGGCCGGATCGAAGCGCAGCGCCAGGTCGGTGGTGAGCATGGTCGGCAGGCGCTTCTTCGACGCATCGTGCGCGTCCGGGATCAGCGCCTGCGCGTTCTTCGCCACCCACTGGTGCGCGCCGGCCGGGCTCTTGCTCAGCTCCCACTCGAACTTGAACAGGTGTTCGAAGAAATCGTTGCTCCACTGCGTCGGGGTGGTGGTCCAGGTGACCTCCAGGCCGCTGGTGATGGTGTCGCCGCCCTTGCCGCTGCCGAAGCGGTTGCGCCAGCCCAGGCCTTGCGCGTCCAGGTCGGAGGCCTCGGGTTCGGCGCCCACATTGTCGGCCGGGCCGGCGCCGTGGGTCTTGCCGAAGGTATGGCCGCCGGCGATCAACGCGACCGTCTCTTCGTCGTTCATCGCCATGCGCGCGAAGGTGTCGCGGATGTCCTTGGCGGCGAGCAGCGGATCGGGATTGCCGTCCGGGCCTTCCGGATTGACGTAGATCAGGCCCATCTGCACCGCGGCCAGCGGGTTTTCCAGATTGCGCGTGTGCACGTCACCATCGGCATCGTCGTCGGACACCAGCACGCCGTCGGCTTTGTCCACACCGTCCGAGCCATGCGCATAGCGCACGTCGCCGCCCAGCCAGGTGGTCTCGCGGCCCCAGTACACGTCCTGGTCCGGCTCCCAGGTGTCTTCGCGGCCGCCGGCGAAACCGAAGGCCTTGAAGCCCATCGATTCCAGCGCGACGTTGCCGGTGAGGATCAGCAGGTCGGCCCAGGAGATCGCCTGCCCGTACTTCTGCTTGATCGGCCACAGCAGGCGCCGCGCCTTGTCCAGGCTGACGTTGTCCGGCCAGCTGTTGAGCGGGGCGAAGCGCTGCTGGCCGCGGCCGCCGCCGCCGCGGCCATCGCCGGTGCGATAGGTGCCGGCGCTATGCCAGGCCATGCGGATGAACAACGGGCCGTAGTGGCCGAAGTCGGCCGGCCACCAGTCCTGCGAATCGGTCATCAGCGCGTGCAGGTCCTGCTTCAGCGCCTGCAGGTCGAGTGTGTTGAAGGCCTTGGCGTAGTCGAACGTGTCGCCCAGCGGATTGGTCCTGGACGAATGCTGGCTGAGCAGGTCCACGCGCAACTGCTGCGGCCACCAGTCCTGGTTCGTGGTGCCGCTGCTGGCGGCGCTGTGGAACGGGCACTTCGATTCGCTGGTCATGGCTAGGCTACCTTGATGGACGCTGGGTGGCCGCGCGCCGTGGTCGTACGGTGCGCGTGATTGCGGGGCCGGGCGCTTGGATGCAAGGAATGCAAGCATGGCGCACGGCGATTGGAAGACACGATAGGCGGAGTCATTGCGGTAGGGAATTCGAATGATCCTACGGGATCGATAGGTAATCTCTATGAAATGGCGGTGCGGAGCGGCTCGAGGATCGCCGTAGACCGTGTCCGCGGTTTGACCGGAGCGTGCCGACCGGATTGGCCTTGCCGCGGCCGTGCTGGGTTTCTACCTGCGTGTCGGCCTGCTCGAGCGGCGTCCCGCATGCGTCGCCTTCGCGCAACAGCATGTCGCCCGGCCCGGGGCGCTGCGTGCCAACGCCATCGACGATGCGTTGATCGCGGCGCATCCGAATCCGGACATGTCGGCGAGCGTGGCGCCGGCTAGCGTCTAGCGGAATGCGGTCTGCAGCGGTTGCGTGTGCTGCGCGGCCGGACCCTCACCCCAACCCCTCTCCCGGTGGGAGAGGGGCTGCCGGGGTGGAGGAGGTGCGGTCCGGTCCGGGGCAGGCTGCGTGCAAGGCGCTACAGCAGCGACTTGAGCCGGTACAAGGCTTCCAGCGCCTGCTTGGGGGTCAGCTCGTCCGGGTCCAGCGCCGCCAGCGCGTCCTGCGCCGCCGACGGCGCGGCGGCGAACAGGCCGAACTGCTGCGGCGCGTCCAGCGCCTGCGGCACCATCTGCGAGGCGTGGCTCTCGCCGCCGCGCTGCTCCAGTTCCGCCAGCCGCCGCCGCGCCTGCGCGACGGTGGCCTTGGGCAGGCCGGCCAGCGCCGCCACCTGCAGGCCGAAACTGCGGTTGGCCGGGCCGTCCTTGACCGCGTGCATGAACACCAGTTTGTCGCCGTGCTCGACCGCATCCAGGTGCACGTTGGCGATGCCGCTGGCGCCGCCTGCGACCGATTCGTCGGCCAGCGCGGTCAGTTCGAAATAGTGCGTGGCGAACAGGGTGTAGCAGCGGTTGTGGTGGGCCAGGTGGCGCGCCACCGCGTCGGCCAGGGCCAGGCCGTCGTAGGTGGAGGTGCCACGGCCGATCTCGTCCATCAGCACCAGCGACTGCGCGCTGGCGTGGTGCAGGATGTAGCTGGTTTCTGCCATTTCCACCATGAAGGTGGACTGGCCGCGCGCCAGGTCGTCGCCAGCGCCGATGCGGGTCAGGATGCGGTCGATCGGGCCGATCACCGCACGCGTGGCCGGTACGTAGCTGCCGATGTGCGCCAACAGCACGATCAGCGCGTTCTGGCGCATGTAGGTGGATTTGCCGCCCATGTTCGGGCCGGTGATCACCAGCATGCGCCGCTCCGGATGCAGGTCCAGGTCGTTGGGTTCGAACGGCTGCTCGCGCACCGCTTCCACCACCGGGTGGCGGCCGCGTTCGATGCGCAGGCACGGCGCGCTTTCCAGTTCCGGCTGCGCCCAGTCCAGCGCCTGCGCGCGCTCGGCGAAGCCGGCCAGCACGTCCAGTTCGCTGAGCGCGGCGGCGGCGCGCTTGAGCGGTTCCAGGCGTTCGCCCAGGGTGTCCAGCAGGGCTTCGTACAACAGCTTCTCGCGCGCCAGCGCGCGCTCGCGCGCCGACAGCACCTTGTCCTCGAAGTTCTTCAGTTCCTCGGTGATGTAGCGCTCGGCGTTGGTCAGCGTCTGCCGCCGCGTGTAGTGCACCGGCGCCTTGTCGGCCTGGCCCTTGCTGATCTCGATGTAGTAGCCGTGCACGCGGTTGTAGCCGACCTTCAGCGTGGCGATGCCGCTGCTGGCGCGCTCGCGCGCTTCCAGGTCGATCAGGAACTGGTCGGCATGGGTACTGAGCCGGCGCAGTTCGTCCAGCTCGGCGTCGTAGTCGGCGGCGATGACGCCGCCGTCGCTGAGCTTGAGCGGCGGCTGCTCGGCGATGGCCGAGGCCAGCAGGTGCGCGATCTCGTCGTGCTGGCCCAGTTCCGCGGCCAGCGCGGCCAGCCGCGGCGAATCCAGCGGCGCCAGGACCGCGCGCACCGCCGGCAGCAGGCCCAGGCCGTCGCGCAGCGTGG
This sequence comes from Xanthomonas hyacinthi, assembly GCF_009769165.1. Classification (NCBI taxonomy): domain Bacteria; kingdom Pseudomonadati; phylum Pseudomonadota; class Gammaproteobacteria; order Lysobacterales; family Lysobacteraceae; genus Xanthomonas; species Xanthomonas hyacinthi. The sequence goes on from NZ_CP043476.1 coordinate 3,684,994, forward strand.
AGAAATCGCGCGGCCGCGCCGAACGCAGCGCCATCCGGGTGAGGATGCGCTCGAGGTCGCCGAGCGCGCGGAACGCGTCGCGCAGGTCGGCATCGGCGCCGCGGTCGATCAGCGTGCCGACCGCGTGGTGACGCTGCACCAGCACCTCGCGCAGGCGCAGCGGGCGGTGCAGCCAGCGCCGCAGCAGGCGTCCGCCCATCGGCGTGACCGTGCTGTCGAGCACGCCGAGCAAGGTGTTGCGGGTATCGCCGTCCACCCGCGTGTCCAGCTCCAGATGGCGGCGGGTGGCGGCGTTCATCGCGATCGCCTCGCTGGCGGTCTCCATCGCGATCGCGGTCAGATGCGGCAGGCGCTGTTTCTGCGTCTCCTCCACGTAGCCGAGCAGGGCGGCGGCGGCGGCGATGGCGCGCCGGCCCTTGCCGGAATTGTCGTCGTCGAGGCCGAATGCGCTCAGATCGTGCAGCTGGAAGAAGTTGAGCAACTGACGGCGGCCGCTGTCGGCGTCGAACAGCCACGGCGCGCGGCGGCGCACGCCGCGGCGCTCGCGCAGGAACTCGGGCCACTGGTCCTCGTCGGGCACCAGCAGTTCGGCCGGCTCCAGCCGCGCCAGCTCCGCCTCCAGCGCGTCCTCGCTGTCGACCTCGTTGACCAGGAAGCGGCCGCCGGCCAGATCGGCCCAGGCCAGGCCGTAGCCGTGCTTGTTGCGCGCGATCGCCATCAGCAAGGTGTCGCGGCGCTCGTCGAGCAGCGCCTCGTCGGTGACCGTGCCCGGGGTGACCACGCGCACCACCTTGCGCTCGACCAGGCCCTTGGCCAGCGCCGGATCGCCGATCTGCTCGCAGATCGCCACCGACTCGCCCAACGCCACCAGCCGCGCCAGGTAGCCCTCGTAGGCATGCACCGGCACCCCGGCCATCGGGATCGGCGCACCACCGGAGCTACCGCGCTGGGTCAGGGTGATGTCCAGCAGCCGCGCGGCCTTGCGCGCGTCGTCGTAGAACAGCTCGTAGAAATCGCCCATGCGGAAGAACAGCAGCAGGTCCGGGTACTCGGACTTGGCGGCGAAGAACTGCTTCATCAGCGGGGTGTGCTCTGCCGCGCTTCCAGGAGCTTGGGTTTTCTCTCGATTTTGCATCGGATTCAATGGGTTAAAGAATTTCGGGATGGTTGTCTGTGGGCAAGTATGGACGCGTGCAGCCAACAAATGACAGGGTGGCGCAGCTCCAGCGTGGCTCTACGGTCCGACGCGCCATCTGCCGATCCACTGTGGAACTCCGGGTGCTGCCCCGTTTCCATGGACACTTGCAGGACGGCCGATCAGGGCCACGAGGAATGTTCTGTCCACGCGCAGCACGTTCGGTGCCGAGTTCAAGCCCGGTGCGGTTGCGCCGGCTGGCCGGCCGGGCATCAGCTGCGCTCGGGTGGCGCGGCAACTGGGGATCGGCGACAACGCGCAGTTCGATCGCCCAAGGATGCCGCAAAGGATCGCCACACAGGATCGACGTTCTCCACCCTTGCACAACCGTCCGTGGCTTCGGGGCAGAACCCTTCCGCCGTTGGAAAAGCTAAAGATCTGAGCTTGTGCAGAGTCGGAGGCGCTAATGATCGATCGTCGTGCCTTTCTTGCCACTGGTGTTGTGGCCGTCGCCGCAAGTTTCAGCGCATTCGCCGCTCGGATCGCGGCCGCGCCGCGCCCCAGGGGGCCGGCGCCGTGGGGCGCCGTGCCTAGGGATTGTCATCAATTGTTCGGATAGGCGATGCTTGTTGCCCCTTTCTTTCCTGCACACCCCTGCAATGGCACGCCGCTACGCCCTGCGAGACGATCAGTGGGATCGCATCCGTGACCTGCTCCCCGGCCGAGCCGGCCATGTGGGTGTGACCGCCAAGGACAACCGGCTGTTTGTCGAAGCCGTGCTCTACCGCTACCGAGCCGGCATCCCCTGGCGGGATCTGCCTGAGCGCTTCGGCGACTTCCGCGTGATCCACCTGCGGCATAGCCGCTGGAGCCGGTCCGGCGTCTGGCAACGCGTGTTCCACGCCCTGTCAGAGGAGGCGGACAATGAGTACGCGATGATCGACAGCACCATCGTCCGGGCGCATCAGCACAGCGCCGGGGCAAAAGGGGGGCGCCGCAGGCCATCGGACGCAGCCGAGGCGGGCTAAGCAGCAAGATCCACGCCGTGGTCGATGCACTGGGCAATCCGGTGGCGTTTCATCTGACCGCAGGCCAGGCGTCGGATCTGGAAGGTGCAGATGCGTTGCTGCCGCAACTGTCGGTCGGCGCCCTGCTCGCTGACCGCGCCTACGATGCCAGGGCACGTGTCATCGAGCCGATGCAGCGGCAGGGGACGCAGATTGTCATCCCCTCCCATCCAACGCGCAAAGTGCAGCGCGACTACGACCGGGTGCTGTACAAGGATCGACACCTGATCGAGAACTTCTTTGCCAAACTCAAGCAGTACCGGGCCATTGCCACCCGATACGACAAGACCGCCGGCAACTTCCTCGGCGCGATTTACTGGATCGCCTCTGTCATCCTGCTTAATTGATGACACGCCCTAGCGCGCGACAGCTGCGGTGGCATCGGTGGGAGCAATACGCCTTCGTGCATTTTGCGATGAACACCTTTACCGATACCGACAAGGAATGGGGCTACGGCGACGAAGATCCGCGCAAATTCGATCCCAGTGATTTCTCTGCCGATCAAATTGTCGCCGCTGCCAAGGCCGGCAATCTGAAAGGGCTCATTTTTACCGCCAAGCACCACGATGGGCTCTGCCTTTGGCCGACACGCCTGACCGGGCGCGGATGATCGAGCTGGTCCACCAGCACCAGCCGATGGCCTGCACCTTCGACCCGCTCGGCGCCGATATCCGTTGGGTCGGCAACGAGGACGGCGTCGCCGGCGATCCGTGCTGGCCGACCATGCCCAATGCCGCTTACACCCAGGAAAACGGCAATGCCGGCGTGCGCGGGGCGGCACTGTGGTGGCCCGCGGAAACCAACACCTCGATCCGCCCGGGCTGGTTCTACCATGCCGATGAAGACGGCAAGGTGCGCAGCCCGGAGAATCTGGTGCGCTATTTCGACACCTCCGTCGCGCGCGGCACCAACATGAACCTCAATCTTCCGCCCGACCGGCGCGGCTGTATCGCCGACCACGACGTTGCGGTACTGCAGAGCTTCGGCGACGCGATCCGCGGCAGCTTCGCCATCGATCTGGCCAAGGGCGCCAAGGCCAGCGCCAGCGCGTCTCGCGGTCCTGGGTTCGAGCCGGCGCGCGTGCTCGACCGTCAGCCGGACAGCTACTGGTCCACGCCGGACGACGTCACCACGCCGACGCTGACGCTGGAACTGTCGGCGGTGCGCAGCTTCGACTTGATCCGGCTGCGCGAATACCTGCCGCTGGGCGTGCGCGTCACCCGCTTCGCGATCGAAGCCGAGGTCGATGGGCAATGGCGGCGGTTGGCCGAAGCGCAATGCATCGGTGCACAGCGGATCCTGCGGCTCGATTCCCCGGTCGCCGCGCGCCGTGTGCGCCTGCTCGTGCTCGAGGCGCCGGTATGCCCGGCGATCAGCGAATTCGCGCTGTTCCGCGCTGTTGCGCCGGTTGCGGTCGCGCGGCCGACGGCGAACGCGCCGGACGTGCTGTCCAGCGCTGGTTGGCGAATCGTCGAGGCCAGCGCACCGGGGGCGGAGAAGTTGCTCGACGACGATGCCGGCACGATCTGGATCATGCCCGCTCCGAAGCCTGGCCATCCCGCGCAGGTGACCATCGACCTCGGCGCGTTGCGTCAGGTCGCTGGCTTCAGCCTCACGCCCTCGCGCACGGTGATGAACGGCGCGGCGCCGCCGAAAGGCTATCGCGCCGAAAGCAGCGAAGATGGCCAGCACTGGCAACCGGCCGGGGCCGGCGAGCTGTCCAATATTGCCTATGCGCTCTCGACCCAGCGTCTGAATTTCCCCGAGGTCCGCCAGATCCGCTACCTGCGGCTGTCGTTTGCCGAAACGGCGGTGCCCGCCGAGCGGCTGGCGATCGCCGGCATCGGTGCATTCTCGCGCTTGCGCTGACGGCTTGCGATCCCTCACGGCCATGCGCCGCGGGGGGGAGCGCATCGCTGGGGCGACGCAGCTTCACGGGCTTGGAGATGCGTGAGAGGCGGTGAAGATCGGCTTCGGGGCGAAGCGTCGGCGACTTCACCCAGGCGTGCGTGGATATCGCTCCGACCACGGCATGGGCGGGGCGTAGATGGTGCGCCTGGGCACCTGCTCAGGAGGGGCGGAGTCGGGAGCGCCCGGCGTCCGCCGTGCGCGCGCCGGCGTGGTTACTTGAAAGGACGCGCCCGCGTCAGGCCACGAACGGCCGTGCCTTGGTTCGCACGGTCTTCAGCGCCAGCCGGGCAGGGGCCAATCCGGGTGCAGTCGCTTCCAGCACCAGCGTGCCGGTCATGCGCGAGGTCTGCAGCAGCGCCATGCACAGGCCATTGAACGCGCGGCGGCTGTCGCCCTTGTCGTTCTCGTGGCTGGCCGGGTCGCCGTTGCCCAGGCCGATCAGTCGGCCGGCACCGCGTACGGCGAAGCGCACGGCGGTGTCGGCAGTGGGGACGACGCGGCCTTGCGCATCCACGATCTCGACCGCGACCACGGCGACATCCTCGGCATCGGCAAGCAACTCGGGGCGCTCGCTGCGCAGGCGCACGGCGGCCGGCGCGCCGACGGTCTGGCGGGTCTGCAGCAGCACCTGCTCGCCGTCGCGATAACCGCGCGCTTCGATGCTGCCGGGTGCGTACTTCACCCGCCATTCGACGTGGCCGTAGGCGGGCACGTGCTGCAGGCCCTGGCTGGCGCCGTTGACCAGCAGTTCCACCGCGTCCAGGTTGCTGTGGCACCAGACGTCGACCATGCCGTTGTCGCCCTCGTCCAGCAGGCCGTCCCAGTTCCAGTGCGGGAACAGGTGCAGCACCGGCTCGCGGGTCCATTGCGCGCGGTAGTACCAGTAGTTGTCCTTGGGGAAGCCGCAGCTGTCGAGGATGCCGAACTGCGAGGCCAGGTTCGGCCAGCGGTTGTACGGGGTGGGTTCGCCGCGGTAGTCGAAGCCGGTCCAGACGAAGCCGCCGGCGATGTACGGCCGTTGCGCGACGTAGCTCCACCAGGCTTCGGCGCTGCTCGCCCACCATGGGTGGTCGAGGTCGTAGGCGCGCGAGTAGCCGCGCGTGTCGTCGCTGCGGTAGTTGCCGCGCACGCCGACGGTGCTGCCGGTTTCGCTGCCGTAGATCGGGATGTCGGGATGGCGCGCGTGGAAGGCGTCCATCTGCGGGGTGCGGTAGTTGAAGCCGAGCACGTCCACCATCTGGCCGACGCTGTCGTCGAAGCCCTGGTCCATCGCGAAGGTGGTGGGGCGGGTCGGATCCAGGCGCCGCACCAGGCGCTGCATGCGCGCGACGATGCGCGCGCCGCGCGCGGTGACCATCTGCGGCTCCTCGTTGCCGAGCGACCACAGCATCACGCAGGGATGGTTGCGGCCGCGCCGCAGCATCGTTTCCAGTTCGGCCAACGCCTCGCTGTCGGAGGACATGCGCCGGGTCTCGTCGATGACCAGCAGGCCGAGGCGGTCGCACAGTTCCAGCACTTCCGGCGCGGCCGGGTTGTGCGCGCTGCGGTACGCGTTGCAGCCCATTGACTTGAGCTGGCGCAGGCGCCATTCGTGCAGGCGCTCGGGAATGGCGGTGCCGACGCCGGCATGGTCCTGGTGGTTGTTGGTGCCGTGCAGCTTGAACGGCGCGCCGTTGAGCAGCAGGCCGCGCTGCGGGTCGAACTGCAGGCTGCGCACGCCGAAGCGCGTACTCAGCGCGTCGCAGGCGCGGCCGTCGCTGTGCAGGTGGGTGGACAGGGTGTAGCGCTGCGGCGTGTCCGGCGACCACAGCGCGGGCGTGCCGAGATCGAGCGTCTGTTCGACGCGCTGCACCAGGCCCGGCGCCACGGTGACCGGCGCCGCGGTCGCGCGCGCGACGATGCGCCCGTCCGGCGCGCGGATCACCGAGGTGACGCTGCAACTGCGCGGTTCGGCGCCGCTGTTGCCGAGTTCGGTGCTGACCAGCGCCTGCGCGGCGCCGCCTTGCCACGGGCTACGCACGAACACGCCGTCCAGCGGCACGTGCAGCGCATCGGTCTTGCGCAGCCACACGTGGCGATAGATGCCGGCGCCTTCGTAGAACCAGCCTTCGCCCAGGGTGGCGTCCACGCGCACGGCGATGACGTTGCGCTTGCCGTAGTCGAGCACGTCGCTGAGATCGACCTCGAAGCCGCAATAGCCGCTGCCGTTGCGGCCGACGATGTGGCCGTTGCAGAACACGATGCAGTCGCGGAACACGCCGTCCAATTCCAGGCAGATCCGCTTGCCTAGGTCTTCGGCCGGAATCTCCAGTTCGCGCCGGTACCAGCCGATGCTGGTCTGCGGGTCGTTGCGGCCGAGCGGCTTGTAGCCATGCGCGGCGGCCGGGTCGTCGGCCAGCATGGCGGCGGAGGCGGGATCCTGGCGCACCGGCAGCGCCACCGCCCAGTCGTGCGGCAGGTCGATCGCGTCCCAGCCGCTGTCGTCGAAGCCGGGCAGGGCCGCGTCGGCGGTGTCCTTGCCGGCCTTGGCGTAGGTGCGCTGGAACGTGCCGAAGTTGAAGTCGCGCGCCGGATCGTCGGCATGGCCGAGGTGGAAACGCCAGCCGAAATCGCACAGCAGCCGTTCGCGCGGCGCTTGCGCGTTTTCGTCCAGCACCAGCGCCTGACCCGCGTCGGTGGCGCTCGCGGCCAGCGCTGCCGGCGCCAAGGCCGCCGCCGCGCCGGGAACGGCTACCTGCACGCCGCCGGCGACCAGCGAGCGCAGCAGTTCGCGTCGGCTCAGTTCGATCATGGTTGCGGGTCCTGGTTGTGCGGCTTGACCGCATCGGGCTTGGCCTTGGTAGCGGGCTTGGGCGCGCGCCGGTAGGCGTGGCGCATGAACTCGATGCCGGGCAGCAGTTCGTTGCCGTTGCCGAAATCGAAGAAGCTGGCGTTCTCCCACGACGAGCCGGTGCCCCAGCGGGTCTTGCAACTGCTGCTGGTCCAGGCCGGTTCCCAGTACACGACGCCGCTGCCGCCGCTGTCGATCACCAACTGGGTCAGATCGACCAGGTACTTCAGCTGGCCCTGCGGCGTGGCCGGGTAGCCTGGAATCAGCGAGTCCTCGCCGAGCAGGTTGGGCGAGGCGTCGCCGCTCTTGAGCGTCCACGGGTAGGCGGTCTCCACCACCATCACCTCGGCGCGGTAGCGTTTACGCAGGCGCTTGATGGTGGCGCCGAGTCCGGTCATCGATTCGCTGGACCACTTGCGGTAGTAGCTGATGCCGATGACGTCGAAATCGCGCACGCCGGCCTTGCTGGCCGCGGCAAACCACGGCTCCACGTTCTCCGGCTGGGCGATATGCAGCATCACCTTGGGCTTGATCGCCGAGCGTGCGCCGGCGTCGCGCACCGCCTGGATGCCGGCGCGCAGCAGCCTGGCGTTGCGCGCCCAGTCGATCGGCCGGCGCTTGTCCCACGGCTGGCTGTCCATCAGCTCCGAGTTGCTCTCGTTGCCGACCTGCACCAGCTCCGGCATCAGCCCGGCGCGGTCCAGCGCGCTCAGCGTGTCGTAGGTGTAGCCGTACAGCGTGCGCGCCAGTTCGTCCTGGTCGGTGATCGCGGCCCAGGCCTTGGGGATCAACTGCTTCTCGCCATCGGCCCAGTCGTCGGAGTAGTGGAAATCCAGCAGCACCTGCATGCCCTGCGCGCGGGCGTGGCGTATGCTCTTCTTGACGTCGCTCAGGTCGCTGTAGCGGGTCCAGCGCGCGTCGTTCCACAGGCGCACGCGCACCAGGTTGGCGCCATGCGTGTGGAACAGCGCGAATGGGTCCTGCACCGCGCCGCGTTCGCGGTACTGCACGCCGCAGTCCTCCATTTCGTTGACGTAGGACAGGTCGGCGCCCAGGTACAGCGGAGCGGCGCCGGCGGCAGCCGGAGCGAGGGCGGCGGCGAGGGCCAGCGCGAGCGCTGGCATCCAGTGACGGCGTGTGTGCGGCATGCGATACCTGCGGCAGAGGAACTAGAACGTGTAGGTCGCTTCCAGCGCGAAGCGGCGGCCGAACAGCTGGTAGCCGCCATCGTCCTGGTTGGCCAGGCGATTGCGCTTGTTGTCGCTGTAGGCGCGCAGCGGCTCGTTGGTCAGGTTGCCGACCTGGAACTTCAGCCCCAGGTGCTCGCTGAAGCGCCAGGCCAGGCTCAGGTCCACCGTGCCTTCGCTTTCCAGCCGCGCCAGGCGCGCGGCGTTCCAGCCGTACACCACGGTGTAGGGGCTGTGGTACTTGTAGCCCAGGCGCGCTTCGAACTTGCTGTTGCTGTACCACAGGTCGAAGGTGCCGGTGTTGCGCGCCAGGCCGCTGAGCGGCAGCGGGTCGTTGGCCGGCGAGAACTCGTGCAGGTTGGACTCGACGTAGGAATAGTTCGAGTAGACGCCGAAGTTCTCCAGGTGCGGGATGAAGAAGAACGGCGTCTGGAAGGTCAGTTCGGCGCCGTTGATGTAGCCGCCGCCGCCGTTGAACGGGCCGCTGATCAGGTAGTCGCGGCCGTCGATGGTCTCGTGCCGGGTCTTGTAGCCGATGCTCGAATCCACCCACTTGCGGTACAGCGCCAGCGCGGCCAGCGCTTCCTTGTGGAAGTACCACTCGTAGGACAGGTCGAGCTGGGTGGCGCGGAACGGATTCAGTTGCGGGTTGCCGCCGCTGCCGGTCAGCTGGCCGACGGTGGTGTTGGGATTGTCGAGCGCGCGGCCGGTGCGCAGTTCGTCCAGCGGCGGGCGCGCGATCACCTTGGCCACCGAGAAGCGCAGGATGCGCTCGTCGTCGAGCAGGAAGTTGAGCGTGGCGCTGGGCAATACGTCGGTGTAGTCGTTGCTGGCGCTGCTGGGCTGGACCACGCCGCCGATGGTGTCGTAGCCGTCGCTGCTGGTGTCGGTGTGGACCACGCGCACGCCGGCGTTGCCGGTGACGTCGATGCCGAACCACTGCGAACTGAATACCGCCTTGGCGAAGGCTTCGCGCACGTTCTCCTTGACGTTCCAGTGGTCCAGCAACTGCTCGCTGGCCAGGCTCGGATCGAAGCCGCCGAAGCCGAGCCTGGCGATCGCGTCCAGATCGCCGCCGGTCAGCGTCGGCACGTTCAGGTCGGGCATCTGCAGCGGATAGATCAGATCCTGGTAGGCGGAGATCGGCTGATCGAACCCGGATTGGGAGCTGGTGGCATGGCGGTTCTGCTTCTCGCGCCGCGCCGCACGCGCGCCGAATTGCAGCGCGGTGATCGGCGAGTCTTCGATGCTGCGGCTGGCGCTCAGCGCCAGCGCCGCGATCCGGTCGCGCAGCGCCTGCGGCTCGGTCTGGCCGCTGATGCCCCATTCCGGCGAATCGGAGCTGGTGCTGATGGTGGGGGTGACGCCGTGGCGGAAATCGAAGGACACGGTGTCCGGATTGCTGCCGAAGCGCACCGCGCGCCAGTCGTTGTCGCGCTTGGCCTGCGAGAACGACAGGTCGCCGCCCAGGGTCCACGCGTCGCCGCTCCACTTCGCGTTGAGGCCACCGGCGGCGAGCGTCTTGACCTCGCTGTAGTGGCTGATGACGTGGTCCACCTGCAGGTTGGAATTGGCCAACGTGGCGGCGACCACGTCGCCGTCGACGATGCTGTAGGACGAACCCGGCGTGGTGTACGGATTGCTGGCGGAGAAGATGCTGTAGCCGAGATTGTTGAACCAGTTCTGGCGCTGGTCCTCGTCGATCCTGATCCGCGAATACAGGCCGTCGAGCTTGAGTTCGAAATTGCCCGAGCGCCACTGCACGGTGCCCATCGCGCCGGTGCGGGTCTGTTCGGTCAGCTTGAGCTGGTCGGCCGCACCCCACGGGGTGTAGTCGACCTTGCCGTCGCCATCGACGTCGCGCGCATTGCTGTCGTCGGTATAGCCCCAGCTGCCGATCGAGACGCCGGCGTTCTTCTGCTTCTGGTAGGTGGCGTCGAGCGCGATCGCCAGATTGTCGTTGAAGCGGTGGATCCAGCTGGCGCCGAGGCGGTTGCCCCAGGGCGAATAGCCTTTCACGTCAGTGCCCTCGTCGTAATAGATCGGGCCGGCGGTGCCGACGAAACTGGGGCCTTTGTGGTCCAGCGGGCTGATCGTGGAGATGTCCACGGTGGCGGCGATGCCGCCGGCCACCAGGTCCGCCGATTGGGTCTTGTAGACCTTGACCGTGGAGACGATCTCGGTGGGGAACACTTCCCAGCGCACCGCGCGGTTGGGCTCGGAGGAGGCGATCTCGCGGCCGTTCACGGTGCCCATGGTCATGCGCGGACCGAGGCCGCGCACCGTGGCCAGGCTTTCGTTGCCGCGGTCGCGGGTGCCGTTGACGCCGGGCAGGCGCACCAGCGCCTCGGCCACGGTGACATTGGGCATCTGCCCCATGTTGTCGGCGGAGATCACCTCGACCACGTGGTCGTCGAGCTGCTTGGCCTGCACCGCCTGGTCGAGGCTGGCGCGCTGGCCGATCACCATCACGTTGTCCAGGGTGACCGGGGCCTGCCCGGCATCACCGGTCGTTGTGCCGGCCGGCGGCGCCGGATCGGCGGCAACGCTCTGCGCGTGGACGCCGAAGGCGCTGGCCAGGGCCAGAACGATGGCCGAGCCGAGCAGCGTGCGGGCGGCCTGGTGCTGCGCGCGCCGACACGCCGGGCGACGCTGTTGTTCCGAAGGCATCTTTGTTCCCTCCCAGGACGAAAGTTACCGAGCATATGAAAGGGGACCGGGCAAGACGGTCCTCCTGGTCGCGCTGGCAGATCGCAGGGGTGGTCCCCGTGCGGATAGTGCGAACGTGCGTTGTGTCGCGGCCTCGCAGCGCGAGGCTTGTCGCGTTCCGGCGGCCGGCAGTGGCGGACGCAACCCCCTTCCGCCGTTCCGATCGCCAGGAACTGGAGCGAGCATAGGAGCGGCTTCCATTCCATTCCAATGAAGCATTTGCTGTCGACTATCTTGTTTTGGAATTGATCGACATGTTGCAGAGCGGCATGCCGGCGCCGTTGGCCGTCGCGAAGATCCCATCGTGTCTGTGTGGCGCCTGGGCCATGCCTGCTGCGCAAGCCGACGCGTTCGCGCGCATGGCGTGCCCGATGGCCGCGCCCGTGCCGGTGCGCGATCGCCGTCAGCCGCGTGCGGCGCGATCGCCGCCGCTGTCGAGCAGGGCCGCGGCCGCCGCACCCAGGCTGCGTTCGCGATGGCGCAGTGCGTGGAACGTGCGCGCGCCCAGCGCCGCGCCGACGCGCTGCAGGCGGCCGCTCTCCAGCCATGGGGCCGCGGCCAGTTGCGAGATCGCCGCCAGGCTGTGGCCGGCGTGGACTGCCGACAGCACCGCTTCGTTCGAGGGCAGGGTCAGTGCCACGCGCAGGCGTTCCGGCGCGACCCCGGCCGCGCGCAGCGCCGCCTCGAATGCCGAGCGCGTGCCGGAGCCGGCTTCGCGCATGATCCAGGTGCTGGCCTCGGCCAGCCGCGGCAGGCCCAGGCGCAGGCGTCCGGCCAGCGGATGCGTCGGCGCGGCGACCAGCAGCAGGCGGTCCTGGCCGAGCACGGACAACTGCAACTGCGGATCGTGCACGCCGCCTTCGACGAAACCCAGTTCCGCACGGCCCTCGACCACCGCGCGCGCCACGCTTTCGGTGTTGCCCACGCTCAGGCGGATCTGGATCTGCGGGAAACGCGCATGGAACGCCATCAGCCGCACCGGCAGCCAATAGCTGGCCACGGTCTGGCTGGCGTGCAGGTCGAGCGTGCCGCGCAGCACGCCGCGCCACTCGCTCAAGGCCAGCTGCGCTGCGCGGGTGCGCGCCAGGATCGCCTTGGCTTCTTCGAGAAACGCCGCACCGGCGGCGGTCAGCGCGATGCCGCGCCCCACGCGGTGGAACAGCGGCACGCCGTACTGGGTTTCCAGCGCCTTGATCGCGGCGCTGGCCGCCGACGGCGTGCGATGCGCGGCCTGCGCGCCCAGGGTCAGGTGCTGGCGTTCGGCGACGGCGACGAACAGGGCGAGTTGTTCCAGGGTCACGGCGGCATCGTTCGATTGGACCGAACGAACTATCCGGCATTATGCGATGGAATGACAGGATGGTCGGGCGCATCCTGCCGCTACTTCGAGACGGTGGCGGCAATGTACAAGGCACGAGGCAAGGGCACGGCACTGTTGCCGGGCCTGCTGCTGGCAATCGCGGTCGCGGCACTGGCGATGCTGGGGGAACGCATGCAGCTGCGCTGGCTGGGGCGGCCGTGGATCGACGCGCTGGTGTTCGCGATCGTGCTCGGCACGCTGCTGCGCACGGCCTCGGAGCTGCCGGCGCGGACCACTGCCGGCATCGCGTTCGCCGCCAGGCTGCCGCTGGAAGTGGCGATCGTGCTGCTCGGCGCGTCGGTCAGCTTCAGTGCGGTCGGCGCGGCTGGTGGCCTGCTGCTCGGGCTGATCGCGGCCACCGTGCTGCTGGCGATCGGCATCGGCTACGGCATCGGCCGCCTGCTCGGCCTGCCGACACGGCTGGCCACGCTGGTGGCGTGCGGCAATGCGATCTGTGGCAACTCGGCGATCGTCGCCGCCGCGCCAGTGATCGACGCCGATTCGGACGAGGTGGCGGCCTCGATCGCGTTCACCGCGGCGTTGGGGATCGTAGTGGTGCTGGTCCTGCCGCTGGCGGTGCCGCTGTTCGGGCTGGACCAGCGCCATTACGGCATCCTCGCCGGCATGACCGTCTACGCGGTGCCGCAGGTGCTGGCGGCGACGCTGCCGGTGGGCGCGCTCAGCGCGCAGGTCGGCGCGCTGGTCAAACTGATGCGGGTGGTGATGCTGGGGCCGGTGCTGCTGCTGCTCGGCCTGAGCGCAGGCCGGCCGGGCGTCGCGCGCCTGCCGCTGCACTGCGTGCTGCCGTGGTTCGTGCTGGGCTTCATCGGCATGCTGCTGCTGCGCTCCTCCGGCCTGTTGCCGCCGGCAGCGGCGGACGTGGCGCAACACGTTTCGGCGCGACTGACCCTGGTGGCGATGGCGGCGCTGGGCCTGTCGGTGAACCTGCGCTCGGTGCTGGCCTCCGGCGGCCGTGTGCTGGCCGCGGGCACGCTGTCGCTGCTGGCGCTGGCCGGCCTCAGCGGGTTGATGCTGTGCTGGCTGCCGTGACGCGCGGCATTGCCGGCGACGCCCGCATATTGCGCACCATCGGCAGCGCGGATGCGATCTGCCGGATCGCGGCATGTCGCCGGGCTGTTTGCCGCATCGCGTTTCGGGCAGCTGCAGCGCGCGATGCCTGCAGCTGCCCAGCAAGCACGCCAGCCGCGGTGTAATAGTCTCCGCGGCGGGTCCGATCTAAGCTGGCGCATCTTCTCCGCACGTACCTGCCAGGCCAGCTCATGGGACACGACCACAGCCACGCACCGACCGAGATCCGCCACGAGCAACCGCTGTGGTGGGCGCTGGGGCTGACCGCCACGTTCCTGCTGGTGGAGGTCGCCGGCGCGTTCCTGACCAACAGCCTGGCGCTGCTGTCCGATGCCGCGCACATGGCCACCGACACCCTGGCGCTGATGATCGCGCTGGTCGCGGTGCGGCTGAGCCGGCGCCCGCCCGACGCCAGGCGCAGCTACGGCTACGCGCGGCTGGAAGCGCTGGGCGCGCTGGTCAACGGCGGCCTGCTGTTCGTGGTCGCCGCCTACATCCTGTGGGAGGCGGTGCAGCGCTTCCGCCAGCCGCAGGAAGTGGCCACGGTCGGCATGCTCGGCATCGCCGCGTTCGGTCTGCTGATCAACCTTATCTCGATGCGCCTGCTCAAGGCCGGCAGCGGCGAGAGCCTGAACATGAAGGGCGCCTACCTGGAAGTGTGGAGCGACATGCTCGGCTCGGTGGCGGTGATCGCCGGCGCGCTGGCGATCCGCCTCACCGGCTGGAAGGTGATCGATCCGATCCTGGCGGTGCTGATCGGCCTGTGGGTGCTGCCGCGCACCTGGGTGCTGCTGCGCGAGGCGGTCAACGTGCTGCTGGAAGGCGTGCCCAAAGGCATGGACATGGCCGCGGTGCGCGGCTATCTGCGCGGCGCCCCGGGCGTGGAGGATGTGCACGACCTGCACGTGTGGGCGCTGGCCTCGAGCACCCCGGCACTGACCGCGCACGTGGTGATCGCCGACGGCACCGACAGCGATGCGCTGCGCGCGACCCTGCGCGATGGCCTGCACGCGCGCTTCGACATCGACCACATCACCTTGCAGATGGAAGCGGGGCATTGCGGCGCGCCGCCGTGCGGCACGCCGGCGCGTGCGGCGTCGGGGACGCACGACGAGCATGCGGATCACGATCACGCCCAGCACGGCGGCCACGGGCATCGGCACGGCCATGCGCATGGCGCGCACGGGCATTCGCATTCTTGAGCAGAGTCGCTGCGGATCTGGAATGCGACAGGCGGAAGATGCCTCTTGTGGGAGCGACTTCAGTCGCGACGGGCTTTACCGGTAATGCCCGTCGCGACTGAAGTCGCTCCCACAAAGGTCCGGGTACCTGTAACTACCCGGGAAAAGTCCGCCGAACCGAACTCAGGCCACCGGCTCGCGCAGCGCCGGCGCCTCCCAGCCCGGGCGCGGCGCGAAGCGTTCGCCATAGCGCGCCTGCAGCGCGCGCAGCCGCTCCAGCAACGCGTCGGCGCCGGCCGCACGGATGTGCTGGATCGGGCCGCCGCGGAACGGGGCGAAGCCGGTGCCGAAGATCACCCCGGCGTCGAGCAGGTCGGCATCGGCGACCACGCCCTCGTGCAGGCACGCCACCGCTTCGTTGAGCAGCGGCAGGATCAGGCGGTCTTGCAGGTCGGTCGGTGCCTGGTAGTCCTTGGCCACGTCCGGTTTTTTCGCACGCCCGTTCTCCCAGGCGTACAGGCCCTGGCCGTCCTTCTTGCCGCGCTTGCCCGGCTCCACGGTCTGCAGCGCGGCGGGAATCGGCAGGCCCAGGAACGGTGCCAGTTCCGCGCCGACCCCGGCGGCCACGTCCAGGCCCACGGTGTCGATCAATTCGATCGGCCCCAGCGGCATGCCGAACTGCACCGCGGCCTTGTCGATCGCCGGGCCGGGGATGCCTTCGGCATAGGCGGTCGCCGCCTCCAGCAGGTACGGGAACAGCACCCGGTTGACCAGGAAGCCGGGCGTGCCGGCGACCGGCACCGGCAGCTTGTCGATCGCCTTGCAGAAGGCGGCCAGCCGCTTCTGGTTGTCGGCGGCCAGGCCGTCGTGGCAGACGATCTCCACCAGCGGCATCTGCGCGACCGGGTTGAAGTAGTGCAGGCCGGCGAATTGCGCCGGGCGCTGGATGTGCTCGCGCAGTTCGGTCAGCGGGATCGAGGAGGTGTTGGTGCCGAGCAGCGCGTCCGGCTGCATCCGCGGTTCCAGCGACTGGTACAGCTCGCGCTTGGCCTGCGGGTTCTCGATGATCGCCTCGATCACCAGGTCGGCCACCGGCACGCCGTCGCCGGCCAGGTCGCCCTTCAGCCGCGCCGCCACCGCCGGGCGCTTGCTGTCGTCCTTGACCCGCTTGGCGAACAGTTCGCCGGCGCGGCTCAAGGCGCCATCGATGAAGCGCTGCTCGCGATCCTGCAGCGTCACCTCGAAGCCCTTGTAGGCCGACCAGGCGGCGATGTCGCCGCCCATCACCCCGGCGCCGACCACGTGCACGTGGCGGATGCCATGGTCCTTCCCGCCCAGCGCCTTGAGCCGTTCGGTAAGGAAGAAGATGCGGATCAGGTTGCGCGCGGTCGGCGTGCTCGCCAGCTTGACCACGGCCTTGCGCTCGGCGTCCAGCCGCGCCTGGATGCCGCCGCCGCCGCTGCGCTCCCACACGCCGATCAGCGCGTACGGCGCGGGGTAGTGTTCCTTGCGCGCCTTGCGTGCGACCTGCTTGCGCATCTGCGGCGCCAGCAGTTTGCGCGCCGGCCAGGTGTTGGTGGCCCAGGCGCTGGCGCGCTGCTTGAACGGGCGCGCGCTGCCGGTCAAGGCCAGCGCCACCGCGGTATCGAGCAGCAGCGCCGGCGCGGCGACCGTGTCGACCAGGCCCATCGCCCGCGCCGCCGACGCCGACACGGTGCGCCCGGTCAGCATCAGATCCATTGCCGCCGGCGCGCCGATCAGCCGCGGCAGGCGCGCGCTGCCGCCCCAGCCGGGAAAGATGCCGAGCTTGGTCTCGGGCAGGCCGATGCGCGTGGCGCCGTCGCTGGAGGCGACCCGGTAGCGGCAGGCCAGCGCGATCTCGGTGCCGCCGCCCATGCAGAAGCCGTGGATCGCGGCGACCGTGGGGCAGGGCAGCTCGGCCAGCTTCTGGAACGTGGCCTGGCCGCGGCGGATCGCGTCGTTGACGGTGCCGCGGCGGTCGAATTCCTGGAATTCCTTCAGGTCCGCGCCGGCGATGAAACCGTTGGCCTTGGCCGAGCGGATCACCACGCCCTTGGGCGGGTCGATGGCGATGCGCTCGAGCAGGTCGCCCAGTTCCAGCAGCAGGTCCTGCGACAGCGCGTTGACGGGCGCGTCCTGGCGGTCGAGGCTGAGCACGACGACGCCGTCGTCGCGGATATCCGCTTGCCAGTGACTGAATCGCAGCCCGTCGAAGCCTGAGAGCATGGGAGGACCATCCGCTTATGTATGGAGAAGATCGTTATCATCCAGAGGTTGTTTCCGTTGCGTCAAATCCCGAACCAGGGGGAAGTGACGCAGGTCCCGCGACCGCTGGCATGCCGTCAGCCTAACGGAATGCGGGTTAACGTCGTGGGGCGGCGGTCCGCAGGGCCGCTGAACTTTTTTCCGAATTGGCGGTCAGATGGTCCGACGTAGGTTGGGCTGACAGGAGTGCGGCCCGTTATGGCCGATGTCGAAACACCTCAGGAGCTGGACCTGGAACTGGTCCGGCGCGTGCAGCGCGGCGAGAGCGCGGCGTTCGATGTGCTGGTGCGCAAGTACCAACACCGGATCGTCGGCCTGATCGGGCGCTACATCGCCGACTGGAGCGAATGTCAGGACGTGGCCCAGGACACCTTCATCCGCGCCTACCGCGCGATGGGGAACTTCCGCGGCGACGCCCAGTTCTCCACATGGTTGCACCGGATCGCCGTGAACACCGCCAAGAACCACCTGGTTGCGCACAACCGCAGGCCGCCCACCGACGACGTCGACGTGCTCGACGCCGAGCAGTTCGACAGCGGCACGCGCTTGCGCGACACCGACACGCCCGAGCGCGAACTGATGCGCCAGGAGCTGGAACAGACGGTGATGAAGGCGGTGAATGCATTGCCGGAAGAATTGCGTACCGCCATCACCCTGCGCGAGGTGGACGGGATGAGCTACGAGGACATCGCGCAGAAGATGGGTTGCCCGATCGGCACGGTGCGCTCGCGCATCTTCCGTGCGCGGGACGCCATCGACGCCGAACTCCGTCCCCTGCTGGATACCGACAGCGCCACTCGTGAGCGACACCGCGTATGACCGATAGCACTCCCATTCCCCAGTCCGAGCCGACCCCCGGCGCCACGCCGCCGGACAAGTTCGAACTGCATTACCGGCAGCAGCTGTCGGCGCTGATCGACGGCGAGCTGCCGGCCGACGAGGCGCGCTTCGTGCTGCGCCGGCTGCAGCACGACGAGGAACTGTCCGGCTGCCACGAACGCTGGCAACTGTGCGGCGACATCCTGCGCGGCCGCGTGTGCATGCCGGCGCCGGCCGATTTCGGCGAGCGTGTGCGCCAGGCGGTGGCGGCCGAGGCGCAACGCGCCGAGGTGGCACGCGCCAGCGATGCCGCCGGCAGCCGCCGCGCGTGGCGCTGGGGCGGCAGCGCGGCGCTGGCGGCATCGGTCGCGGCGATCGCCTTGTTCATGACCCGCGAGCGCCTGCCCGATGCAGCGCCGGCCGCGCCGGCGGCACAGCTCGCCAGTTCCGCTTCTTCTGCCTCCGCTGCGCCTGCGACCCCCATTGCGGTCCCGCAGGTGCCGACGCCGGCGCCGGCGCCGGCGGATCCGCAGGGCGACCTCGGCGCGGCCGTCGCCGCGGCGCCGGCGGTGGCCATCGCCGCGAACCGGCGCCAGGATGCCGCCGCCCGGCGCGGCGCGACCCGCACCCAGCAGGCCGCGCGCAGCAGCGCTGCGCGCGCGGCCGAGCCGCTGCGCGCGATTGCCGCCGCGGCACCATTGCGGCCTGCTGCGACCGCATTGCCGCTGACCGCCACGGCGGTGGACCCGGTGCTCGCGCAGCAACCCGCCGGCGATCCGTTCGCGCACCAGGTCGCACCGCTGCAGGCCCGGCCATGGCCACGCTCGGCGCTGGCGCCGGCCGCGTCCGGCGGCGAGTTCACCGCCAGTTTCCCGCGCCAGGGCGCGGCGGCGTTCTATCCGTTCGAGCCGCGGCTGCCGGCCGACGCGGCGTCCGCGCCGTTGCCGCAGCAGCCTTGAACCCAGGCGTCGGTCGAAGCGCGTGCTTCGCTCCGGCGCGCGCTGCCCGCGGCACCGCCGCTGTTTTCCTTCCCTTTCCCGAACCGGAGGCTCGCGTCCGATGACTCACCGTATCCGCAACCATCTGCTGGGCGTGTTGGCCCTGACCCTGCCGCTGGCCGCCTGCGCACAGCAGCCCGAGTCGGCCGCGCCCGCCGCCGTGGCGCCGGCCGCGCGCGCCGCGCCAGCGCCGCAGCTGGTCGCCGGCCTGCCCGATTTCACCAACCTGGTCGAACAGGTCGGGCCGGGCGTGGTCAACGTCGAGACCACCATCAGCCGCAAGGCCGCGGCCACGCGCAGCGGCGCCGGCGGCATGCCCGACGATGCGCAGATCCCCGAATTCTTCCGCCGCTTCTTCGGGCCGGACGGGATGCCCGGGCAGCCGGGCATGCCGGGCCAGCCGCAAGCGCCGGACGATGACGCCGCCCCCCCCGGCGGCCGTTCGATGGGCTCGGGCTTCATCATCTCGCCGGACGGCTACGTGCTGACCAACCACCATGTGGTCGATGGCGCCAGCGAGGTCAAGGTCAAGCTGACCGACCGCCGCGAGTTCACCGCCAAGGTGGTCGGCAGCGACCAGCAGTACGACGTGGCGCTGCTGAAGATCGACGGCAAGAACCTGCCAACGGTGCGCGTGGGCGACTCCAACACGCTCAAGCCCGGCCAGTGGGTGGTCGCGATCGGTTCGCCGTTCGGCCTGGACCACTCGGTCACCGCCGGCATCGTCAGCGCCACCGGGCGCAGCAACCCGTACGCCGACCAGCGCTACGTGCCGTTCATCCAGACCGACGTGGCGATCAACCAGGGCAATTCCGGCGGCCCGCTGCTCAATACCCGCGGCGAGGTGGTCGGCATCAACTCGCAGATCTTCTCCGCGTCCGGCGGCTACATGGGCATCAGCTTCGCGATCCCGATCGACCTGGCGATGAGCGCGGTCGAGCAGATCAAGAAGACCGGCAAGGTCAGCCGCGGCATGCTCGGGGTGACCATGCAGCCGAACATCAGCGATGTGGAGGCCAAGGGCCTGGGCCTGAGCGACACGCGCGGCGCGCTGGTCAACGGCGTGCAGCCGGGCAGCGGCGCGGCCAGGGCCGGGATCGCGCCGGGCGACTTCATCGTTGCCTTCAACGGGCAGAAGATCAACACGCGCGAGGACCTGCCGCCGCTGGTGGGCATGCTGGCGCCGGGCAGCAAGGCGCGGGTCACCGTGATCCGCGACGGCAAGCCGCGCGACATCAGCGTGACCCTGAGCGAGCTCAGCGACGATGGCGTGGCGATGGGCCAGCAGCAGCCGGGCCGCGGTGGCGCGGCGCCGGCGCCGCAGGCCGCGGAGAGCAGCGCGCTGGGCATCAGCGTGGAGGAGATCCCGGCGCCGGTGCGGCAGACGCTCGGGCTGCGCGCCGACGAGGGCGTGCAGGTGGCGCAGGTGAGCCGCGCGGTGGCGAGCAAGTCGCAGTTGCGCCCGGGCATGATCGTGCTGCAGGTCGGGCGCACTCCGGTGTCCAATGCGGCGCAGTTCCGCAAGCTGACCGCCGGTGCGAAGAAGGGCGACGTGGTGATGCTGCTGGTGCGTGCGCCGGGTAGCCCGGCCAGCCAGTTCATCGCGATCAGCGTCGACTGAGCGCGCGAACACCGCTGTGCCGATGGCGGTCAGCGCACTCCGCTGCGCTGACCGCCACTGATTTCATTGAGGTTTGTTTCCTGAAACGACGCGCGCGCGGCAGTCGGCGCCGGTGCGGCGCAGCCGGGGCGCCTGGCTCGCTCCGGCCATGCGATAATGGCCCGTTATCCTGACGACGGTCCTGGCCGCCGCCCACCTCATGTCCTCTGATTCGATGCGGAACATCCGCAATTTCTCCATCATCGCCCACGTCGACCATGGCAAATCGACCCTGGCCGATCGCATCATCCAGCTCTGTGGCGGCCTGCAGGCGCGCGAGATGGAAGCGCAGGTGCTCGACTCCAACCCGATCGAGCGCGAACGCGGCATCACCATCAAGGCGCAGTCGGTGTCCCTGCCGTACACGGCCAAGGACGGGCAGGTCTACCAGCTGAACTTCATCGACACCCCCGGCCACGTCGACTTCTCCTACGAGGTCAGCCGCTCGCTGGCCGCCTGCGAGGGCGCGCTGCTGGTGGTCGACGCCGCGCAAGGCGTGGAAGCGCAGTCGGTGGCCAACTGCTACACCGCGGTGGAGCAGGGCCTGGAAGTGGTACCGGTGCTCAACAAGATCGACCTGCCCACCGCCGACATCGCCCGCGCCAAGGCCGAGATCGAGGCGGTGATCGGCATCGACGCCGAGGACGCGGTGGCGGTCAGCGCCAAGACCGGGTTCAACGTGGACCTGGTGCTGGAAGCGATCGTGCAGCGCATTCCGCCGCCCAAGCCGCGCGACACCGACAAGCTGCAGGCGCTGATCATCGACTCGTGGTTCGACAACTACCTGGGCGTGGTCTCGCTGGTGCGGGTGATGCAGGGCGAGATCAAGCCGGGCAGCAAGATCCTGGTGATGTCCACCGGCCGCACCCACCTGGTCGACAAGGTCGGCGTGTTCACCCCCAAGCGCAAGGAGCTGGCCGCGCTGGGCGCCGGCGAAGTGGGCTGGATCAACGCCTCGATCAAGGACGTGCACGGCGCGCCGGTCGGCGACACCCTGACCCTGGCCGCCGACCCGGCGCCGCATGCGCTGCCCGGCTTCCAGGAAATGCAGCCGCGCGTGTTCGCCGGCCTGTTCCCGGTCGATGCCGAGGACTACCCGGACCTGCGCGAGGCGCTGGACAAGCTGCGCCTCAACGACGCGGCGCTGCGCTTCGAGCCGGAAAGCTCCGAGGCGATGGGCTTCGGCTTCCGCTGCGGCTTCCTCGGCATGCTGCACATGGAGATCGTGCAGGAACGGCTGGAGCGCGAGTACGACCTCAACCTGATCTCGACCGCGCCGACCGTGGTCTACGAGGTGCTCAAGACCGACGGCAGCGTGATCCCGATGGACAACCCGTCCAAGCTGCCGCCGTTGAACAACGTGGAGGAGATCCGCGAGCCGATCATCCGCGCCAACATCCTCACCCCGCCGGACTACGTCGGCAACATCATCACCCTGTGCGAGGAAAAGCGCGGCAGCCAGATCGGCATCAACTATCTGGGCAGCCAGGTGCAGATCAGCTACGAACTGCCGATGGCCGAAGTGGTGCTGGATTTCTTCGACAAGCTCAAGTCGGTGTCGCGCGGCTACGCCTCGCTGGACTACCACTTCCTGCGCTTCGACGCCGGCCCGTTCGTGCGCGTGGATACGCTGATCAACGGCGACAAGGTCGATGCGCTGTCGATCATCGTGCACCGCAGCCATGCCGACCGGCGTGGCCGCGAGCTGTGCGAGAAGATGAAGGAGCTGATCCCGCGGCAGATGTTCGATGTGGCGATCCAGGCCGCGGTCGGCTCGCAGATCATCTCGCGCAGCACGGTCAAGGCGATGCGCAAGAACGTGCTGGCCAAATGCTATGGTGGCGACGTGTCGCGCAAGAAGAAGCTTCTGGAAAAGCAGAAGGAAGGCAAGAAACGCATGAAGCAGGTCGGCCGCGTGGAGATCCCGCAGGAAGCCTTCCTGGCTGTGCTGCAGATGGATAAGTAGCTGGGAATGGTGAATAGGGAATGGGGAATGGGAAGAGCGGGCGCTCTTGCCTTTCCGATTCCCCATTCTCGATTCTCGATTCCCATTCCGAAGGAATACGAATGAAATGGTTTGAAATCGCGCTGGTGGTCCTGACCTTCGCCACCGGCATCGTCTGGTTGCTGGACAAGCTGTTCTTCGCCAAGCGCCGCGCCGCGCGCGCCGGCCTGCTCGACACCGAGCCGGTGCTCGTGGATTACTCGCGCGCGTTCTTCCCGGTGCTGGCGGTGGTGCTGATTCTGCGCAGCTTCGTCGCCGAGCCGTACAAGATTCCGTCCAGCTCGATGATGCCGAACCTGCTGGTCGGCGATTTCATCCTGGTCAACAAGTTCGCCTACGGCTTCCGCCTGCCGATCACCAACCAGAAGGTGATCCCGACCAGCGAGCCCAAGCGCGGCGACGTGGTGGTGTTCAAGCCGCCGCACAAGCCGGACGAGAACTGGATCAAGCGCGTCATCGGCCTGCCCGGCGACCGCATCGGCTTCCACGGCGATACCCTGTACATCAACGGCACGCCGATGAAGTACCAGGTCCGCGGCGAGTACGTCGGCAAGGGCAAGGGCGCGGAGATGACCGGCGCCACGCTGCTCACCGAATACCTGCCGGGCCGCACCCATACCGAACTGGAGTGGCTGGACCGCAACAATCCGGCCGGCCAGGGCGATTGGGTGGTGCCGGCGGGGCAGTATTTCGTGATGGGCGACAATCGCGATAATAGCGAGGACAGCCGCTTCTGGACCCAGACCCACTTCCTGCCCGAAGAGAATCTGCGCGGCAAGGCGTTCCTGGTCTGGCTCAATTGCGAAGGCTGGTTCTGCAGCGGCAGTTTCGATCCCTCGCGGATCGGGACCGGCATCCAGTGATGTCTGGCGTAAGGGGAAGCGCGATGAAGCACAAGCAAAGCGGCATGACCTTGACCTCGTTCGTGATCGTGCTGGCGGTGGTCGGATTCTTCGCCTACATCGGCATGAAGCTGTTCCCGATGTACCTGGAGTACTACGCGGTGCGCTCTGCGATGAAGGGCCTGGCCGCCGAGCCGGGCAGCGCCAACATGGATCCGGCGCAGGCCAAGACGCTGTTGTTCCGCCGCCTGGACATCAACAACTCCGACAACGTGCAGCCGGACGACGTCAAGTTCGAGCGCATGGATTCGGGCTGGAAGATGCACGTGGCCTACGAAGTGCGCAAGCCGCTGGTCGCCAACCTGGACGTGGTCGGCAAGTTCGACATCACCCAGGACCTGACGACGCGCGGTGGCGAGTAAAACGATCCTGCGCGGCGACCGTATCGGTCACCGCTTCGCCGACCCGCAGCTGCTGGCGCAGGCGCTGACCCATCGCAGCGCCGGCGCGCCGCACAACGAGCGGCTGGAATTCCTCGGCGACAGCATCGTCAACCAGCTGATCGCCGAGGCGCTGTACCGGCGCTGGCCCAAGGCCGACGAAGGCGCGCTGACCCGCGCCCGCGCCGAACTGGTGCGCGAGGCCTCGCTGGCCGGCATCGGCCGCCAGCTGGAGCTGGGCGAGCGGCTGACCCTGGGGCCGGGGGAGATGAAGTCCGGCGGGCATCGCCGCGATTCGATCCTGGCCGACGCGGTCGAGGCGGTGGTCGCGGCGATCTATCTGGACGCCGGTTTCGAGGCCTGCCGTGCGGTGATCCTGCCCTGGTTCGAGACGGCGTTGGCCGCACTGCCGGTGGGCAAGGCCGAGAAGGACGCCAAGACCCGCCTGCAGGAATGGCTGCAGGCCCGGCAGCGGGCCCTGCCGGTGTACGAACTGATCAGCGAAACCGGCGACGACCACGCCAAGCTATTCCGGGTACGCTGCGTACTCGCCGAGCCTGCCCTCGTCACCGAGGGCGAGGGCACCTCGCGACGACTGGCCGAACAACAGGCCGCCGCCGCCGCCATCGAGCAACTGGATTCGAGCAAGTGAACGAGCAAGCGCCCCCTTACCGCAGCGGCAGCGTGGCCGTGATCGGCCGCCCCAACGTGGGCAAGTCCACCCTGACCAACGCCCTGGTGGGCGCCAAGGTCAGCATCGTCTCCAACCGGCCGCAGACCACCCGGCACCGCTTGCTGGGCATCGCCAGCTTCCC
Source organism: Xanthomonas hyacinthi (assembly GCF_009769165.1). Taxonomy (NCBI): domain Bacteria; kingdom Pseudomonadati; phylum Pseudomonadota; class Gammaproteobacteria; order Lysobacterales; family Lysobacteraceae; genus Xanthomonas; species Xanthomonas hyacinthi. The sequence goes on from NZ_CP043476.1 coordinate 3,709,328, forward strand.
GGAAGGGCAACTGGTGCTGGTCGACACCCCCGGCCTGCACCGCGAGCAGAAGCGCGCGATGAACCGGGTCATGAACCGCGCCGCGCGCGGCTCGCTGGAAGGCGTGGACGCCGGCCTGCTGGTGATCGAGGCCGGGCGCTGGGACGACGAGGACACGCTGGCGTTCAACGTGCTCAGCGATTCCGGCATCCCGGTGGTGCTGGTGGTGAACAAGGTCGACCGGCTCAAGGACAAGGCCGTGCTGCTGCCGTTCCTGCAGCAGGTCAGCGATGGCCGCAGCTTCGCCGCGGTGCATCCGATCTCCGCGCTCAAGCGCAAGGGCCTGGAAGCGCTGGTGCGCGACCTGCTGGGGCTGGTACCGGAAGCCCCGGCGATGTTCGGCGAGGACGAGATCACCGACCGCAGCCAGCGCTTCCTGGCCGGCGAACTGGTCCGCGAGCAGCTGATGCGCCAGCTCGGCGAAGAGCTGCCGTATGCGACCACGGTGGAGATCGAGCGCTTCGCCGAAGACGGCGCGCTGCTGCGCATCGGCGCGGTGATCTGGGTCGAGCGCGAAGGCCAGAAGGCGATCGTGATCGGCAAGGGCGGCACCCGCCTGAAGGACATCGGCGCCAAGGCCCGGCAGCAGATGGAGCGCCTGTTCGGCGCCAAGGTGTTCCTGGAGACCTGGGTGCGGGTGCGCGAGGGCTGGTCGGACGACGAGGCGGCGTTGAAGGCGTTCGGGTACGGGGAGTAAAGCCGGGATGACCAGCCATTCGGCTGTGGAATGCCGGGACTCGGGATTTTCGCAAGTGCGCAGCATGTGCGCTTTTCTGTAGGAGGGGCTTCAGCCCCGACGCGTTACCGATAAGGCGTCGGGGCTGAAGCCCCTCCTACAGAAAGCCTCGGCTCGAAGCCGCTGAGCAGTGCGGCTTTTCCCGGAAACACGCGGCGCTTTTTTCATCGAATCGTTCGACCGCGATTCGCCCCCGGACCGCATCTTCGAGTCCCGACGCTTCCATGCTCATCGAACACGAACCCGGCTTCGTCCTGCACGCGCGTCCCTGGCGCGAGACCAGCTTGCTGGTCGAGGTGCTGAGCGCGCAGTACGGCCGCTTGGGCGTGCTGGCGCGGGGCGTGCACGGGCCGAAGAAGCAGCCGCTGCGGGCCGCGCTGCAGCCGCTGCAGTCGATCCGCTTCAGTGCGCAGCGCCGCGGCGAGCTGGCCCAGCTGCGGGCGGCCGAGGCGGTGGATACGGCGCCGCGCCTGAGCGGGGACGGCATGCTCGCCGGGTTCTACATCAACGAACTGACCCTGCGCCTGGCGCCGCGCGAGGATCCTGCGCCGGACCTGTACTTGGCCTACGCGCGGGTGCGCGCGCGGCTGGGCGCGGAGGCACCGCTGGCGTGGACGCTGCGCTGCTTCGAGCGCGACCTGCTGGACGCCCTGGGCGTGGGCTTCGACCTGCGCCACGACGGCGACGGCGAGCCGATCGACCCGGCCGCGCGCTACGCGCTGGATGCCGAGCACGGCCCGCGCCGCCTGCGCAGCGACCGCGGCCACGACCAGCGCAGCGGCATGGCCACCGGCCGCGCGCTGCTGGCGCTGGCCGCCGACGAGATGCCGGTGGCCGAAGACCTGCCCGGCCTGCGTCGCGGCATGCGCGTGGTGCTGCTGCACCACCTCGGCGGACGCGGCCTGAAGTCCTGGGAGATGCTGCAGGATCTGACCCGGCAGCGCCGCGATGCAGAGGCTGTGGAAATGCCGGGAATGCCCGAATCACCGGGGGTGCCTGAATCGCCGGCGCCGAAGGCCGATTGAGCCGTGCCTTTGCCGGCCGGAGTCGGTAGGAGGGGCTTCAGCCCCGACCACTTCCGCGGCATGCCGGCTTACTGACGGTGTGCGTCGCGGCTGAAGCCGCTCCCACAGGGACTTGCGGCAGTGTGCCGAGGCCGACGCCCCCGCTTTTGCGAATCCCCAATCCCCAATCCCCAATCCCGGCCTCAATGCAACAACGCCGCCACCGCCTCGCTGAACTGGTTGCGCGCCTGCGACGAGGCCGGATCGCCCTGCAGCTGGCGCACCGCGCGCGCCAGCCGCGCGGCGCCGACGAAGCCGCAGCTGGCCTGCAGCCGGTGCAGGTGGTTGCGTACCGCCTGTTCGTCGCTGAGCTGCAGCGCCGAGGCGACCGCGTCGCGGGTGCCCGGCAATTCGGCCAGGAACAGTTCGCGCAGCGCGATCAGGTGCGAGCGTTCGCCGTTGAGCGCGACCAGCGCGGTGGTCTCGTCCCAGTCCACCGCCGCCTCCGCCTCCGCCGCCGCCGCCGGCGCAGCGCCGATGCGGCCGCGTGACAGCAAGCGGCGTACCGCCTGCAGCAGGTGCTCGGGACTGAGCGGTTTCAGCAGCACTTCGGCGAAGCCGGCGCCGAGTAGCTGCTCGCGGACCGCGCCGCTGGCATCGGCGGTATGCGCCAGCGCCAGGGTGCCGGGACGCTGCCGCTGCAGCCGCTGCAGCAGGTCGGCGCCGCTGCCGTCGGGCAGGTTGGCGTCGATCAGCCACAGATCGTATTCATGGGTCTGCGCGCTGGCCAGCGCGGCGGCAACGGTATCGGCCAGATCGACCTGCGCGGGCAGGGATTCCAGTGTCACTTGAAAAAACGTGCGACTGATCGGGTCGTCCTCGACCAGCAAAAGTCGCGTCACAGGGTCCTGGGTCGATGCCATCTTGATGCCTCCATGCGGCCTGGGCGCATCTTAGCGGCTTTGCGCCGCCGCCGGGTCCGCAAGCGGGTGCGCGGCGGCGGGCGGGGCCGGCGGCGCATCTGCGACAATAGCCGCCCTCTCCGCCCGCAGCCTGCCGCCACGTGGCCCGAACCAGAAACCGCCTAGACCGCAGCCCGTTCCAGACCGAGATCGCCGACCTCAGCCACGACGGCCGCGGCGTCGCCCGCCCCGAGGGCGAGGGCGGCAAGGTCGCCTTCGTCACCGGCGCGCTGCCCGGCGAGACGGTCCTCGCCGAACCCACCGCGCGCAACCGCCATTTCGACGAGGCGCGCACCCTGCAGGTGCTGCAGGCCTCGCCGCAGCGGGTCGCGCCGCGCTGCCCGCATTTCGGGGTCTGCGCCGGCTGCGTGCTGCAGCACCTGGCCGAGGACCAGCAGATCCTGGCCAAGCAGCGGGTGCTGACCGAGAACCTGGAGCGGATCGGCCACGTGACCCCGCAGACGGTGCTGCCGGCGCTGTCCGGCGCGCCCTGGGGCTACCGGCGCAAGGGTCGGTTCTCGGTACGCCGGGTGGAGAAGAAGGACAAGACCCTGGTCGGCTTCCGCGAGCTCGATCCGCGCTTCGTCGCCGACCTGTCGGTGTGCCACACGGTGATTCCGCAGATCGGCTTCAAGGTGAGCGCGCTGGCCGAGTTGGTCGAGAGCCTGGACGGCAAGCGTGACATCCCGCAGATCGAATTCATCGCCGGCGACGACGCCGTGGCGCTGACCTTCCGCCACATGCAGCCGCTCAGCGCGCACGACCAGGCGGCATTGGTGGCGTTCGCCCAGGCCCACGACTTCGCCATCTTCCTGCAACCCGGCGGCGTGGACAGCGTGCATCCGTTGTACCCGCAGAAGGTGCCGTTGTCGTTCCGGCTGCCGCAATGGGACGTGGAACTGGCGTTCCGGCCGCTGGACTTCATCCAGGTCAACGCCTCGCTCAACCAGAAGATGATCGCGCACGCGCTGGCGCTGCTCGACGCGCAGCCCGGCGACCGCGTGCTCGACCTGTTCTGCGGGCTGGGCAACTTCACCCTGCCGCTGGCGCGCACGGTGCGCGAGGTGGTGGGCGTGGAAGGCGATGCGGGGCTGGTGGCGCGGGCGCGCGACAACGCGCAGCGCAACGGCCTGGACAACGCGCAGTTCTTCGCCGCCGACCTGACCCAGGACCAGCGCCAGGCGCCGTGGATGCAGCAGGGCTTCGACAAGCTGCTGCTCGACCCGCCGCGCTCCGGCGCGATCGAGGTGCTGCGGCAGCTGCCGTTGGAGAGCTTCCAGCGCATCGTCTACGTCAGCTGCCACCCCGGCTCGCTGGCGCGCGACGCCGGCTACCTGGTCAACGAGCGGGGCTTCGTGCTGAAGGCCGCCGGCGCGATGGACATGTTCCCGCATACGGCGCATGTGGAGAGCATCGCGGTGTTCGAGAAGCCGGGAGTCGGGAATGGGGAATAGGGAGTGGTAACAGCGGCGTCCGCGCGCTGGCTTATGCTTTTCCCATTCTCCTTTCCCGATTCCCCATTCCCATGCCTATCGAAATCGAACGCAAATTCCTCGTCACCGGCGACGGCTGGCGTGCCGCGGCGCATCGGGTGATCCCGATGGCGCAGGGCTATATCAACGACCAGGCGGTGATGGACAGCGGCGCGCAGAAGGCGTCGGTGCGGGTCCGCATCCAGGGCGAGGAGGCGTTCCTCAACCTCAAGTCGCGCGAACTCGGCCATACCCGGCAGGAGTTCGAGTATCCGTTGCCGCTGGACGATGCGCGCGCGCTGCTGGCGCTGTGCGTGGGCGGGCTGATCGACAAGCGCCGGCATCTGGTGCGGCACCAGGGCCATCTGTGGGAAGTGGACGAGTTCCTCGGCGACAACGCCGGGCTGGTGGTCGCCGAGATCGAGCTGGACAGCGCCGACGAAGCCTTCGCCAAGCCCGACTGGATCGGCGCCGAAGTCACCGACGATGCGCGCTACTACAATCTGGCGCTGGCCTCGCATCCGTTCCGTGAGTGGCCGGAAAGCCGGGATTAGAGATTCAGGGATTCGCAAAAGCGGGTCAGGCTCGGCGATCGGGCTTATGCTTTTGCCACTCCCCATTCTCCATTCTCCATTCTCCATTCCCCTCTCATGCGCATCGATATCTGGTCCGACGTGGTCTGCCCCTGGTGCTGGATCGGCAAGCGCCGGTTGCAGCAAGGCATCGTGGCGCTCGGCGCGGATGCGCCGGCGCTGGAGATCCACTGGCATCCCTACCTGCTCGATCCCGACGCCGGCACCGAGCCGGTGCCGTTGCGCAAGGCCTATGAAGCCAAGTTCGGCGGTGCCGCGCGCACCGAGCAGATCCTGGCGCAGACCCAGGCCACCGCACGCGCCGAGGGCCTGCCGTTCGATTTCGGCCGCGGCCAGGTGCGGGTGACCACGCTGCCGGCGCATCGGCTGCTGTGGCTGGCCGCACGCGAAGGCGACGCCGAGGCGGTGGCCGAGGCGCTGTTCCACGCGCATTTCGCCGATGGGCGCAATCTGGCCGAAACCAGCACGCTGCTCGAGGCCGGCGCCGCCGGCGGGCTGCCCGCGGCGCGGGTGCAGGCGCTGCTGGACGGCGACGAGGGCCTGGCCGAGATCCAGGCGCAGCTGCAGCAGGCGCAGGCGATGGGCATCCGCGCGGTGCCGACCTACGTCATCGACGGCCGCCACGCGATCCAGGGCGCGCAGCCGCCGGAGGTGTTCGCCGCGACCTTGCGCGGCCTGCTGCCGCCGGCGCCGGACGCGGCCCAGGACTGCGGCCCCGACGGCTGCGCTGTTTAGGCCGGTCACACGACGGCAACGTGGCGCGCCCACCGCGCGCCATCGGCACGCGCTGGCACCTTGCGGCGCCGCTGCGGCCTGTCGCCGGCGCCGGCATCTGCGACAATGCCGGCCCAGGCGCGCTGAACAGCGCTGGCAGGAGAATCCCCCGCATGCTCGCGATCGGCGTCGCCGGTACCGAACTCACCGCCCAGGAACGCGACTGGCTGCAGCACGATGCCGTCGCCGGCGTGGTCCTGTTCAAGCGCAATTTCGCCTCCAAGGCGCAGCTGGTGGAGCTGACCGCGGCGATCCGCGCCGCCGCGCCGCGGCCGCAGCTGATCTGCGTGGACCAGGAGGGCGGCCGCGTGCAGCGCTTCCGCGAAGGCTACAGCGCATTGCCGCCGCTGCACGGCTTCGGCGCACTGTATGCGCGCGACCGCGATGCGGCGCTGGCGCTGGCCGAGCAGCATGCCTGGCTGATGGCCAGCGAGGTCCGCGCCAGCGGCGTGGACCTGAGCTTCGCCCCGGTGGTGGACCTGGCGCGCGGCAACCGCGCGATCGGCGACCGCGCCTTCAGCGACGACCCGCAGGTGGTGGCCGCGTTCACCGGCGCCTACGTGCGCGGCATGCACAGCGTCGGCATGGCCGCCACGCTCAAGCACTTCCCCGGCCACGGCACGGTGCTGGAAGACACCCACGTCGACAACGCCGAGGATCCGCGCCCGCTCGAAGTGCTGCGCCAGGAAGACCTGCTGCCGTTCGCCGCCGGCATCGGCGCCGGCGCCGATGCGGTGATGATGGCGCACGTGGTGTACCCGCAGGTCGCGCCGGAACCGGCCGGTTATTCGCCGCGCTGGATCCAGCAGATCCTGCGCCAGGAACTGGGCTTCCGCGGCGTGGTGTTCTCCGACGACATCGGCATGGCCGCCTCGTTCGCCGCCGGCGGGGTCGCCGCGCGCGTGTCGGCGCACCTGGACGCCGGCTGCGACGTGGTCCTGGTCTGCCATCCCGAACTGGTCGCCGAATCGCTGCAGGCGGTGTGCGACCGCCCGCTCAATACCGCCGCGCTGCTCGGCCTGCTCGGTCGCGGCGCCCTCGGCTGGGACGGCCTGCTCGCCGATGCCCGCTACGGCCACACCCAATCCCACCTGCTCGCAACCCTCGGAAAAACCGCCTGATGTCCACTCTCACCATCGCCCAGGCCCTGGCCCAGGCCGACCTGCTGGTCGATCGTCCGCACCTCGACCAGGCCATCGCGCGCATGGCCGACGCCATCGCCGCCGACTACCGCGGCGAGATCCCGGTCTACCTGACCATCATGCACGGCGCGCTGCCGTTCGCCGGGCAACTGGCGCTGGAACTGGGCGCGCGCGGCCAGGACCTGCAACTGGATTACCTGCACGCCACCCGCTACCGCGGCGAGACCGTCGGCGGCGAGCTGGTGTGGAAGCATCGCCCGGCCACCGCGCTGTACGGGCGCCGCGTGCTGCTGCTCGACGACATCCTCGACGAAGGCCTGACCCTGCTGGCGGTGCGCCAGTGGTGCCTGGAGCAGGGCGCCACCGACGTGCGCATCGCCGCGCTGACGGTCAAGCGCCACGACCGCCGCGTGGACGAGGTCGATGCCGACTACGTGGGCGTGGACGTGCCCGACCGCTACGTGTTCGGCTTCGGCATGGACGTCAACGAAGGCCTGCGCAACCTGCCGGCGATCTACGCGATGAAGGAATAGGACTCCGCGCCTTTCTCATTGCGCGCCGGCGCTCGCGGCCGGCGCTTCGCGCACGTTCCGATTCGAGGATCCGCATGGACAACATCGCACTGGCCGTCATCGGCGGCACCGGCGTCTACAAGCTCGCGCAACTGGACGATGTGCAGACCCGCGAGGTCGACACCCGCTACGGCAGCCCGTCCGGCCCGCTGCGCATCGGCACGCTGCTCGGTCAGCGGGTCGCGTTCCTGGCCCGCCACGGCGAAGGCCATTCGCTGCCGCCGCACAAGATCAATTACCGCGCAAACCTTGCGGCGCTGCAGAAAATCGGCGCCGGCCGGGTGCTCGCGCTCAACACCGTCGGCGGCATCGGCGCGCGCTTCGGGCCGCGCGTGCTGGCCTGCCCGGACCAGCTGATCGACTACACCTGGGGGCGCGTGTCCACGCTCGGCGAGGAGCCGGGCAGCGAGGTGCTGCACGTGGATTTCGGCCACCCGTATTCGCCGATGCTGCGCAGCAAGGTGCTGGCCGCCGCGCGCGTGACCGGCGCCGACGTGGTCGATGGCGGCTGCTACGGCGCCACCCAGGGGCCGCGTTTGGAAACGATTGCAGAGATCGCGCGGCTGCGCCGCGACGGCTGCGACCTGGTCGGCATGACCGGCATGCCGGAAGCGGGCCTGGCACGCGAACTGGGCCTGGAATACGCCTGCCTGGCGATCGTGGCGAACTGGGCCGCCGGCTGCGGCGACGCCCAGGAGATCACCCTGGCCGAGGTGCTGGCGAACGTGGAGGCGGCCTCGGCGGGGCTGCCGGAGCTGATCGGCGAGCTGGCGCGCGGGTGATTGTCTTCGCTGCGCAAGCTTTGCATACTTCGCCGGTGCGGGATGCCGCACAACCACCACCCATTACATTGCAAAGGTCTCGTATCACCATGCCGAAGGGTACCGTCAAGTGGTTCAACGACGCCAAGGGATTTGGCTTTATTTCACCGGAAGACGGCAGCGCCGAAGTATTCGCGCACTACTCCGCGATCAATTCCAGGGGCTTCCGCAGCCTGCAGGAAGGACAGCGTGTCAGCTATGACGTGACCCAGGGTCCGAAGGGCGCGCAGGCCTCCAATATTACGCCTGTCGAGTAAATCGCTTGCTCGGCTGAGCTTTTTTGAGCCCCGCTTCGGCGGGGTTTTTTATGGAAGGCGATACCGCTGCGGCGTCGCCCGCAATCAGTGGATGCGATGAAGCAACGGATGCAGATCGGCATCGTCGGCTACGGCACGGCGGGCCAGGCCCTGGCGCAGCGGTATGCGCACGTGGCGGTGTACCCGTTCTGGAGCCGCTGGCTGACCCCGCTGTTCCAGTCCGAGCGCGACCTGGTGGCACGCGTGCGCGACCTCGGCATGCTGCCGGCGGGGCGGATGCCTGGCGGTCGCGGCCACATGCTGCGCGTGCTCAGCGGTACCCGGCACGGCTGGTTCGGCAAGCTGCCGTTGGAGCCGGGATTTTTGCAGGCGCTGGCGGAGGCGGCGGCAGCGCCACGGTTGGCGACGCAGCAGGTGCAGGGCGAGTAGCTGCAGCGAGCCAGCGCGTTCGTGCACGTGGCCACTGACGTTGTTCCTGCAGTCGGCCGGCGTGTTGCGATGCTGCGGCGCCGCCGATCCCGTAGGAGGGGTGTCAACCGCGACGCCGTACCGGTAAAGCGTCGCGGTTGACACCCTCCTACCGCCATGCGCTCGACTTAAGCCTCAACACTGATGCCTGGGGGCCCTGCGCCGGCGCTTGCCACTGCGCACCATCGCGCGCGAACCCGGATTCGGACGAGGGTGTAGACAAACGCGTTGGCGCCGACGCCAGGCCTGCGGAACCTGCCGGCGAATCCGGGACGCTCGGGACGCAGATCCGGCAGCGAACCGCGGAATAGGGCCGTCAACGCCTTGACATGCGTCACGTAACGCCGCGTATTTTGCGACGCTGCTCCGCGGCTCTTACTGAATACTTGGACATGATTGGTTGAATCCATGCGGCATAGCGTCAAAAAAATGTCGGAAGATGTCTTGGTAGGGACCGGTAGCTGTGCCATAGTGCAGTGCAACACGAGTGCTTCGCTGTTGGCCTGGGCAGTCGCCTCAGGCTGGAAATGACACTGCAACCGTGTTCTCCGACCGATGATGGAGCACTGGTCGGCTGCATGAGTGCGGCGTTCCCAAAACCATTCGACAGAGGGCATCTGCATCGCGCATGGGTAAACTCTCCGCTACGTTCAACTGGGCATTGTGTTTGGCCTTTTCTTGTCTGGTCTTCCTGTCCGCATGCAGCAGCGGACCGAAGATGCGGACGGAATTGCCGCCAGGCGATCCGCTGGCCGGCTCCATGGGCCAGCCGGAATATCTGCTCGGCCTCGGCGATCTGCTGACGGTCAAGGTGTTCCAGATCGACGACCTGGAGCGCCAGGTGCGGATCGACAACGAAGGCCGCATCTCGCTGCCGCTGATCGGCGACATCAAGGCTGCCGGGGTTGGTGTGAACGCGTTGCAGAAGGAGATCGCCGACCGCTACCGCAGCGGCTACCTGCAGAATCCGCAGGTCTCGGTGCTGGTCGACGAATTCACCGGCAACCGGGTCACCGTGACCGGCGCGGTGGGCGAGCCGGGCATCTACCCCATCGTCGGCCCGGCACTGACCCTGCAGCAGGCGCTGTCGCTGGGCAAGGGCGTCAGCGACGTGGCCAGCCGCGGTAACGTGGTGGTGTTCCGCAACGTCGGCGGGCAGAAGATGCTGGCCCGTTTCGATCTGCGCGATATCCAGAAGGGCATCTCGCCGGATCCTGAAATCTACGGCGGCGACATCGTCGTGGTGTACCGCTCCGATGCGCTCGTATTGCTGCGCACCGTGGTGCAGCTGACCCCGTTCGTCATGGTCTGGCGGGCATACCGATGAGTTCCTCGAGCATGCACACCCGTACCTCCTCGGCGCCACTGAGCCCGGCCGACATCAGCCTGCTGGACTACTGGAACGCCCTGTACCGGCAGCGCTGGCTCATCGTCGGCATCACCGCGGCGGTGCTGTTGCTGGCGCTGCTGGTAACGTTGTTGATGACGCCCAAGTACCGCGCCACCAGCGTGCTGCAGATCGAGCGCGAGTCCTTGAACGTTACCAACGTGGCGAACCTGATGCCGGTGGAATCGCCGCAGGATCGCGATTTCTACCAGACCCAGTACGAACTGCTCGGCAGCCGCTCGCTGGCCCGGGCGGTGATCCGCGAGGCGCGGCTGACCCAGGAGCCGACTCTCAAGCCGCTGGTGGACGAGGCGCTGGAGAAGCTGCGAGGCAATGGCGACGGCCGCGCGCCGGCGCCCGAGGCGCGCGCCGCCGCCGCCGAGAACGCGCTGGTCGGCCCGGTGCTGGACGCGTTGACGATCGAGCCGGTGCGCGATTCGCGGCTGGTGCGTATCAACTTCGATTCGCCCGATCGGGCGCTGGCCGCGCGCGTGTCCAACACCTACGCGCAGATGTTCATCGCCTCGACCCAGGAGCGGCGCCTGCAGGCCTCCTCGTTCGCCGCCAGATACCTGTCCGAGCGGCTGGAGCAGTTGCGCGACAAGGTCGAAGAGTCGGAGAAGAATGCGGTCGATTATTCCAGCAAGGAGCAGATCGTGTCGCTGGGCGATGACAAGCCGTCGCTGCCGACGCAGAACATGAGCGAATTGAACGTGCGTCTGGCCACCGCCCAGGATGCGCGGATCAAGGCCGAGTCGGCCTGGCGCCAGGCCGGGGTCGGCGATGGCATGGGCCTGCCGCAGGTGATCAGCAGCCCGCTGATCCAGAGCCTGCGCACCGAGCAGGTGAAGCTGGAGGCGGATTACCAGCAGAAGCTGGCCACGTTCCAGCCCGGCTATCCGGAAATGCAGCGCCTGCGCAACCAGATCGCCGAGATCAAGCGCCAGATCGGCAGCGAGATCGCCAACATCCGCAGCGGGCTGAAGAACGACTACGAGGCGGCGCGGCAGCAGGAGTCCTTGTTGTCCGAGCGCATCTCCAGCCTGAAGAACGACGAACTGGATCTGCAGACCCGCAGCATCCGCTACAACATGCTCAGGCGCGAAGCCGACACCAACCGCCAGCTCTACGACGCGCTGCTGCAGCGCTACAAGGAGATCGGCGTGGCCGGCAACGTGGGCACCAACAATGTGTCGATCATCGACCGCGCCGACCTGCCGGGCAAGCCGAGTTCGCCGAAGACCTTGCTGAACCTGGCGCTGGCGTTCGTGTTCGGCCTGTTCGCGGCGATCGCCATCGCCTTGATCCGCTATTTCCTGCACGAAGCCAATGCGGCGGCCGCGGCATGACGCGCATGGCGCACAGCCCGGCGCGATGCGGCGTGACCGCGATCGCGGCGGCTGCGACGACGCAGGCGCATGGTCTTTTTTCCTACACGAATTCTTCAGCGAGGTGATACGTGATTCAGCTAAGTAAGGAGGTGGTTCAGTATTTTCCTGACCGGTTGTACGCAGTCGTTCTTGTTTTGAAATAACACGGGCTGCCGTGGACCTGGGGTCGGTGAGGAAGGCACCGCAGCGGTCCACTGGCAGATGAGATCGAGGCTCGCACACGTCGCATGTTCCCCCGCATGCCTCCGACCGAGTTTGGATGGGAATCCCGACCATGCTTCTGGCAGACCTGAGTAGCGCCACCTATACAACGTCGTCCCCGCGCCTGCTGTCCAAATATGCAGCCGCCGCGGACATCCTGCTACGCGTGTCGGATCTGACGGTGATCGTCGCCGGCGCGCTGGCGACCCACCGCCTGCTGTTCTCCAGCTGGTTGCCGGAGGCGCCTTACCGGGTCGCGATCGGCACCACCTTGCTGTACGCGGTGATCTGCTTCGCGCTGTTCCCGCTGTACCGCAGCTGGCGCGGACGCGGCCTGCTGCGCGAGATGATGGTGCTGAGCCTGGCCTGCGGCGGCGTGTTCGCGCTGTTCGCGGTGCACGCCTTCGTGGTGCAGTTCGGGCAGCAGGTCTCGCGGCTGTGGATCGGCCTGTGGTTCGCCACCAGCCTGGCCACGCTGCTGGTCTCGCGCACCATGGTGCGCGGTGTGCTCAACCACCTGCGTTCGGAAGGCGTGGACGTGCAGCGCGTGGTGGTGGTCGGCCTGCGCCATCCGGTGGTCAAGATCCACAACTACCTGAGCCGCAATCCGTGGGTCGGCATGCAGCTGGTCGGCTATTTCAGCAGCGACTACGACCTGTCGGTGGCCGATCATCCGCAGAAGCTGCAGTGCCTGGGGGCGGGCACGCCGGAATCGCTGATCGACTACCTCAACAACAACGAGGTCGAGCAGGTGTGGATCTCGCTGCCGCTGGGCGAGCGCGACCACATCAAGCAGCTGCTGCAGCAGATGGACCGCTACCCGATCCAGGTCAGGCTGATCCCGGACCTGTTCGACTTCGGCATGCTCAACCAGTCCGGCGACCAGATCGGCAACGTGCCGGTGATCAACCTGCGCCAGGGCGGGGTCGACCGCAACACCTACTTCGTGGTCGCCAAGGCGCTGCAGGACAAGCTGGTCGCGCTGGCCGCGCTGGCGATGCTGTGGCCGCTGATGCTGGCGATTGCGGTCGGCGTGAAGCTGAGTTCGCCGGGCCCGGTGTTCTTTCGCCAGCGCCGCCATGGCCTGGGCGGGCGCGAGTTCTACATGTACAAGTTCCGCTCGATGCGCGTGCAGCAGGAACCCAGCGACGTGGTGGTGCAGGCCAAGCGCGGCGACAGCCGGGTCACCCCGTTCGGCGCGTTCCTGCGCCGCAGCAGCCTGGACGAGCTGCCGCAACTGTTCAACGTGCTCGGCGGCAGCATGTCGGTGGTGGGGCCGCGGCCGCATGCGGCGCAGCACAATACCCACTACGAGAAGCTGATCAACCATTACATGCAGCGGCACTACGTCAAGCCGGGCATCACCGGCTGGGCCCAGGTCAACGGGTTCCGCGGCGAGACGCCGGAGCTGCGGACGATGAAGAAGCGCATCCAGTACGATCTGGACTACATCCGGCGCTGGTCGCTGTGGCTGGATACGCGGATCATCGTGCTCACCGCAGTGAAGGTGCTCGGGCAGAAGACCGCCTACTGATGCGCCCGATGTACCGTTATCGCGCCGACCGTTCCCGCTGCCGGCGCCACCTCGTCGCCGCCGTCGGCAGCGGGGATGGCAGCGCCAGGGGCGCATCCTGCAGCGCCATCGCGGCCACCGGCGGCGTCGGCGCCGGGGGCGCCGCAGTTGCGCCACTGCGGTCGTTGTCGTGGCGCGCTGGATCGTGCCGCGCTGCGGGGCAAGGTGCCGCGTGCTGACCGCGCCCGTGAACGCACCGGCGATGACGCTGCGCGAGCAGCGCCACAACCTGCTGATCGAGCTGGTGCTGTTGTTCGCCATCGGCTACAACCTCCTGCTCGCGGTGGTGAACGCCAAGGTGTTCCGGGTCAGTCCGGCCATGACCTATGTGGTGGAACTGGCGATCTACGGCGCCTGTTTCCTGATCGGACTGTGGTCGCTGGACCGCAAGCGGACGGCGATGGTGTTCACCGGCATCGGCTTGCTGGCGGTGCTGATGCTGCTGCGGCTGTTCCTGGTCTGGTCGATCGATCCCAAGTTCTTCCGCGACGCGCTGATCCCGTTCGCGTTCCTGGTGCTGGGCGCCGCCTATACCGGTTCGCTGCCCAAACTGTTCCTGCGCATGGCGCTGATCGTGTCGCTGGTGGCGGCGTTCGAGCTGGCGTTGCCCAAGGTCTACGGCGATGTGGTCAATCCCAAGAGCTTCTTCGTCAATGCGCGCGGCGCCAGCGCGTCGAGTTTCTGGAATCAGGACAGCAACCTGTTCGTCAGCGCGACCCGGCCCGGCGCGCGCAACTTCCTGCCGTCCTCCAATCTGCCACGCGCCTCCTCGGTGTTCATCGAGCCGGTGACGATGGGCAACTTCATCATCTTCTTCACCGCGATCCTGCTGACCTTCTGGCGCTGGATGCGGCCGGTGGGGATCGTGGCGTCGGTGGCGATGATCGGCTTCCTGATCGTGGCCTCGGACGGGCGCCTGGCCGCCGGCACCTGCGTGATGATGGTGGCGCTGACCCCGCTGCTGCTGCGCATGGACCAGCGTCTGGGCTTTCTGATCTTCTTCGGCGTGTTGCTGGGCGCGTGGCTGATGGTGTGGGCGTCCGGCATCCAGAGCTACGAGGACACCACCCTGGGGCGGGTGTTCTTCACCGTCTATTCGATCCGCAACATGACCGCCGAGTCGTGGCTGGGCCTGGATTTCGACACGCCGTACAAATACTTCGACAGCGGCATCGCCTATTTCATCTCCTCGCAGTCGGTGGTGCTGGTGCTGGCGTTCCTGCTCGCCTATTCGTTCGCGATGCTGATGCGCACGATCGAAGGCCAGCTGTTCAAGAACCTGCTGATCTTCGCGTTCGCGCTGAGCCTGCTGGTGTCCAACGGCTATTTCTCGATCAAGACCGCGGCGCTGTGGTGGTTCGTCTGCGGCTGCCTGTGGCAGATGGTGCCGCGGCGCGCAGCGGCGGATGCGTTGCCGCCGGCAACCGATACCACGCCGCGTGCGGCGGTGCCGACATGAGCGCGCCCGCACAGCCGCTGCAGACGGTGCTGGCCGAGCAACCGGCCCGCACCGGCGTGCGCGGCACCCGCGATGCGCGCATCGATGCGGCCAAGGCGCTGGCGATCCTGCTGGTGGTGTTCGGCCACGCCAAAGGCATCCCGCAGGCCTATGTGATCCTGGCCTACAGCTTCCATGTGCCGATGTTCTTCGTGCTGTCCGGCTGGGTCGGTGAGGCGTTCGGCAAGCGGCCGCTGGGCATGGCGACCTGGACCAAGCTGGCGCGCAGCCTGCTGCTGCCGTATCTGGCGTTCTTTCTGGTCGCGTACGCGTACTGGATGCTGACTCGCAACATCGGTTCCAAGGCGCAGCTGTGGGGCGACCGGCCGTGGTGGGAACCGCTGCTGGGCCTGGTCAGCGGCATCGGACCCAAGCTGTACGTGATGCCGGTGCTGTGGTTCCTGCCGGCGCTGTTCGTGACCACGCTGAGCTATCTGTACCTGCGCCGGCGCCTGTCGCTGGACGCGCTGGCGCTGCTGTCCCTGCTGCTGGCCTGGGGCTGGGCGATCTGGTTCCCGACCCAGGATTACCGGCTTCCGTTTGCGCTGGATGTACTCCCGGTGTCGTTGTGCTTCTTCGCGATCGGCGCGGCCGCGGCCAAGCGCAGCGGCCAGTTGCCGACCAGTCGCACTGGCAATGCCGTGGCGGCGTTGCTGCTCGCGGCGGCGTGGTTCGCGATCGCCTGGAACAACGGCCGGGTGGACGTGAACATGATGAAGTTCGGCCATTCGCCGCTCGGCTTCCTCGCCGCCAGCCTGCTCGGCAGCGCGATGGCGCTGTGCGCGGCGCGGCTGGTGCAGGACTGGGCGTGGCTGCAGTGGATCGGACGCAACACCTTGCTGATCCTGTGCACGCATACGCTGCTGTTCTCGATCATGGCCGGGGTGGCCAGCCGTACCGGCCTGGTCCGCGGCGATGCCTGGGGTCCGGCCTGGGCGGTGTCGGTGAGCGTGTTCGCGGTGCTCGCCAGCGTGCCGATCCGCGCGGTGATCGTGCGCCTGGCGCCGTGGATGATCGGGCTGCGACGCGAGCCGGCACGGCTGGAGGCGCCCTGATGGCGCCGTCGCAATGTTGTGCACTGGCGCACGGGAGCGAGCGATGAAGGTGGTCCACGTCGTGCGCCAGTTCCATCCGTCCGTGGGCGGCATGGAGGAGGTCGCGCTGAACATCGCGCGGCGGCATCTGCAGCAGGGCCGCGATCAGGTCGAGGTGGTCACCCTGGACCGGGTCTTCACCCGGCCGCAGGAGCGGCTGGCGCAGCGCGATGCCTACCAGGGCGTGCCGATCCTGCGGCTGCCGTTCCGCGGCTCCTCGCGCTATCCGCTGGCGCCGAAGGTGCTGGCCGCGCTGCGCGGCGCCGATCTGGTGCACGTGCACGGCATCGATTTCTTCTACGACTTCCTGGCCTTGACCCGGGTCCTGCATGGCACGCCGATGATCGTCTCCACCCATGGCGGTTTCTTCCATACCACCTATGCCTCGCGGCTGAAGATGCTGTGGTTCAAGACCCTGACCCGGGCCTCGGCCTGGGCCTATGCGCGGGTCGTGGCGACCAGCGAGAACGACGGCCAGGTGTTCTCCGCGGTGGTCGCGCCGCAGCGCCTGCGGGTGATCGAGAACGGCGTGGACGTCGGCAAGTTCGCCGGGCAGGGCAGCGCGACGCCGGGGCGCACGCTGATCTATTTCGGGCGTTGGTCGGTCAACAAGGGCCTGCTGCAGACGCTGGACCTGCTGCGCGCGCTGGCGGCGCAGGATCCGGCATGGCAGCTGATCGTGGCCGGGCGCGAATACGACTTCAGCCAGGCCGACCTGCTGCAGGCGATCGCCGAACGCGGGCTGCAGGAGCGCGTGCAGCTGCACGCGGCGCCGTCGCAGGAGGAATTGGCGCGGCTGCTCGGCAGCGCGCAGTATTTCGTATGCCTGTCGCGGCACGAGGGCTTCGGCCTGGCCGCGGTCGAGGCGATGAGCGCCGGCCTGCTGCCGGTGCTGAGCGATATCCCGCCGTTCGCGCGCCTGGTGCGCGAATCGGCGCAGGGGGTGCTGGTGGATGCGGCCGATCCGCAGCGTGCCGCCGACGCGGTGCAGGCCTATGCGGCCGCGACCGATGCGAGCTTCGCCGCGCAGCGGCAGGCGGCCATGGCCTATGCGCAGCGCTACGACTGGGAGCACGTGGTCGGCGCCTATCTGAACGAATACCACGCGGCACTGGGCACCGCGGAGGGCGCGCGATGAGCGGCGAACCGCGCTGCAGCGGCGATGCGCGCGTGGCCGGCCCGGCGATCAGCGTGCTGCTGTCGACCGAACGGCCGACCGCGACCACCAATCCCTACCTGACCCAGCTGTATGCGGCGTTGCCGCAGCAGGTGCAGCTGCGCTTCTTCTCGATGCGCGCGGCGCTGCTGTCGCGCTACGACGTGCTGCACGTGCATTGGCCGGAATACATGATGCGGCACCGCACCGGCCTGGGCACGCTGGCCAAGCAGGCGTGCATGGCGCTGCTGCTGCTGCGGCTCAGGTTCGGCGGTGTGCCGCTGGTGCGCACCCTGCACAACGTGGCCCCGCACGAGGACAAGGGCTGGCGCGAGCGCCTGCTGCTGCGCTGGACCGACCGCCTGACCGCGCGCTGGATCCGCATCAACGCGACCACGCCCGAGCGCGCGCCGGCCACCGACACCATCCTGCACGGCCACTACCGCGACTGGTACGCGGCGATGCCGCAGCCGCCGCGGGTGCGCGGACGCCTGCTGCACTTCGGCCTGCTGCGCCCGTACAAGGGCGTGGAGACGCTGATCGCCACGCTGCAGGGCCTGCCCGATCCGGCGCTGAGCCTGCGCATCGCCGGCAATCCGATCAATTCGGAGATCCGCGCCGTGGTCGAACAGGCCTGCGCCGCCGATCCGCGGATCAGCGCGCGCCTGCAGTACGTGGAAGACGAGGTGCTGGCGCGCGAGGTCGGCGAGGCCGAACTGGTGGTGCTGCCGTACCGGCAGATGCACAACTCCGGCACGCTGCTGCTGGCCTTGTCGCTGGCGCGGCCGGTGCTGGCGCCGTGGAGCGCGGCCAATGCGGCGATCGCCGAAGAGGTCGGGCCGCAGTGGGTGCTGCTGTACCAGGACGAGCTGAATGCAGTGCAGCTGGCCAACGCACTGGCGCAGGCGCAGCGCCTGCCCGCCGACGCGGTGCCGGACCTGTCGCGGCGCGACTGGAGCGCGATCGGCCTGCAGCACTACCGCAGCTATCTGGATGCGCGCGGCGTGCGCAGCGAGGCGCCGGCATGAGCGCGGCCGAATCGCCGGGTCCCGCAGCACCGCCGCAGCGCAGCCTCGGCGCGCGCGCGGCCGGTGGCGCGGCGGTGACCATGGCCGGGCAGCTGGCGAAGATGGTGGTGCAGTTCGGCGGCATCGTGCTGCTGGCGCGGCTGCTGACCCCTTACGACTACGGCCTGATGGCGATGGTCACCGCGATCGTCGGCATGGCCGAGATCCTGCGCGACTTCGGCCTGTCCTCGGCCGCGATCCAGGCCAAGCACGTCAGCCGCGAGCAGCGCGACAACCTGTTCTGGATCAACAGCGGCATCGGCCTGGTGTTGGCGATCGTGGTGTTCCTGTCCTCGTCGTGGATCGCGCACTTCTATCGCGAGCCGGTGTTGCTGGGCATCTCGCAGGCGCTGGCGGTGACCTTCCTGCTCAACGGCATGACCACCCAGTACCGCGCGCATCTCAGCCGCGGGCTGCGCTTCGGCCAGGTGTCGCTGAGCGATGTCGGCGCGCAGGTCATGGGCCTGATCGCCGGGGTCGGCGTGGCCCTGGCCGGCTACGGCTACTGGGCGCTGGTGTGGCAGCAGGTGGTGCAGGCGCTGGTCAATCTGGCCATCGCCGGCGCCTGCGCGCGCTGGCTGCCGCGCGGCTACCGCCGCGACGCGCCGATGCGTGCGTTCCTGAGCTTCGGCTGGAACCTGATGGCCGCGCAGCTGCTCGGCTACGCCAGCCGCAACGTCGGCCAGGTGATCATCGGCCACCGCATCGGTGCCGAGGCGCTGGGCCTGTACAACCGCGCGTTCCAGCTGCTGATGATGCCGCTGAACCAGATCAATGCGCCGGCCACCTCGGTGGCGCTGCCGGTGCTGTCGCAGCTGCAGGACGATCCGCCGCGCTTCGGCAGCTTCCTGCTGCGCGGGCAGACGGTGATGGTGCACCTGATCGTGGCGCTGTTCTCCTGCGCTTGCGCGCTGGCGTTGCCGCTGATCGTGCTGGTGCTCGGCGAACAATGGCGCCCGGCGGTGCCGCTGTTCCAGGTGCTGACCCTCGGCGGCATCTTCCAGACCGCCTCCTACGCCACCTACTGGGTGTTCCTGGCGCACGGCCTGATGCGCCAGCAGCTGGTGTACTCGGTGGTCGGGCGGGTGATGCTGATCGCCTGCATCTTCGCCGGCTCGGTGTGGGGCGTGATGGGCGTGACCGTCGGCTACACGCTGGGCCTGCTGGTGATGTGGCCGCTGTCGGTGATCTGGATTGCCAAGGTGGCGCCGCAGGTACCGGCGCTGGAGCTGTTCAACAACGGCCTGCGCGCGATCCTCGGCTACGGCGCGGCCGGTGTGGCGGCGTACTTCGCCGCGCAGCACTGGGGCGGCAGTTCGCTGTGGCAGCAGCTGGCGGTGGGCGCCGTGGCGATGGCGCTGGGCTGCGTGCTGGTGTTCGCGCTGTGGCCGGCATTCCGCCGCGACGTGATGGCGATCCTCAACATGCGCACGCTATTGCGCGATGCCAGGGCCAAGCGATGACGCGCGAGCAGGCGATTTTTCCCGAACACCCTTACCGCAAAGGAGCGATGGCATGAGCGATTCTTCCGCGTCGGCGACGCTCGCCGCGGCACCGGCCGCGGCCATTGGCGGACGTCCGCCGTGCTATCTGGTGTTGTCGGCGCACGACTACCGCACGCCGCGCCGCGCCAACATCCACTTCATCGCCGACGAGCTGGCCAAGCGCGGCACCACGCGCTTCTTCTCGCTGCGCTACAGCCTGCTGTCGCGGCTCAAGGGCGACCTGCGGCTGCCGCTGGACGCCACCGCCAATACCGTGGTCGCCCACAAGGGCGTGGACTGCTACCTGTGGCGCGCGCCGCTGCACCCGTTCAACACGCGGCGGCGCTGGCTGCGGCCGCTGGAAGACCTGATGTTCAAGCTGTACGCGGCCAGGCCGCCGGCCACGCTGCTGCGCTGGATGCGCGAGGCGGACGTGATCGTGTTCGAAAGCGGCATCGCGGTGGCCTTCATCGCGCTGGCGGCGCGGATCAATCCGACCGCGCGCAAGGTCTACCGCGCCTCCGACGGCCTCAGCACGATCAATGTCGCCGACTACATCGAGCGCGAGTTCGAGCGCGTGGCGCCGAGCCTGGACGTGATCGCGCTGGTGTCGCCGGCGATGGCCGAGGAGATCTCCAGCCGCCACAACGTGTTCCATGTCGGCCATGGCGTGGACCACAACCTGGACACGCTCGGCGACCCGTCTCCGTATGGCGAGGGCATCCATGCGGTGGCGGTGGGTTCGATGCTGTTCGATCCCGCGTTTTTCGTCGCCGCCAGCCGCGCCTTCCCGCAGGTCACCTTCCACGTGATCGGCTCGGGCATGGGCCGTGCGCCGGGCTACGGCGACAACGTGCTGGTGTACGGGGAGATGAAGCACGCCGAGACCATCGGCTACATCAAGCACGCGCGCTTCGGCATCGCGCCGTATGCCTCCGAGCAGGTGCCGGTGTATCTGGCCGACAGCTCGATGAAGCTGCTGCAGTACGACTTCTTCGGCCTGCCGGCGGTGTGCCCGAACGCGGTGGTCGGCAGTTACCAGTCGCGCTTCGGCTATACCCCGGGCGACGAGGCCTCGATCGTGGCGGCGATCGAAAAGGCGCTGCAGGCGCCGCACGTGCGCCATCGCCAATGCCTGAGCTGGTCCGAAACCACGGACCGTGTCCTGGATCCGTCGGCCTATCCGGAAACCCGGCTTTTCGCAGGCGATGCCGCCTGACCAGGGCGCATTCGCCATCGAGCGCCATGCGCGCACCAAAAGGAGGGTTCTGCATTGTCCGCATTGCAAAAATGGATCGATTACCAAGAACGCCGCGCGCTGTTCTGGTGGAAACCGGAGAACGGGGGAGATCAACGTCGGCGATCATCTGTCCAAGATCATCGTGTCCAACGTGCCGGGGCGGCGCGACCGGACCCTGCTGCACAAGCGCGACAAGCGCAAGCGCCTGATCGCGATCGGCTCGGTGCTGCATTGCGCCAGCGATGGCGACACGGTGTGGGGCAGCGGCGTCAACGGCAAGATCCCGGCAGATCGGCACGGCTTCCGCACGCTCGACGTGCGTGCCGTGCGCGGACCCAAGACCCGCGCGTTGCTGCGCGAGCGTGGCCTGGAGGTGCCGGAGAGCTACAGCGATCCCGGGCTGCTGATGCCGCTGTGCTTCCCGCGCAGTGGCATGCCGACCTCAGCGTGGAGGAGTGCCGGCAACGCCGCATTCGATCTGAACGCCGTGCAGCGCGGTCTGTTGGAGAGTTTTCCCCATGACCTCCGGTGACCCGCAGGCCGGGCGCCAGGAGGTGATGGCGCTGGGCGGCTATCCGATCCTGCGCACCACCGAAGCGGCGTTCGCGCATGCGCTGTTCCAGGCGCAGGCGCGTGGCGAGCAGTGCCAGGTGTTCTTCGCCAACACCAACTTCGTGGTGCAGTGCCAGGCGCTGCGCGCGCGCCTGCGCGCGCCGGGCGTGCGCATCGTCAACGACGGCATCGGCATGGACCTGGGCGCGCTGCTGGTGCATGGCCGCCGCTTCGCCGGCAACCTCAACGGCACCGACCTGATTCCGTACCTGTGCCGGCACAGCCGGCGGCCGCTGCGCTTCTTCCTGCTCGGCGGGCGTCCGGGCGTGGCCCAGGCCGCCGCGCAGATGTTGCGGCAGACGCTGGGCCAGGACGTGGTCGGTACCTGCGACGGCTATGCCGAGTTCACGGCCGCCGGCGGCGCCCTGACCGAACGCATCAACGCCAGCGGCGCCGACGTGGTACTGGTGGCGTTCGGCAATCCGCTGCAGGAAACCTGGATCCTCGAGCATGCCGCGCAGCTGCGCGCGCCCTTGCTGTTCGGGGTCGGCGCGCTGCTGGATTTCCTGTCCGGCAATGCCCAGCGTGCGCCGGATTGGGTGCGCCGATTGCACATGGAGTGGATGTACCGCCTGTTGCGCGAGCCGCGGCGCCTGCTCAAGCGCTATAGCTGGGATCTGCTGGTGTTCTTCGGCGTATGCCTGCGCAACGGCCGGCACCTGCCCGGCGGCGCGGCCGCGGCCGGCGGCCCACAGGCGTCCTGAGTGCGGCAACCGCGCACGGGTTCTCGCTGACGGCGCCGTCGCCTGCCTGTGATGCCCGCGTGCGTAGGCACGGCCGGCTGGATTAGACTGCGTCATGTCTACGGAATCGTCCCCCCGCATCGCCACCTTGTTGCGCGACTTGTCGCTGCTGCCGCACCCGGAGGGCGGGCGCTATGCGCGCGTGCACACCTCCGCGCTGCAGGTCCAGCACGAGGGCATCACGCGCCCGGCCTGCACCGCGATCCGCTTCCTGCTGGTGCGCGGCGAGTGCAGCGATTGGCATCGGATCGATGCCGACGAAACCTGGCAATGGGAGGAGGGCGGCGCGCTGGAATTGCTGAGTTTCGATCCGCAGCACGGTCTGCAGCGCTACCGGATGGACGCCAGCGAGCGCGGCGGCCTGCCCGCGGTGGTGATCCGGGCCGGTAGCTGGCAGGCGGCGCGGCCGCTGGACGACTATAGCCTGGTGCGTTGCGTGGTGGCGCCAGGATTTTTGTGGGAACGCTTCGAATTGCTGCCCGCCACCGATCCGCTGGCCGCGTACCTGCCCAAGCTGGCGGGCTAACATCCTCGCACCGCGCCGGATCTGCAGCGTCGCGCCACATCCCTGGAGAGTGCTGCGCTGCCTTTGGCGAACGCGTTGAGAGGCATGGGGGCGGCGATATTGCTGGCGTTGGCGGCGCCGGCGGCGGCGCAGCAGCCCCCGCCGCCGTCCGCGCCGTCGCCCGCCGCGCCGGTGGTCGACCTGGATGCGGTGCTGGTGACCGGCCGCCTGCCCGGTCCTGGCCTGTGGCAGGTGCGCCGCGGCGACCACGTGTGGATCCTGGGCGCGTTGTCGCCGCTGCCCAAGCGCATGCAATGGGAGTCGGGCGCGGTGGAGCGGGCGATCGCCCGATCGCAGCAGGTCATCGCCGCACCGACGCTGTCGCTGTCCTCCAACCTGGGCGTGTTGCGCAGCATGCTGCTGCTGCCGTCGCTGCTCAAGGCGCGGCGCAACCCGGACGACCAGACCTTGCAGCAGGTGCTGCCGGCGGCACAGGCCGCACCACGGAACCTGGCGGCGCTCAGCCGGCCGCGGTGCGTGGCGGATTGGCGCCGGCCGCCAGCTGTGGCCAGCGCGCCAGGATCGCGGTGCGGATGCCGGCGGCATCGATGCCGGCTTCGGCCAGCAACTGCTCGCGGCTGGCATGGTGCTGGAACGCGTCGGGCAGGCCCAGCTGCAGCAGCGGGCGCAGCACGCCTTCGGCATTGAGCAGCTCGGCCACGCCGGAGCCGGCGCCGCCGGCCACCACGTTGTCCTCGATGGTCACGAAGCCGTCGTGGCTGCGCGCCAGTTCCAGCAGCAAGGCGCGATCCAGCGGCTTGACGAAGCGCATGTTGACCACGCTCAGGCCAAGTTCGCGGCCGACCTGTTCGGCCGCGGCCACGGTCGCGCCGAACGCCAGCAGCGCCAGCGTGGCGCCGTTCGCGCGGACCTGCGCCTTGCCGATCGGCAGCGTGTCCAGCGCCGTGCCGGGCGCCACGCCGGGACCGGTGCCGCGCGGATAGCGCACCGCGGCCGGGCCGGCGTGCTGCAGGCCGGTGCTGAGCATCTGCCGGCACTCGGCCTCGTCGGCCGGGGCCATCACCAGCAGATGCGGTACGCAGCGCAGGAAGCTCAAATCCAGGTTGCCGGCGTGGGTGGCGCCGTCGGGGCCGACCACGCCGCCGCGGTCGATCGCGAACAGCACGTCGAGCTGCTGCAGCGCCACGTCGTGCACCAGCTGGTCGTAGCCGCGCTGCAGGAAGGTCGAGTAGATCGCCACCACCGGTTTGGCGCCCTGCGCGGCCATGCCCGCGGCCAGCGTCACCGCGTGCTGCTCGGCGATCGCCACGTCGAAGTAGCGCTGCGGGTATTCCTTGCTGAAGCGCACCAGGCCCGAGCCTTCGCGCATCGCCGGGGTGATCGCCAGCAGCGCCGGCTCGGCCGCGGCCATGTCGCAGACCCAGTCGCCGAACACGTCGGTATAGGTCGGCGCCTTGGCGCCCGGCTTGGACACCAGGCCCTTGCTGGGATCGAACGGGCCGACCGCGTGGTAGCCGATCTGGTCGCCCTCGGCCAGCTCGTAGCCCTTGCCCTTGGTGGTGATCACGTGCAGCAGCTGCGGTCCCTTCAGCGTCTGCAGCGTCTTCAGCGCGCCGATCAGCGCCGGCAGGTCGTGGCCGTCGATCGGCCCGGTGTAGTGGAAGCCCATCTCCTCGAACAGCGTGGACGGCACGAACATGCCCTTCCAGTGCTCTTCCCAGCGGCGCACGAAACGCGCGGTGGGGTTGCTCTTCTTGTCGCCGAGGATCTTCTTGCCGCTCTCGCGGATCGCATTGAGGGTCTTGCTGCCGCTCATCCGGCCGAGCATCTTGGTGACCCCGCCGACCGCCTCGGAGATCGACATGCGGTTGTCGTTGAGGATCACCAGCAGGTTCGGTTCCGGGTCCATGCCGCCGGCGTGGTTCAAGGCCTCGTAGGCCATGCCCGCAGTCATCGCGCCGTCGCCGATCACCGCCACCACCTTGCGCTCGTCGCCGGCGCGCTGCAGCGCGATGGCCATGCCCAGCGCCGCGGAGATCGAGGTGGAGGAATGGCCGACGCCGAAGGTGTCGTATTCGCTTTCCTCGCGCTTGGGAAACGGCGCCACGCCGCCGGCCTGCTTGACCGAATGGATCCGGTCGCGGCGCCCGGTGAGGATCTTGTGCGGATAGGTCTGATGGCCGACGTCCCACACCAATTGGTCGACAGGGGTGTCGTAGAGATAGTGCAGGGCCACGGTGAGTTCGATCACGCCCAGGCCGGCGCCGAAATGGCCGCCGCTCTTGCCGACGCACTCGATCAGGTAGGCGCGCAGTTCCTCCGCGATCGCCGGCAGCTCCAACTCCTCGAAGCGGCGCAGTTCGGCGGGGATCTGGATGCGCGCGAGGCGCGGATAGCGGGTGGGGTCGATCATCGGGATTAGGGTTCAGCTGACCGGTCATTTTCCTCCCCATTCCGGGTACGGGCAAGCAACCCGTTCAGTTGCGCACGGGCGCAGGCCGCGGTGCAGGGCAGGTGCGGCAATCCGTCGCAGTGCGCGGCGGCGTGCGATTCAGACCGACAGCTTGGAGCGCTTGGGCAATTGCGCCTTCAGGAACGACATCTGGTCGGCGAGGATGTTGCGGTTGGACAGGATCAGGTGCTCGATCCAGCTCGGCCGGTAGGGGACCGCCAGCAGCGGCATCGACGCCTGCTGCGGGGTGCGGTTGCCCTTGCGCGAATTGCAGTGGAAACACGCGGTGACCACGTTTTCCCAAGTGTCGCGGCCGCCCTTGGACACCGGCATGACATGGTCGCGGGTCAGTTGCGGGCGGCTGAACTGCTGGCCGCAGTACAGGCACAGCTGCGCATCGCGGGCGAACAGCGCGGTATTGGTCAGGGTCGGCGTGGGATCGAGCGCGCGCGCGCGGGCATGGCCGCGCGCGGCGATGATCGGATGCAGATGCAGCACGCTGCGCTCGCCGCTGGCGCGCGACATGCCGCCGTGGATGTGCATGCACGGCTCGCCCAGGGTCCAGGCCACCGCGCCGCGCGCATACAGGCACGCGGCGGACTGCCAGTTGATCCAGTCCAGCACCCGGCCATGCGCATCCAGCGACAGCAGTCGCACCGAAGGCAGATGGGCGTGAACAGGGGGGGGAGGGGGCGGCGGCAACGACGCCTCGCCGGCCGAAGCGGCGAAGGCTCCGGTATCGATCAGACCAAGCGTTGTTGTGTCTGTCTCCATCGGGACAACAGCTTATACCCGATTGTTGACGATGTGTGTATCGAGGCGGGCCGGATCCGCGCGCCCGGCACGCGATGCTGCCGGGCGGGCGCTGCGTATCGCTCAGAAGTGCGCGTCGGCCATCGCCATCAGCGGTTCGGCGCCGGCCTCGATCACCGCGGCATGGGTCAGCGTGCGCGGCAGCAGCTTGGCGTAGTAGAAGCGCGCGGTCTCGCGCTTGGACTGCTTGAACGCGTCGCTGTGCGCGGAGGCGTCGGCGGCGGCGACGCTGCGCGCCCACCAGTAGGCCAGCACCACGTAGCCGGAATGGAACACGTAGTCGTAGCTGGCCGCGCCCAGCTCGTCGGCGTTGCCGGCGGCGCGCTGCAGGATGCGCTTGGTCAGCGCCGCCCATTCGCCGGCCTTCGCGCGCAGCGGGCCGACGAACTCGGCCACCGCCGGGTTGTCGGCGTGCTCGGCGAGGAAGGCCTCGATCTGCGCCAGGAACAGCTTCAGCCCCGCGCCCTGGCTGGACGCGGTCTTGCGCCCGATCAGGTCCAGTGCCTGGATGCCGGTGGTGCCCTCGTACAAGGTGGTGATGCGCGCATCGCGCGCCAACTGCTCCATGCCGTGCTCGTGGATGTAGCCGTGGCCGCCGAAGCACTGCAGCGCGTGATAGGTGTTCTCCACGCCCCATTCGGTCTGGCAGGCCTTGGAGATCGGGGTCAGGAAACTGACCAGCACGTCGGCCTGCTCGCGTTCGGCCGGATCCTGCGCATGGTGGGCGATGTCGATCAGGGTCGCGGCGTGCAGCGCCAGCAGGCGGCTGCCTTCGGTCAGCGCCTTCACCGTCAGCAGCATGCGGCGCACGTCCGGGTGCACCAGGATCGGGTCGGCCGGCTTGTCCGGCAGCTTGGCGCCAGTCAGCGAACGCGACTGCAGGCGCTCGCGCGCATAGCGCAGGGCGTTCTGGTAGGCGCGCTCGGACAGGCCGATGCCTTGCAGGCCGACGCCCAGCCGCGCCGTGTTCATCATCGTAAACATGGCCTGCAGGCCCTTGTGCGGCTGGCCGACCAGGTAGCCCTGCGCGCCGTCGAAGTTCATCACGCAGGTGGCCGAGCCGTGGATGCCCATCTTGTGTTCCAGCGAGCCGCAGCGCACCGCGTTGCGCGCGCCGACGCTGCCGTCGCGGGCGACCTTGAACTTCGGCACCACCAGCAGCGAGATGCCCTTGGCCCCGGCCGGGGCATCGGGCAGCCGCGCCAGCACCAGATGCACGATGTTGTCGGTGAAGTCGTGCTCGCCGGCGGTGATGAAGATCTTGGTGCCGCTGACCGACCAGCTGCCGTCGGCATTGGGTTCGGCGCGGGTCTTGAGCAGGCCCAGGTCGGTGCCGCAGTGCGGCTCGGTCAGGCACATGGTGCCGGTCCAGCGGCCATCCACCAGCGGCTTCAGGAACACTTCCTGCTGCCAGGCCTCGCCGTGCTGCTTCAGCGCCTCGACCGCGCCGTGCGACAGCAGCGGAAAGTTGCCCCAGGCCAGATTGGCCGCGTTGACCATCTCGTTGAGCGGCACGCCCAGCGTATGCGGCAGGCCCTGGCCGCCGAACTCGACCGCGGCGGTCAGCCCGGTCCAGCCGCCCTCGGCGAACTGCCGGTAGGCCTCGCGGAAGCCCGGTGCAGTGGTGACCGCACCGGTGGCCGCGTCCAGCGTGCAGCCGTGTTCGTCGCCGACCCGGTTCAGCGGCGCCAGCACGCTGCCGGTGAAGCGCGCGGCTTCCTCCAGCACGGCGTCGACCACGTCGGCGGTGGCCTCGGCATAGCCCAGGCGGGCGAACAGCGTCTCCACCTGCAGGACGTCGTGCAGCGCGAAGCGCAGGTCGGTCAGCGGGGCTTGGTAGATGCTCATGCGGTCGCTCGGACAGAGGCCGCGGCGCGGCCGAGGTGCGCAGGATACTACGGCGTATGGATGTGGGGCGGAGATTGGGGATTGGAGATTCGGGATTCGTAACGGCCGTCGCGCGGAGTGGAAGATCGGAGGTCCGCCGTTGGCTTCTGCGAATCCCCAATCCCGAATCCCCAATCCCGAATCCCGAATCACGGCCCCTCATGCACCGTCACTGTCGCGGTCATGCCCGCCGCCAGGATCGTGTCCTTGGGCACGCTGGCCGGGTCGATGCGCACCCGCACCGGCACCCGCTGCGCCAGGCGGATCCAGTTGAAGGTGGGGCTGACGTCGGCGAGCAGGGTGGTGTCGGTTGGGTTGTCGCTGTCGGCGATGCCGCGGGCGATGCCCTCGACCCGGCCGCGCAGCAGCACCCCGCCGCTCATCATGCGGATGTCGGCGCGATCGCCGACGTGCACCCGCGGCAGCTTGGTCTCCTCGAAATAGCCGTAGACCCACATCGCATCGTCGCGGACCAGCGCCAGCCGCGCGCTGCCGGCCTGGGCATAGTCGCCGACGCGCACGTCCAGGTTGGTGATGTAGCCGTCGGCGGTGGCGCGGACCTGGGTGCGCTGCAGGTCCAGCTCGGCCAGGTCGACCGCGGCCTGGGACTGTGCGACCGTGGCCTGCGCCTGCGCCCGCGTGGCGCCGGCCTCGTCGCGCTCGGCGATGCTGCGGTGCAGGTCGGCCTGTGCCGAGCGTGCGGTGGCATCGGCGTCGGAAACGTCCTCGTCGGAGTACGCCGAGGCGGCGCGGGCACGGCGCTCGGCCTGGGCGTGGCGCATCTGGAATGCGGCCTCGCTCGATGCCTGGCTGGCTACCGCGGCGGAGATGCTGGCAGTGGCCGAGCGCGTCTGCGCCTGGGCGGAGGCCAGGTCGGCACGGTCCTGCTCCAGCGCCAGCTCGAAGCGCCGGCGGTCGATGCTGAACAGCAGGTCGCCGCGCTTGACGTGCTGGTTGTCGGCCACCGCGACCGCGTCGACCAGGCCGGATACGTCCGGGGCGATGTGCACCACCTCGGCGCGTATGCGGCCATCGCGGGTCCATGGCGACAGCATGTAGTGGCGCCACAGCGCGTGCGCGAGCAGGGCGGCGATCAGCACGATCGCCGCGGTCAGGCCGAAACGGATCAGGGCGGGGATTTTCATGGCGGGACTCACGGCAGAAGGAGCAGGCCTAGCGTGGCGAAGGCGCCGACGTAGATGGCCAGACGGAGCAGGGGTGGGTGCCAGGCATAGCGGTACAGCCCCGTGCGACCGGCGAGCGCGTCGAGCGCCCACGCGATCAGCAGCAGCACGGCGGCCAGCGCCAGCAGGCCGGGCACGTACACGCCGGCGATCGAGATTTCAGCGGGAAGCAGCATCGGCGGCTCCTGGCGAGGTCGGGGCGAGCGCGTCTTCGGTCAGCGCGGCGAGTACGGAATCGGGGTCGAGCAGCGCGCCGCGCAGCAGCTGCAAGTGCTCGCGGACGGGCTTCCAGCGCAGCGGTACGCCGCCATCAAGGCGGCTCGCCGCCAGCGCCGCGTCGATGCGCTGCAGGGCCAGGTGGTGCCGGTCGGGCGAGGGCGCCAGGTATAGCGCGGCCAGCGCCTGCAGCGCGGCATCGACCGCGGCCGCCAGCTGCGCCGGCAGGTCGCCTTCGGCGGCGTCGCCGCGCAGCTCGATCAAGGTACGCGCGATCTCGTGTACCGAGCGCGCCCAGCCGAGCAGTTCGCGCAGCTCAGCGCTGTCCGGCGGCGTGTGTGCGACGATCTGCTGGAACAGGTCGCGGTTGACGCTTTCCAGGCGCAGCTGCAGGCCGGGCAGCGGCGCCTGCGCGGCCAGCGTAGTCTGCCGCCGCAGCTGTTCCAGCAGGCGCCGGCGATGCCAGCGCGTGCCGATCACCGGCGGCACGAACACGAACGCCATGCTCACCGCCAGCGTGCCGAGCAGCAGCGGCACCACGCTGTTGAAGGTGGTGACGGCGTCGAAGCTCGGCGTGGGCTGGACCGCGAGGATCGAGATGAAGGCGAGATTGGCGCCGGTGGCGAAGCCGAACAAGGCCGGTTTCGAGGCCAGATACAGGGTCAGCAGCAGGAACGGCGCGGTGCCGGCGACGAACAGGCCATAGCCGTCCATCTGCGGCAACACCAGCAGCTGGCAGACGGTCCCCAGCACAGCGCCGAACACGAAGCCCTTGAACAGCGAGTGCGCGAGCGTGGGCGCATTGGCGCTGGACGACACGATTGCGCTCAGCGCCACCGCCTGGAACACCGCGTTGGCGCCGCTGATCCAGCCGGCATGGATCCACAGCCAGCACATCGCTGCCGTCAGCAGTGCGCTGCGCAACGCGGTCAGCGCGGCCGTCGCATAGTCGTTGCCGCGCACGAACACCGCGGTGTCGCCTTCGGCGTGCGGCGTGCGCCACTGCTGCACCGCGACCAGCGCGGCCTCGGTGGCGGCATAATCGTGCAGCTCGCCGAAGAAGCGCCGCAGCAGCGAGACGCCGGTGTCGAAGCCCTCATGGCGCGCGCTGGGCAGCGCCTCGCGTGCGGCTGCCGCGCGCGGCGCCAGCGCGTCGCGGCATGCGGCCAGCCTGCGCGCGATTTCGGCGGTACGTTCGCGGCCGCCGCGCTCGCTCAGCGCGGCTTGCAGCGGCCGGGACAGGCCGATCAGCGCGTCGGCGACATCGCTCTCGGCCTGGCGCAGCAAGCGGTTGATGTAGTGGTGCAGCGACTGGAAACTGGTGGATACCGCCATGAAGCGCTGGTTGAGCAGGCGCAGGCGGCCGCTGCGCACGCGCGCCTCCGGGTCTTCGAACACCACCGAGCTGCGCAGGTCCTCGATGTTCACCGCATCGCGGACGAAGCGCAGGTGCGCCTGTTCCAGCGCGGCGCGCGGCAACTGGCCGCCGGCGGCGTCGCGGACGAAATCGAGGAACCCGTCGTAGGTGCTGCGCACGGTGTCGCGCAGGGTCTGGCGCAGGCGGCTGGGAAACACCACGTCGCTGATCACGCCGGTGACCAGCAGTCCCAGCAGCACCTCGGTCATGCGCGCCATGACCAGCGTGAACACGTTCTGCGGTTGGTCCACCGCCGGCAGCGCAATCAGCGCAACGGTATAGCCGGACAGCACGAAGGCATAGGCCTTGAAGTTGCGGTACAACAGCGCGCCGCCGGTGCACAGGCCGATCCAGATCGCCAGCGCCAGCACGAACAGCACCGGCTCCTGCGGGAACAAGGCGACCATCGTCAGCGAGGCGACGCTGCCGATCAGCGTGCCCAGCACGCGATAGAAGCCCTTCGCGAATACCATGCCGGTCTGCCGGTGCATGACTACCACCACGGTGATCATCGCGGTCATCGGCGAGGACAGATCCAGGCGCAGCGCGATCCAGCCGGCGATGTAGATCGACAGCAGCGTGCGCAGCACGAACAGCCAGGCTTCGCCTTCGCCGCGCAGCGCGTCGGCCAGTAGCGCGCGCAGGCGCGGCGGCGTGGCCGCGGGTGCGCCGGCGCCGGCATCGGTGTCGTTGGGACTCACGCGCTGTCCTCCACGCTGCGCAGCAATTTCTTCAGCAGCGCTTCCAACTGCGCCAGTTCGGCGCGCTCCAGGTGTTGCGTGTAGCCGCCGAGCTGTGCGAACACGTCGGGGATGAACGCCTCGATCAGGCGCTTGCCTTCGGCGGTCAGGCGCAGCAGCAGCATGCGCCGGTCCTCGGTGCTGGGAGTGCGCTGGATCAGGCCCTTGTCGACCAGGTGGCTGGTCAGGCGGGTGATGTTGGCCGATTTCTCGCTGGCCGCGTCGCTCAGCTGCGAGGGATTCAAGGTTGCGTCGGGGCTGGCGTCGATCATCATCAGCACGTTGTACTCGGAGTAGTTCAGGCCATGGACCCGCAGCAGGTCGTTGCCGTGTTCCAGGATCAGCTTGTGCAGCAACTTGATCAGGCGCACGACCGTGGCCGAGTCGCGGGGGAAGCCCGGATGCTTGCGGCCGATGACCTCCAGGTGCTGCTCGGTGGCAGCGAAGCGGCTCATGGCTGAGTGGCCTTTTTATACATATAAATATATTACATTTATGTATTAATTTTTCATTAACATTGGCTGAACGCGCACGCACACAGCGCGCTGGCGGTATTGGGATTGGGCGCGAACGACGCTTTCATCGATGCCAGGCGCCTGCTGCGGACCGGTACGGCGAGCGGCCCACCGAGGCGGCGGCTGCAATCTGCGATGAGGCGGTCGACGGGCTCGGCGGTTCGGCCCGAGGTCATGCGCGGATCAGTCGGTGCGTTCGGAGAGCCGCGCCGGCGCGGTGGAGGCCGGCTAGGGCGTGTCATCCATCCCCAAGCAGATCGCAGCCCTGCGGGGTGGGCCTGTCAGGCCGCCAGCCGGCACCGCGCGGCGTGACCTGACCGCCCGTCAGGCGCTGCGCCACGCAGCGCTGGCTGGCGACCTGACAGACCCAACGCGGCCTACCCGGAAATCGATGACACGCCTTAGCGCAGGACGCCGTCCAGCCCAGGCGCGGGCGTCAGCATGTTGTGCGTGTCGATCTCGAAGTTGCGCTGCTGCTTCTCTTCCGGCGTGGCGTCGATGCTGCCCTTGAGCGTGTAGTCGAGGCTGCGGCGGCCGGCCAGCGCATCGGCAACGGCGATGCGGGCGGCCGAACTCGGGCGCAGCGCGACGCCGACCACATCCGCCGTTTCCGGTCCGATCGAGATCCCTGGCGCGAGCTGCAGGGTCCCGGCGGCTTCGCCGCCCACGCCCAGGTCCAGGCGCACGCTGTCGTAGCGCATCGGGATGCTGCTGTAGTTCTGCAGGCGCAAGTCCAGCTTCCAACTGCCGTCCATGTTGACGGTGAGCTGCTGCAGGCTGGCCGCGGGGTCGGACACGCGGCGCACCATGCCATCGCCGCAGGCGGCCAGCAGCGCAGTGCACAACACGAGCAAGCCGAGGCGAAGCCGCTGACGCATGACCGGATTCCAGAGACATGAGGAACGGCCAAGAATACTACGGCGCCTCCGTACCCAGCGTGGCCAGGCGTGTCACCCATCCCCGAGTAGCTGCGCGCCACTCCTGCGCGCGTGTCCACGCCCGCGCGCTGACCCCGCGCGCTGACACGGAAGCATGCATGCGCAACAGCGGCCTGCGGGTTGGGTCTGTCAGGCCGCCAGCCGGCGCCGCGCGGCGTGATCTGACCGCCCGTCAGGCGCTGCGCCACGCAGCAGCGGCTGACGGCCTGCCAGATCCAACGCGGCCTACTCGGGAATCGGTGACACGCCCTGGCGCCAAGTCGCAGGCGTGCTCCCCGCTGCCGTCCATGCCTCGGTCGCACGCTTCCAGCCAGGCCGCGCCGTCTCGTAGCCGTCGTCCCGTCGCCGCTCCGGTGTTCCACCGCGCTGCGGGACTTCGTCGCTCCGGCACAACCACAGCAGGGTGTTCGCGCCGATCCACCTTGCCGCAGGTCGGCGGCGCGCCCGCGGCTCTCCGGACGGCGGCGCTCGCAGGACGCGTTGCCGCGCGGTGCGCCGGCTGGCCAGCCGGACCGGGCGCCGCTGCCGGCAGCGCCATCGGCCCAATGGCCAATACGATGGCCTGGCGGTGTCGCGGTGTCGCGGTGTCCTCGGCCGCCTGGCCCATGAGCATCGCCAGCGGCGTCCGTGCCCGTGCATGGGCCAGGCGCCGAGGACGCCATCAGCATGCGCGGCGGCGGAGTCCGGCGTAGTCGGTGGACCGTGCCGCCTGGTAGGGAAATTCCGCAATGCCGCACTTGCCCAATCCCGAGCGCATCGCTATGCTGCGCGTCCCCGCACCGGTCCTGCCGCGTTGCGCAGTGGCCGAGTAGCTCAGTTGGTAGAGCAGGGGATTGAAAATCCCCGTGTCGGCGGTTCGATTCCGTCCTCGGCCACCATTCCATGAAAGGCTTGCAGAAATGCAGGCCTTTTTTTGCGCCATACCTGCAGGCCGGCGTCGCCGCGCTGCAGCGTAAGCGCCCGGGCATTGGCGGCCACGTTTGCCTGGGGCGCGGGCAGGTCGCAGCAATGGCCGCTGCGAGTGCGACATTGCGTGCCGACTTGCGCATGATGGCCGGCTTGGCTCCGCGATCCTCGGTGAACTGGGCGGCGGTCCAAATACGCGTTTCATCATGTGCGGCCGGGCTGCGTTTACGTTCGTAGACAAGTGCTTGGCTCGCCGAGTTTTACGTGATATGCCGCTCAGCCAAGCGTCCTTGCTGTCGTAATCATAGGGACACGATCAATCGGGGGTGCCAATGAACAGGGACGTGTTGCGTCTATGCATATGCGCTGCGGCACTGGCGGCCGCAGGCGGCGCCAGTGCCGCTTCGACGGCGAGCAAGCCAGATGCGGACAGCTACCGTGGCGGTACCAATTGGGGCGCGCCGTACATCGAGCAGGTCGGCTCGGAGTGCATGATGGTCAATGTGTACTTGGAGCAGCGCGACGGTGTGAGCGAGCAGGTCATCCTGCGCGAGCCGGTGGAATGCAGCAGCACTTATGGTCTGGACCTTGCCGTGGCCGATCTGACGCACTAGCACGCAGCGCAGATCCGCTCCGGCGGCATCATCACTCCTATGCAACTGCCGCCGCCGCGTGCGGCGCCTGCCGCGTCTGCAACTGTCGGCGAGCCGCAGTGGGGGCCAGGCTTGGAGCCAGCGCCCGGATCGCGCAATCGCCAGGGCCGGGTCCGTAGCGCCGGCCGTGCCGCTGCGGGCAGACCGCTGGTTCCGGCGTAGCGGCGACAGGCCATGCGGCCGAGATGGCGGTTCGTCGCATGCATCCGTGACGGTGGCGCTTTACATCGTTCCCTGGCTCCTGCATAAGGCTGGTCTTCTTTTGCTGGATTGCGCGCATGCGTCATTCATCGATCGCGATGCTGCTGGCATGCCTGCTGTGCCTGGCGCTGCCGGCGCTGGCCGCGCAGCCGGTGAGCTCGGTCGCCGAGTTCGATCTCGGCCGCTACGCCGGGCAGTGGCACGAAATCGCGCACCTGCCGGTGTCGTTCCAGAAGAAATGCGTCGCCGACATCACCGCCGCCTATGTACTGCGCGACGACGGGCTGGTCGGGGTGCGCAACGCCTGCCGCACCGGCAAGGGCGATCTGCTTTCCGCCGAGGGCGTGGCGCGACGGGTGGCGGGTCATCCCGGGCGCCTGCAGGTGCGTTTCGCGCCGGATTGGCTGGCCTGGGTGCCGCTGGTCTGGGCCGATTACTGGGTGATCGCGCTGGATCCGGATTACCAGTGGGGGCTGATCGGCGAACCGGAGCGCAAGTACCTGTGGGTGCTGTCGCGTTCGCCGCGGATGCCGCGTGCGCTGTTCGAACAGATCAAGGCCAAGGCGCTGGCGATGGGCTACGACCTGGATCCGTTGCTGGTCGTCGCGCCGCTGGACTGAACGGTCGGTCTCGCAGGTCCGCAGGCAAACGCGCTTGGCACATCGCCGCCAGCCGGCGAAGCACGCGCGGGCCGCGTCGCGCCGTCGCGCGCTGGCGCCGTCCTGCAGCAGTCGCCGTGGGGTTTGGCTGTCCAGTTGTGCATGGCTGCCGTTGCGCCGCTGCGCCAGCGCAGCGTGGTCGCCGCCGCAGCTTGGCCGGCCTTGTTGCGCTCGGCGCGGCGCATGCCCTGCAGCATCGCCTTGATACCTTGTTCGTTGGAGGCGGGCGGGCGTAGCGGTGTGCAGGGGTAGCGCATTCATTCTGTACGCAGCGTCACCTCGCCGTCGGCAAGCCGCGCGCGCAGGCGGTCGCCGGGCGCGACCTGCGCGGTCGAGCGCACCAGGGTGCCGTCGTCGACCCGGGTCAGGATCGCGTAGCCGCGCGTCACCGTGGCCAGCGGGCTGACCGTTTCCAGCGCGCGGGCCAGCGCACGCAGGCGCTGCGTGTCGGCCTGCAGCTGCCGCGCCATCGCCGCCTGCGGGCGCCTGCCGAGCGCGAGCAGGCGCTCGCGCAGCGCGGCCAGGCGCCGCTGCGGCTGCGCTGCGCGCAGCACCGCGGCCGCATGGCGCAGGCGCGCGCCGCGGCGTTCGTGCTGCTGCCGCCACAACGCCAGCAAGCGGCGCGCGGCATCCTGGTGGCGGCGCCGCAGCAATTGCAGTTGCGCCTGCGGGCTCTGCGCCTGCAGCCGCAGCAAGGCGCGGTCGGCATGCTGCATCGCCTGGCGCAGGCGGTGCTGTTGCCACTGCAGCAGCCGCGCGTGCTGGCCGCGCAGGCGTGCGGCGAGGTCGCGCTGGTCGGGGGCCAGCAGTTCCGCGGCGACCGACGGCGTCGGCGCGCGCAGATCGGCGGCGAAGTCGGCCAGGGTCACGTCCGTCTCGTGGCCGACCGCCGATACCACCGGCGTGGCTGAGGCGGCGATCGCCCGCGCCAGGCGTTCGTCGTTGAATGCCCACAGGTCTTCCAGCGAGCCGCCGCCGCGGGTCAGCAGGATCGCGTCGTAGCGGCCGCTGGCATCGGCGCGCTGCAGTAGCGAGGTGAGTTGCGCGGCGGCGCTGTCGCCTTGCACCAGGCTCGGCAGAATGTCCACCTGCAGCAGCGGCAGGCGCCGGCCGAGCACGCTCAGCACGTCGCGCACCGCCGCGCCGCTGGGCGAGGTGATCACCGCCAGGCGGCGCACGAAGGCGGGCAGTGCACGCTTGCGCTCGCTGGCGAACAGACCCTCGGCGGCGAGCCTGGCCTTGAGTTCCTCGAACGCGCGGCGCAACGCGCCTTCGCCGGCTTCCTCCAGGTGATCCAGCACCAGTTGGTAGTCGCCGCGCGCCTCGTACAGGGTCAGCCGGCCGCGCGCGAGCACGCGCAAGCCTTCGCGCGGGACGAACTTCAGCCACTGGCTCTTCGGTTTGAACATCGCGCAGCGCACCTGTGCCCGCGCGTCCTTCAAGGTGAAGTACAGATGCCCGGACGAGGGCCGGGTGACGTTGCCCAACTCGCCTTCCACCCAGGCCAGCGGGAACGCGCTTTCCAGCAGGTCGCGCGCCAGCGTGTTGAGCTGGCTGGGGCTGAGGATCTGGTCGTCGCGATCGGGCATGCGGGCGCTGCGTGGGCGTGTGGGCGCCTATCCTCGCACGTCGTTGTGAGCGGACGGTTGCGGCGCTGCGACGTCGCCCACTCGTGCCTGCTGCGCATGCCGCGCCAATGCCCACTGCACGTGTTCGCGCACCAGTGGCGAGGCGTGCTGCGCACGCGTGCCGAGCGCGGCCAGCACCTGCGGCGTGCTCGGCGCATTGCCCAGCGCCACCGCCAGGTTGCGCAGCCAGCGCTCGTGGCCGCTGCGGCGGATCGCGCTGCCTTCGGTGCGGCGCAGGAACTCGTCCTCGTCCCAGGCGAACAGCTGCGCCAGCGTGGCCCGGTCGAGATCGTTGCGCGCGCGGAAATCGGGTTCGTCGCTGCGCTTGGCGAACTTGTTCCATGGGCAGACCAGCTGGCAGTCGTCGCAGCCGAAGATGCGGTTGCCGATCGCCGGGCGCAGTTCCTCGGGAATCGCGCCGTCGTGCTCGATGGTCAGATAGGCGATGCAGCGGCGCGCGTCCAGCCGGTACGGCGCGATGATCGCTTGCGTGGGGCACACGTCGATGCAGCGCGTGCAGGTGCCGCAGTGCGCGCTGGCCGGCGGATCGATCGGCAGCGGCAGGTCGACGTAGATTTCGCCGAGGAAGAACCAGGAGCCACCGTTGCGGTCGATCAGGCAGGTGTGCTTGCCGATCCAGCCCAGCCCGGCATCGCGCGCCAGCGCGCGTTCCAGTACCGGCGCCGAGTCGACGAACACGCGATGGCCGAAGCGGCCGATCTCGCCCTGGATGCGTTCGGCCAGCTTCTGCAGGCGGTTGCGCATCAGCTTGTGGTAGTCGCGGCCCAGCGCGTAGCGGGCGACGTAGGCGCACTCGCCGTCGCGTAGCGTGTCCCAGGCCGAATCGTCGTCGTTGCGTCCGTAGTCCAGGCCGACCGAGATCACCCGCAGCGTGCCCGGAATCAGCTCGGCCGGGCGCGCGCGTTTGTCGCCATGCTGCGCCATCCATTGCATCGTGCCGTACAGGCCTTGCGCCAGCCAGTCGCGCAGATGCGCTTCGTCCTGTTGCAGCTCGATCCCGGCGATGCCGCAGCGCTGGAAGCCGAACTCGCGCGCCAGCGCGCGGATGCGCGCGGCGGCGGCATGGGGATCGATGGGGGCGGCGCTGCTGGACATGGCGCAAGTATAGAATCTCGCGCATGTCCGACTCGATCGATCTCTACGCCACCGCCGCCGCACGGCGCATCGATGCGCAGGCCACGGCCTTGCTCGGCGGCGACGGCTACACGCTGATGCAGCGTGCCGGCCAGGCCGCCTGGCAGACGCTGCTGCAGCATTGGCCGCAGGCGCAGCGCATCCTGGTGGCCTGCGGTACCGGCAACAACGGCGGCGACGGCTATGTGCTGGCGCGGCTGGCGCATTGCGCCGGACGCTGCGTGCGCGTGCTGCAGTTGCCCGGGCGCGGCCCGCAGTCGGCCTTGGCGCAGCGCGCCTGCACCGATTACATCGGCGTCGGCGGCCACATCGAGGTGTTCGATGCGGCGCTGGAACAGGCCGACGTGGTCGTCGATGCGCTGCTCGGCATCGGCCTCAACCGCGCGCCCGACGCCGAACTGGCCGCGCTGCTCGGCGCGCTCGCCGGGCTCGGCGCGCCGGTGCTGGCGCTGGACGTGCCCAGCGGCGTGGATGCCGAGCACGGCAGCGTGCCCGGTGCGGTATTGCCGGCGACGCTGACCGTGCAGTTCATCGTCGCCCATGCCGGGTTGCAGACCGGGGCGGCGCTGAACCAGGTCGGCGCCACCGCGCTGGCGACGCTGGAGGTGCCGGCCGCCGCGTTCGACGGCTGCGCGGCGCAGGCGCAGGCCTGGACCAGCGCGGTGCTGGCCACGCGCCTGGCGCCGCGCCGGCGCGACAGCCACAAGGGCGATTCCGGGCATGTGCTGTGCATCGGCGGCAACCTCGGCAGCGGTGGCGCGGTCATGCTCACGGCCGAAGCGGCGTTGCGCAGCGGCGCCGGCCTGGTCAGCGTGGCCACGCGCGGCGTGCATGTCGCGCCGCTGCTGGCGCGTTGTCCGGAGGCGATGGCGCATGCGCTCGAAGACGGCGCTGCATTGGCGCCGCTGCTGCGCAAGGCCAGCGTCGTCGCGCTCGGTCCCGGGCTGGGCCAGGACGAATGGGCACAGGGCCTGTGGCGGCTGGTGCTGGCGGCCGAATTGCCGTTGGTGATCGACGCCGATGCGTTGAACCTGCTGGCGCAGGCGCCGCGTGCGTTGCCGGACGCGGTGCTGACCCCGCATCCGGGCGAGGCCGGGCGGCTGCTCGGCATCGCTACCGCCGAGGTGCAGCGCGACCGCTTCGCCGCCGCCGCGGCGCTGGCCGAGCGCTACCAGGCGGTGGTCGTACTGAAGGGCGCCGGCAGCATCGTCGCCGCGCCGGGGCAGGTCCCGCGCGTCATCGCCGCCGGCAATCCGGGCATGGCAGTCGGCGGCATGGGCGATCTGCTGACCGGGGTGATCGCGGCGCTGCGCGCGCAAGGCCTGGCCGCCTTCGAGGCGGCCAGCGTCGGTGCGCTACTGCATGCGGCCGCCGGCGATCGAGCCGCCGCCGCCGGCCAGCGCGGCCTGCTGCCCTCCGATCTGCTGCCGGCGCTGCGCCACCTGGCCAATCCGGAAGCGAGCCGATGATGCGGCTCTATTTGCAAGACAGCGACGCCACCGAGCGCCTCGGCCAGGTCCTGGCCGCCACGCGCCCGGCGCAGGCGATGGTGCATCTGCGCGGCGATCTCGGCGCAGGCAAGTCGACCCTGGCGCGGGCGCTGCTGCGCGCGCTGGGCGTGCAGGGCGCGATCCGCAGCCCGACCTACACCCTGGTCGAGCGCTATCCGCTGGCCGACGGCGAAGCCTGGCACCTGGACCTGTACCGCATCGGCGCCGCCGGCGAACTGGATTTCCTCGGGCTGGACGAGGCGTCGGTGACCCTGTGGCTGGTGGAATGGCCGGAGCGCGGCGGCGATCTGCTGCCGCCGGCCGACCTCATCGTGGCACTGGCGCTGCACGGCGCGGGACGCGAAGTGCAATTGCAGGCCGGCACCGCGGCGGGCGCGGCCTGGCTGGCGCGGGCGGCCGAACGGCAGGACTTGCGGGGTCTTTCTGCAGGTTGACACTAGAAAGTGCAGGCAGGTTATGGATTATTAAGGGAAAACTGCTTGCGTTTATAGCGTGGCGATGCTTGAATCGCCCCCATGCGCCTGGGGATCCGTTTTTTCGCCTGTTCCGTCATCGCCGCAGGCTGGTGCCTAGCGGCGCAATCGGCGTTTGCGAGCCAGGTGCAGGCGGTTTCGCTTGGCAACGGCGCCACCGGCACCCGTGCCGAGATCCGATTGCAGGGCAGCGGCGGTTTCAGCACGCTGACCCTGGCCAACCCCAACCGGCTGGTCGTCGATCTGCCCGAATCCTCCGCCGTGCAGGGCCTGAAGCTGCCTGCGGGCAACGGCGTGGTCACCGCCGTGCGCACCGGCCATCCGGTCCCCGGCACCTTGCGCATCGTGTTCGACCTGAGCAGCCCGGTGGTGGCGTTCAAGCCGCAGATGCAGACGGTGGCCGGCAGTTCGGTGCTGGTGATCGAATGGCCGGGCGATGCGTCGTCGGCCAGGCCGGTGGCCAGTGCCGGCAATGGCGCGGCGACGCCCGCGCCGACGGCATCCACGATGCCAACCGCGGCAGCGGTTGAGGCCAAGCCGGCGCCCGATCCGCGCCTGGAAGCGGCGCGCGCGACTGCGGCCCTGACCTCGTCGGTGCTGCAACGCGCAGCACCGGTGCCGCCGCCGATGACGACCGTGGCACCGCGTCCGACCGCCGCGGGGACGCCGGCTGCTGCGCCGGGCAGCTCCGTCATTTCGATGGCGCCGACCACAGCATCCGCATCCGCTGCGGTCGGCGCCGCTGTGCCGGCGCAGCAAGGCGCCATCGCGCCATCGCCGATGCCCGACCGGCCCGAGGCGGCCAGCAGCGACGACGCGGCGGTCGCCGCGGCTGCCGAGGTGCGTCCGGTGATGCCGAGCGCGCCGTCGCGGGTGGCGATGAAGCCGGGCATGCGGCCGCTGATCGTGGCCATCGATCCCGGCCATGGCGGCCAGGATCCCGGCGCGATGGGCCCGACCGGCAAGCGCGAGAAGGACGTGACCCTGGCGATCGGCCGCGAACTGGCGCGGCAGATCAACGCCACGCCGGGCATGAAGGCCTACATGACCCGCGACAGCGACGTGTTCATCCCGCTGCCGATGCGCGCGCAGAAGGCGCGCGCGGCCAAGGCCGACATCTTCATCTCGATCCACGCCGATGCCGCCGAGAACCGCAGCGCGACCGGTTCCTCGGTCTACGTGCTGTCGACCAAGGGCGCCTCCTCGCAGCGCGCACGCTGGCTGGCGGACAAGGAAAACGCGGCCGACCTGGTCGGCGGCGTGCGCCTGCAGAAGACCGACAGCACCCTGGCCAGCGTGTTGCTGGACCTGGCCCAGAGCGGCCACATGAAGGCCTCCGAAGACGCGGCCGGGCACGTGCTGGGCGGGCTCAAGCGGATCGGCAACAACCACAAGCCGGAACTGGAGCGGGCCAACTTCGCGGTGCTGCGCACCTCGGACATGCCGGCGATGCTGGTCGAGACCGCCTTCATCTCCAATCCGGACGAAGAGCGCCGGCTGACCGATCCGGGCTACCAGCGGCGCCTGGCCGGCGCGGTGCTGGACGGGGTCAATACCTTCTTCACCCGCCAGCCGCCGCCGGGCACGCTGTTCGCCGCGCGCGCGCAGGCCGAGGCGGAAGCGGCCAGCACCGTGGCCGGCGGCAGCCGCTGAGGCGCTCGGCTATCATCGTTGGCTGATCCTCATGACGGCGTCCGCGCCGTGGCCGTGCCGATGTCCCGTCACCGTTGCTGTGCTCCGCTTTCCGAATCCGGCGCGATCGCGCGGCGTCCGCGTTGCGCGTGCGCGCCGCAGCGCAGGCGGGAGCCGGCATGAGCATCCGCCAGTTGCCCGATATCCTGATCAACCAGATCGCCGCCGGCGAAGTGGTCGAGCGCCCGGCCTCGGTGGTCAAGGAACTGGTCGAGAACGCGCTGGATGCCGGCGCGCGCCGCGTGGACATCGACCTGGAAGAAGGCGGCGTGCGCCTGATCCGGATCCGCGACGATGGCGGCGGCATCCCGCCCGAGGAACTGCCGCTGGCGGTGTCGCGGCACGCGACCAGCAAGATCGCCTCGCTCGACGACCTGGAATCGGTCGGCACGCTCGGTTTCCGCGGCGAAGCGCTGCCGTCGATCGCCTCGGTCAGCCGCTTCACCCTGGCCTCGCGCCGCCCCGGCGACGAGCACGGCGCTGCGCTGCAGGTCGATGGCGGCAAGGTCGGGCAGGTGCAGCCGCGCGCGCAGGCGCCGGGCACCACGGTCGAGGTGCGCGAGCTGTTCTACAACGTGCCGGCGCGGCGCAAGTTCCTGCGCGCCGAACGCACCGAGCTCGGCCACATCGAGGAATGGCTGCGCTCGCTGGCGCTGGCGCGCCCGGACGTGGAGCTGCGCGTGTCGCACAACGGCAAGCCGTCGCGGCGCTACAAGCCGGGCGATCTGTATTCGGACGCGCGGCTGGGCGAAACCCTGGGCGAGGACTTCGCGCGCCAGGCGCTGCGCGTGGACCACAGCGGCGCCGGGCTGCGCTTGCACGGCTGGATCGCGCAGCCGCATTATTCGCGTGCCAGCGCCGACCAGCAGTACCTGTACGTCAACGGCCGTTCGGTGCGCGACCGCAGCGTCGCGCATGCGGTGAAGATGGCCTATGGCGACGTGCTGTTCCATGGCCGGCAGCCGGCCTATGTGCTGTTCCTGGAACTGGAGCCGGCGCGGGTCGACGTCAACGTGCACCCGGCCAAGCACGAGGTGCGCTTCCGCGATGCGCGGCTGATCCACGACTTCGTCTACCGCACGCTGCAGGACGCGCTGGCGCAGACCCGCGCCGGCAGCACGCCGACCGCGGGCGATGCC
This sequence comes from Xanthomonas hyacinthi, assembly GCF_009769165.1. Taxonomy (NCBI): domain Bacteria; kingdom Pseudomonadati; phylum Pseudomonadota; class Gammaproteobacteria; order Lysobacterales; family Lysobacteraceae; genus Xanthomonas; species Xanthomonas hyacinthi. The sequence goes on from NZ_CP043476.1 coordinate 3,752,319, forward strand.
GCGCAGGCGGCGTCGCTGGCGTATGCCGGCGGCGCGCAGCCGATGTCCGGCAACCCGAGCGGCGGTGGCTCCGGCGGCCAGGGCTATGGCGCGCAATGGCGCCCGGCGCAGTCGCCGCTCGGCCTGCGCGTCAACGAGGCGCCGGCCGCCTACGCGGCGCTGTATGCCGCGCCTGCAGGCGCGGCGGATGCCGCAGCGAACATGCCGCTGCAGGCCCAGGATGCGGCCGGCGGCCTGCCGCCGACCGCGGCCGACAGCGGCGTGCCGCCGCTCGGCTACGCGATCGCGCAGCTGCACGGCATCTACATCCTGGCCGAGAACGCCGAAGGCCTGATCGTGGTGGACATGCACGCCGCGCACGAGCGCATCGGCTACGAACGGCTGAAGAGCGCGCACGACGGCATCGGCCTGCATGCGCAGCCGCTGCTGGTGCCGATCACCCTGGCGGTGGGCGAGCGCGACGCCGACACCGCCGAGCGCGAGGCGGACACGCTGGCCGCGCTCGGCTTCGAGATCACCCGCAGCGGCCCGCAGTCGCTGCACGTGCGCAGCATCCCCGCGCTGCTGGCCCAGGCCGAACCGGAAGCCTTGCTGCGCGACGTGCTGACCGACCTGCGCGAGCACGGCCACAGCCGCCGCGTCGCCGGTGCGCGCGACGAACTGCTGTCGACGATGGCCTGCCACGGCGCGGTGCGCGCCAACCGGCGCCTTAGCGTGCCGGAAATGAACGCGCTGCTGCGCGACATGGAAGCCACCGAGCGCTCCGGGCAGTGCAATCACGGGCGTCCGACCTGGGCGCGCTTCACGCTGGGCGAGATCGATCGTTGGTTCTTACGGGGGCGCTGATGGGCAAGCGGGGAAGGGCGGCGGCGCTGCTGGCAGCGCTGCTCGCGTTGGGCGCATGCGGCAAGCAGGCACCGGCACCGGCCGCGCCGGCGGTCGCCGACACGGCATTCCTGGCCGATGAACAGCGCTGGCGCGAGCAGCGCAAGCAGGAGCTGCAGGCCGACGATGGCTGGACCAGTCTGGTCGGCCTGCACTGGCTGGAACTGAAGGAGCACTACATCGGCAGCGGCCCCGGCAGCGGCATCCGCCTGGCGGTCGGGCCGGCGCGGATGGCGCTGGTGTCGCGGGTGGACGACCAGGTGTTCCTGACCCCGGAGCCCGGCGCGGCGCTGAGCGTGCACGGCACGCCGCTGCTGCGGCGCATGCGCGTGTACAGCGACCACGACGCGACGCCGAGCGTGATCGACTTCGACGGCGGCAAGGGCAAGCTGAGCCTGATCGAGCGCGGCGGCCGCCATGCGCTGCGGGTCAAGCACGCCGATGCGCCGACCCGGCTCGGCTTCGCCGGGCTGCACTATTGGCCGCCGGCCGAATCCTGGCGCATCCGCGGCCGCTTCGTGCCCAACGCGCCGGGCAAGACCCTGCCGATCGTCGACATCATCGGCGTCACCACCGAGTCGCCCAATGCCGGCGCGCTGGAGTTCGAGCGCGACGGCAAGCGCTTGCGCCTGGAAGCGATCGGCGAACCCGGGCGCCCGCTGTTCGTGGTGTTCGCCGACCGTACCAGCGGCCGCGGCAGCTATCCGGCCGGGCGCTTCCTCGACGTGCCGGCGCCGAACGCCGACGGCAGCGTGGTGCTGGATTTCAATCGCGCCTACAACCCGCCGTGCGCGTTCACCCCGTTCGCGACCTGTCCGCTGCCGCCGCCGGAGAACCGGCTGGACCTGGCGGTGGAGGCCGGCGAGAAGACCTACGCCGCCGCACATTGAACCGAGACTCCCGATGATGCCGATCCCGCGCCTGCTGCGCAGCCTGCTGTTGTGCCTGACCCTGTTCGCCGCCGCGCCGGTGCCGGCGCGCGCGCCGCTTCCCACCGCGACGCCGAGCGCGACGCCCGCGCCGCCGACGCCGCTGCTGTGGAAGGTCAGCGGGCCGCGCGGCGCGCTGTACCTGCTGGGTTCGTTCCATCTGCTCAAGCCGGAGGACTATCCGCTGGCGCATGAGGTCGATGCGGCCTACGCGGCGTCGCCGCGGCTGCTGTTCGAGCTGTCGCCGCAGGATGTGGAATCGCCGCAACTGGGCGCGCAGATGCTGCAGGCGGCGCAGCGCCAGGACGGCAAGCGCCTGCAGGACGATCTGGACGCGGCCACCTGGCAACGCCTGCGCCGCTACGCCACCGGCCACGGCCTGCCACTGGAGCAGATGGGCGGATTCGAGCCGTGGTTCGTCGGTCTGAGCATCAGCATCGCCGAAATGAAGGCGCAGGGCCTGCAGGCCGACGCCGGCCTGGACCGGCATTTCATGGACATGGCGGTGCAGGCCGGCAAGACCGCCGAGGGACTGGAGACCGCGCAGGCGCAGATCGCGATGCTCGACGGCATGGAGCCGGTCGAGCAGAAGCAGATGCTGATCGAGGCGCTGGACGATGCCGAGCAGGGCGCGGCGCAGACCCAGCGCCTGCACGATGCCTGGCGCCGCGGCGACGAGCGCCTGCTGTGGCAGGACATGGGCATGGAGATGAAGCGCGACTACCCGCGGCTGTACCAGCGCATCAACGTCGAGCGCAATCAGGCCTGGGTGCCGCGGCTGGAACAGCGCCTGCGCGACGGCCAGGGCGACACGCTGGTGGTGGTCGGCGCCTTGCACCTGCTCGGCCCCGACGGCGTGGTCGAGGCGCTGCGCGCGCGCGGCTACAAGGTCGAGCGGATCTGTTCCGGCTGCCGCACATCGCAATCGCCGCGTTCGCGCTGAGCCGGCGCCGCCGCGTTGGCGCCAGTCGTGCAGGCGACATTTGCAGGAGCGGCTTCAGCCGCGACCAGGACTCTACCGGTAAAGCCCGTCGCGGCTGAACTTGACTCCTACAAAGGGATGCAGGCGGCTGAAGGACGCTGCAGCGCGCCTCAGCGCGCCCGCGACTTCGGCGCGGCGCCGGCGGCCGGCGGCTCGCTCGGCTTGGTGCCGCCTGCGGCCGGACGGCCGAAGCCGGCGCCGAGGTTGCGCTGGAACTCCTGCCACAGCTCCATGTTGCGCTCGGTCAGCTGGTTCATCATGGTCCACGGGGTCTGTCCGAGCAGGTTGCCCATCTGCTGGCGGAACTGCTGCTGCTGGTCCAGGAACACCTGCATGCTGCGCTCCAGGTAGTTGCCCATGAAGCCCTGCAGCGAATCGCCGTAGAAGCGGATGATCTGGCTGAGCAACTGGGTGGACAGCATCGGTTCGCCGTCCTGTTCCTTGTCGGCGATGATCTGCAGCAGCACCGCGCGGCTGAGGTCTTCGCCGGTCTTGGCGTCGCGGACCTCGAATTCTTCGCCGTCGATGATCAGCTGGCGGACGTCTTCGATGGTGATGTAGCTGGAAATCTCGGTGTCGTAGAGGCGGCGATTGGGGTACTTCTTGATGATGCGGATCTCAGCCATGAAGCGGTCGCTCTTGACGGTAAGCGCGCAGCATGGCGCAGCGCAGTAGGGCTTGCAACCGCAGCAAGCCCCTGAACTGGGGGCTTGCTGCAAAAAAATGCTGCGCAGCATGCCTGCGGGGCGGATGCGGGATGCGCAATGCCAGCTGCAGCATTTTCGGTAGCGTTACCTCGGCTGCGCCGCGTACCGACCTGAGCGGTTCAGTCGCCTGCCGCTACCAGCCCATGTGGTGGCCGCCGTTGATGTCCAGGTTCGAACCGGTGATCCAGGCCGCTTCCTCGGCGACCAGGAACGCCACCGCGTAGGCGATCTCTTCCGGCTTGCCCAGGCGCCCGGTCGGGATGTCGGCGATGATCTTGGCGCGCACCTCGTCCGGCACCGCCATCACCATGTCGGTGGCCACGTAGCCCGGCGACACGGTGTTGACGGTGATGCCGTAGCCGGCGTTCTCGCGCGCCAGGGAAATGGTGAAGCCGTGCATGCCGGCCTTGGCCGCGGCGTAGTTGGCCTGCCCGTACTGGCCCTTGAGGCCGTTGATCGAACTGATCTGGATGACCCGGCCCCAGCGCTGCCGGCGCATGCCTTCGATCACCGGGCGGGTGACGTTGAACACCGAGTTGAGATTGGTGTTGATGACCTCGTGCCACTGCTCGGCGGTCATCTTGTGGAAGGTGGTGTCGCGGGTGATGCCGGCGTTGTTGACCAGCACCTCGACCGGGCCGAGTTGCCGCTCCACTTCCTCCACCAATGCCTGCGCGGGCGAGGCGACGTCGCCGGCGACGATGGCGATCTCATGGCCGCGTTCGCGCATGCGCTGCTGCCAGGCGCGCGCCTTGGCCTCGTCGCGGTAGTTGCTGGCCACGCGGTGGCCTTGTGCGGCCAGCCGCTCGCAGATCGCAGTGCCGATGCCGCCGGTACCGCCGGTGACCAGCGCAACGCGTGATGTCATGGATTCGCTCCGGATAGGGAAGAAGAAAGGGAGAGGGCCGCATTGCGGCCGAAACCTCGATTCTAGTCAGCCTTGGCGTCGCTGGGGATACCGGCTGCGTCCGCCAGCGTCCGATCCTGCGCCGGCAGCCGCGCCGGCTCGAATGCGCGCCGCGCCGCGGCCAGCAGCGCGGCCACCGAACCGGCCCCGGCCAGCGCCGCCGGGGCCTGGCCCAGCAGCGCCCAGGCCAGGCGCAGCGCGGGCAGCGGATCGACGTCGTCCAGCGGCAGCGCCGCATGCGACTTGGACAGCTTGCGGCCATCGGCGCCGAGCAGCAGCGGCAGGTGCAGGTAGTTGGGCGTCGGCAGGCCCAGCGCGCGCTGCAGCAGGATCTGCCGCGGCGTGGAATCGAGCAGGTCGGCGCCGCGGACCACGTCGCTGATGCCTTGCGCGGCGTCGTCGACCACCACCGCCAGCTGGTAGGCCCAGCAACCGTCGGCGCGCAGCAGCACGAAATCGCCGACCTCGGCATGCACGTCCTGCGCGATGTCGCCGCGCACGCCGTCGCGAAACCCGACCGCGCTGCCCGCGGCCACCCGCAAGCGCAGCGCTTGCCGTGACTGCGCCTGTACGGCCACGCAGCGATGGTGCACGCCGCCTTGCGCGGCCAGTTCGCGGCGGCTGCAACTGCACGCGAAGGCCTGGCCGGCCTGCAGCAGGCGCTGCGCCGCGGCCTGGTAGGCCGCGCCGCGCGCGCTCTGGCGCAGGACCTGCCCGTCCGCTTCCAGGCCGCAGGCGCGCAGGCTGGCCAGCTGGCGCGCGGCCGCGCCGGGCACGCTGCGCGGCCGGTCCACGTCCTCGATGCGCAGCAGCCACTCGCCGCCGGCATGCCGCGCCAGCAGCCAGCTGCCGAAGGCGGCGAGCAGCGAGCCCAGGTGCAGCGGGCCGGTGGGCGAGGGCGCGAAACGGCCGCGGTAGGGAGGCGAGGACATGGGCAGGCTGAATCGTCGGTCAGGTACGCGCTTGAATTCAAGCTGTACGCGCCGCAGATTCGAGCCAGTCCTTCATGTTTCCTGGTGCGGAGTCCACGCTTCCATGTTCAATCGAATCGCCTTGTTCCTCATCACCAATCTGGCGGTGCTGGTGCTGGCCGGCATTGTCATGTCCGTGTTCGGAATCAATCCCAACCAGATGGGCGGGCTGCTGGTGATGGCCGCGCTGTTCGGTTTCGGCGGCTCGCTGGTGTCGCTATTGCTGTCCAAGTTCATGGCCAAGCGCGCCACCGGCGCGCAGGTGATCGCCGAACCGCGCAACCACACCGAGCGCTGGCTGCTGCAGACGGTGCGGCGGCAGGCGCAGGCCGCCGGCATCGGCATGCCCGAGGTCGGGGTCTACGACGGTCCGGAGATCAATGCCTTCGCCACCGGCGCCAACCGCAACAACGCGCTGGTCGCGGTGTCCACCGGGCTGCTGCAGCACATGACCGAGGACGAGGCCGAGGCGGTGCTCGCTCACGAGATCAGCCATGTCGCCAATGGCGACATGGTGACCATGGCGTTGCTGCAGGGCGTGCTGAATACCTTCGTGATCGTGCTGGCGCGGGTGGTCGGCGGGGTGGTGGACGGTTATCTGTCCGGCAACCGCGATGGCCGCCGCGGCCTGGCCTACTACGCGATCGTGATGGTGCTGGAACTGGTGTTCGGCCTGTTCGCGACGATGATCGCGATGTGGTTCTCGCGCTACCGCGAGTTCCGCGCCGACGCCGGCGGCGCCAGCCTGGCGGGTCGCGCCAAGATGATCGCGGCGCTGCAGCGGCTGGAGCTCAACCACGGGCAGAGCACGCTGCCGGCGCAGGTGCAGGCGTTCGGCATCGCCGGCGGCCTGGGCCACGGCCTGCGCAGGCTGTTCATGAGCCACCCGCCGCTGGCCGAGCGCATCGCCACGCTGCGCGCCGCGCACAGCAACGCGACGGTGCGCTGACGGCCTGCGCGCTGCCCTTGCTCCATCGCTGGCGTCGCTGGTTCAAACCAACGATCCGGATCAAACAAACGCCAGGCCGGATCATCCGGCCTGGCGTTCATCGTTTCAGGGTTTCAGCCGCAGCGGCGGCGTTCGGTCTTGGCGAATCCCCAATCCCCAATCCCCAATCCCGGCCCTCAGGCAAAATCGAACGTCATCTCCGGTCCCGCCAGGCCGACGAACTCGCCCTGCACGTAGTCCACGCCGGCGCTGAACAGCAGGCTCATCGAGGTGGCGTCGGCGACGAACTCGGCGATGCTGCGGATCCCGGCCGACTGCGCGCGCTCGGTGATCTCGCGGATCTTTTCCTGGTGCTCGCGGGTCTGCGCCAGATCCTGGGTGAAGCCGCGGTCCAGTTTGAGGAACGAGGGCTGGAAGTGCGCCAGCAGCTGGAACGAGTCCAGGCCCGAACCGAACTGCTCCAGCCCGACCTTGCAACCCAGGCCGGTGGCGGCGCTGAGGAACTGCTGCGCGTTGCGCAGGTGGGTGAACACCTTGGCCTCGGGCGTCTGCAGCCACAGGCGCTCGCCGGGGACGCCGTGCGCGGCCAGTTCGCGGCGGATCAGCTCCACCATCTGCAGATCGGCGAAGGCATCCGGGCTGATCTTGACCAGCAGGCTGGTGGCATGGCCGGCGCGCTGGCGCGCGCCGATCACCGCGATCGCGCGCGCCACCACCCAGCGGTCGATCTCGGCCATCAGCCCGTGTTCGGCGGCGATGCCGAGGAAGGTGGTGGGGCCGATGATCTCGTCGTTGCGCTCCAGGCGCAGGTAGGCCTCGTACAGTTCGTGCGGCTCGCCCTGCAGGTTCAGCACCGGCTGGTAATGCAGCAGGAAGCCGTCGCCGGCCAGCGCCTCGCGCAGCTGCTGCACCCAGCGCTGGATGCGCGCTTCCTCGACCCGGTCGGCGGCGCCGGGGTCGAAGATCTTGCAGGCGTTGCCGCCCAGTTCGATCGTGGCCTGCACATTCTCGCTGGCGCGGGCCAGGACCTGGCCGACGGTGGCGATCTTCTCGCCGATCTGCACGCCGCCGATGCTGACGGTGACCGTGGCCGAGCGCTCGCCGACGCTGAACACGTGCGCTGCGTAGGCGTTGAGCAGGCGCTCGGCCTGCGCCGAGGTGCGGCCATAGTCGCCCTGCAGCAGCAGCGCGAAGTTGTGCTCGCCGAAGCGCGCCGCCTGCACGTCGCCGTCGATCGCCGCGGCCAGGTGCCGGGCCAGCGCCGCCACCAGCGCGTCGGCCGAGTCCAGGCCGATGTCGGCCAGCAGCCGCGTGTAGTGGTCCGGCTCGACCAGCAGGAAGCCGTAATAGCCGTCGCCGCGGCCGACCTGGGCCACCGCGTTCTCCAGCGCCAGCATGAAGGTCGGGCGGTTGAGCAGGCCGGTGACCTGGTCGCGCTGGCGCAGGTCCTCGACCTCGCGCGCCAGTTCCGGATCGAATTCCTCGCGACGGCGGAACACCACCTGCACGCAGGCCTCGCCCTCGTAGCTGGCGGTGGCGAACTCCATCGTCGCCGGGAAGCTCTCGCCCTCCATGGTGCGTGCATCGACCTGGTACTGCGCCGGCGGCGGTTCGCCCTTGCCCAGCGACTTCAGCAATTGCTTGAATTCCTCCACGTGCTGCGGCGCGACCATGTCCAGCAGCGACACGCCCTCGACATCGTCGAACGATTCGAAGCCGAACATCTCCAGGTAGGCGTCGTTGGCGCGGATGTGCATGCCTTCGTGGATGTAGGCGATCGGATCGCGCGAGGAGGCGATCAGCGCGTCGCAGCGGCGCTCGGTCTCGCGCATCTGCGCCTCGATCCGGCGCAGGCCGCGGCGCGCATGCAGGTCGGCCCAGGTGTTGCGCAGCACCGACAGCAGGTGCTCGGGACGCTGGCGCAGCGCGATCGCGCGCGCGCCGCCGGCCACCGCCTCGACCCATTCGTTCTCGTCGATGCTGTCGGCGAGCAGGATCACCGGGATGTCCTTGCCGCTGGCGCCCACGCGCTGCAGCACCTGCGGTAGCGGGATGGCCTGCGAGCGCGCGCTCAGCACCAGGTCGATCGGCTGCGCGGCGAGCATGGCGCCCAGTTCCTCGGCGTGCTGCGGCCGCGACGGCCGCACCGCGATGCCGCTGTTGCGCAGGCTGCTGACGATCGCTTCGGCGTTTTCACCGCTGTCGTCGACGATCATCAGGCGCAGGGTGGTGTCTTTGCCTGTTTGCATGAAGCCTCCCGGAGACGGGGTTTAATACACGATGCCTGCAGCGGCGTCCATGTCGGCCGGGAATGGGGAATAGGGAATGGGGAGTCGCAAGAGCGGGCTGTCGTGTCTGAACGTTCGCGGGCGGGCCGAGCAGCGCCCAAGCAATGGGCAGTGTTTCGAGTCCCCATTCCCTATTCCCCATTCCCGGCCGCTAGGCCACGCCGCCGGCCGCATGGCCCGAGGCCCAGGCCCACTGGAAGTTGTAGCCGCCCAGCCAGCCGGTCACGTCCAGCACCTCGCCGACGAAGTACAGGCCTGGCAGCTGGCGCGATTCCATCGTCGCCGACGACACCTGGCCGGTGTCCACGCCGCCCAGGGTGACCTCGGCGGTGCGGTAGCCCTCGGTGCCGCTGGCCACCAGCGGCCAGGCGCCGAGCAGGGCGGCAGCGGCGCGCAGCTGCGGTTCGTCGAGCTGGCGCAGCGGCTTGTCCGGCAGCCACACCTCGCACAGCCGCTGCGCGAAGCGGCGCGGCAGCGCCTCGCCCAACACCGTGCGCAGCTCGGCGGCGCCGCGCAGGCGCTTGTGCTCGCGCAGCCACGCGGCCGCGTCCTGCCCGGGCAGCAGGTCCAGGCGCAGGTCGTCGCCCGGCTGCCAGTACGAGGAGATCTGCAGGATCGCCGGGCCGCTGATGCCGCGATGGGTGATCAGCATGAAGTTGCGGAAGCTGGCGCCATTGCAGCTGGCTTCCACCGGCAGCGCCAGCCCCGACAGGTCCTGCAGGCGTTCCTGGTGCTTGCCGCTGAGGGTCAGCGGCACCAGCCCGGCACGGGTCGGCAGCACGGCGTGGCCGAACTGGCGGGCCAGTTCGTAGCCGAAGCCGCTGGCGCCCAGGCTGGGAATGGACAGCCCGCCGCTGGCCACGACCAGCGAGGCGGCGTGCACCGGGCCGTCGTCGCTGTCGATGCGGAACCCCTCGCTGCCGCGTTCCACGCCGCGCACCGCGCACTGGGTGCGGATGGTCACCCCGGCTGCGTCGCATTCGTCCACCAGCATGCGCACGATCTGCTTGGAGGAGATGTCGCAGAACAGCTGGCCCAGTTCCTTCTCGTGATAGGCGATGGCGTGGCGCTCGACCATCTCGACGAAATCGGCCGGGCGGTAGCGCGCCAGCGCCGACTTGCAGAAGTGCGGGTTGGCGGACAGGAAATTGCCCGGGCCGGTGCCGGTATTGGTGAAGTTGCAGCGCCCGCCGCCGGACATCAGGATCTTCTTGCCGACCTTGCTGGCGTGCTCGATCACCCGCACGCGGCGCCCGCGCCGGCCGGCGCTCAGCGCGCACATCAGCCCGGCGGCGCCGGCGCCGATGACCGCGACGTCGACCCGGATCGGCTCGGCGCACGCGTTCATGCCGCGGCTTTGCGCACCGTCGGGGTGAAGGTGACGCTGCCGTCGTCGCCGAGCAGCTGCACTTCGCCGTCCTGGATTACCACGTCGAAGCGCATGCTGCGCTGGATCAGTTCGGCGGCCGACGCCACCGCGTCGCCGGGCAGGTCGACCACCTGCAGCGGCTTGAGCTTGAGCAGGCCGGAGGCGCTCTTCTCCCACCAGATGTCGGCGACGCGGCCGCCGTAGTTGACCACCACCACCTCACGCGCGCGGCCGCAGGCCTTGCGGACGCGCGATTCGTCGGGCTGGCCGACCTCGATCCATTGCTCGATCGCGCCGGTGTAGTCCATCCGCCACAGGTCCGGTTCGTCGTCGCTGCTCAGGCCCTTGCCGAACAGCAGACGTTCCTCGGCGAACAGGGCGAAGGTCAGCAGCCGCGCCATCAGCCGCTGGTCGGTCTCGGACGGGTGCTGGGCCAGGGTCAGCGCATGCGCCGCGTAATAGCCGCGGTCCATGTCGGAAATCTGCAGCTCGGCCTTGCGGAGGGTGGCGGTGAGGGCCATGCGGCTACCGGGATCAAAGGGCGGCCATGATAATGCGTGGCGATGTCCGATCCCCGCCCACCGTCCGCATTGGTTCCGGCCCCGAGCCGCTGGCAGTTGCCGCCAGGGCCGTGGCCGACCCTGCTGGACGGCTTGTGCGCGCGCTTCCCGCAGGTGTCGCGGGCGCAGTGGCAGGACCGCTGCGCCCGCGGCCGCGTGCAGGACCTGCACGGGCAGCCGTTGCCGGCGTCGCTGCCGTACCGGGTCGGGCTGGACGTGCGCTATTTCCGCGAGGTCGCCGACGAGGCGCCGATCGCCGGGGTGGAGCGCATCGTCCATGCCGATGCGCATCTGGTGGTGGCCGACAAGCCGCACGGACTGCCGGTGACCCCGTCCGGGCGCTACCTGCGCGAGACCTTGCTGGCGCGGCTGGTGGCGCGGCTGGGCAATCCGGCGCTGGTGCCGCTGCACCGGCTGGACCGCGCCACCGCCGGGCTGGTGCTGTTCTCGGCCGATCCGGGCAGCCGCGCCGCCTACCAGGCGCTGTTCCGCGAGCGGCGCATCGCCAAGGCCTACCAGGCGCTGGCCCCGGCCTTGCCGAGGCAGGCGTTCCCGCTGCTGCGCGCCAGCCGGCTGGTGCGCGGCGAACCGTTCTTCCGCATGGCCGAGGCCGACGGCGAGGCCAACAGCCTGACCCGGATCGCGGTGCTGGACGCGCCCGAGGGACCATTGTGGCGCTATGCGCTGGCGCCGGTGACCGGGCGCAAGCACCAGTTGCGCGTGCATATGGCGGCGCTGGGTGCGCCGATCCTGGGCGATGCGCTGTATCCGCAGCTGCGCGCGAAGGAGGAGGACGAAGCCGCCGACACGCTGCACTTGCTGGCGTGCGGGCTGGCGTGCGGGCTGGCGTTCGAGGATCCGCTCAGCGGGCAGGCGCGCTGCTTCGCCAGTGCGCAGACCCTGGCCTGGCCGTCGGCATAGCCGATACAGTGCGGACGCTGGCGCCGAGGCGCGCGACCCTGGGCAGGGCGAACATGGTGGGCGGCATTTTGTTGTCGTTGCGACAGTCGCCACCGCCTCAGTGCGTCAAGGCTGCGGGAGCGGCTGAATGTGCGGGTGCGGGGTTGCCAGGGAGCCGCGCAATTTGCGCAGAACAATGGGCGTGTCGGCCAGATCGGCGAGAACTTAGGCCGGGGTTCAGCCTCTTTTGTGAGCAATCGCGGTTTGTCTACACAAACTTGTCGCTTTTTGCGAACGACCCGCGTATGGTGCATTCCACTGTGTTTGCTAGGGTCACCGTGAATCGTGGCCTGGTGTGGTTGATCTCGCGATCCGCTTCATCGTTCCGCTTTACCAACGCCTGCAACTCAGTCTCGGCCCCGATACCCGGTGGCTGCGATTTTCGTCAATTCAATGTTTCAGGAGTTAGTAAATGAGCGATCGTCAGACTGGTACCGTGAAGTGGTTCAACGATGCCAAGGGCTTCGGCTTCATCACCCCGGAAATCGGCGCGGACCTGTTCGTGCACTTCCGTGCCATCCAGGGCACCGGCTTCAAGTCGCTGCAGGAAGGCCAGAAAGTGACCTTCGTGGCCGTCCAGGGCCAGAAGGGCATGCAGGCTGACCAGGTGCAGGCCGTCTGATTTAGACGCCAGCTACCGCAAGCTTGTCAAAACGCCGGGAGCGCAAGCTTCCGGCGTTTTTGTTTGTGCATTGGGGGCGCCCGATTGCCGGGATCGGCCGGCGGCCGCATGCATGCGCGGCCTGTCGCTGCGTGCGGCTACCATTGCTGGCCCCGCGTCCTCCGGAGCCGTCGCCATGATCAGCGTCCATCACCTCAACCAGTCCCGTTCCCAGCGCGTGCTGTGGCTGCTGGAGGAACTGGCGCTGCCCTACCAGGTGGTCAAGTACCAGCGCGACAGCCAGACCATGCTGGCGCCGCCGGAACTGCGCGCGATCCATCCGCTGGGCAAGTCGCCGGTGCTGGTCGACGACGGCCAGGTGCTGGCCGAATCCGGCGCGATCCTCGATTACCTGGTGGAGCGCTACGACACCGAGCGCGCGCTGTCGCCGTCGCCGCAGCCGCTGGAGGCGCCCGAGCGCCTGCGCTACCGCTACTGGATGCATTACGCCGAAGGCTCGGCGATGCCGCCGCTGCTGATGAGCCTGGTGTTCGGGCGCATCCGTTCGGCGAAGATGCCATTCTTCGCGCGGCCGGTCGCCCGTGCCATCGTCGACAAGGCGATGCACCGCTTCGTCGGTCCGCAACTGACGCTGCACCTGGACTGGATGGAGCGCGAGCTGGCCGCCACCGGCTGGTTCGCCGGCGAGCGCTTCACCGCCGCCGACGTGCAGATGAGCTTCCCGGTGCAGGCCGCGGCTGCGCGTGCCGGGCTGCAAGCCTATCCGAACCTGGCCGGCTTCGTGCAGCGCATCGAGCAGCGCCCGGCCTACCAGCGCGCGCTGCAGCAGGGCGGGCCGTTCGAGCTGCTCGGCAGCGGCAAGGCCGGCTGAGGCCGAGCGCGGCGCGCGGCGCGGGCGCTCGACACGCCGCGCCGTGCCGTGCCGCTTCACGGTGGCGGCATGCGCGGCTGGCACTGGCGCACGAAGGCGATGCTGTCGGCCATGACCGGCAGCGCCGGATCGTCCTTGCGCAGCGCCAGCGCCAGGCGCAGATGGCCGACGCCTGGATAGATCTTCAGGTCGGCGGGCACGCCGGCGCGTTGCAAGGCCGCTTGCAGCGAGCGGCTGTCGTCCGGTTCGACCACGCGGTCGTCGGCGCCGTGCAGCAGCAGTGCCGGCGGTTCGTCGCCATCGACGAAGGCCACCGGCTGCGAGCGCCGCTGCTGCGCCGGGTCGCGGCCGAACATGCCGATCAGGTCGGGATCGGTCAGTGGCAGGAAGTCGTAGGGACCGGCCAGGCCGACCAGGCCGCACAGCTGCCGCGGCGACAGGCCCTGCGCCTGCAGCCAGCGGCCGTCGCTGGCCAGCAGCGCGGCCATGTGCGCGCCGGCGGAGTGGCCCATCAGCACCAGCCGGCGCGGGTCGCCGCCATGTTCGGCGGCATGGCGCCGGCTCCAGGCCACCGCGGCGGCGGCGTCGCGCATGAAGCCGTCCAGGGTCACCTGCGGGTATTTGCGGTAGTCCGGCACGATCGCGACCACGCCGTGCCGCGCCAGCGCCTCGCCGACCCAGCGGTACTGCTGGCGGTTGCCGGTCTTCCAGGTGCCGCCGTGGAAGAACACCACCACCGGCGCGTCCTGCACCGCGGCCGGGCGGTAGACGTCCAGCTTCAGGCCATGCGCGGCATCGAACACGATGCCGCGCTGCTCGCTCAGCCCCTGGCGCGCGGAGCCGGCGTTGAGGCCGCCGAAGAACACGCTGCTGCAGGCGGAGACCAGCAGCGAGGACAGCGCGACCAGCAGGTGGCGCGGCCAGCGCGGCGGCAACGGCGAACGTTCGGACATGGGCGGTACCTGCAGGAAAGGAGCGGGAGCATGCCGCATGCGCATGTCGGCAGCGAGTGCATGGCGTCGGCGGCGCTGCCGGCAATTGCGCGGGCGACGCCGCTGCGGATGCGCTGTCTCGGCCGCAGTTCATCGTTCCCTTCTCCTGCCGGGACCATGGCCCCCTTTTTGGGGGAAGGTGGCCCGCAGGGGCGGATGAGGGTCCGGCTGGCCTCGTGCACCCAAACACAGCGAGACGCTTCGCGCCGCACCCTCACCCCAACCCCTGTCTCCCACGGGGACTTCCTTCGGTCGCCGGTGGGAGAGGGGCTGTAAGCTGGCGCCTATGCCGCCATTGCGCTTCGACAACCGTTTCACCGCCGAGCTGCCCGGCGATCCCGAGCATGGCCCGCGCCTGCGCGAGGTGCTGGGCGCGTTGTGGTCGCAGGTCGCGCCGACCCCGGTGGCCGCGCCGCAGCTACTTGCCCATTCGCGCGAGGTGGCGGCGCTGCTCGGGCTGTCGGAACCAGAGGTGCTGGCGCCGCAGTTCGTCGAGGTCTTCGCCGGCAACACGCTCTACCCGGGGATGCGGCCGTACGCGGCGAACTACGGCGGCCACCAGTTCGGGCACTGGGCCGGGCAACTCGGCGACGGCCGCGCGATCGCGCTGGGCGAGGCGCTGGGCGCGGACGGACGGCGCTGGGAGCTGCAGCTCAAGGGCGCCGGCCGCACGCCGTATTCGCGCGGCGCCGATGGCCGTGCGGTGCTGCGCTCGTCGATCCGCGAATTCCTGTGCAGCGAGGCCATGCACCACCTCGGTGTGCCGACCACGCGCGCACTGAGCCTGGTCGCCAGCGGCGAGCGCGTGGTGCGCGACATGTTCTACGACGGCCATCCGCGCGCCGAGCCGGGCGCGGTGGTGTGCCGGGTGGCGCCGTCGTTCGTGCGCTTCGGCAGTTTCGAGCTGCCGGCCGCGCGCGGCGATACGGCCTTGCTGCGGCAGCTGGCCGACTTCGTCATCGACCGCGATTTCCCCGCCTTGCAGGCGCAGGGCGCCACGCGCTATGCCGACTGGTTCGGCGCGGTCTGCGCGCGCACCGCGGCGATGGTGGCGCAGTGGATGCGGGTCGGCTTCGTGCATGGGGTGATGAATACCGACAACATGTCGATCCTGGGCGTGACCATTGATTACGGGCCGTATGGCTGGATCGACGACTACGATCCGGACTGGACGCCCAACACCACCGATGCGCAGGGCCGCCGCTACCGCTTCGGCACCCAGCCGCAGATCGCGTACTGGAATCTGACCCGGCTGGCGCAGGCGCTGGCGCCGCTGTTCGCCGACGTGGCGCCGCTGCAGGCCGGGCTCGCGCGTTTTCGTGCGGCGTACGCGCAGGCCGAACGCGACACCGCCGCGGCCAAGCTCGGCCTGGCCGAATGCGGCGCGGCCGACCTGGCGCTGATGCAGGATCTGTTGCAGCTGCTGCAGCAGGGCGAGGTGGACATGACCCTGTGGTTCCGCGGGCTGAGCGCGGCACAGGTGCCGATGCTGGCGGACTTGGCCGACGCGTTCTACGACCCGGCCAAGCTGGCCGCGCAGGCGCCGGCGTTCGAGGCCTGGCTGGCGCGCTATGCGCAGCGGCTGCAGGCCGATCCGCTGCCGGCGGCCGCGCGCATGGCCAAGATGCGCGCGGCCAACCCACGCTACGTGCTGCGCAACTACCTGGCGCAGCAGGCGATCGACCGCGCCGAGCAGGGCGACCCCAGCGGGATCGCTGAACTGCTGGAGGTGATGCGCCATCCCTACGACGAGCAGCCGGGGCGCGAGGCGTTCGCGGCGCGGCGCCCGGACTGGGCGCGTGCGCGCGCCGGGTGCTCGATGCTGTCGTGCAGTTCCTAGCTCGTCAGCGCGCCGGCACGGCGCGATAGCGCCAGGCGGCGAGGAAGCTGCTCACCACTTCCGCGGCCAGCGCCTGCTGGCTGTCGCGATCCGGGGCCTGTCCGTTGAGCATCGCGCCGGGATAGGCATAGCCGATCGCCGCGCCGATGAAGGCGCTGGCGGCCAGCGCGGGCGAGGCCACGCGCACGTCGCCGCGCGCATCCAGCATCTGCAGCAGGTCGCTCAGGCGCTGGCGCAGGCGCCCGGTGCGGCGCTGGTGCATCGACTGCAGCAGCTCCGGCAGCTGCGCGCTGGCCTGCACCAGCAGCCGGTGCAGGCGCAGCGAGGACGGCGCGTACAGGTGCGCCTGCACGGTCAGCGCGATGTGCTGCAACGCGCGCGGCAGGTCCTGCGAGGCCGCATCGCCGATGTTCTCCAGCTGCGCCTGCAGTTCTTCGTTCAGCGCCTCGAACACCTGCATCAGCAGCTCGGCCTTGCTGGAGAAATGGTTGTACAGGCTCTGCCGGGTCAGCCCGGCGTGCAGCGCGATCTGCTCCAGCGAGACCTCCAGGCCGTGCTCCAGCAGCAGCTCGCGCGCGGCGCGCAGCAACCGGGGCCGCGCCAGCGCGGGACGCCCGCGCTGGCGGCCGGCCGGCGCAACCACGCCCGCCTTGGCGGCCACCGGGGCGGCGCGAGGGGACGTGGCGCGGGCGATTGTGCGATCCTTCATGCTTATTTATTTGTCTTTAAGTAAATTAAATGATGCTCCGCTCCGTCCCCAGGATCAAGCGCATGCCCGCGCCCTTCGCCCAGCGTTCTCGCCGCACGCTGTCGTTGTTGCTGTTCCTTGCTCTCGTCACGCTCGCCGGCTGCAAGGGCGAGCGCACCGCGCCACCGGCGCAGGCCAGGACCGTGGGGGTGGTGACCTTGCAGCCGCAAAGCGTGCCGCTGAGCGCCGAACTGGCCGGGCGCACCGCTGCGTCGGAAGAATCGGAAGTGCGCCCGCAGGTCGGCGGGATCCTGCGCAAGCGGCTGTTCGAAGAGGGCGCGATGGTGCGCGCCGGGCAGCCGCTGTTCCAGATCGAGCCGATCCTGTACCAGGCCGCGGCCAACGAGGCGCAGGCCAACCTGGCCACCGCCGAGGCCACGCTGACCACCGCCAAGCTGCGTGCCGAGCGCTATCGCGAGCTGGGCAAGACCCGGCTGGCCGCGCAGCAGGACGTGGACGACGCCCAGGCCACCTACAAGGAGGCGCTGGCCAGCCGCGCCGCCAACCGCGCCGCGCTGGACACCGCGCGCACCCAGCTGCGCTTCGCCACGGTGGAGGCGCCGATCAGCGGCCGCATCGGCCGCGCGCGGGTGACCCCGGGCGCGCTGGTCACCGCCAGCCAGGCCGATGCGATCGCCAAGATCCAGCAGCTGGACCCGATGAACGTGGACATCACCCAGTCCGGCAGCCAGTTCCTGGCGCTGCGCCGCGCGATCGCTGGCGGCGGGGTGCAGCCGGCCGCCGCCGAAGTGCGCCTGAAACTGTCCGACGGCAGCGACTATCCGCTGCCGGGCACGCTGCAGTTCGCCGACATCGACGTGGAGGAAACCACCGGCAGCGTGACCCTGCGCGCGCGCTTCCCCAATCCCGACGCGCAGCTGCTGCCGGGCATGTACGTGCGCGCGATCGTCGGCCAGGGCATCCGTCAGCAGGCGCTGCTGGTGCCGCAGGCGGCGGTGGACCGTACCCCGCGCGGCGACGCGCAGGCCTGGGTGGTGGGCGCGGACAACATCGTGCGCCAGCGCCGGTTCACCACGCTGCGCGCGGTCGGCGACCGCTGGCTGGTCGGCGACGGGCTCAAGCCCGGCGAGCGGGTGGTGGTGGAGGGCCGGCAGGGACTCAGCGACGGCGCCAAGGTGACGGTCAAGCCGGCCGCCGCTGCCGCCGGCCAGGGCTGAGCCGGCATGCTCGCGCGCTTCTTCATCGCCCGCCCGATCTTCGCCTGGGTGCTGGCGATCTGCATCATGGCCGCCGGCGCCATCGCCGTGTTCACCCTGCCGGTGGAGCAGTATCCGGATATCGCCCCGCCCACGGTCAACGTCACCGCCACCTACAACGGCGCCTCGGCGCAGACGGTGGAGGACAGCGTCACCCAGGTGATCGAGCAGCAGATCAAGGGCATCGATCACCTGCTGTATTTCTCCTCGACCAGTTCCTCGTCCGGGCAGGCGCGGATCAGCATCACCTTCGACCAGGCCGCCAATCCCGACATCGCCCAGGTACAGGTGCAGAACGCGGTCAACCAGGCCTTGAACCGGCTGCCGCAGGAAGTGCAGCAGCAGGGCGTGACCGTGGCCAAGTCGCAGGGCGACAGCCTGATGGTGGTGGCGCTGTACGACAGCACCGACAAGCTCGACAACGTCGACATCTCCGACTTCCTGGTCAGCACGCTGCAGGATCCGATCAGCCGCATCAACGGCGTCGGCGAGATCAACGTGTTCGGCGCGCAGTACGCGATGCGCGTGTGGCTGGACCCGCACAAGCTCAACGCCTACCAGCTGATGCCCGGCGACGTGCGCAGCGCGATCGAGGCGCAGAACACCCAGGTCACCGCCGGCGAACTGGGCGCGCTGCCGACCGGCGCCGAGCAGGCGCTCAACGCCACGGTGACCGCGCAGTCGCGGCTGCAGACCCCCGAGCAGTTCCGCGGCATCATCCTGGCCACCCGGGCCGACGGCTCCAGCGTGCACCTGGGCGACGTGGCGCGGGTGGAGATCGGCGCGGAGAACTACCAGAACAGCACCTGGCTCAACGGCCATCCGGCCTCCGGCTTCTCGGTGACGCTGTCCTCCGGGGCCAATGCGCTGGCCACCTCCGATGCGGTGCGCGCCACCATCGAGCAGCTCAAGCCGACCTTCCCGCCGGGCATTCAAGTGGCCTATCCGCGCGACAGCACGCCGTTCGTGCGCGTGTCGATCGAAGGCGTGGTGCACACCCTGGCCGAGGCGATCGTGCTGGTGGTGGTGGTGATGTTCCTGTTCCTGCAGAACGGCCGCGCCACGCTGATCCCGGCGATCACCGTGCCGGTGGTGCTGCTGGGCACGTTCGGCATCCTCGCCGCGGCCGGCTTCACCATCAACACGCTGACCCTGTTCGCGATGGTGCTGGCGATCGGCCTGCTGGTGGACGATGCGATCGTGGTGGTGGAGAACGTCGAGCGGATCATGCACGAGCAGCATCTGCCGCCGCGCGAGGCGACCGAGCAATCGATGGGCGAGATCACCGGCGCACTGATCGGCATCACCGTGGTGCTGGGCGCGGTGTTCCTGCCGATGGCGTTCTTCGGCGGCTCCACCGGCATCATCTACCGCCAGTTCTCGATCACCATCGCCTCGGCGATGGCGCTGTCGGCGCTGGTCGCGCTGACCCTGACCCCGGCACTGTGCGCGACCCTGCTCAAGCCGGTGGAAAAGCAGCGCCAGCTCGGACGCTTCTTCCGCTGGTTCAACCGCGGTGTGGAGCGCGGCCAGCAGGCCTACCAGCGCCGGCTCGGCACGCTGCTGCGGCAGCCGCGGCGCTGGATGGCGCTGTACGTGGCGATCGTGCTGGCGATGGCGGCGCTGTATGCGCGCATGCCGACCGGCTTCCTGCCGGTGGAGGACCAGGGCCAGGTGCAGATCCAGTTCACCACCCCCGAAGGCACGCCGCTGGCCAGGACCGAGGCGCTGGGCCGGCGCATCAGCGAGTACTTCATGGCCCACGAGAAGGACAACCTCACCGCGATCTTCATGGTGATCGGGCGCAACAACGCCGGCACCGGGCAGAACGCCGGCCAGGCCTTCGTCGCGCTGCGGCCGTGGGGCGAGCGCAATCGCGACAACACCGCACAGGCGATCATCGACCGCGCCAATGCGTATTTCCGCGGCACTGCCGACGCCAGGATCAGCGTGCTGTCGCCGCCGGCGGTGCGCGGCCTGGGCCAGTCCAGCGGTTTCGAGCTGTGGATCCGCGACAGCGACGGCGCCGGCCGTCCGGCCTTGCTGAAGGCGCAGCAGCAGGTGCTGCAGGAGGCCGGCGACGATCCGCAGCTGACCGCGGTGCGGCTCAACGGCCTGGGCGACAAGGCGCAGCTGCAGGTGGATATCGACCAGGCCCAGGCCAGCGCGCTGGGCCTGGCGCAGAGCGATATCAACACCACTCTTTCCACTGCGTGGGGCGGCAGCTACGTCAACGACTTCGTCGATCGCGGCCGGGTCAAGCGCGTCTACGTGCAGGGCGATGCGCCGTACCGCTCGCTGCCGGAAGACATCGGCCAGTGGTACGTGCGCGGCAAGGACGGGCAGATGGCGCCGTTCGCCAGCTTCGCCAGTACCCACTGGACCCGCGGGCCGCAGCTGCAGCAGCGCTTCAACGGGCTGCCGGCGGCGCAGATCCAGGGCGGTGCGGCGGCCGACAGCAGTTCCGGTGAGGCGATGCAGCGGATGCAGGCGCTGGTCGCCAAGCAGCAGGGCTTCGACCTGCAGTGGAGCGGCCTGTCCTACCAGGAGCAGCTGTCGAGCAATCAGACGCTGTGGCTGTACATCGCCTCGATCCTGTTCATTTTCCTGTGCCTGGCGGCGCTGTACGAAAGCTGGTCGATCCCGGTGGCGGTGCTGCTGGTGATTCCGCTGGGCGTGCTCGGCACGGTCGTGGCGACCACGCTGGCCGGCTTCGTCAACGACATCTATTTCCAGGTCGGCCTGCTGACCACGATCGGTCTGTCGGCGAAGAACGCGATCCTGATCGTGGAGTTCGCCGAGGCCGAGCAGCGCGCCGGGCGGCCGCTGCTGGAGGCGGCGCTGGAAGGTGCGCGGCTGCGCCTGCGGCCGATCGTGATGACCTCGCTGGCATTCGTCGCCGGTGTGCTGCCGCTGGCGCTGTCCACCGGCGCCGGCGCGGCCAGCCGCCGCGAGATCGGGGTCAGCGTGATCGGCGGCATGCTCTCGGGCACGCTGCTGGCGGTGCTGCTGGTGCCGCTGTTCTTCGTGCGGGTGCGCGGCCTGCTGCATGGCCGGGTGGGGGACAGCCAGGCCGCGCCGGCCGCGTGAGTCGCCATGAACGGCTAAGACGGTGCCGCTGCGCGGCGCCGCCTTGCGCCTAAAATGGGCGCTTCCCCACACTGCGACGTCCCGATGAACGATTCCTCCTGCTGCGGCGCGCCCAGCGGCGCACCGGCCCACTGGTCCGGCCGCGTCCGCGATGTCGTCGATTTCCCGAAGCCGGGCATCGTGTTCAAGGACATCACCCCGCTGCTGGCCGACGGCCCGGATTTCGCCTCGGCGCTGGACGAGATGGCGCGTGCCTGGCGCACCACGCCGCTGGACGCGGTGCTGGGCATCGAGTCGCGCGGTTTCATCCTGGGCGCGGCGCTGGCGCACGAACTGCGCACCGGCTTCGTGCCGATCCGCAAGCCGGGCAAGCTGCCGGGCAGGACGGTGAGCCAGGACTATGCGCTGGAATACGGCAGCGACCGCATCGAAATGCATGCCGACGCGCTGCCGGCCGGCGCGCGGGTGCTGATCGTGGACGACGTGCTCGCCACCGGCGGCACCTTGCGCGCGGCGCTGTCGCTGGCGCGGCAGCTGCAACTGGAGATCGTCGGCGCCGCGGTGCTGGTCGAGCTGCAGGCGCTGCAGGGGCGCGAACGCTGGAGCGATGCAGTGCCGCTGTTGGCGACGCTGACCTATTGAGGCCGGCCGAGGCGGGGCAATCGCCCGCGGCGCGGCGCCGGCGGCGCCGGCGGCGCAGCGGACACGGCGGTGGCGAACGCCCACCGCGGCCGCTGCGTCAATGCGGATAGACCACCTGCAGCCAGTGCACCGGTACCGCCGCGCTGCAGGCGCTGCCGTCCTCGTCCTGCTGCAGCGACTGCAGCGACTGCAGCACCTGCGGCAGCGCGTTCACAGCTTGTCACAGCGTGCTGACCCGGAAGCGGCGGCCCTTGATCTTGCCCGCCTGCAGTTGCCCCAGCGCCCGGCCGGCGTGCTCGCGGGCAATGGCGACATAGGAGCGGGTCGGGTAGATCGCGATCTTGCCGATCGCCGCGCCCGACAAGCCGGCGTCGCCGGTCAGCGCGCCGAGGATGTCGCCGGCGCGCAGCTTGTCGGTCTTGCCGCCGTCGATGCGCAGCGTGGTCATCGTCGCCTGCGGCAGCTGCGCCGGGCGCGCGGTGGCCAGCGGCGCGCGCGACCAGCGCAGCGGCTGGCCCTGTTCGGCCTCCAGCGCCTGCGTGCGCGCCAGCTCGCGCGGCGCCACCAGGCTCAGCGCCAGGCCGCGCTTGCCGGCGCGCGCGGTGCGGCCGATGCGGTGGCGGTAGGTCTCGGTATCGGTCGGCAGTTCGTAGTTGAGCACGGCCGCCAGGTCCTCCACGTCCAGTCCGCGCGCGGCCACGTCGCTGGCGACCAGCACGTTGCAGCTGCGGTTGACGAAGCGCACCAGCACCTCGTCGCGGTCGCGCTGTTCCATGTCGCCGTGCAGCGCCAGCGCCGAGAAGCCGAACTGCTGCAGCGAGCCGGCCACCTCGTCGACCTCCTTGCGGGTGTTGCAGAACACCACGCTGGACTCGGGGGCGAAGCGCAGCAGCAGCCCGGCCACCGCCTTCTGCCGGTAGCTCGGGTCGACTTCGAAGAACTGCTGCTCGATCTCCGGCGCGCTGTCGGCGCCTTCGATGGTGACCTCGACCGGTTCCTGCAGCAGCTCGCGCGCCAGGGTGCGGATCGCGTCGGGGAAGGTGGCCGAGAACAGCAGGCTCTGACGGTGCTTGTCGCAGCGGCTGGCGATCTCGCGGATCGGCTCCTCGAAGCCCATGTCGAGCATGCGGTCGGCCTCGTCCAGCACCAGCGTGCGCACCCCGCCCAGGTGCAGCGCGCGCTTGCGCGCCAGTTCCTGGATGCGCCCGGGCGTGCCGACCACCACCTGCGGGTCGTGCGCCTCCAGCGAGGCCAGCTGCGGGCCCAGCGGCATGCCGCCAGTCAGCACCACCAGCTTCATGTTGGGAATGCCGGTGGCCAGCTTGCGTAGCTGCTTGCCGACCTGGTCGGCCAGTTCGCGGGTCGGGCACAGCACCAGCGCCTGCGCGCGGGTCAGCGCCGGGTCCAGCTTGTGCAGCAGGCCCAGGCCGAACGCGGCGGTCTTGCCGCTGCCGGTGGGCGCCTGCACGATGACGTCGCGGCCGGCCAGGATCGGCGGCAGGCTCTGCGCCTGCACCGGGGTCATCGTGGTGTAGCCGAGCGCGTCGATGCCGGGCGCCAGCGCCGGGGAGAGGGACAGGGTGGCGAAATCGTTCATGCGGCATTTTAGCCGGGACTGGGGAGGAGACGCCGGGATTGAGGACCAGGGACTGGGAAGGTGCGAAGCCTAAGCGAAGCACGGCCGCCTTCTGAGGCGCACCAAAAGCGCTGAAGTCGCGGTAGCCCCTCTCCCACCGGGAGAGGGGTTGGGGTGAGGGTACGCCGGCACCGACTGTCCGGCGCGCAGATTAATTTTGAAGGCTTCGCCCGTGCCCTCATCCACCCCTTCGGGGCACCTTCCCCCAAAAAGGGGGCCATGGTCCCGCAGGGAGAAGGGGACGGCAGTACGTGCCGTCGGTCCACGACGAGCCACCTGCCGAAGGACGGTAGCGATGCCTGTATTCCCCCGTCCCGTACAATGCCCCCATGCCTCTTATCACTCTGCAGAACGTCGACTACAGCGTCGGCGGCCCCTTGTTGCTGGAAAAGACCGAACTGTCGATCGAGCCGGGCGAGCGTATCGCCCTGATCGGCCGCAACGGCGCCGGCAAATCCACCTTGATGAAACTGATCGCCAGCGAGCTCAAGCCCGACGACGGCGAGATCCGCGTCCAGCAGGGCGTGCGCATTGCGCGGCTGGAGCAGGAGGTGCCGCACGGCGCCGCCGGCAGCGTGTTCGACGTGGTCGCCGACGGCCTGGGCGAGCTCGGCCACTGGCTGGCCGAGTTCCACCGGCTCAGCCATGCCGCCGAGTTCGATGGCGATGCGCTGGGCGCGGTGCAGTCCAAGATCGACGGCGCCAACGGCTGGGCGCTGGACCAGCGGGTCAACGAGACCCTGACCCGGCTCGACCTGGACGGCGACGCCGAGTTCGCGCGGCTGTCCGGCGGCATGAAGCGGCGCGTGCTGCTGGCGCGCGCGCTGGTGTCGGCGCCGGACCTGCTGCTGCTCGACGAGCCGACCAACCATCTGGACATCGAGGCGATCGACTGGCTGGAACTGTTCCTGAAGGGCTGGAACGGCAGCGTGGTGTTCGTCACCCACGACCGCCGCTTCCTGCGCGCCCTGGCCACGCGCATCGTCGAGATCGACCGCGGCCAGGTCAGCAGCTGGCCCGGCGACTGGGCCAACTACGAGCGCCGCCGCGAGGAGCGGCTCAACGCGCAGGCGCAGGAGAACGCGCGCTTCGACAAGATGCTGGCGCAGGAAGAAGTGTGGATCCGCCAGGGCATCAAGGCGCGCCGCACCCGCGACGAAGGCCGCGTGCGGCGCCTGGAATCGATGCGCAACGAGCGCACCCAGCGCCGCGAGCTCGGCGGCAACGTGCGCATGGAGGCGGCGCAGGGCGAGTCCTCGGGCAAGAAGGTGATCGAGGCCAGGGAGCTGAGCTTCGCCTTCGGCGCGCGGAGCATGGTCCGCGATTTCTCCAGCACCATCCTGCGCGGCGACCGCATCGGCCTGATCGGCCCCAACGGCAGCGGTAAGACCACGCTGCTGAAGCTGCTGCTGGGCGAGCTGAGCCCGGCCAGCGGCGAGGTGCGCACCGGCACCAACCTGCAGGTGGCCTACTTCGACCAGTACCGCGCCACCTTGCGCGAGGACTGGAGCGCGATCGAGAACGTCGCCGAGGGCCGCGACTTCATCGAGGTCAACGGCAAGCGCAAGCACGTGCACGGCTATCTACAGGATTTCCTGTTCACCCCGGAACGCGCGCGCGCGCCGATCACCCGCCTGTCCGGCGGCGAGCGCAACCGCCTGCTGCTGGCGCGGCTGTTCGCGCAGCCGTCGAACCTGCTGGTGATGGACGAACCGACCAACGATCTGGACGTGGAGACGCTGGAGCTGCTGGAAGAGCTGCTCGGCGACTACACCGGCACCTTGCTGCTGGTCAGCCACGACCGCGACTTCATCGACAACGTGATGACCTCGACCATGGTGATGGAAGGCGACGGCCGCATCGGCGAATACGTCGGCGGCTACAGCGACTGGGTGCGCCAGCGCGCCGCGCCGCCAGCCAGCGCGATGGCGGTGGCCAGGGCTTCGGCGACCGTGGCCGCCACCACGCCGACGGGCGCGGCCGCTGCCGCACCGGCGGCCAAGCGCAAGCTCAGCTACAAGGATGCGCGCGAGCTGGAGCAGCTGCCGGTGCGGATCGAGACGCTGGAGCAGCAGGTCGCGGCATTGACCGCCGCGATGACCGAGCCGGCGTTCTACCAGCGCGATGCGGCGGCGGTGACCGCGCATACCCAGACGCTGACCCAGGCGCAGGCCGAGCTGGATACGGCCTATGCGCGCTGGAGCGAGCTGGACGGGTAAAGAGCCGGGACCCGGGTCCCGGAAAAGCATGGCCTCGAGTAACGGTGGTCGCCCGGATTGGATCGGGCAGCGGGATTCGGAAGCGGCGGTGCTGCTGCCGTTACGGGTCCCGGCTTTCCTCCTCCTCGTCGCCGGTCAGCAGGCCGACGAAGGCGACGAAGGCGATGCCGTCCTGGGCCCATTCCTTGGCCACGTCGTCGAGCAGTTCCAGCAGCACGTCGAAATCCTTCTTCGCCACCGATTGCAGCTCGGCCGCGTCTTCCAGCAGCAGCGCATAGCCGCCCTTGGCCGGCAGCCACGACAGGTCGCGCAGGCCGTCCATCAACGCATCCCAGTTGCGGCCGAAGCCGATCGGGAAATCCAGCTGCGCGGCCAGCCGCATCAGCAGCATCGGCTTGCTGCTGCAGCCGCGCAGGTCGATCCGGCACAGCCGCAGGCCGGCGTCGCGGGCGAGCGCGGCGATGCTGTCCAGGTCGCTGTTGGCGACGCGGTAGACGCCGGAGGCGGCCGGCTCGGCCAGGTTCAGGGAAAAGTTGAAAGCGTTCATGGCGACGGCCTCCGGGAGGCGATGCTGAAACTGCGGAAACTGGCGTAGTGGTCGTCGCTGTAGTACCAGACGTCCGGCGGGTCGCCGCCGGTGACGATGCGCCGCGTCCCGCGGTGCTCCAGCCCCGGCGTGTCGACGGTGTATTCGCGATAGTAGCCGCGCGGGCGCGACGGCAGCCGGTTTTCGCGGTTGCCGAACACGCTGCCGTCCTGGCGGTGCGGGAACGGACCGCCGCGCTGGATCAGGGCGATGCTGGCGCGCGCTTCGGGCGGCAGGAACGCTGGCAGCGTGTCGTCCGCGCTCGCCGCCGGCGTGGCAGGCGCTTGCGCCGGTGCCGGTGCCGGCAGCGCAGCGGGGTTGCTGAGCGCGGGCGCGAACTGCGGATGCGGCGGCTGTTGCAATGCGCGGATGCCCCACAGGCCTGCGGCGAGCAGCACGATCGCGGCGATCAGTAGCACGGGCTTGCGCATCGGGGGAAGGCTCCAGTGGGAACGGCGGGCGCCGCGTCGTGGCGCAGCAGCGGCACAGTATGGGCGAGCGCGGCTGTTCGTGCTCAAACCGCAGGCCATGGTGGCCGCTGGCGTTGCGCGCGCTGCCGGCGCTCGATTCACATTCGACTAACCGGGTGCTGGCGCATCGTAACCGCCGAACCGCGGCGACGGCCGCCACCGCCGCCGCGCGATGGGACGATGTTTCCCCAACGCCGGTCTTGGTAAGGTCGCCGCTCGTCCCTACCATTCATCACGCAACGTCCGTCCTTCCGGCGGGCGAAAGTCCAGGAGAATTACATGGCCTACACCCTCCCCAAGCTGCCCTACGCCTACGACGCGCTGGAACCGCACATCGATGCGCAGACGATGGAAATCCATCACACCAAGCATCACCAGACCTACATCAACAACGTCAACGCCGCGCTGGAAGGCACCGAATACGCCGACCTGCCGGTCGAGGCGCTGGTGTCCAGGCTGAAGTCGCTGCCGGAAAACCTGCAGGGTCCGGTGCGCAACAACGGTGGCGGCCACGCCAACCATGCGCTGTTCTGGACGGTGATGGCGCCCAATGCTGGCGGCACCCCGGTCGGCGACGTGGCCAAGGCGATCGACAGCGAGCTGGGCGGTTTCGACAAGTTCAAGGAAGCCTTCACCAAGGCCGCGCTGACCCGCTTCGGCAGCGGCTGGGCGTGGCTGAGCGTGACCCCGGACAAGAAGCTCGTGGTCGAAAGCACCGCCAACCAGGACAGCCCGCTGTTCGAGGGCAACACCCCGATCCTGGGCCTGGACGTGTGGGAACACGCCTACTACCTGAAGTACCAGAACCGCCGTCCGGATTACATCGGCGCGTTTTTCAACGTGGTGGACTGGAACGAAGTCGAGCGCCGCTACCACGCCGCGATCGCCTGATCGCGCGGGTTACGCCGTTGCGGAAAAGGCCGGGTTCGCCCGGCCTTTTTCGTTGCCGCGTGGGCGCCTATGCGGCCGGCCGGCACAGCCGGGCGCTGCCGGCCGCGCCGTCGCGCGCTGCGCCTGGTGCGTCGGCATCGGCGCTGTCGCGGTTGTGCCGCGCATACCAGCCCGGAGTCGCGCCGGTGACCCGGCGGAAGCTGTTGACGAAGTGGCTCTGGTCGAAGAAGCCGAGTTCGTAGGCCACGCTGCCCACCGAATGGCGTGGGCTCAGCAGCAGTTGCCGGGCGCGTTCGATGCGCCGTTGCAGCAGGTATTGCATCGGGCTGTGGCCGGTGCTCAGGCGGAACATGCGGGCGAAGTGGTAGCGGCTGACGCAGGCGGCGTTGGCGATGTCGGCCAGGCCGATGCGCTCGGCCAGATGGTGGTCGATGTAGTGCTGGGCGCGGGCCAGTGCGCACGGGCGCAGGCCCTTGCCGGCGGCGCTGGCAGCGGGCGGGCGGGCGGTGGCGGTGGCGGTGGAACGCGAGGCGGGAGCGTGGGGATGGGGCATGGCGTGTCTCCTGGGAGGCGCCGGAAACGCACGCGCGGGATCTGCGCTGGCGCCTGCGGTCTGTGCGTGGACAGCGTTTCCGGGACCTGTCCATGCTGCTGTCGGCGCCGCGTCGCGGCCACCCCAATCCGGCAGAGCGGATGCTCACCCGTTCGGGGGATTCCGCTGCGAGGTCTGTGCCGGTTCGCGCGGCAACACCAGCAGGCGCCGGCCGAAACAGCGCGCATCGAGCGAATAGGCGCCCGGCCCGAGCAGCGCCAGCGCCAGCGCCGGCAGTGCCGCCAGCAGCGCCGCGCCCGTTGCCGTGGTGCCATGCCACAGCGCCACGGCCGGCGCCGCGCAGGCCAGCGCGGCGGCCAGCGGGGTGAGCGCGCCGGCGGCCGTCAGCAGCGCCAGCGCCAGCGTCGCCCACCGCCAGGTCGGCGGCAGCGCCCATGCGCTGCTGGCGGTGGACGGCCACAGGCTCAGCGCCAGGAACAGACGCAGGGCCAGCAGCCCGAGTCCGGCGCTGCCGCCGGGGAACATGGAGTAAAGTCGTTGCATGGCCCGCAGGCTATGGTCGGCGCAGCACGTCGGCCTAGCCGTATTCGGGGTAGCGCAACATCCCTCGATCGGGGGCGTTGGCGGGGTCGGCGCACCCGTCGAAAATCCGGTTTTCCTTTTTGCGAGCGAGAGAGAGCGCAGTGCGAAGTCTGCGAAGACGGGGTTGGGCGGGCGCCATGCTGGTGCTCGGCCTGGCCTTCGCGGCGCCGCCTGCCGCCGCCATACCGACGCCGTTGCGGCCGACGCCGCTGCACAACACCGCCTGGCGGGTGGAGCAGGGTGCGCCGGCGGACGTGTGGGCGCTGGCGCAGTCGGGCGACGGCTATCTGTGGATGGCTACCGGTTTCGGCCTGTACCGCTTCGATGGCGAGCGCTTCGAGCGCCACGAGCCGGCGCACGGCATGCGCCTGCTGTCGCAGAACGTGACCGCGTTGACGGTGTTGCCGGACGGGCGCATGTGGCTGGGCTATTTCGACGGCGGCGCCAGCCTGCTGCAAGGCGATCGGCTGCTGCAGTACGGCCCGGCCGAGGGCTTCCCGGCCGGGCCGGTGGCGCGGCTGGAACTGGACGCGCAGGGCACGTTGTGGGCGGCGACCTGGGCCGGGCTGGCCCGCTTCGACGGCCGCCGCTGGCAGCGGATCGGCGCCGATTGGGGGTATCCGTCCGCGCGCGCCGACTGGCTGCTGCGCGACCGCCGCGGGGTGCTGTGGGTGAGCAGCGGCGACAGCGTGCTGCGCCTGCGCCCGGGCGCGCGCCGCTTCGAGCCGACCGGCATCGCCACCCTGTTGTACGCGGTGCTGGCGGAAAGCCCGGACGGCCGCATCTGGCTGTCGGACCGGCGCGGCGGCACCCGGGCCATCACCGGCGCCGATGGCACGCTGCTGCCGCCGGCGGCGCAACGCGCGGTGCCGGCGCTGCGCACGCTGGCGGCACGGCGCATGGGCTTCGCCCGCGACGGCAGCCTGTGGCTGTCCGACTTCCAGGCGCGCGGCGCGGTGCGGGTGATGCTGGAGGATCCGCGCGCGCCGCGGCTGGAGCAGTTCCGCCGCAGCGACGGGCTGGCCTCCGACTACGCCGCGCCGGTGCTGGAGGACAAGGAGGGCAATGTCTGGATCGGCAGCACGCTCGGCCTCAACCGCTACCGGCAACGCAACGTGATGGCGCTGCCCGGCCAGCCCGGCGCGCAGGCCGGCGCGGTCGAAGTGCATGCGCAGCCCGACGGCAGCGTGCTGGTCTCCGATCCGCAGGGCATGTTCCGCGCCGACCGCGCCGCGGCCGCGCGGCTGCTGCGCGGCGCGCCGCTGGCGCAGGAGTATGCGCGGCTGCGCGACAGTGGTTGGGTGCTCGGCGCCGACGGCATCGTGCGCCTGCGCCACGGGCGCCGGGTCGAGGCCGCGCTGCCGGCCGGGTTCGCGCCGCGGCAGGTGCGCGCGTTCCTGTCCGATCGTGCCGGCGATGCCTGGATCGCGGTCGCCGAACATGGCGTGTTCCGCTACCGCGACGGGCAGTGGATACGGCAGACGCGGCTACCGCAGGCCACCTGCACCGCGATCGCCGAGGACGCGCAGGGCCGCTACTGGTTCGGCTATGCATCCGGCCAGGTGCGGCAGCTGCGCGGCGAGCAGGTCCGCGTATTCGCGGCCGACGAGGGCTTGCAGGTCGGCCGGGTCAATACCATCCATGCCGGCGCCGGCGCGTTGCTGGTGGCCGGCGAACTGGGCATCGCGCAATGGCGCGGCGCGCGCTTCGTCACGCTGCCGCCGTCGCGCGCGCCGGGCTTGCGCGGCATCACCGGCATCGCCGAGAGCGACGACGGCGAGCTGTGGCTCAACGGCGCGGTGGGCGTGTCGCGGATCGGCCGGCGCCAGCTCGATGCGGCGCTCGGTGCCGCCGACACGACGCTGCAGCCCGTCTACTACGGCGCCGCCGACGGCTTGCCCGGCCTGGCGCTGCAGGCCAACCGCAGCGGCACCGCGGCGCGCGACGGCGATGGGCTGGTGTGGCTGGCCACCAGCCAGGGCCTGGCCTGGATCGACACCCGGCACCTGTGGCGCAATCCGTGGCCGCCGCAGGTGTTCGTGCGCGCGCTGTTCGCCAACGAGCGGTCGCTGCCGCTGGATGCGCCGCTGCGGCTGCCCAAGGGCACCACGCGCGTGCAGATCGCCTACACCGCGACCAGCCTGACCTCGCCGGAGCGGATGCGCTTCCGCTTCCGCCTGGACGGGGTGGATGAGACCTGGCGCGATGCCGGCGGGCGCCGCGAGGCGTTCTATACCAACCTGCGCCCGGGGCAGTACCGCTTCCAGGTGATCGCCGCCAACAACGACGGGGTCTGGAACAGGCACGGCGCCATGCTGCGCTTCGGCATCGCGCCGCGCTTCGTGCAGACCCCGGCGTTCTGGACGCTGTGCCTGCTGGCGCTGCTGCTGGCGTTGTCGGCGCTGTACCTGCTGCGCATGCGCCAGCTGGCCACGCGACTGCGGCTGCGCCTGGAGGAGCGCTACCAGGAGCGCGAGCGCATCGCCCGCGAGCTGCACGACACCTTGCTGCAGGGCTACCAGGGCCTGATCCTGCGCACCCATGCGGCGCTGGACACGCTGCCGGCCGCCGCGCCGCTGCGGCGCGAGCTGGAGGGCACGCTCGATCGCGCCGAACAGGCGCTGGAGCAGGGCCGCGACCGGGTCGAGGGCCTGCGCGCCAGCGCCGGGTCCACGCCCTCGCTGCCGAGCGCCTTCGCCGCCATGCTCGAGGAACTGGGTGCGCAGTCGCAGCTGCAGCGGCGGGTGCTGGTCGAAGGCACGCCGCTGCCGCTGCAGCCGCTGGTCGCCGACGAGTTGTACCAGCTCGGCCGCGAGGCGCTGCTCAACGCGTTCCGGCATGCGCAGGCGAGCAGCATCGAGGTCGAGATCGCCTACGGCCGCGACGCGCTGCGGCTGCGCTTTCGCGACGACGGCCGCGGCATCGAACCGCAGGTACTGGCCGCCGGCGGCCGCGCCGGACACTGGGGGTTGACCGGCATGCAGGAGCGCGCGCGGCGCATCGAGGCGCGGCTGGACGTGTGGTCGCGGCCGGGCATGGGCACCGAGCTCAATCTGCGCCTGCCGGCGCGCCGCGCCTACCGCGAACCGGCGCGAAACCGGCTATGGTGCCGCCTGCGCCAATGGCTGCCGGGAACCGACTGAAGTGAGCGACCTGAAGTGAGCGAGCCGAAGTGAGCGAAGTGTCGTCCGTGCCGATCCGCATCCTCGTCGTCGACGACCATCCGCTGCTGCGCGAGGGCATGGCCGCGGTGCTGGCCGCGCAGCCGGACCTGCAGCTGGTCGGCGAGGCCGGCGACGGCCTGCAGGCGCTGCAGGCCTATCGCACGCTGCGCCCGGACCTGGTGCTGCTGGACCTGCAGCTGCCCGGCCTCGGTGGCATCGAGGTGATCGTCGCCCTGCGCAAGGAATTCCCGCAGGCGCGGATCGTGGTGGTCACCGCCGCGCGCGGCGACGTGCAGGCGGTGCGCGCGCTGGAAGCCGGCGCCAGCGGCTATCTGCTCAAGAGCGGGCTGCGCCGCGAACTGGTCGACACGGTGCGCGCGGTGCACCAGGGCCGGCGCCAGGTGCAGGCCGAAGTGGCGGCGGGGATCGCCGAACACCTGCTCGGCGACAGCCTGTCCGCGCGCGAGATCCAGGTGCTGCAGCGCGTGGCCGCGGGCAATTCCAACAAGGCCGTCGCCGCGCTGCTGTCGATCGCCGAGGAGACGGTCAAGGCGCACATGAAGAACATCCTGTGCAAGCTCGGCGCGCGCGACCGCACCCATGCGGTGGCGATCGCGGTCAAGCGCGGCATCATCGAACTGTAAAAATACGCGCCGCGGTGTGCGCGGTCAGGGCACCGGCAGCGGCGGCATGGCCTCGGCCGGCGGCGTGTCCAGCGGTTGCAGCGCCACCAGCAGGCCGCGCGGGTCGCTGCCGCGGGTCGCGCCCGGCGCCCGCTCCAGCACGCGCGCGCTGCGCAGCGGACGGAAGCGGCCGCGTTCGAAGAACACATGGTCGGCCTGCGCGGCCAGCGCGAACACGCGCGGATCCAGGCCGTTGCGCAGCGCATCGCCACGCGTGCCGCGCAGGCGCGCGTCGCTGTCGCCGAAGCGCGCGGCCAGCGGCACCAGTTCCGGCGCGTCGGCGGCGGCGAAGAAGCCGCCGGCGAGCAGCGAGGGCACGCCTTCGGCGGTGGCGTCGATCCACGCCATCAGGTCGTCGGTCTGTTCGCGGCGGCTGGCGCCGCCGTCGCGCACGGCATGCAGGCGGGTGAAGTACAGGTTCACCGGCTGCCCGTGCAGGTCCACGCGCACCAGGCCGGCCACGCTGTAGTCCTCGAACGGATGCAATAAGGTCTCCGCTTCCTCCAGCACCGGCAGCCGGGTCAGCAGCGCATTGCCGCGGCGTTGCGGCCGGCTCGGCGGATCGGCGCTGATGAAATGGCAGTGGTAGCCAAGCTGCGCGGCCAGCCATTGCGCCTGGTTCGGCAGTTCCGCGGTCTGCAGCACTTCCTGCAGCGCGATCGCATCGGGTTGCAGACGTTGCAGCGCCTCGACGATGCGCACGCGGCGCGCCGGCCAGTCGTTGCGGTCCTGCTCGAGATTGAGGCTGACCATGCTGAGCGTGGCCGCGGGGGCAGGCGGCGGCAGCGGCGGTGGCACCGATGACGGCAGGTGGGCAGGCAGCGCCTGCGCGCCCGCATGCGCGACCAGGGCCAGCAGCAGCCAGCCGAGGCGATGCCGTCGTCGTGGGGTCCCGGTCGTGCGCATCATGCGCTGGATGCTAGGACGTGCGGCTTCAGCGCCGCGTGTACATGGACACGCGGCGCTGCGGTTCCTAGCGCGGCAGCACGCTTTCCTGTAGACGCAGCGGCACGCTGGCCGCGGCTTGCGTCGCCGAGCGGCCCAGCACCAGTGCGTAGTCGCCGGCGGCGATGCGCCACTGGCGCTGCGCCGGATCGTAGTCGGCCAGGGTCTTGGGTTCGGCGACGATGCTGACGCGGCGGGTTTCGCCGGGCTTGAGCGTGAGCTTGTCCCAGCCGACCAGGCGGATCGGCGTGTGGTGGCCCTGCGGCAGGCGCAGGTACAGCTGCGGCACGTCGGCGCCTTCGCGTTCGCCGCTGTTGCGCACGTCGAAGCTGGCGATCACGCTGCTGCCGTCCACCTGCACGCTCAGGTTGGCATAGTCGAAGCGGGTGTAGGACAGCCCATGGCCGAACGCGTACAGCGGATCCAGGCCGCGCGCGGCGAACCAGCGGTAGCCGACGTTGGCGCCTTCGATGGCGTAGTCGACATTGCTGCCGGCCGGTTGCGCCGGCTTGAAGCCCAGCCCCGGGATCGACGGCCGCGGCAATTGCGCCACGTCGCGCAGCCAGGTCACCGGCAGGCGCCCGGAAGGATTGACCTCGCCCAGCAACAGCCGCGCCAGCGCTTCGCCGCCGCGGATGCCCGGGTACCACGCTTCCAGCACCGCCGGCACCTGCTGCAGCCACGGCATCGCCACCGGGCCGTTGGTTTCCAGCACCACCACCGTGCGCGGATTGGCCTTGGCCATCGCCGCGATCAGCGCGTCCTGCTTGCCGGGCAGTTTGATGTCGGGCAGGTCCACCGATTCGGCCGACCACTGCGTGGCGAACACGATCACCGCTTCGGCGCCGCGCGCGAGCCTGGCCGCGGCGGCTACATCGTCGCCGCTGGCGTAGTCGATCTGCGCCTCCGGCATGGCCTTGCGTAATGCCTGCAGCGGCGAGGACGGATGCAACATCACCGGACCCGGCCAGGTGGTCGGGGCCAGCCCCGGCACCGCGTTGCCGCCGTTGACGGTGAAGCCGACCATCGACGAGCCGCCGCCGCCGATCACGCCCTTGTCGGCATGCCCGCCGATCACCGCGATGCGCCGCAGCGTGCGCGGCAACGGCAGCGTGTCGCGCTCGTTGCGCAGCAGCACCGTGCCTTCCTCGACCACGTTCTGCACCGCCGCGCCGCCGGCGACGTCGTCGATCGGCTGCCGCTGCGGCGGATGGTCGAAGCTGCCGGTGGCGATGAAGGCGCGCAGGATGCGCCGCACCATGTCGTCCAGGCGCGCCTGCGGCACCGTGCCGCCGGCCACCGCCAGGCGCAGCGGCTGGTCGAAGTACACCGCCTTGTCGAACACTTCGCCGGCCGACTGCTGGTCCAGGCCGGCCAGCGCCGCCTTGGAGCCGCTGTGCACGCCGCCCCAGTCGGACATCACGTAGCCGGGGAACTTCCATTCCTGCTTCAGCACCTGGTTGAGCAGGTAGTCGTGCTCGCAGCCGTAGATGCCGTTGATGCGGTTGTAGGAACACATCACCGAGCCGGGCTCGCCGATCTTCAGCGCCAGCTCGAACGCCAGCAGGTCCGATTCGTGCATGGCCTGCTCGCCGATGTCGGCGCTGTGGGTGTTGCGCCCGGTCTCCAGATCGTTCATCGCGAAGTGCTTCATCGTCGACACCACGCGCTGGCTCTGCACGCCGCGGATCGATTCGCCGACCATGACCCCGGCCAGCAGCGGATCTTCGCCGGCGTATTCGAAGTTGCGGCCGTTGCGCGGATCGCGTTGCAGGTTGACGCTGCCGGCCAGCAGCACGTTGAAGCCCTGCTGCCAGGCCTCGCGGCCCATGGTGGCGCCGCCGGCGAAGGCCAGGTCGCGGTTCCAGGTGGCGGCGGTGGCCGGGCCGGACGGCAGCGCGGTGGCGTGATCGCCGCGGCGCACGTTGCCCGGATTGGTCACGCCGACGCCGGCGTCGGCCAGCTGCTGCGCGGCGATGCCCAGGCGCTCGATCGCCGGCACGAAGCCGGCCGAGCCGAGCGCGCCGGGCGGCAGCGCGCCGCCGTCCTTGCCCAGGCCGAAGTAGCTGTGCAGCATCTGGAACTTCTCGTCCGGGGTCATCGCCTGCACCAGCAACGCGGCGCGGCGGTCCGGCGCCAGCGCGCGATCGGTCCACGGGCGTTGCGCGTCGGCCGTGGCGCTGGGCGCCAGGCGCAAGGTGCTGACCAGGCCGAAGTGATCCGAGGCCCACACGCCGTTCGCATCGGGTTTCTGGAACAGGATGCGGCTGCTCACCGGCGCGAAGCGCTCGCGCTGGAAGAACACGTGGTCGATGCGCCTGGGCGGATTGAACTTCGGGTTCAAGGTGCTGTCGGCGCGGCCGTCCCTGGTGCCGTGCAGGCTGCCGTAGCTGTCGTCGAAACCGCCGCGCAGCGCGGCCAGTTCCGGCGCGTCGGCGCTGGCATTGAAGTCGCCGGCGAGCAGCGACGGCGCGCCGTCGGCGGTCTTCTCGACCCAGGCCAGCAGGTCCTGCAGCTGGCGTTCGCGCAGCGCACCGCCGGCCTGCGTCCAGTGCAGGTGGGTGACGTAGAGATTGACCGCGCGGCCGTCCACGTCCAGGCGCAGGCGCCCGGCGCTGCGGCTGTCGTCGAGCGGGTTCAGGCGGATCTGCTCGCGCGCCAGGATCGGGCGCCGGGTCAGCAGCGCGTTGCCGTAGCGCTGCGCGGCGCCGGGCGGATCGACGCTGGTGAAGTACCACGCGTAGCCGAGCTGCTTGGCCAGCCATTGCGCCTGGTTGGGCAGCTTGTCGTGCTGCAGCACCTCTTCCAGCGCGATCGCGTCCGGGTGCAGTTCGCGCAGCGTCCGCACGATCTGGGTGCGCCGAGTCGGCCAGTCGAGCTTGTCGTGATACAGGTTCAGCGTGACCACGCTGAGCGTCGGGGTGTCCTTGTCGGTCGCGGGCGCAGGCGCGGCGAAGGCCGGCCAGGCCAGCGCGAGCGCCAGGCAAAGGAATCCTGAAAACGTTTTCATAGCGGGGCGTAAGGCCTCTCTAGCAGCTGAAGGGAGTTCGCATCGGGGGGAGTAGGGGAGGGAAAAGCCAGGTGCAGCGCTAGGACGGCGCTTCGTCGCTGCGCATTACCGGATACAGCCGGTACTGCGCATCCCAGGAGGAATGGCGGCGGTGGAAGAACTCCAGCCGCGCACGCGGATCCTTGGCGAAGTCGGCGTCGTGCTCGAGCTTGCCCTCGAATTCGGCCTTCAGTGCCGGGTCGCTGGCCAGCATCTGCCGCGCCACGTCCTCGGCCACATAGTCTTCCATGTATTCGGTGCGCTCGAAGGCGCTGTTGAACTCGCCCCATTGCAGCAGCGAGTCCGGCGCCTGCGGTTCCAGCAAGGCCATCAGCAGCCGCGCCTTGGGCTGGGCGATCGGCACGAACAGGGAGCCGGCGCCGATGGCGCGCGTTTCGGGTGTCCAGGCGCCCTGCACGGTGAGCCGCTGGTGGCCTTCGGAGGAGCGCGCGGCGAAGCTGGCATCGTCGGCGCGGAACGTCTGCACCGGCAGCGTGGCGTCCGCGTCCACCGTGCGGAAAGCGATGCCGTGCTGGCGCAATTTGGCCGCGACCAGCGCGGCCTGCGCGGCCGGCACCAGATAGCCGGCGCGCGGCGCCACGACTTCCACGCTGGGCACGATCTGGTCGCGCAGCGGCACGCGCCACATCTGCGGGGTGCGCTCGTCGTAGCGGGTCATCAGCGCGCCGGACACCGGCGACAGCGTGCGGGTATAGGCGTAGCCGCGGAAATCCACCAGGCGCGACTGTTCGGTGGTGCGGTAGTCCAGCGTCACCGTGCGCCCGCCCAGCTGTTGCGCGCGCGCGTCGGCGGCCAGCGCGTCGGCGCGCCAGCGGCTGCCGTTGCGCGCCACCTGCTGCAGCACCGAGACGATGCTGTTGCGGGTGATGCGCACGCGCTGCGGATAGGGCTTCCACGAATGCGTTTCCACCAGCATGCCGAAGCGGTTGCGCAGCTGGAAATAGCCGTGCGAGAAGCGCGGCGTGGCCACGCCGTCCTCGAAGCCGGAGGCGGGATCGTCGTCGACCACGAACGAGGGGTAGTAGGGCAACGGCAGCGAGCCCTGCCGCTTCAGGTCGGCGAGCACGCCGTCGCGCAGGCGCAGGCCGTCGCCGCGCAGCGCGGCGTCGCCGGCATGCAGCGGTTCCACCTGTACCGACACGTCGTGCTCGAACTGCGCGCCGTCGGTGACGTGCAGGTCCACGTACAGCAGCGGATCCCACTGTTCGACCAGGCGCAGCATCGCCTGCATCTCCGGCGCGTCGGCCTTGACGTAGTCGCGGTTGAGGTTGAGGTTCTGCGCGGTGGTGCGCCAGCCCATCTGCTCGGGACCGCGCTGGTTGGGCCGGTTCCAGGCGCCGAAGCGCTCGTGGCCGTCGACGTTGAACACCGGCACGAACAGCCACACCTGCCTGTCCAGCGCGCCGCGCGCGGCCTGGCCGTCGAGCAGCTGGCGCAGCGCCAGGAAGCCGGCGTCCTTGCCGTCGATCTCGCCGGCATGGATGCCGCCCTGGATCAGCACCACCGGCAATTTGCGCGCTTGCGCCGTTGCGGCATCCAGCGCGCCGGAGGTGGACACCGCCAGCGCCTTCATCGGCCGGCCCTCGGGCGTGGTGCCGAAGTCGAAGCAACGCACCGCCTGCGGATAGCGCTGCGCGAATGCCTCGCACAGCGCGATGGTCTCGGCATAGCGGCCGGTACGGGCGAAACCGCTGCGTTCGGCCTCGGTGGACAGGCCCGCATCGCTGGCCAGCAATGGCATGCTGCACAGCAGCATCGACAGCAGGAAGGGGACCAGCCAGGGTCGGATCATTGCGGCACCGTCTCGGGGTAGGCCCCCATGATGCGTGCAGCGCGCCGATTGCGAAAGCACCTGCATGCCGACGCGTCCATCGCGGATGGTTCGATTCGCCCGGAACGATCGGGTAACCTTCTGAAAATTTTGCCTGGACGCCTGCCTGTGACGAGCGAACCATCGACGAGGAATTGCGGATGAGTGCGGCCAGCGCACACGCCGGCGCGGGGATGCCGCGGCAGATCCCGTACATCATCGGCAACGAGGCCTGCGAGCGTTTCAGCTTCTACGGCATGCGCAACATCCTGGTGCAGTTCCTGATCACCTCGCTGCTGCTGCAGGAGATGACCGCGCCCGGCCGCGAGGCCGAGGCCAAGCACATCATGCACAGCTTCATGGTCGGCGTGTATTTCTTCCCGCTGCTCGGCGGCTGGCTGGCCGACCGCTTCTTCGGCAAGTACACCACCATCCTGTGGTTCAGCCTGGTCTATTGCGCGGGCCATGCCTGCCTGGCGCTGTTCGAGGGTAGCCGCGGCGGTTTCTTCGTCGGGCTCGGGCTGATCGCGCTGGGCGCGGGCGGGATCAAGCCGCTGGTGGCCTCGTTCATGGGCGACCAATTCGACCAGTCCAACAAGCACCTGGCCAAGCTGGTGTTCGACGCCTTCTACTGGATCATCAACTTCGGTTCGCTGTTCGCCTCGCTACTGATCCCGCTGGCGCTGAAGCACCTCGGCCCGGCCTGGGCGTTCGGCATTCCCGGGATCCTGATGTTCGTGGCCACGCTGGTGTTCTGGGCCGGGCGCCGCCGCTACGTGCGCGTGCCGCTGCCGCCGAAGGATCCGCATGGCTTCGCCCAGGTGGTGCGCAGCGCGCTGCTGCTGCGCGCGCCGGGCCAGGGGCGTCCCGGCCTGGCGCTCGCCGCCGCCGCGGTGGCGCTGGCGCTGGCCAGTTTCGCGCTGCTGCCGACGCTGGGCAGCGTGATCTGCCTGTGCCTGGCGCTGGTGTTGCTGCTGGCCGGCATCGGCGGCGGCACCTGGTGGCAGCTGGAGCGCGCCCGCGCGGTGCATCCGGACGCGGCGGTGGGCGGCGTGCGCGCGGTGCTGCGGGTGCTGGTGGTGTTCGCGCTGG
Source organism: Xanthomonas hyacinthi (assembly GCF_009769165.1). Classification (NCBI taxonomy): domain Bacteria; kingdom Pseudomonadati; phylum Pseudomonadota; class Gammaproteobacteria; order Lysobacterales; family Lysobacteraceae; genus Xanthomonas; species Xanthomonas hyacinthi. The sequence goes on from NZ_CP043476.1 coordinate 3,791,549, forward strand.
CGACGCCGTTCTTCTCGCTGTTCGACCAGAAGGCCTCGACCTGGGTGCTGCAGGGCCAGCAGATGCAGATGCCCGACTGGTTCAGCGCCTCGCAGATGCAGGCGCTGAATCCGGCGCTGGTGATGCTGTTGATCCCGTTCAACAACCTGGTGCTGTACCCGCTGCTGCGCCGCGGCGGCTACGAGCCCACCGCGTTGCGGCGGATGACCGCCGGCATCGCCTTCAGCGGCCTGGCCTGGATCATGGTCGGCACGCTGCAGGTGGCCATGGACGGCGGCGACGCGCTGTCCATCGCCTGGCAGATCCTGCCGTATGCGCTGCTGACCTTCGGCGAGGTGCTGGTGTCGGCGACCGGGCTGGAGTTCGCCTACAGCCAGGCGCCGCAATCGATGAAGGGCGTGGTGATGAGCTTCTGGAACCTGACCACCACGGTCGGCAACCTGTGGGTGCTGCTGTCCAACGCGGCGGTGCGCAACGACACCGTCACCGCGCACATCGGCAGTACCGGGCTCAGCGAAACCGCGTTCCTGATGTTCTTCTTCGCTGCCTTCGCCTGCGTCGCCGCGCTGTTGTTCGGGCTGTACGCGCGCCGTTACCGCATGGTCGATCATTACCGTACCGCCTGAGGCCCCCGCATGCCGTCCGTCACTCCCGTCAATCTGATCCTGATCGTGCTCACCGTGCTGGTGTCGTGGGCGGCGTTCAACAACCGCAAGCTGCTCGACCGGCTGATCCTGTGGCCGCCGGCGATCGACCGGCACAAGCAGTACGACCGGCTGCTGACCCACGGCTTCATCCATGCCGATTTCCCGCATCTGCTGTTCAACATGATCACGCTGTACTTCTTCGGCGGCCCGATCGAACGGTTGATGGAACGGCTCACCGGCAGCCTGCTGACCTATCCGCTGTTCTACCTGGCGGCCTTGGTGGTGGCGATCCTGCCCAGCTACCTGAAGAACCAGAAGAACCCGAACTACTTCAGCCTGGGCGCATCCGGCGCGGTCTCGGCGGTGCTGTTCGCCTACATCCTGCTGGCGCCGTGGACCGGGATCTATTTCTTCTTCATCCCGATCCCGATCCCGGCGATCCTGTACGCGCTGTTCTACGTGGGCTACAGCATCTGGATGGACCGCCGCGGCGGCGACAACATCAACCACAGCGCGCACCTGGCCGGCGCCGCGTTCGGGGTGATGTTCCTGCTGATCATGGAGCCGTCGGTGCTGCAGCACTTCCTCGGCCAGCTGGCGCAGCCGCGCTTCGGCCGCGGCTAGCGGCGGCGCGAGGGCCGCGTCGCTGCCGGCGCGCATGCGCAGTGCGAGGCGCGCGCGCCGCCTGGCGGTGGGTCGGCCGCGTCGCGGGCCGCAGGGTCGCGCTCGCTCAGGCGGCCTGCTGGCCGCGCAACTGCACCTGGGCGCTGCCGATGGCGGCGTGCTCGTAGGTTTGCTTCAGCCGGTCGTAGACCTCGCTGTTGAGCTGATCGAATTCCCAGCCCTGGGTGTGACCACCCACGACCAGTTGGTACAGCCCCTCCAGCAATGACGCGTCGTGGTCGCCCCGGATCTGTTCGTTGTCGCTCATGCGCCTCGCCCCTGTTCGGTTGCCCTGTATGGAGTAAGCAAATCCAATGCCAGGTTTCCACGGTGGTATGCGGTCGGTAGCGGCCGCGCGCGGCGGACTTTAGCGCTGCCGGCATTTCCGGGCGGGCCGCAGGCCATTCGCGCGTCTGCCAGGTGGGCACATCGTGGTCCGCCGGCACGGCCCCCGGCCGCAAGTGACGCAGCGCGTCGGCTGCGGGTGACGCAGCGCGGCGCGCGGCTTCACACCGCCGCGGCGCGCGCCCGACCAGACTGAGCACTCCGTCGCAGGAGCCAGGCCATGAGCGCAGCGTCCCTTCCCCCGATCGAACACGATCCGCAGCGGCAGCGCTTCACCTTGCAGCTGGACGGCCACGAGGCCGAGTTGGATTACCTGATGCAGGACGGGCGCCTGGTCATCACCCATACCGGCGTGCCGACCGCGATCGGCGGCCGCGGGCTGGCGGCACGGCTGGTGACCGCGGCGCTGGAGCATGCGCGGGCGCAGGGCTTGAAGGTGGTCCCGGCCTGTTCGTATGCGGCGCTGTTCGTGCAGCGCCATCCCGAATATGCCGACGTGCTCGGCTGAGTGCGCACGATGCAGCGACGGCGCGATAATTGCGCATCACACAGATGCAGGACACAGGGGGAGTGGACGTGAGGCACAGGGTACAGACGGGGCAGAACATTCCGTGGTGGTGGACGGCGCTGGCATTGGCGGCGACGTTGGCCGTGGCAGGGTGCAAGCGCGAGGCCGCTGCGCCGGCCGCCGAACCGGCGCCGGCTCCGGCGCCCGCCGCCGCCGCCGCGGCGCCGGCGCCGGCGGAACTGAAGGACGTGATCGAACACAACCCCAGCTACGTGGTCGGCATCACCTTCCCGCCGGCGCTCAACCGCTATCCGGGCCTGGCCGAGGCGGTCGGCCGCTACGCGCAGGCCGCGCGCGGCGAGTTGATGGAGGCGGTCGGCGGCCTCGGCAACGACCGTCCCAGCGCGCCCTACGAGCTGTCGCTGCAGTTCGGGATGCTGCTGGAGCGGCCCGAGCTGGTGGCGGTGGCCGCCGACGGCAGCCGCTATACCGGCGGCGCCCACGGCGAACCGCTGGTGGCGCGCTTCGTGTGGCTGCCGCCGCAGCAGCGCATGCTCACCGCCGCCGCGCTGATCCCCGATCCCAAGGGCTGGGCGCAGGTGGCCGACTACGTCGCCACGCAGCTGCGCCAGACGCTGCAGGCGCGGGTGGATGCCGAGCAGCTGCCGCCGGAGGACCACGACGAACAGGTCCGCAGCGCCGATAAGATGATCGCCGAAGGGACCGAGCCGCAAGCGGAGAACTTCAGCCAGTTCCAGCCCCTGGTCGACGCCGCCGGCAAGATCGTGGCGTTGCGCTTCGTGTTCCCGCCGTACCAGGTGGGACCGTATTCCGATGGCACGCAGTCGGTGGACGTCCCGGCCAGCGTGCTGCGCGGCCTGGTGGCGCCGGAATACGCGGAGCTGTTCGCTCCGTAGGACCTATACTAATCTGCGATCGGGATAGGCCACGCCGCGCTTGCGCGCGCGGGGCAAGGAAGAAGGATGGAACGTATGTCGATAAGCGACCGGGCGATGACGCCGCCTCGTGCGCGCCCAGGCGCGGCCCTGCGGGTTGCCGTGTGCGGCACCCAGGCGGCCGCGCGCGGCTTGGACAGGCCGGCCTGCCGCGGCGCCACGCACGGCCGCCTGGGCGCCGCGCGCGGCAACGTGGCCTGTCCCGATCGCGTTGGCAGGCCCTAGCGGGGTGGGCGTGGCCGGGCCGCTGCAGCGCCGTGTCGTCGATCTGCTCGCCAGCGCCGACGTGCGCGTGGGCGGTGGGCGCGCCCACGACATCGCGGTGCACGATCCGCGTTTCTACGCGCGGGTGCTGGCGCAAGGGTCGCTGGGCCTGGGCGAAAGCTACATGGACGGCTGGTGGGATGCGCCGGCCCTGGACGCGTTGCTGGCGCGGCTGATCGACGCGGAGCTGGAGCGGCGCGTGCACGGCCTCGCCGACCTGGCCCATGCGCTGCGCGCGCGCCTGTTCAACCTGCAGCGCGGGCAGCGCAGCTACGAGGTCGGCCGTCGCCACTACGATCTGGGCAACGACCTGTACCAGGCGATGCTCGGCCGCCGCCTGGTCTACAGCTGCGGCTACTGGGCCGCCGCCGACGACCTGGACGCGGCGCAGGAGGCCAAGCTGGACCTGGTCTGCCGCAAGCTGCGGCTGCGCCCGGGCATGCGCGTGCTGGACATCGGCTGCGGCTGGGGCGAGGCGCTGAAGTTCGCCGCCGAGCGCTACGGCGTGGCCGGCGTCGGCGTCACCGTGTCGCAGGCCCAGGCCGATTACGCGCGGCAGTTGTGCCGCGGCCTGCCGATCGAGATCCGCCTGCAGGACTACCGCGAGGTCGACGAGCGTTTCGACGCGATCTTCTCGATCGGCATGTTCGAGCATGTCGGCGACAAGAACTACCGCCGCTACATCGAGCGGGTGCGGCATTGCCTGCGCGCGGACGGGCTGTTCCTGCTGCATACCATCGGCAGCAACGTGTCGCGGCACCGCACCGATCCGTGGATCGCGCGCTACATCTTCCCCAATTCGATGCTGCCGTCGGCCACGCAGCTGGCCGCGGCGCTGGAAGGCCGCTTCGTGTGCGAGGACTGGCACAACTTCGGCACCGACTACGACCGCACCCTGCAAGCCTGGCGCGACAACGTCGAGGCGGCCTGGCCACGGCTGGATCCGCAGCGCTACGACGCGCGCTTCCGGCGCATGTGGCGTTTCTATCTGGCCGGATCGATGGCCACCTTCCGCTGCCGCCGCGCGCAGCTGTGGCAGCTGCTGCTGTCGCCCGAAGGTGTACGGGAGGCCTACCGCGCACCGCGTTGAGCGGCGCGCGGCCGCCGGCGCGGTGCGACAGTGGGTAGCATTGGCGATCCCGACCCAAATGCGATCCCACCCCCCATGGGAAGTTTCGATCAGACCGAGCGACGCGTGGCGCACACCTGCGAGCGCTACCCCGCCTTCCCGCGCGAGCCCGCCATCCTGGTCAGGCTGCTCAAGCACCTGTACAAGCGCATCCACGCCAATGCCTGCATGTTGCTCAAGGCCTACGGCATCAGCCCGCCGGAGTACGAGATCCTGATGATGCTGTACGGCACGCCCGGGCAGTGCATCACCCCGACCGAAGTGGCCGAGGCCGCGGTCGAGAAGCCGGCCAACATCACCCGCCTCACCGACAGTCTGTGCGGCAAGGGCCTGCTGCTGCGTGCGGCCAGCCCCGAGGACCGGCGCAAGGTCACCCTGACCCTGCAGCCGGCGGGGCTGGCGTTGATCGAACGCTTGTTGCCGGACGTGTGCAGTTTGCTCGATGCCGAGACCGTGGGCCTGGACGAGGGCGAACAACTGCAGCTGGAGCGGCTGCTCAAGAAGATGCTCGACAGCGTCGACCGCGCCGGCTGACGATGGCGCTTGCCGGTGGCGGCAAGCGCAGGTTGCGGCAGCGGCGCTGTGCCTGGCGGCTCAGTCCTTGCCGGCCGGCGTCTGCGGCAGGGCGCCGTCGCCGCCGCCCGGGGTCAGCCCGCGCTTTTCCAGCAACGGCTCGATCTTCGGCGCGTGCCCGGCGAAATCCTGGAACAGCTGCATCGCATCGACGCTGCCGCCGCGCGAGAGCAGGGTCTGGCGGAAGCGGTCGCCGTTGGCGCGGCTGAGCCCGCCGTGCTGCTTGAACCACTGCTGGGTGTTGGCGTCCAGCACTTCGGACCAGATGTAGGCGTAGTAGCCGGCCGCGTAGCCGCCCATGATGTGGCTGAAGTAGGGCGTGCGGTAGCGCGGCGGCACCGGCGCGTAGGCGATGCCGTCGGCGGCCAGCGCCTTGGCCTCGAAGTCCATCACCCCCGCCGCCGGCGGCACCTGGCCGGCGCCGAGCTGGTGCCAGCGCTGGTCGAGCATCGCCGCGCCCAGGTACTCGGTGGTGGCGAAGCCCTGGTTGAACGTGGCCGCGGCCACCACCTTGTCCAGCAAGGCCTGCGGCATCGGCGCGCCGGTCTGGTAGTGCTTGGCGTAGTGCTTGAGGATGGCCGGATCGTCCGCCCACATCTCGTTGACCTGCGAGGGGAACTCGACGAAGTCGCGCGGCACGCTGGTGCCGGAGAAGTACGGGTACTTCACGTCGGAGAACATGCCGTGCAGGGCGTGGCCGAACTCGTGGAACGCGGTGGTGACCTCGTCCCAGGTCAGCAACGTGGGCTGGCCGGCCGGCGGCTTGGGAATGTTGAGGTGGTTGGCGACCACCGGCTTGTAGCCGGTCAGCGCCGACTGCGACACGTAGGAATTCATCCACGCGCCGCCGCGCTTGGATTCGCGCGCGTACATGTCGGCGATGAAGATCGCCAGTTGCTGGCCGTCGGCGTCGAACACGTCGTAGACCAGCAGGTCGTCGCGGTAGGTCGGCAGGTCGGTGCGCTGCTTGAAGCTCAGCCCGTATTCCTGGTTGGCGGCATAGAACACGCCGTTTTCCAGCACGTTCTTCAGCTCCAGGTAGGGCTTGAGCTGGGCCTCGTCGAAGGCGTACCTGGCCTGGCGCACCTTCTCGGTGTAGTAGGCCCAGTCCCAGGCGGCGAGGGTGAAGCTCGGCTTGCCGGCCGCTTTTTGTTCCTGGTCGATCATCGCCTGCAGGTCGGCGGCCTCGCGCCTGGCGTTGGCGACCGCGGCCGGGGCCAGCTTGCCGAGCATCGCGTTGACCGCTTCCGGGGTCTTGGCGGTCTGGTCTTCCAGCGAGTAGGCGGCGTGGTTCGGGTAGCCCAGCAGCTTGGCGCGTTCGGCGCGCAGGCGCATGATCCGCGACACCAGCGCGGTGGTGTCGTACTGGCCGCCATGGCTGCCGCGCGCCACCGAGGCTTCGTGGATCTTCTGCCGCAGCGCGCGGTCCTTGAGCTGGCTCAGCGGCGGCTGGCCGGTGGTGTTGAGCAGCGCGATCACGTACTTGCCGTCGAGCTTGCGCGCCTTGGCCGCTTCGGCTGCGGCCGCGATCTGCGCCTCGGACAGGCCGTCGAGCTGCTTGACGTCGTCCACCACCACGGCGGCGGCATTCACCTCGGCCAGCACGTTCTGGCTGAACTGGGTGCCGAGCTTGGCCAGCTCGGCGTTCATCGCCTTGAGCCTGGTCTTGTCGGCATCGCCGAGCTTGGCGCCGTCGCGCACGAAATCGCTGTAGTACTTCTCCACCAGGCGCACGCCCTGCGCGTCCAGGCCGAGCTGGTCGCGGGTGGCGTACAGCGCCTGGATGCGCGCGAACAGCCGGGGATTGAGCGAGATCGCGTCGCGGTGCGCGGCGAACTTGCCCGCGTATTCGGCCTGCAACTGCTTGCGCGCGTCGTTGGTGTCGGCGCCGACCAGGTTGAAGAACACCGTGGTCGCGCGATCCAGGACCTGGTCGCTCTGCTCCATCGCCACGATGGTGTTGTCGAAACTCGGCTTGGCCTTCTGGTTGGCGATCGCCTCCACTTCCTTCAGTTGCTGCGCCATGCCGGCGTCGAAGGCCGGGGCGAAGTCGCTGTCCTCGATCCGGTCGAACTGCGGGTAGTGCAGCGGCAGCGGACTTTCGGCGAAGAACGGATTGGCCTGCGTGGCCGCTTGCGCGGTGGCGGGCGTGACGGCGTTGGCATAGGCAGGCATGGACAGTCCGAGCGTGGCGGCGAGCGCGAGGGCGAGGCGGGTGGTCATCCAGCGGTATCCAGCGATAAGGTTGGACCATGCAGGCTACCGCAGCGCGGCGCCTGCGGCCCGTGACTAAAGCCATGGGCCTTTTCGCCCGCCGGGACGCATGCTGCGGACGCGCGTGCCTTCGCCGCGGCGGCGGCATCCTATAGCGCCTGACCGATGCAGAGCACTGCCATTGCGTGAAGACGGCCGCCGGCCGCGGGGAGAACCGATGAAAGCGATGTTCGGCTTGTGCGTGGCCGCGTGCGCGGCATGGGCGGCGCCGGCGTGGTCGGCGCAGACGCTGCACTACGTGGTGCTGGTGGACGGCGGCAAGCAGGCCGGGCAGCAGAGCGTCAGCGTCGGCGACGACGGCATCACCCGGGTCGACTTCGTGTTCAAGGACAACGGCCGCGGCCCGGAGCTGAAGGAGCAGTACACGCTGGCCGCCGATGGCACCTTCAAGACCTACCAGGTGCAGGGCAGCTCCACCTTCGGCGCGCCGGTGGACGAGCGCTTCAGCCGCGACGGCGAGCGCGTGCAGTGGAAGTCCACGTCCGACCAGGGCGAGCGGCGCGTGACCGGCGGCGCACAGTACTGGCCGCTCGGCGGCACCCCGGCGGCGACCTCGGCGGCGGTGACCGCGCTGAGCCGCCGCGCCGACGGCAAGCTGCCGTTGATCCCCAGCGGCACGCTGACCCTGCGCAAGCTGCAGCAGGCGCAGGTCGGCCAGGGCAACAGCGCGCGCACGGTGCAATTGGTGGCGCTGACCGGGGTCGGCTTCACCCCCATCTTCGCCTGGCTCAGCATCGGCGCTGCGCCGCGCCTGTTCGCGTTCATCGCACCCGGCTGGATGCAGCTGATCGAGACCGGCTACGAAAAGGACGCCGACGCGCTGGAGGCGGCGCAGAAGCAGGCCGAAGCCACCGCCCTGGTCGACCTGCAACAGCGCCTGGCGCATCCCTTGCCCGGCACCACGCTGATCCGCAACGCGCGCGTGTTCGACAGCGAGCACGCCACGCTCGGCACCGCCTCCGACGTGCTGCTGCGCGACGGCAAGATCGTCTCGGTGACCGCCATCGGCAGCGTGCCGGCACCGGCGCAGCAGGTGGTCGATGCGCAGGGGCGGGTGCTGCTGCCCGGCCTGTTCGACATGCACGGCCATGTCGGCCGCTGGGACGGCGGCCTGCACCTGGCCGCCGGCGTCACCACCGTGCGCGACATGGGCAACGACAACGCCACGCTGCAGCAGGTGATGCAGGAAGAACGCGCCGGCCAGTTGCTGATGCCGAGCCTGGTCGCCTGCGGCTTCCTGGAGGGCGAGAGCCCGATGGCGGCGCGCAACGGCTTCGTGATCAGCACCCAGGCGCAGGCCAACGCAGCGGTCGACTGGTATGCCGCGCACGGCTACGTCGGCATCAAGATCTACAACTCGTTTCCGCAGGCGCTGCTGCGCGACACCGCCGCCTACGCGCACGCCAAGGGCCTGCGCGTGAGCGGACACATTCCCGTGCACATGCTCGCGCATGAGGCGGTGGAGCAGGGCTACGACGAGATCCAGCACATCAACCAGGTGCTGCTGAACTTCTACGCCACCCACGACACCGATACGCGCACGCTGGAGCGTTTCTACCTGCCGGCCAAGCGCACCGCCGAGCTGGATTTCGACTCGGCGCCGGTGCAGGCGTTCGTGCAGGAACTGGCCAGGCGGCAGATCGTCATCGATTCGACCGTGGCCACTTTCGACTTCATCCGCCAGCGCCCGGGCGAGCTGTCGCAGGCCTATGCCGCGGTCGCCGGGCATCTGCCGCCGGACGTGCAGCGCGGGCTGCGCGCGGCCGAGTTCGACATTCCCGACGACGCCACTGCGGCGCTGTACACCCGTTCCTACGAGAAGATGGTGGCCTTCGTCGGGCGCCTGTACCGCGCCGGCGTGCCGCTGGTGGCCGGCACCGACGCCACCCCCGGCTTCACCCTGCAGCGCGAGATCGCGCTGTACGTGCAGGCCGGGCTGACCCCGGCGCAGGCGTTGCAGGTGGCGACCTGGAACGGCGCCAAGTATTCGCGCACGCTGGACAGCCGCGGCTCGATCGCGCCGGGCAAGCGCGCCGACCTGATCCTGGTCGACGGCGACCCGACCCGCGACATCGCCGACCTGCGCAAGGTCGCGCTGGTGGTCAAGCAGGGCACCGCGTACTACCCCAGCGAAGTCTACGCGGCGCTGGGCATCGAACCGTTCGCCGCGCCCGCGCGCATCGCCACCGTCGAGGATTGAGTGCATGGACACCCCGACCACCGCCTACGCCTTCAGCGCCGACGACCTCGACGGCCGCCCGCAGCCGCTGGCCGACTACGCGGGCAAGGTACTGCTGATCGTCAACGTCGCGTCCAAGTGCGGCTTCACCCCGCAGTACGCCGGGTTGCAAGCGCTGTGGCGGCAGTACCGCGAGCGCGGGCTGGTGGTGCTCGGCTTCCCCTGCGATCAGTTCGGCCACCAGGAACCCGGCAACGCGAACGAGATCAAGCGGTTCTGCGCGCTGACCTACGAGGTCGATTTCCCGATGTTCGCCAAGGTGCAGGTCAACGGCGAGGCCGCGCATCCGCTGTGGCAATGGCTCAAGCAGCAGAAATCCGGGTTGCTCGGCATCGCCGCGATCAAGTGGAACTTCAGCAAGTTCCTGGTCGGCCGCGACGGCCGTGTGCTGGCGCGCTACGCGCCGACCGACAAGCCGGAAGCGCTGGCGGCGGACATCGAGCGTGCATTGGGCTGAGCGGAAGCGGTGCGCGCTGCGATCGGCTTTTTTGTGGGAGGGGTTTCAACCCCTCCCACAAGGGATCGCCTGCGGATCTGCCTGCAGCGCGAGTACGCTGTTTCCGCGCCGCCGCGCTACTTCTCGACGAACGCGCGCTCGAACACGTAGTGGCCCGGCGTGCCGATCCGCGAGGAGGCGACGAAGCCGCGCGCGTCCAGGGTCTGGCGCAGGTCGGCCAGCATCTGCGGGCTGCCGCAGATCATCGCCCGGTCGTATCCCGGGTCCAGCGGCGGCAGGCCCAGGGTCTGCTGCATCTGCCCGCTTTCCAGCAGTTCGGTGAGGCGGCCGCGGTTGCGGAAGTCCTCGCGGGTCACCGCCGGGTAGTACAGCAGCTTGTCGCGGATGGTCTCGCCGAGGAACTCGTGCTGCGGTAGCGCGTGCTCGAGGTAGTCGCGGTAGGCCAGGTCTTTTTCGAAACGCACGCCGTGGGTCAGGATCACCTTGTCGAAGCGCTCGTAGGTTTCCGGGTCCTTGATCACCGACAGCCACGGCGCCAGGCCGGTGCCGGTGCCCAGCAGATACAGGTGCCGGCCCGGGTGCAGGTCGCTGATCAGCAGGGTGCCGGTGGGCTTCTTGCCGACCAGGACCGAGTCGCCCGGCTGGATGTGCTGCAGGCGCGAGGTCAGCGGGCCGTCCGGCACCTTGATGCTGAAGAACTCCAGCCGCTCTTCCCAGTTGGCGCTGGCGATGGAGTAGGCGCGCAGCAGCGGCCGCGTCTGCGTCTCCAGGCCGATCATCACGAACTGGCCGTTGTCGAAGCGGAAGCCTTCGTTGCGGGTGGTGGTGAAGCTGAAGTAGTCGTCGGTCCAGTGACGGACGTCGAGCACCGTTTCGGGGCCGAAAGCAGAGGACATGCCGTTGATCGTGATGGGGAAGGAGCGGCGGCCATTCTACCCCATGCTGGCGCAAATGAGAAGGAATCTCATTTGCGCAGGTTCATCCCCGGCGTGCGCCACTTCAGCGAACGCCAGTTCGTGGTCGGCCGCGGCCGCGGGGAACGCCAGCGTGGCGCAAGCAAGGCAGGAGGCGTCGCAGCATGGCGGATCCGAAGGGCTGGTCAGGCTCAACGATACCCAGCCGCCTGCAGTTCGAACAGCTCCGCGTAGCGCCCGCGCTGCGCCATCAGTTCGGCATGGGTGCCGCTGGCCTCGATCTGGCCGCCGGCCAGGACCAGGATGCGGTCGGCCATGCGCACGCTGGAGAAGCGGTGCGAGATCAGCACCGCGGTGCGGTTGTCGGACAGCTCCTTGAAGCGCTGGAACACCTCGAACTCGCTGCGTGCGTCCAGCGCCGCGGTCGGTTCGTCGAGGATCATCACCTGCGCATCGCGCATGTAGGCGCGCGCGATCGCGATCTTCTGCCACTGCCCGCCGGACAGGTCCACGCCGCTTTTGAAGCGGCGTCCGATCAACTGCTCGTAGCCGTGCGGCAGACCCTCGATCAACGCGCTGGCCATCGCCCGCTGCGCGGCGGCGCGGATCCGCGTCGCATCGCGCATCGAATCGACCCGGCCGACGCCGATGTTCTCGCCGGCGCTGAGGTGGTAGCGCACGAAGTCCTGGAAGATCACCCCCAGGTTGGCGCGCAACTCGTCCAGGTCGTAGTCGCGCAGGTCGCGGCCGTCGAGCAGGATGCGGCCCTCGTCCGGGTCGTACAGCCGCGCCAGCAGCTTGACCAGGGTGGTCTTGCCGGCGCCGTTCTCGCCGACCAGGGCCAGCACCTCGCCGGCGCGCAGCGCGAAGTCCAGGTGCCGCACCGCCCATTGCTCGGCGTCCGGATAGCGGAACCCGACGTTCTCGAACACGAAGCCGCGCACGATCGGCACCGGCACCGGCACCGCGCCGGGGCGGGTGCGGATCTCCGGCACGATGCGGAAGAACGAATACAGATCGTCCAGGTACAGCGCCTGTCCGGCCACCTGCGAAAAGCCGATCAGCAGCCCTTCCAGCAACTGCCGCAGGCGCAGGAAGCTGCCGGCCAGGAAGGTCAGGTCGCCGATGCTGAAATCGCCGCGCACCGTGCGCCAGGCGATGTAGCCATAGGCCGCGTAATAGCCCAGCGTGCCCAACGCCGCCAGCAGCGTGCCCCACAGCATGCGCTTGCGCGCCAGCGCGCGGTTGGCCTGGAAGAAGCGCTCGGCCAGCGCCCGGTAGCGCGCGATCAGGAAGCTGTGCAGATTGAAGATCTTCACTTCCTTGGCGGTCTCGACGCTGGCGCCGACCTGGCGCAGGTAGTCGAGCTGGCGCCGTTCCGACGTCCACTGGAAGTTGAGCGAATAGCCCAGCGCATTGAAATGCGCCTCGCCGACGAAGGCCGGCACCAGCGCCAGCGCCAGCAGCAGGATCAGCCAGGGCGCATAGACCAGCAGGCCGATCGCGAAGCCGACCACGGTGATCGCGTCCTGCACCTGGCCGAACAACTGGCTCATCAGGTTCATCCGGCCCATGGTCTGGCGCCGCGCGCGGTCGAGTTTGTCCTGCTGCTCGGGGTCTTCGAAATCCTCCAGGTCCAGCTGCGCGGCATGCTCCATCAGCTGCACGCTGGTGACGTTGTTGAACAGCTCCGACAGCAGCGTGTCGGCATAACTGACCAGCCGCCCGAGCAGGTCCGAGCCGATCGCCAGCGCCAGTTCCAACGCCAGCAATTCCAGCAGCCGCTGCAGCCGCCCACTGGCCAGCGCCTGGCCGAACGAGGTAACGCTGGGCGACTGCCCGACCAGGTGGATCGCCTCGTCGATGATCAGCTTGCCGATGTACAGCGAGGCCACCGGGATCAGCGCGCGCAGCACGCGCAGGCCGATGCTGGTGAGCGTCAGCCAGCGGCTGGTCTGCCAGATCTGGCGCAGGAACGGCGGCAGGTTGCGCATCGCATCGAAGCGCTCGCGCAGGCTGGGGCCGGTACGAGGCGCGGGCGATGCGGCGCCATGGGAAGCAGGAGAAGAGGCCATCCGTGCATTGTGCCGGGGCCGGGCGTGCGCGGGGAGTGTTTGGGCGGCGCGCAGGCGCCAAGGTCGGTGTGCAGGCGTGATGGCTAGTTCGCGGTTGCACCTGCCTGCAATGCATTAGGCCGGTAAGGCATGTCGCCACCGATGGCCTGAGGACACCTGGAGTCGTTCCTACAAGGGCATGCCGAACGACTGCTGCTCAGGCAATCCGCAGCGTTCCGGCGATAGCCAGTGGTGTAGTCCACTGCACGGCCTGGCGTCCTCCTTGTGTGCGACTTCAGTCGCGACGGGCCTTGCCGACCGTGCTCGAGTCGCTCCCACAATGAAAAGCGCGGACCGTAGCCTCACTCGTCCAGGCGCAAGGTCAGGCACTTGGCCGCGCCGCCGGCCTTGAGGAATTCGTCCAGCGGGGTCTGCACCACGCGGTAGCCGATCCCGGCCAAGGCCGCGCACAGTTCGGGCGAGGCGCGGTTGAGCAGCAGGCGCTGGTCCAGGTCCACTGCATTGCAGGCGAAGGCGAGGGCATCGGCTTCGCCGACCGCGATGCGCTGCGCCGGCGGGATGCGGCGGGCGATCGCTTGCTGGGCGTAGTCGTCGAATGCGGCCGGGTAGTACAGCAGGTAGCCGTCGCGCAGCGGACAGAAGCAGGTGTCCAGGTGATAGAAACGCGGATCGACCAGGCGCAGCGGCATCACCTCGATGTCCAGCAGGTCGGCCAGTTCGTGCGCGGCGGCGAGGTCGCTGCGATGGCCGTGGCCCATCCACAGCCGGCGTGCGCCGCGGTCCAGCAGCGCATCGCCGGCGCCTTCGAAACGCAGATCCTCGGGCAGCGCGCGGATGCGCAAGCCGGCGCGGCGGCACCAGTCGGCGAACAGCGCTTCCTCGTCGCGGCGCTCGGCATGGCGAAAACGGCTGGGCACGAAGCGGTCGCCGAGCACCAGGCCGGCGTTGGCGCTGAACACCATGTCCGGCAGGCCGGCGGCCGGAGCGATCCGCTCGACCTGCGCGCCGGCCGCTTCGGCCGCGGCCACCAGCGCATTCCATTGCGCCTGCGCGCGCTCGCGGCTGGCGGCGTGCACATTGCCTTCCATCCAGGGGTTGATCACGTAGTCCACCGCGAAGTGCTGCGGCGCGCACATCAGCAGGCGATGGCCAGCGGGCGCGGCGGTGGACGCCTGCGTTTCCGGCTCGGCGAGCGCCAGGTCCGTGTCGTCCGCGGCCGCGCTCCCCGCCAGGAATTTCTCGATCATGCCCGCCTCGCTCTGCGTTGGTGATGCGCAAACGCTAGCGGTGTCGTGTTGCGGACACATGTCTGCTGAAAGCCGGGATGACCAGCCATTCGGCTGTTGAAAGCGGGGATTGGGGATTCGGGATTGAGAGGCGTACCGACTTGCGCCGGTACGCCGCTGCGCTGACGGCATTGCCGGTTGCAGGCCCACGCCGAGCCGGTTCCAGGCATTGATGATGGCGATGACCATGGTCAGGGCGCTGATGCCGTGCGCGTCGAAGTGCGCCGACAGGGCGGCGTAGGCGTCCTGCGGCGGCGCGGCGGACGGCAGCGTGGTGAGCGCCTCGGCCCAGGCCAGCGCCAGCCGTTCGCGCGGCTCGAACAAGCGGCTCTCGCGCCAGCCGGCGAGGGTGTCGAGCTTGGGATTCGACGGTGGAATCGGGGCTCATGGCGACCAGGACGGAACAGCGCGTGCCGGCGTGACAGCGGGCGGGGCGGTCACTTTGCCCTAAAATGGCCGGGTTTCCCCCCGCCAGCCGTAGAGCCAGCCGTGACCTCGATCAAGCAGGAAGACCTCATCCAGTCCGTCGCCGACGCGCTGCAGTACATCAGCTACTACCACCCGGTCGATTACATCAAGAACCTGGCCGCCGCCTACGAGCGCGAACAGTCGCCCGCGGCCAAGGACGCGATCGCGCAGATCCTGATCAACTCGCGCATGTGCGCCGAAGGCCACCGCCCGATCTGCCAGGACACCGGCATCGTCACCGTATTCCTCGAGATCGGCATGAAGGTGCGCTGGGACGACGCCACGATGGGCGTGGAGGACATGGTCAACGAGGGCGTGCGCCGCGCCTACAACCATCCGGACAACAAGCTGCGCGCCAGCGTGCTGGCCGACCCGGCCGGCAAGCGCGCCAACACCAGGGACAACACCCCGGCGGTGGTCAACACCAAGATCGTGCCGGGCGAGCACGTCGAGGTGATCGTCGCGGCCAAGGGCGGCGGTTCGGAAGCCAAGAGCAAGTTCGCCATGCTCAACCCGTCCGATTCCATCGTCGACTGGGTGCTCAAGACCGTGCCGACCATGGGCGCCGGCTGGTGCCCGCCGGGCATGCTCGGCATCGGCATCGGCGGCACCGCCGAGAAGGCGATGCTGCTGGCCAAGGAAGCGCTGATGGAGCCGATCGACATCGTCGACCTGCAGGCGCGCGGCGCCTCCAACCGCGCCGAGGAACTGCGCCTGGAGCTGTACGAGAAGGTCAACGCGCTGGGCATCGGTGCGCAGGGCCTGGGCGGCCTGACCACGGTGCTGGACATCAAGGTCAAGGACTACCCGACCCACGCCGCCAACCTGCCGGTGGCGCTGATCCCCAACTGCGCGGCCACCCGCCATGCGCATTTCACCCTGGACGGCAGCGGCCCGGTGATGCTGGAGCCGCCGTCGCTGGAGGACTGGCCCAAGCTCACCTACAACCCGAGCAACGCGCGCCGGGTGAACCTGGACAGCATCACCCGCGAGGAAGTCGCCAGCTTCAAGCCGGGCGAGGTGATCCTGCTCAACGGCAAGCTGCTGACCGGCCGCGACGCCGCGCACAAGCGCATGATCGACATGCTCAACCGCGGCCAGACGCTGCCGGTGGATTTCAGCAACCGCTTCATCTACTACGTCGGCCCGGTCGATCCGGTGCGCGACGAGGTGGTGGGCCCGGCCGGCCCCACCACCGCCACGCGCATGGACAAGTTCACCCGGCAGATGCTGGAACAGACCGGCCTGCTCGGCATGGTCGGCAAGTCCGAGCGCGGCGACGCGGCCATCGATGCGATCCGCGACAACAAGGCGGTGTACCTGATGGCGGTCGGCGGTTCGGCCTACCTGGTGTCCAAGGCGATCAAGGCCGCGCGCGTGCTGGCGTTCGAAGACCTGGGCATGGAGGCGATCTACGAGTTCGAGGTCAAGGACATGCCGGTCACCGTGGCGGTGGATGCCAGCGGCGAGTCGGTGCACAAGACCGGCCCGCGCGAATGGCAATCGCGCATCGGCAAGATTCCGGTGGTGGTCGAGCCGGCCTGAGCCGCCGCCGCATGCCGGCGCGGCATGCGAGACTGCCGCCGCCGTCGTCGCCCGGATCCGGCGACTTCCCCAGGAGACTGCATGAGCGCCACCCTGTACTACTCGCCCAGCACCGCCGCCCTGGTGGTGCACTGGCTGCTGATCGAGCTGGAGGTGCCGCATACGCTGCACGCCCTGGATTTCGAACGGCGCGAGCACAAATCGCCGGAGTACCTGCAGCTCAATCCGGCCGGCGTGGTGCCGACGCTGCTGTTGGATGGACAGGTGCTGACCGAGGCGGCGGCGATCGCGCTGCACCTGGCCGACCTGCATCCGCAGGCCGGGCTGGCCCCGCCGCCCGGCAGCCCGGCGCGCGCCGCGTACTACCGCTGGATGTTCTTTTGCGCCAACACGCTGCAGCCGGCGTACCGCGCCTGGTTCTATCCGGACGAGCCGGCCGGTGCCGACAACGCCGAGGCGAGCAAGGCGCAGGCGCGGCAGAAGCTGGAGGCCGCCTGGGAGCAGGTCGCGCAGCATCTGCAGGCGAGCGGTCCGTACCTGCTCGGCGCACAGCTGTCGGCGGCCGATTTCATGCTGACGATGATGATGCGCTGGTCGCGCAACATGCCGCGGCCCAGCGATACCTGGCCGGCGCTGCAGGCGCACGCGCAGCGGATGAAGGCGCGTGCCGCGTTCCAGGAAACCTACCGCCGCGAAGGCCTGACCGACTGGACCTGAGCGCCGCGGCGCCACGCTTGTGCGGCGGCCGCTGACGGCCGCCGCGCGCGTCGGACCTGGGCCGGTCGGGCCTCAGTACCACTCCAGCAGCGACACGCCCAGGCCCACGTAGGTGGCGCGGTGGTTGTAGTCGATCAGGCTCTCGCCGTAGCCGTCGAACACCTGCACATGGCCGCGCAGCAGGTTGCTGATCGGGAAGCCCCAATCCAGCTGCAGCGCGCCGTGCGAGCGGTCGCCGCTGCGCAGCGAATGCCGCGCCATCAGCGAGATCTCGTGGCCGCCGCGGTTGTAGGTCAGGGTCGCGTCGCCGCGGCCCATGTAGTCCTCGATGTCCGGGTTGTTGTCCTGGCGGTCGCTCTCCGGAATCCGGTACCACGGGCGCAGCACCAGCGCCCAGTTCTCGCGGTCCAGGCCGATGTTGAGGATCGCCCGGTTCCAGCTGCGCGAGAACGGGTCGCTGCGGCCGTTGGACTGGTGGTTGAGCTGGATCCCGGTCATCCGCCCCTTCCAGCCGAACAGGCTGTAGTTGTTGCGGAACACCAGCGCCAGTTCCGGCTCGTAGTTGGTCTCGCGGAACGGCCGCGACTGCTCGCTGTTGTAGACCTGCCAGCGCGAACTCTGGGTATAGGCGCCCCACAGGTCGCCGTTGTCGCCGAAGATGTTCTCCACGATCTTGGTCTTGAAGCTGAGCTGGAACTTGGCTTCGCTGCTGTCCAGCGGCTCGGCGCTGGTCACCGTGTTGTTCGGGTTCGGCGAGGACGGGGTCTGGTTCTTCTTGCTGGTCCAGAACGCCGGTAGCAGGTACACCGGCTTGTAGGCGCGCAGCTGGAAGTTGCCGAGCTTGGAATCCTTGGCCAGCTCCCAACGGCTGTCCAGCAGCGAACCCTTGCCGGCGTTGGCGATGGTGGCGTCGTAGCGGTCGTCCTTGAACAGCGAGGCGGCGCGCTGGCGGGTGCGCGCGGCCGGGCCGGCGTCCTGCGGGATCGACGCATCCAGCTGCTGCTTCTGGTTCTCGCTGGCCATCTTCGCCGCCGCATCGGCGGCCTGCGGATCGGCGACCCGGCGCGACAATGCCTGGTCGTAGCAGGACAGGCGCGCGGCGTCGCCGGAAATGGCGACGCAGGCTTCGGGCGAGGCGGGAGTGGGCATCATTTCCTGGGCATGGGCCAGCGGCATCGCCGCGAAAGACAGCAGCAACAACGGACGGGCCGGGCGATGGGACATGCAGGTTCTCTCGGAATCAGGCGACGCGGGCGGATGGTGCGCTGCCGATGTGAATGGCCGGCTGCGAAAATACAGCAGCCAGCGCAACGGGGTCATCACACGTTCATCTCGCGGCGCCCACGCCGCCGCTCAGAACAGCCAGGCCGCCGCGAACAGGCCGACCATCGCCAGCGCCAGGGCCAGCTTGGCGGCGGTGCCCAGGACGATGCCCAGCCAGGTGCCGAGGCCGACCTTGGCCGCCTGCTGCAGTTGCCGGCCATGCCAGTACTCGCCGGCCAGCGCACCGACGAAGGGGCCGACGAACAGGCCGATCGGCATGAACAACAGCCCCGCCACGCTGCCCACGACCGAGCCCCATAGCGCCTTGCGGCTGGCGCCGACGCGCTTGGCGCCGAACACGGTGGCCAGGAAGTCGACCAGGAACGACAGCAGGGTGAGCACGCCGAGCACCGTCAGCATCACCCAGCCCACGCGCTGGAAGCCGTCGGCCCAGGCCGCCAGCAACAGCCCGGCGAACAGCAGCGGCATTCCCGGCAGGGCCGGCAGCACCACGCCTGCCAGCCCCAGCGCCACCAGCAGCGCGGCGACCATGTAGTAGATGAACGTAGGATCCACGCGGCGTACTCCGGGGCGATTTTGGGGTTGACAGACGGGGTGTTTTTGCTGATTGCATTTTCATTTTGGCCGCGGTAAGTTTTCAGACGCTGCGTTTGCAAAGGTCACCGTGAATCGTGGCCCGATGCGGTAGATCCAACGATCCGCTACAGCGTTATACCTCGCTTCCTCCTTGCAACCAGCCGCCGAACCCCCGGCGTACCCACCCCTGAGACGTGTTCCAAGGAGTAAGTCCATGACTGACGGCAATCGCGAAAACGGCACCGTGAAGTGGTTCAACGATGCCAAGGGCTTCGGCTTCATCAGCCGCGAGAACGGCGAGGACGTGTTCGTGCACTTCCGCGCCATCCAGACCCAAGGCTTCAAGAGCCTGAAGGAAGGGCAGAAGGTCAGCTTCACCGTGGTGCAGGGCCAGAAAGGCCTGCAGGCCGACGCGGTGCAGCCGGTCTGATCCCGGCGCGCTTGCAAGCCGATCGCGCGCAACCGCCGCGCGCAGCAAAAAGGCCCGCAGTTGCGGGCCTTTTTGCGTTACCGCAGGCGGCGCCAGAGCGCTTAGCGCGGCACCACGCGGCCGTTGACCACGCGCACATAGGTGTTTTCGCGGATCCCGGCCAGGTCGCGCTGGTTGACCACGATCACCCGGCCATCGTCCATCTGCACGTGCAGGTCGTAGCTGTCGCCGGTGACGTTGTTCTGGATCTGGTTGCCGGCCAGGGCGCCGGCAGCGGCGCCGGCCACGGCCGACACGTTCTGGTTGCCCTTGCTGCCGCCGGTATGGTCGGAGATCTCATGGCCGGCGATCGCGCCGACGATGCCGCCCAGGACTGCGCCGGTGCCGGTGGGCGCGGTGCGGCCGGAGGCCACCGTGTCGATGCGGGTGACGATGCCGCAGTCCGCGCAGCGGGTGTCCGCATAGCCGCGCGACGGCTGGCTGTAGCCGCCGCCACCGCCATAGCCCGGGGACGTGGCGCAGCCGGCCAATGCCAGCACGGCGACGGCGCCAGTGGCCAATAGGTGAATCTTCATGTGTGTTCTCCTCGACAGGCGGTGGACGGCGGCGGACCCGGATTTACACGCATCCTGTCCGCCAGTAGGTGAATGCAACGCCAATCGCCATGCGCGTGCGTTGCCGACGCGCTGCAGCGGCAGTGGCAATTCATCGAGAAGCTCGATGGCGGGTCAGCGGAAATCGCGGTGGCAGGCGTCGCAGCCGTCGTCGATGCGATGGGTGAGCCGCGCGAGCGCGGCGCAGGTGCCGGGGGCCGTGTCCTGCGCCGCGTCCAGCGTGGCCCGCAGCGCGCCGGCGTGCTGCTGGAAGCGGCGGTCGTCGCTGAGTGCGGGGAACGCGGTTTCCAGGTCGCTGCCGAGCAGGCGCAGCGTGCGCACGCGCGCTTGCAGCTCGGCGGCGCTGCAGCGGTTCTGTGCATGGCTGCGTTGCAGCAAGGCCAGTTGCTTGTCCATCACCTGCATCAGCGCGCGCGGGAACGGATCCTGCCGCGCCTGCAGCGCACGCATCGACATCACCGTGGCGACCAGGCCGATCAGCACCCCGGCGAGCAGCACCAACAGGTAGCGGGAGGCGCTGGAAGCGGGGGCGTGCGGGCTGGCCATGCGGCGGGCGTGCAGGAGGAAAGCGCGATAGTACGCCGGCCGCCGCCATTGCGTGGCGGCGCCGCGGCCGCCGCGTCGTTGCCGATGAAATAAACTGCGCGCATGAACGAACAACTGCGTGAGCGCTTCGCCGGCATCGACCGGCTGTACGGGCGCGGGACCATCGAGCGCCTGGCGCAATGCCGCGTGGCGGTGGTGGGCATGGGCGGGGTCGGCTCGTGGGTGGTGGAGGCCCTGGCGCGCTCGGCGCTCGGCCATCTGACCCTGATCGATGCCGACGAGATCTGCGTGTCCAACACCAACCGCCAGTTGCCGGCGCTGCAGGGCCAGTACGGGCGCAACAAGGCGCGGGCGATGGCCGAGCGCTGCGTGGCGATCAATCCGGCGATCGAAGCGGCCGCGGTCGAGGCCTTCCTGACCCCGTCCAACATCGCCGAGCTGCTCGGCAGCGGCTTCGACCTGGTCATCGACGCCTGCGACAGCTTCCGGGTCAAGGTCGAGGCCATCGCCTGGTGCCGCCGGCGCAAGCTGCCGCTGCTGACCGTGGGCTCGGCCGGCGGGCGTACCGACCCGACCCTGGTGCGCATCCGCGACGTCTCGCGCACCGAGCACGACGCGATGCTGGCGCTGATCCGCAAGAAGCTGCGCAGCGAGTTCAATTTCCCCAAGAACCCGCAGCGCTACTTCGGCGTGCCGGCGGTGTATTCGCTGGAGAACGTGCGCTACCCGCAGGCCGACGGCAGCGTCTGCGGGCTGCGCCCGCAGCTGGGGCCGGATGCGGCGCTGAACCTGGACTGCGGCGCCGGGCTGGGCGCGGCCACCCACATCACCGGCGCGTTCGCCTTCGCCGCCGTGGGCAAGGCCCTGGAGATGCTGTTGAAGCCGAAGCGGACGCCGCAGGCGAGCGTGGCGACGGCCGCAGCGGCGCAGACGGACGACGCGGCGGCGATCGACGCGGGCTGAGGCGCACTGCGCCGGCGAAATCGACGCTTTTGAGTTTGTGTGGGAGCGACTTCAGTCGCGACGGGCGTTACCGATAGTGCAGTCGCGACCGATGGCCCGAGGCCACCCCGAGTCGTTCCCACAGACGGCAACCCTGGCCGGACGCGCCAGCACCTGCCGCGGACCGCCAAGTTTGGGTCAGGCGGGCTGCGTAGCCGGCGCCTGCAGTCCGAACAGTTGCTGCGCGTTGCGCGTGGTCTGTGCGGCGATCTGCGCGGCGGGCTGGCCGCGCAGCGCGGCGATGGCGTCCAGCACCGTGCGCAGCCGCGCCGGTTCGTTGCGCTGGCCGCGGATGGACGCGTCGGGCTGGTCCGGTGCGTCGGTTTCCAGCAGCAGCTGCTGCAGCGGCAGTTCGGCGGCCAGCCGGCGCAGGCGCTGCGCGCGCGCGTAGGTCACCGGGCCGCCGAGGCCGATCAGGAAATCCAGCTTGTGCAACTGCTGCGCCTGTTCTGCGCTGCCGGCGAAGCTGTGCACCACGCCGCGCAGGCGCCCGACCTTGCGGATCGCCAGGATCACCGCGTCCACCGCGCGCCGTGCGTGCACGATCAGCGGCAGGTCGAACTCGCGCGCCAGCTGCAGCTGGCCGAGGAAGTAGCGCTGCTGTTCGGCTGCGTCCAGCCCCTCGACGAAGAAATCCAGCCCGCATTCGCCGATCGCGCAGGGGCGCTCGCGCGCGATCCAGTCGCCCAGCGCGTTCAGGTGCTCGGGCCGATGCTGCTGCAGGAACAGCGGGTGCAGGCCATAGGCCGGATACAGGCCAGCGGCGGCCGCGCAGACGTCGCGCAGCTTCGGCCACGACGCCGCGGTCACTGCCGGCACGATCTGCACGGCGACGCCGGCGGCCTGCGCGCGGGCGATCACGTCGGCGCGATCGGGGGCGAATGCGTCGGCGTCGAGGTGGCAGTGGCTGTCGATCAGGCGCATCGGCCGTCAGCGGCGCACGCGCCGCGCGCTGGACGCGCTCGGCTCCGGTGCGGCGGGCGCTGGCGTGCGGGTCTTCCAGGTGGCCAGCAGCAAGCTGCCCAGGCCGAACACGATCTCGTCGATGAAGGTCAGCGGGTCGGGCAGCAGCACGCTCAGCACGAACAGGCCGGCGGTGAGTTTGAACAGCGTCGGGTAGCGCAATTTGCCGGCCCAGCGCAGCAAAGGCAGCATGATCGGGTTGGGCATGGATGATCCTCCGGCGCAGTGATGAAAACGCTAACACGCTTGATATGGCGGCTTTACGGGCGCGGCACCAGCGCCCGCCGCGGATTTTTGCTGAATAGGGAGCGGATCGGTTCAGCTTCGGCGTGGTAATCACAATAGCGTAGACAACGCGGTGCAGACCGCAGGAGAGCAACCATGAAAAGCAATACGACAACCATTCTGGTCGCGGCTGGCGCATTGCTGGCCGGCGGTGTGGCCACCGCGGCCTTCATGAACAACCGCGACAAGCAGGAATTCACCGGCAACGGCGATGTGCGTCCGGCCCCGGACACTACCCCGGGCGGCGACGCCGTCGCCGGCAACGGCGTCGGCGGCAAGCTGGAATACGCCGACGTGGTCCGGGTCGATCCGATCACCCAGAAGGAGCAGCGCTACGCCGAGGTGATCGGCACCGAGCCGCTGCGCGAGACCGCCACCACCACCACCCCGCGTCAGGTCTGCAACGACGTGGTGGTGCAGGAGCGCCTGCCCGAGCGCGATGGCAACGTCGGCGGCACCGTGGTCGGTGCGGTGGTCGGCGGCCTGCTCGGCAACCAGGTCGGCGGCGGCAACGGCCGCAAGGCGGCGACCGCGGCCGGCGCGGTGGCGGGCGGCTTCATCGGCAACCAGGTCGACCGCAACCATGTCGGCGGCCGCGTGGTCGACCGCACCGAGCGCCAGTGCCACACCGAGAACAGCACCGCCGAGTCCTCGCGCATCACCGGCTACACCGTGACCTACCGCAACGACGACGGCAGCACCGGCACCATGCGCACCGACAGCAAGCCGGGCAGCCGCATCGCGCTGGGCAAGGACGACGTGGTCAAGGGCTACGAGGTCACCTACCGCTACGACGGCCAGGAGAAGACCGTGCGCATGGACGACAAGCCCAGCAGCGACCGCCTGCCGGTGCTCGACGGGCGCCTGGTCACGCAGACCGCCGCGGCCAGCGACGTGATCGGCCAGCGCTGAAGCAGCGCACAGCGGCATCGAGCAAAGGCCGGCCCTGCGCCGGCCTTTGCTTTTTCGGGCGGCGGGGACGCCGATACAATGCCGGCTCCACCTGCGCGAGTCCCGCCATGCCGTTGCCTTGCGACGATCTGTTCAACGTGGCCGCGCTGCTCAGCGAGGAGGAGCGCGCGATCCAGCAGGCGGTGGCGCGCTTCGTCGATGCCAGGGTGCTGCCGATCATCGGCGCGGCGTTCGACCAGGCGCGGTTTCCCGCCGAACTGGTGCCGGAGCTGGCGCAGCTGGGCCTGCTCGGCGCCACGCTGCCGCCCGCCGACGGCGGCGCCGGACTCAACGCGGTCTGCTACGGCCTGATCTGCCAGGAACTGGAACGCGGCGACAGCGGCCTGCGCAGTTTCGTCAGCGTGCAGTCCTCGCTGTGCATGTATCCGATCCACGCCTATGGCAGCCAGGCGCAGCGGCAGCGCTGGCTGCCGGCGATGGCCGCCGGCAGCGCGATCGGCTGCTTCGGCCTGACCGAGGCGCAGGGCGGTTCCGATCCGGCCGCGATGCAGACCCGCGCGCTGCGCGATGGCGACGGCTGGCGCCTGAGCGGCAGCAAGATGTGGATCACCAACGGCAGCCTGGCCGATGTGGCGATCGTGTGGGCGCAGACCGAGGACGGCGTGCAGGGGTTCCTGGTCGAGGCCGGCACGCCCGGCTTCGGCGTGCAGGACATCGCGCACAAGATGAGCCTGCGCGCCTCGGTGACCTCGGCGCTGTTCCTGGACGCCGTGCGCCTGCCCGACACGCAGCGGCTGCCGGGCGTGCGCGGCCTGAAGGGCCCGCTGGGCTGCCTGACCCAGGCCCGCTACGGCATCAGCTGGGGCGCGATCGGCGCGGCGATCGCCTGCCTGCGCGAGGCGCTGGCCTATGCCGGCGAGCGCATCCTGTTCGGGCGCCCGCTGGCGGCCACGCAGAGCGCGCAGATCAAGCTGGCCGACATGGCCCGGCGCATCGCCGCCGCGCAGCTGCTGGCATTGCAGCTGGGCCGGCTCAAGGATGCCGGTGCGCTGCAGCCGGCGCAGGTGTCGCTGGCGAAGTGGAACAACGTGCGCATGGCGCTGGACATCGCCCGCGAATGCCGCGACCTGCTCGGCGGCGCCGGCATCACCACCGAGTACGGCGCCATCCGCCACGCCTTGAACCTGGAATCGGTGATCACCTACGAAGGCACCGAGACCGTGCACCAGCTGGTGGTCGGCCGTGAACTGACCGGCATCAACGCGTTCTGAACCGGTTCGCGCCGGTGCCGCGATGCCCGGTGCGACCGCCATGCACGAGGAGGCGAGGGCATGAGCATTTTCGATCTGCAACTGGACACCGAACGCCTGCTGCTGCGCCCGCCGAGCGCGGCGGATTTCGAGGCGTTCACCCGTTTCACCGCCGATGCCGAGGCGATGCGCCACCTGGGCGGCGTGCAATCGCCGCCGGTGGCCTGGCGCAGCCTGGCGGCGCTGGTCGGCAGCTGGCAGCTGCAGGGATTTTCGATGTTCTCGGTGATCGAGAAGCGCAGCGGGCAGTGGATCGGCCGGGTCGGGCCGTGGCAGCCGCATGCCTGGCCGGGGACCGAGGTGGGCTGGGCGATCGCGCGCCCGTACTGGGGCCAGGGCTATGCGCCGGAAGCGGCGCGCGCGGCGATCGACTGGGCGTTCGCGCAGCTGGGCTGGACCGAGGTGATCCATACCATCGCCGCCGACAACGCCAATTCCAAGGCGGTGGCGGCCAAGCTGGGTTCGCGCTACCTGCGCCAGGCGCGCCTGCCCGAGCCGCTGCAGGCGCACGAGGTGGCCGTGTGGGGGCAGTCGCGCGCGGACTGGCAGGCGCGGCGCTGAGCGGCCTGGCGGCGGTCGCCTTGGCCGTATTCACCTGGCCGCCCTGCGCCGGCGGCTAGGCTGCAAGCCCCAAATCGGTCAGGAGTACGCCATGAGCCAGTACCGCATCGCGGTTTTCGTCGGCAGTCTGCGCAAGGAGTCGTGCAACCGGCGCCTGGCGCTGGCGCTGGAGAAACTTGCCGGCGACCGCGCCCGCTTCGCGTACGTGGAGATCGGCGATCTGCCGCTGTACGACCAGGACCACGACCACGACTACCCGGAGCAGGGCAAGCGGCTGAAGGCGCAGGTCAGCGACGCCGACGCGGTGCTGTTCGTGACCCCCGAGTACAACCGCTCGATCCCCGGCGTGCTCAAGAACGCGATCGACCTGGGTTCGCGGCCCTACGGCGACAACGCCTTCGCCGGCAAGCCGGCGGCGCTGTGCGGGGTCTCGCCCGGCACGCTCGGCACCGCGCTGGCGCAGCAGCACCTGCGCAACGTGCTGGCCTACCTGGACATGCCGGTGCTGGGCCAGCCGGAGGTGTTCGTGCAGTTCAAGGAAGGCTTGATCGCGGCCGACGGCAGCATCGGCAACGCGGACACGCGCAAGTTCCTGCAGGGCTTCGTCGACAAGTTCATCGCCTGGGTCGACGAACTGCAGGCCTGAGTCGGCGCGAACGCGCCATCGCAGCCGATGCGACGCGCAGCGGCGACGCTGGCGCTGCGGCGATCGGGTTGCGTGGCGGGGCCTGTGCGCAGTTCTCAACGGCTTGTCCACAGACTTGTCCCTAGCCGCGCCGCGCACCGCTGACTAAGATGCCCGACCGGGTCGCGCCGTCGGCGCCGCCCGCCGCCCGCAGTCCGCCGCCCGCAGTCCCGCAGTCCCGCAGTCCCGCAGAGAGAAGACCCAGCCCATGTCCGCCCGTCCCGGCTATCGCGGCGACCGCAAAAGCGAGCGTGGCGAACGCAGCGAGCCGCGTATCGATCAGCTGCGCGTGCCGCCGCATTCGATCGAGGCCGAGCAGGCCGTGCTCGGCGGCCTGATGCTGGCGCCCGACGCCTACGACCGGGTCAACGACCAGCTCACCGACAACGATTTCTACCGCCGCGACCACCAGCTGATCTACCGCGCGATCCGCGAGCTGGCCGAGAAGGGCCGCCCGTTCGATGCGGTGACGCTGGGCGAGTGGTTCGAATCGCAGGGCAAGCTGGAGATGGTCGGCGACGGCGCCTACCTGATCGAACTGGCCAGCACCACGCCGTCGGCGGCCAACATCGCCGCCTATGCCGAGATCGTGCGCGACAAGGCGGTGCTGCGGCAGCTGATCGAGGTCGGCACCAGCATCGTCAACGACGGCTTCCAGCCGGAAGGGCGCGAGAGCGCGGAGCTGCTGGCCAGCGCCGAGAAGGCGGTGTTCAAGATCGCCGAGGCCGGCGCGCGCGGGCGCAGCGATTTCGTGGCGATGCCCGGCGCGTTGAAGGACGCGTTCGAGGAATTGCGCAGCCGCTTCGAGAACGGCGGCAACATCACCGGCCTGGCCACCGGCTACAGCGACTTCGACGCGATGACCGCCGGCCTGCAGCCGACCGACCTGATCATCCTCGCCGCGCGTCCGGCGATGGGCAAGACCACGCTGGCGCTGAACATCGCCGAGTACGCGGCGATCAAGTCGAAGAAGGCGGTGGCGGTGTTCTCGATGGAAATGTCGGCCTCGCAGCTGGCGATGCGCCTGATCTCCTCCAACGGCCGCATCAATGCGCAGCGCCTGCGCACCGGCCAGCTCGAGGACGAGGATTGGGCGCGGGTCACCGGCGCGATCAAGATGCTGAAGGAGACCAAGATCTTCATCGACGACACGCCGGGCGTGTCGCCGGAGGTCCTGCGTTCCAAGGCGCGCCGGCTCAAGCGCGAGCACGACCTGGGGCTGATCGTCATCGACTACCTGCAGCTGATGTCGGTGCCGGGCAACAGCGAGAACCGCGCCACCGAGATCTCCGAGATCTCGCGCTCGCTCAAGGGCCTGGCCAAGGAACTGGGGGTGCCGGTGATCGCGCTGTCGCAGCTCAACCGCTCGCTGGAAACGCGCACCGACAAGCGCCCGGTGATGGCCGACCTGCGCGAATCCGGGGCGATCGAGCAGGACGCGGACATGATCGTGTTCATCTACCGCGACGACTACTACAACAAGGAAAATTCGCCGGACAAGGGCCTGGCCGAGATCATCATCGGCAAGCATCGCGGCGGCCCGACCGGCTCGTGCAAGCTCAAGTTCTTCGGCGAATACACCCGCTTCGACAACCTCGCGCACGATTCGGTGGGCGCGTTCGAGTAAGGCGCCCGGGCGACTGCGCTGGCGCTCGTGCGCGTGTTGCGCCGCAGTGGATTTTTCGCCGGCGCGCTGATGCATCCGAGCGCAGCGATACCTCTGTCACAGAGCGCCGCGCTGGCGCTCAAGCCAGATGCGCGGCGGTCGATACCGGGTGGGAACCCATTCCGGATCCTGCCATGCCGCTGACCGTCACCCATGCGGAAACCGCCAACCGCGATGCCGTCGCCGCCGTCGCCGCGTTGCGTGCGCAGTTGGGCGCCGCACCGCTGGACGCGTTGCTGCTGTTTTGCGATGCCGAGTACGACCTGGAGGCGCTGGGCCCGGCGCTCAAAGCCGGCTTCGACTGCCCGGTGATCGGCTGCACTGCCGCCGGCCAGATCGGCGCAGGCGGCTTCCAGAGCAGCGGCATCCTGGTCGCCGGCCTGCGTGGCGGCGTGCTGCAGGCGCAGCCGCTGCTGATTGCGCCGTTGCGCGACCTGCAGGCGCAGGTCGCGGTGGCCGCCGAGGCGGTGCAGGCCGCCACCGTCGACAAGACTGGGCGGTGCTTCGCGCTGCTGCTGGTCGATGGGCTGTCCACCTGCGAGGAATACCTGGCCGCGGCGCTGTACCGGATGATCGGCGACGTGCCGCTGCTCGGCGGTTCGGCCGGCGACAACCTGCGCTTCGAGCGCACCCAGGTCTACTACGACGGCCGCTTCCTGGCCGATGCCGCGGTGCTGACCGTGTTCCATTCGCAGCATCCGTTCGTGGTGTTCAAGCTGCAGCACTTCATCGCCAGCGAGATCGAACTGGTGGTCACCGATGCCGACCCGGAGCGGCGCCTGATCCGCGAGATCAACGGCGAGCCTGCGGCGCTGGCCTACGCCGCGGCGATCGGCGTGCCGCTGCAGGCGCTGGACCCGCACGTGTTCTCCACCTATCCGCTGCTGCTGATGCTGAGCGGCGAACCCTACGTGCGCTCGATCCTGCGCGTCAACGCGGACTTGTCGCTGACCTGCTACTGCGCGGTGGAGGAGGGCATGGTGGTGTCGGTCGGCAAGGCGGTCGACGTGATGGAAACGCTGCAGCAGGCCTTTGCCGAGGTGCACGAGGCGGTGTCCGATCCGGCGCTGGTGATCGGCTGCGACTGCATCCTGCGGCGCCTGGAGTTCGGCCAGTCGCAGATGCAGCAGCAGGTCGGTGCGTTCATGGCGCAGCAGCGCGTGTTCGGCTTTTCCACCTACGGCGAGCAGTTCAACGGCCTGCACGTCAACCAGACCTTTACCGGCGTGGCGATCGGGAGATGAGCATGTCCGCAGATGCAGCGACGCTACCGACCCTGGCACCTGCCACGGCCGCTTCCTTCGAGAGCGGCGATGCGGCGCTGGTCACCGAGCTGCGCCGGCAACTGGCCGCGCGCGACAAGGTGATCGCGGTGCTGAAGAAGCGGGTCACCGCGCGCGACGATGCGGTGGCCTCGCCGCTGGCCACGCTGCAGCAGAACATCGCGTTGGGCAAGGTCGTGGCGCTGAAGACCCAGGAACTGAGCCGCGAGCGGCAGGAGCTGGAGCAGGCGCTGGCCGACCTGGGCAAGGCGCAGACGGCGCTGCTGCAGGCGCAGAAGATGGAATCGATCGGCCAGCTCGCCGCCGGCATCGCCCACGAGATCAACACGCCGGCGCAGTACGTGCGCGACAACGTGGCGTTCGTGTGCAAGGCCAAGCAGATCCTCGATCACGTGTTCGACATGACCTTCGGCATCGTCGATGTGGCGCGGGCGCAGGGCGTGGCGCCGGAGCTGGTCGCCGCGCTCGACGCGCAGGTGACCTCGTCCAAGTTCCAGTACCTGCGCAAGCAGACGCCCGAGGCCTTGCAGCAGTCGCTGGAAGGGCTTGACCGCATCACCAAGATCGTCAGCGCGATGAAGACGTTCTCGCACCCTTCCGCCGGCGAAAAGGAACCGGTGGACCTGCGCGAGCTGATCGCCACCACCGTCACCGTCGCCCGCAACGAGTGGAAATACGTGGCCGAGGTCGAGACCGATTTCGCCGCCGACGTGCCGCTGGTACCGTGCCTGCGCGACGAGATCGGCCAGGTGCTGCTGAATCTGGTGGTCAACGCGGCGCATGCGATCGGCGACACGCTGGTCCCCGGGCAGCGCGAGCAGGGCCGGATCCGCATCCTGCTGCGCCGTGCCGGCGACAGCCACGTGGACCTGTGCGTCAGCGACGACGGCCCGGGCATTCCCGAGGCGATCCGGACCAAGGTGTTCGATCCATTCTTCACCACCAAGCCGGTCGGCAAAGGCACCGGCCAGGGCCTGGCGATCGCCTACTCGACCGTGGTGGAAAAGCACCAGGGGCGGATCTTCTTCGAACCATCGGCGGACCAGCGCGGCACCACCTTCGTGGTGCGGCTGCCGTTGAACGTTGTGGCGGGCTGAGCGGTGCGCGTGCTGTTCGTCGACGACGAGAAGCAGGTGCTGGCCGGATTGGAACGCACCATGTTCATGGCCGACCGCGACTGGGACGTGGCCTTCGCCGGCAGCGGCGCCGAGGCGCTGGCCACGCTGCAGGCGCAGCCGGCCGACGTGGTGGTCTCGGACATGCGCATGCCGATGATGGACGGCGCCGAACTGCTGCGCCAGGTGCGCGACAGTTGCCCGCGCACCATTCGCATCATCCTGTCCGGGCATACCGAACAGGAAGCGGCGCTGCGTTCGCTGGACGTGGCCCATCAGTTCCTGGCCAAGCCTTGCGAGGGCGATGCGCTGATCGAGGCGATCGACCGCGCCGTGGCGCTGCAGGTGCTGCTGGACGATCCGGCGGTGCAGGCGGTGGCCGGACGCATCGGCGGGCTGCCGTCGGCGCCGCGCATGTTCGCGCAGCTCAACCGCCTGCTCGGCGACCCCGCTGCCGGCGTCGCGCAGGTGGCCGCGGTGGTGGAAGGCGACCCGGCGCTGGCGGCCAAGGTGCTGCAGCTGGCCAATTGCGCATTCTTCGGCAACGGCCAACGCGTGGCCGAGGTCAAGGAAGCGGTCAACCGCATCGGCATCGGCCTGCTGCGCACGCTGGTGCTGGCCAGCGAGGTGTTCCATAGCGACGCCAGCGACTCGGCCGACGCGATCTGCGCCGACGCGGTGCGCGCTTCGCAGCTGGCGGCGGTGGTCGGCAAGGGCCATGCCGCCGAGGATGTGGTGACGACCGCGGCGCTGCTGGCCAACGTCGGCGCGCTGCTGCCTGACATCGCGCGCCTGTGCCGCGACGCCGACCCGCAGGGGCGCGGGTTCCCGTCGCATGCGGAGATTGGCGCCTACCTGCTCGGCGTGTGGGGCCTGCCCGGGGCGATCGTCGAGGCAGTCGCCCATCACCGCGCTCCGCGCCGGGTCGCGCATCGCCAGTACGACGCGGTCGGCGTGGTGCACGTGGCGGTGGCGCTGGCCCATGGCCTGGCGCCGGACCTGGAGTATCTGCAGTCGATGGGCGTGGCCGCGCAGCTGCCGCAGTGGCAGGCGGCATGCGCACAGATTCGCCAAGCGGAGCACCTGGCATGAGCGAACCCGAGCTGCCGCGCATCCTGTGCGTGGACGATGAACCCAATCTGCTGGCCGCGCTGGAGCGCAACCTGTTCGGCCAGTTCGACGTGGTCACCGCCAACGGCGGCGAGGCCGGGCTGGCCGCGATCGCCGAAGGCCCGCCGTTCGCGGCGATCGTGTCGGACATGCGCATGCCGGGCATGGACGGCGCCGCGTTCCTGGCTGCGGCGCGCGCGCGCGCGCCGGACAGCGTGCGCCTGCTGCTGACCGGGCAGACCGATGCGCCTTCGGCGATCGCGGCGATCAACCACGGCGCGATCTTCCGCTTCCTGTGCAAGCCGTGCCCCACCGAGGAACTGGTCGCCGCGCTGGAGCAGGCGGTGGCGCTGCACCGCGCCACGCTGCTGGAGCGCGAGCTGCTGGAAACCACGCTGGCCGGCACCACGCGCATGCTCACCGAGGTGCTGTCGATGGTCGCGCCCTGGGCGTTCCAGCGCTCGGCGCAGCTGCAGGCCTGCGTGCGCCACGTCACTGACAAGCTGCCGTGGCCGAACCGCTGGGTGGTGGAAGTGGCCGCGGCGCTGAGCCACATCGGCTGCGTCAGCGTGCCGGGCGACATCGTGCAGCGCGAGATCGCCGGCGACGCACTGTCCGAGGAAGAGCAGAAGCTGATCGACGGCCATCCGCTGGTCGCGCATCGGCTGCTGACGGCGATCCCGCGGATGCAGGCGGTGGCCGAGATCGTGCGCTACCAGGCGCTGCCGCCGCCGGCCGACGCAGCGCCGGACGTGGTCCGCGGCGCGCAGCTACTGCGCGCGTCGCTGCTGCTGGTGCGCGGGCTGGCGCGCAAGCTGCCGCTGGCGCACGCGGTGCAGGAACTGCGCAAGGTCGAGCCGCCGCTGCCGCGCGGCTTGATCGACGCGCTCGCCGACCTGCAACTCAATACCCGCAGCGGCATCCGCAAGGCCAAGGTCTGCGATCTGGTGCCGGGCTGGCGCCTGGAACAGGACGTGGTGTCCAGGCGCGGCATGATGCTGTTGGCGCATGGCAGCGAGCTGAGCCTCACCTCGATCCTGGCCTTGCGCAATCTGCAGGCGGCCGGCGCCATCGTCGAGCCGCTGCTGATCAGCTACGGCAGCGAGGAACAGGCCGGCGCGCCGGTCGCCGCTTAGCCGGCCCGCGCACTCACGCCGGCTGCGCGCCGGCCACGCGTATCCTTGCGCGTCCTGTTCCAGCCCCATCCTGCGCATGAGCTACGCCATCGTCTGGTTCCGGCGCGACCTGCGCCTGCACGACCAACCCGCGCTGCATGCGGCATTGGCCGCCGGGCACACGCCGGTACCCGTTTACCTGCATAGCCCTGGCGACGAAGGCGCCTGGGCCGCCGGCGCGGCCTCGCTGAGCTGGCTGCAGCGCTCGCTGGCCGCGCTCGACGCGCAGCTGCGCGAGCGCGGTTCGCGGCTGATCCTGCGCCAGGGCCCGGCCGAGACCGTGCTGCGCGAGCTGATCGCCGAGTGCGGCGCGGTCGCGGTGTACTGGAACCGCCGCTACGAACCGGCCACGCAGCCGCGCGACGCCCGGCTCAAGCGCGAACTGCGCGAGCAGGGCCTGGAGGTGCACAGCTACAACGGCGCGCTGCTGTTCGAACCGTGGCAGCTGGCCACCCAGCAGGGCGGGCCGTACAAGGTGTTCACCCCGTTCTGGCGCAGCGCCCTGCGCCATTGGCAGGTGCCGGCGCTGCTGCCCGCGCCGAACGCGTTGCCGCCACCGCCCGCGGCCTTGCGCAGCCTGCCGCTGGAGCGACTCGACCTTGCGCCGGCGCTGGGGTGGGACCGCGGTTTCTGGGAGGTATGGCAACCGGGCGAAGCGGGCGCGCACGCGGCGCTGGAGGTGTTCGTCGACGGCGCCCTGCGCAGCTATGTCGAAGGCCGCGACCGTCCCGACCAGGTCGGCACCTCGCGGCTGTCGCCGCACCTGCATTTCGGCGAGATCGCGCCGTGGCGGATCGTCGCCGCACTGGAATCGCAGCGCAGCGCGGCCACCGGCGCGGTGATCGACGGCTACATCCGCCAGCTCGGCTGGCGCGATTTCGCCCATCACCTGCTGCACCATTTCCCGGCCACGCCCGAGCAGAACCTCAATCCGCGCTTCGCCCGTTTCCGCTGGGCCACGCCGGATCCGGCGCAGCTGCGGGCCTGGCAGCGCGGCCGCAGCGGCGTGCCGATCGTCGATGCCGGGCTGCGCGAGCTGTGGCACACCGGCTGGATGCACAACCGGGTGCGGATGATCGTCGCCAGCTACCTGTGCAAGCACCTGCGCGTGCACTGGTCGGAGGGCGCACGCTGGTTCTGGGACACGCTGGTCGATGCCGATCTGGCCAACAATACGCTCGGCTGGCAGTGGGTGGCCGGCACCGGCGCCGACGCCGCGCCGTATTTCCGCGTGTTCAACCCGGTGACGCAGGCGCAGAAGTTCGATCCGCAGGGCCGCTACATCGCGCGCTGGGTGCCGGAACTGGCGGCGCTACCGGTGGCCGCGCGCTTCGCGCCGTGGCTGTCGCCGCAGCGCCTGGCCGCCAGCGCGCCGCACTATCCGCGGCAGCCGATCGTGGATCTGGCGGCCGGGCGCGACGCCGCACTGGCCGCATACCGCGAGACCGGCGGCAGCGGCTGAGGCGCGGATGCGCATTGCTGCGCTGCGGCGTGAACCGCGTCAGCGCAGCGCAGGGCATCGCGATTGACGCCCTTCGCCGCGCCATGATTCACTCCGGGCCAGGCACAGGAGCATGCATGGCCGCCAGTACAGCCCGCCGCAAGCCGCGGCGCGAACCGATGTCGCGCGTGGATACCGCCTGGTTGCGGATGGAGCGGCCGACCAATCCGATGATGATCACCGGCGTGCTGATGCTCGACGAGACGCTGTCGCTGCCGCAGTTCAAGCAGCTGGTGCGCAAACGCTTTCTGGCGTTTCCGCGCTTCCAGCAAAAGCCGGTGGACACCGCGACCGGCGCCTACTGGCAGCATGACGACGACTTCGACCTGGACTGGCACGTGCGCCTGTCGGCCTTGCCCGGGCGCGGCGGCAAGAAGGCGCTGGAGCGCTTCGCCGGGCAGATGGCGTCCACGCCCCTGGACAAGACCAAGCCGCTGTGGCAGTTCCATCTGATCGAGCGCTACGAAGGCGGCTCGGCGCTGGTGGCGCGCATCCACCACAGCTACGCCGACGGCATCGCGCTGGTGCAGGTGCTGCTGTCGCTGACCGATACGCAGCGCACGCCGGAGCCGTCAGCGCGATTGGGCCGCGCCTGGCTGAAGGACGACGGCAAGGACGTGGTGCGCCGGGTCGGCGCCATCGACCGCTACCTGAAACTGGGCGGACGCATGCTCGACAAGGGCCGCGAGATGTACCAGGACCCGAACCTGGCGCAGATGCTGGCCAGGGAAGGCGGCCTGATCGGCCGCGAACTGGCCAATGCGCTGCTGCTGTCCGACGATCCGCCGACGCTGCTGCGCGGACGCCTGGGGGTCAGCAAGCGGGTGGCCTGGGCCGCGCCGCTGGGCCTGGACGAAGTGAAGGCGGTCGGCCGCGCCTGCGACTGCACGGTCAACGACGTGCTGATGGCAACGATGGCCGGCGCCCTGCGCGACTACATGCGCGAGCGCGGCGAACAGCTGGACGGGGTGACCCTGCGCGCCACGGTGCCGGTCAACCTGCGCCCGCTGGAGCACGCGCGCAAGCTCGGCAACCATTTCGGGCTGGTGTTCCTGGACCTGCCGGTCGGCGAGGCCAATCCGGTGCGGCGCCTGCAGCGCGTGGCCGAATCGATGCAGCAGCTCAAGCAGTCGCGCCAGGCGATGGTGGTGTTCGGGCTGCTGGCCGCGGTGGGCATGGCGCCGGCGGCGCTGCAGTCGCTGGCGCTGGACCTGTTCAGCCGCAAGGCGAGCACCGTGGCGACCAACGTGCCGGGGCCGCAGCAGCCGCTGTACCTGGCCGGCAGCGGCGTGCGCGAGATGATGTTCTGGGTGCCGCAGACCGGCTCGATCGGGGTCGGCGTGTCGATCATGAGCTACAACCACCGCGTGCACTTCGGCCTGATCGGCGATGCGCGGCTGATCCCGGATCCGGATGCGGTGATGCGCCGGATCGGCGCCGAATTCGAGAAGCTGCTGTACCTGGCGCTGATGGGCGATTGGGAGCATCCGCTGCGCGCGGCGGATGCGGACGCGTTGCTGCCGGTTTCCTGAACGGGGCGCATTCAGGCGTGTCGCGGCGCGCGCTGCGTTCATCCCCGTCTCGCAGCCCACTGTTTATGCTTGTCTCCACTTCAATTCAGGTTCGGGAGAGAGCGCGATGAAACGCACCGTCATCCAAGGCATGTCCGTGGCGCTGGCCAGCGCGCTGGTGTTGTCCGCCTGCGCCACCGGCGGTTCCTACGTGCAGCGCGACCAGTACGGCAACCAGACCGAGCAGCAGAACCGCACCGGTCGCGGCGCGCTGATCGGCACCGCGGTCGGCGTGGCCGCCGGCCTGCTCAGCGGCAGCAGCGCCACCGAGCGCCGCCAGCACGCGATGATCGGCGCCGGCATCGGCGCGCTCAGCGGCGCGGCGATCGGCAACTACCAGGACCGCCAGGAGCGCGCGCTGCGCGAGCGCACCGCCAACACCGGCATCGACGTGCGCCGCGACGGCGACAACATCACCTTGAACCTGCCCGACGGCATCACCTTCGACTTCAACCAGTCCACGCTGAAGCCGCAGTTCTATTCGGCGCTCAACGGTGTGGCGTCCACCCTGGGCGA
Organism: Xanthomonas hyacinthi; assembly: GCF_009769165.1. Classification (NCBI taxonomy): domain Bacteria; kingdom Pseudomonadati; phylum Pseudomonadota; class Gammaproteobacteria; order Lysobacterales; family Lysobacteraceae; genus Xanthomonas; species Xanthomonas hyacinthi. Next base: position 3,827,714 of record NZ_CP043476.1, read on the forward strand.
GTACAACCAGACCATGATCGAAGTGGTCGGGCATACCGACAGCATCGGCAGCGATGCGGTCAACCAGCGCCTGTCCGAGCAGCGTGCCGCCTCGGTGGCCGCCTACCTGACCGCGCAGGGCGTGCAGCGCGAGCGGATCGAGACGCTGGGTGCGGGCAAGAAGTACCCGATCGCCGACAACGGCACCGAGGCCGGCCGCGCGCAGAACCGCCGGGTCGAGATCCGGGTGGTGCCGCTGCGTTCCTGAGCCGCGTCCACCAGGCCGCAAATGCGAACGGGCCGCTGATGCGGCCCGTTTCGCGTTGCGGCGCCGGCCGCGCGGAAGTGCGGCGAGGTCGCCGCGCGTCGTGCCGCCGCCAGCTCTGCCGCCGCCAGCTGCCGCGGTCGCGGTGCGCCTGCCTGCTCAGACCAGCGCTTCTTCCTCCAGCTCCGGCGCCGGCTCTGCCTCCTCCAGCAACGGCCGCTCGGCCAGCTGCGGCAGCGCCAGCGTCTGGGTATTCATCGCCACGCCGCTGCACAGGGTGAACTCGGCGCCGCTGTCGGCCTGTTGCGTGGTCAGCTTGGCCGGGCATTGCGCCAGCATGTAGCTGACGTCGAAGTTGAGCTTGTCGACCAGGAAATCGACGAAGGCACGCACTTTCGGCGACAGCATGCGCCCGCCCGGGAACACCGCGTTGAAATCCAGGTCCGGGCCGACCCAGCCGCCGAGCACGCGGCGCGCCTTGCCGGCCTCGATCAGCGGCTTGATCGTCGCGTCGCTGGCCAGCACCAGGCCTTCGCCGCAGACCAGTCCGCCGATCAGCGCGGCCGAGTCGTTGGCGACCAGGATCGGCTGGATCGCGAACTCGCCGCTCTGCTTGCCGTTGCGCAGCGGCCAGCTGAGCCGGTTGCTGCCGTTGCGGCCATTGCTCAGCGCCAGCGTGCGGTGGTGCTGCAGGTCGTCCGGGTGCAGCGGCTCGCCGTGGCGTTCGATGTAGTAGGGACTGGCGAACACCTGGGTGCGGAAGGTGGCCAGCTTGCGCGCCACCATGGTCGAATCCAGCAGCGCGCCCATGTGCAGGGCCACGTCCACGCCTTCGGCGATCGGATCGACCTTGTCGCTGGTCATGATCATTTCCAGGCGCACTTCCGGGTGCTGCTTGTGGAATTCGCCCAGGATCGGCGCGACCCAGGAAATGCCGGCCGAGTAGGGCACGCTGAAACGCAGCCAGCCGCGCGGGCCGGCCTGCAGCTGCCCAACCGCGCTCTCGGCTTCTTCCAGCTCGCGGGCGATGCGCTGGCAATGCTCGTGATAGACCGCGCCGGCTTCGGTCAGGCCGAGGCGGCGCGTGGTCCGGTGCAGCAGGCGCGCGCCCAGGCGCGCCTCCAGATCCTGGACCTTGCGGCTGACGGTGGTCTTGGGCAGGCCGAGCGCGTTGGCCGCGGCGATGAAGCTGCCTTGCTCGACCACCTTGACGAAGATCAGGGTGTCGTTCAGATCGTGAGTCATGGCGGGGTTCCTGAGGAGGGAGAACGATTGGACCGATGGTGGGACGATTATTCCCCTTAATTCGGACTAATCAAGTGCGGCTTTGACGCCTAATTTGTACGCATTCGCCGCCACCCAGGCCATTTGCTCATGCTGCTGCGCACTCTGTTCCAGTTTCTCGTTGGCGTCCGGCGCCCGGATCGGCTCGATGGTACGCCCATCGACGTGTCGGAAACCGGTTACCTCAAGGCATTTCGCGAATTCACCCCGCCGCCGCGCAGCCAGAGCGGCAGCATGATGCGCCTGGGCCGGCGCGCCGGCGATCGGCTGGACCGCATCGCGATTGTCCCGTTCGCGGGAGTAAAAGTCCCGTGAGCGGGACGCTGGACCCGGAGGTGCTGGTGCTCGGCGGCACCGGCACCATCGGCCTGGGCGTGGTCCGCGCGTTGCTCGAGGCCGGCAGCCCGGTGCTGGCGGTGGCGCGCGAGCGCGGCCGGCTGCGCGCGCTGCGCGATCGCTACAGCGACGAACCGGCGCTGGACGTGCTGCAGGGCTCGGTCGCCAACGATGCCGTTGCCGCCACCCTGGCCGCGGCCGTGGCGCAGCGGCCGCGGCCGCTGGCCGGGGTGGTCGCCAGCCTCGGCAGCGCGCTGCGTTGCGGGCGCCTGCTGGAGCAGCCGCTGAGCGCGCTGCGCCGGCGCATCGAGGCCGACCTGCTGCCGCACCTGGCCGCGGCCCGGCAGCTGCTGCCGCTGCTGGCGCAGGCAGAGCGCGGCGGCCGCTACCTCCTGCTCGGCAGTCCGTGCGCGCTGCGCGCCTGGGCCGGGCATGGCGAAAGCTCGGTGGCCGCAGCGGCGATCCGCATGCTCGCCCAGGTCCTGCACGAAGAGGCCAAGCCGCTGGGCGTGCGCGTGCAACTGCTGGCGCTGGCCCATCCGGTGTGCCGCAGCGAAGCCGGCGCGGGCGACTGCCCGGAATGGTTCACCGCGCTCAGCGTCGGCCGCGCCGCGGTGTCGCTGCTCGCCGACGACGGTGTGCCCGGCCAGGCCGTGGTCGACATCGACAAGCATCGCTACGCGCATCCACGCACCTCGTTGATGACCGCATCGCATTTTTCTCCCTCCACGCACGAGGTCTCTCCATGAACCCGATTCCGATGTCGTTCCATTCCCCATCGCGCGCCTTGCGCCCGCTGGCGATCGCGCTGCTGGCTGCCGCCCTGGCCGCCTGCGGCAGCAAGGCCGGCGAGCAGGGTCCAGCGCCGCCGTCGGTCGGCGTCGCGCCCGCACTGCAGAAGGAAATCAGCCAGTGGGACGAGTTCAGCGGCCGCGTCGAGGCGGTCGAGCACGTCGACCTGCGCCCGCGCGTGTCCGGCTACATCGACAAGGTCGACTATGTCGAAGGCCAGGAAGTGAAGAAGGGCGAGGTGCTGTTCACCATCGACGCGCGCAGCTACCGTGCCGAACTGGCGCGCGCCAACGCCGAACTGGCGCGGGCGCGGATCCAGTCCAAGCTCAGCGGCAGCGAGGCGGCGCGCGCCAAGAAACTGTCCGACCAGCAGGCGATCTCCACCGAGACCTGGGAGCAGCGCCATGCCGCCGCCGACCAGGCCGATGCCGACGTGCTCGCTGCACAGGCCGCGGTGGACACCGCGCGCCTGAACCTGGAATGGACCCAGGTGCGCGCGCCGATCGACGGCCGCGCCGGCCGCGCCCTGGTCACCGCCGGCAACCTGGTCAGCGCCGGCGACAGCGCCAATGTGCTGACCACGCTGGTGTCGCTGGACAAGGTGCATGTGTACTTCGATGCCGATGAAGGCACCTTCCTGCGCTATGCGCAGATGGCGCGCAAGGGCGAGCGGCCCAGCGAGCGCGACGGGCAGCTGCCGGTGCAGGTCGGCCTGGTCGGCGAGGACGGCTTCCCGCACGCCGGCAAGGTCGATTTCCTCGACAACCAGATCACCCGCAGCACCGGCACCATCCGCGTGCGCGCCTTGCTGGACAACGCCGAGCGCAACTTCACCCCGGGCCTGTTCGCGCGCGTGCGGCTGCTTGGCAGCGGCCGCTTCAGCGCGCTGCTGATCGACGACAAGTCGGTGCTGACCGACCAGGACCGCAAGTACGTCTACGTGGTCGACAAGGACAGCAGGGCGCAGCGCCGCGACGTGCAGCTGGGGCGCAGCGCCGAAGGCCTGCGCATCGTGCTCGGCGGACTCGATCCCGGCGACCGGGTCATCGTCGACGGGGTGCAGAAAGTGTTCATGCCCAGCATGCCGGTGCAGGCCAAGAGTGTGGCCCTGGTCACGGCGACGCCGGCGGCCGCACGCAAGGCCGTCGCCCTCGACTGAGCCGTCCCCGACGGAAGCCGCACCGATTGAAGCCGGGCGCGCGCGCAGCGTCGCAGGCCGGTCGCGCTGGCGGCCGGTCGTTGCCGGCCGGGCCACTGCGGTGGCCCGCCGCCGCCTTGCCCGCGTTCCTGTTCGGCCATCCGTTCCACCCCGTTTCCAGGACCACCACCCATGGACTTTTCCAGATTCTTCATCGACCGGCCGATCTTCGCGGCCGTGCTGTCGATCGTCATCTTCGCCGCGGGCCTGATCGCGATCCCGCTGCTGCCCATCGGCGAATACCCGGACGTGGTACCGCCCTCGGTGGTGGTGCGCACGGTGTATCCGGGCGCCAATCCCAAGGTCATCGCCGAGACCGTCGCCACGCCATTGGAGGAGGCGATCAACGGCGTCGAGAACATGATGTACATCAAGTCGGTGGCCGGCTCCGACGGCGTGCTGCAGATGACCGTCACCTTCCGCGCGGGGACCGATCCGGACGACGCCGCGGTCAAGGTGCAGAACCGCGTCGCGCAGGCGCAGGCGCGCCTGCCCGAAGACGTGCGCCGGCAGGGCGTGACCACGCAGAAGCAGTCGCCGACCTTCCTGATGGTGGTGCACCTGACCTCGCCGAAGGGCAAGTACGACACGCTGTACCTGCGCAACTACGTGCGCCTGCACGTCAAGGACGCACTGGCGCGGATCCAGGGCGTGGGCGATGCGCAGGTGTTCGGCGGCGGCGACTACGCGATGCGCGCCTGGCTGGATCCGGAGCGCGTCGCCGCGCGCGGACTCACCGCCGGCGACGTGGTCGCGGCGATGCGCGAGCAGAACGTGCAGGTCTCGGCCGGCCAGCTCGGCGCCGAACCGATGCCCGACAGCAAGTTCCTGACCCTGATCAACGCGCAGGGCCGCCTGCGCAGCGAGCAGGAGTTCGGCGACATCGTGCTCAAGGTCGGCGCCGATGGCGAAACCGTGCGCCTGGCCGACGTCGCACGCCTGCAGCTGGGCGCCGGCGACTACACCCTGCGCTCGCAGCTGGACGGCAAGAACGCGGTCGGCATCGGCATCTTCCAGGCGCCGGGCGCCAACGCGCTGCAGATCCGCGATCAGGTGATCGCCAAGATGGATGAACTCACCAGGCAGTTCCCGGATGACGTGAAGTACGAGGCGGTGTACGACACCACGATCTTCGTGCGCGATTCGGTCAGCGCGGTGGTGCATACCCTGCTGGAGGCAGTGCTGCTGGTGGTGCTGGTGGTGATCCTGTTCCTGCAGACCTGGCGCGCCTCGATCATTCCGCTGATCGCGGTGCCGGTGTCGGTGGTGGGCACCTTCGCCGCCCTGCATCTGCTGGGCTTCTCGATCAACACGCTGACCCTGTTCGGGCTGGTGCTGGCGATCGGCATCGTCGTGGACGATGCGATCGTGGTGGTGGAGAACGTGGAGCGCAACATCGAGGAAGGGCTGACCCCGCTGGCCGCGGCGCACCAGGCGATGCGCGAGGTGTCCGGCCCGATCGTGGCGATCGCGCTGGTGCTGTGCGCGGTGTTCGTGCCGATGGCGTTCCTGTCCGGGGTGACCGGGCAGTTCTACAAGCAGTTCGCGGTGACCATCGCCATTTCCACGGTGATCTCGGCGATCAATTCGCTGACCCTGTCGCCGGCGCTGGCCGCGCGCCTGCTGCGGGCGCACGACGCGCCCAAGGACGCTGCGTCGCGGCTGATGGAGCGGCTGTTCGGCGGCTGGCTGTTCCGCCCGTTCAACCGTTTCTTCAACCGCAGTTCGCACCGCTACCAGGGCGCGGTCTCGCGCATCCTCGGCCGGCGCGGCGTGGTGTTCGCGGTGTACCTGGTGCTGCTGCTGGTCACCGGGGCGATGTTCAAGGCGGTGCCGGCCGGCTTCATCCCGACCCAGGACAAGATGTACCTGATCGCCGGCGTGAAGCTGCCCGAGGGCGCCTCGCTCGAGCGCACCGACGCGATGCTGCGCAAGGTCGCCACCATCGCGATGCAGACCGATGGCGTGGAGCATTCGATCTCCTTCCCCGGCCTCAACGCGCTGCAGTTCACCAACACGCCCAACACCGGTGTCGTGTTCCTGACCCTGAAGCCGTTCGCCAAGCGCCACCGCAGCGCGCTGGAGATCAATGCCGAGATCAACCAGCGCATCTCGCAGCTGGGCGAAGGCATGGCGTTCGCGTTCATGCCGCCGCCGATCCTGGGCCTGGGCAACGGCAACGGCTACCAGCTGTTCATCGAGGACCGCGCCAATCTGGGCTACGGCGCGCTGCAGAACGCGGTCAACGCGATGCAGGGCGCGGTGGCGCAGACCCCGGGCATGAGCTACCCGATCGGCACCTACCAGGCCAACGTGCCGCAGCTGGACGCGGAGGTCGATCGGGTCAAGGCCAAGGCGCAGGGCGTGGCCCTGACCGATCTGTTCGATACGCTGCAGACCTATCTGGGTTCGACCTACGTCAACGACTTCAACCAGTTCGGCCGCACCTGGCAGGTGATCGCCCAGGCCGATGCGCCGTTCCGCGAAGGCGTCGAGGACATCGCGCGGCTGCGCACCCGCAACGCCAGCGGCGAGATGGTGCCGATCGGCTCGATGGTGACGATCAAGCAGAGCTACGGCCCGGACCCGGTGCTGCGCTACAACGGCTATCCGGCCGCCGACCTGGCCGGCGAGGCGGATGCGCGCGTGCTGTCCTCGGCCGAAGCGATGGCCAAGCTGACCCAGATCGCCAAGCAGGTGCTGCCCAACGGCATGCAGATCGAATGGACCGACCTGAGCTACCAGCAGGCGACCCAGGGCAATGCCGCGCTGGTGGTGTTCCCGCTGGCGGTGCTGCTGGCGTTCCTGGTGCTGGCCGCGCTGTACGAAAGCTGGACGCTGCCGCTGGCGGTGATCCTGATCGTGCCGATGACGTTGCTGTCGGCGCTGTTCGGGGTGTGGCTGAGCGGCGGCGACAACAACGTGTTCGTGCAGGTCGGCCTGGTGGTGCTGATGGGCCTGGCGTGCAAGAACGCGATCCTGATCGTCGAGTTCGCCCGCGAACTGGAGCTGCAGGGCAAGGGCATCGTGGAATCGGCGCTGCAGGCCTGCCGCCTGCGCCTGCGTCCGATCGTGATGACCTCGATCGCGTTCATCGCCGGCACCGTGCCGCTGGTGTTCTCGCACGGTGCCGGCGCGGAAGTGCGCTCGGCCACCGGCATCACCGTGTTCGCCGGCATGCTCGGGGTGACCTTGTTCGGCCTGTTCCTCACCCCGGTGTTCTACGTCGCCCTGCGCAAGCTGGCCGGGCGCCCGCTGGTGTCGCATGCGCCGGCGCACGCCGCCGATGCGCCGACCCACGCCTGATCCGTTCACTCCCTCATTCAAGGACATTCGCATGACCACGACCCAGAAAATCGCCCTCGTCACCGGTGCCACCCGCGGCATCGGCCTGCATAGCGTGCGCCAGCTGGCCGAGGCCGGCGTGCACACGCTGCTGGCCGGACGCGATTCCACCCGCGCCAGCGCCGCCGCGCTGCAACTCCAGGGCGAAGGACTGCCGGTGGAGGCGCTGACCCTGGACGTCACCGACGCCGCCAGCATCGCCGCCGCGGTGGCGGCGGTGCAGGCGCGCCACGGCCGGCTCGACATCCTGGTCAACAACGCCGGCATCATCGTCGACGACTTCAAGCTGGCGGTCTCGCAGCAGAGCCTGGAGACCTGGCGCAACACCTTCGACACCAACGTGTTCGGCCTGATCGCGGTGACCCAGGCGTTCCTGCCGCTGCTGCGCGCCGCGCCGGCCGCGCGCATCGTCAACGTGTCCAGCCTGCTCGGCTCGGTCGCGCTGCACAGCCAGCCGGGTTCGTCGATCTACGACTTCAAGGTGCCGGCCTACAACGTGTCCAAGAGCGCGGTGAATGCGTGGACCGTGCAACTGGCCTACGAACTGCGCGACACCCCGATCAAGGTCAACAGCATCCACCCCGGCTACGTGAAGACCGACATGAATGCCGGCGAAGGCGAGCTGGAGGTGGCCGACGGCGCGCGCAGCAGCGTGATGATGGCGCTGCTCGACGCCGATGGCCCGACCGGCAGCTACACCCATGTGGGCCAGGTGCTGCCATGGTGATCCGTCCGGCGATCGGCGCGCTGGCGCTGGCGCTGCTCAGCGCCTGCGCCAGCGTCGGCCCCAACTACCGCGCGCCCGAACCGGCGCCGGTGACGCTGCAGGGCGCGGCGGCCCCCGTGTTCGTGACGACCTCGCCGGTGGCGTCGTGGTGGACGCAGTTCGACGACCCGGTGCTGGAGCAACTGGTGCACCAGAGCCTGGTCGCCAACCTCGACCTGCGCATCGCCCTGTCGCGGGTGCACGAGGCGCGCGCGGTGTTCGCCGAACAGCGCCTGGACCAGGCGCCGCACGTCACCGCCAACGGCGACTACAGCCGCGGCAAGGCGCCGGATGCCGACGCCGGCGGCGCGCGCGTGCTGACCGAGAGCTACAGCCTCGGCTTCGATGCCGGCTGGGAACTGGACCTGTTCGGACGCCAGCGCCGCGCCAGCGAGGCGGCGCGCGCCGACCTGGAAGCCGAGCAGGCCGGCATGGCCGATGCGCAGGTGACCGTGGCTGCGGAAGTGGCGCGCAACTACTTCGAGTTGCGCGGCGCGCAGCAGCGCATCGCGGTGGCGCGCACCACGCTGGACAATCTGCGCGACACCCAGCGCCTGACCGAGACCCGCTCGCAACTGGGCGCCGGCAGCGAACTGGACGTGCAGAGCAGCCGTGCGCGGCTGAAGGCGATCGAGGCCGACATCCCGTTGCTGGAAGTCAGCGAAGCGCAGGCCCGGCATCGCCTGGCGGTGCTGCTGGGGCGCACGCCCGGCGCGCTCGACGCACTGCTGGCGCCGCGCGCGACGCCGGCCTATGCGCGTGCGCTGCCGCTGGGCGACACCACCCAGCTGCTGCGCCGGCGGCCCGACGTGCGCATCGCCGAGCGCAGGCTGGCGGCGGCAACGGCGCGGGTCGGCGTGGCCACCGCCGATCTGTTCCCGCGGATCAGCCTCAGCGGCTTCGTCGGCTTCCTGTCCGGCGATGCCGGCTCGCTGCTGCAGGGCAGCAGCAAGGCCTGGTCGCTGACCCCGTCGATCAGCTGGGCGGCGTTCGACTTCGGCAGCGTGCGCGCGCGGCTGCGCGCCAGCGAGGCGCAGGCCGACGGCGCCGCCGCCGATTACGAGAAGGCGGTGCTCGGCGCGCTGGAGGACACCGAGAACGCCTTGACCGCCTACGCCAAACAGCAGGCGCGGCTGGCCATCGTCGCCGAGCAGGCCGAAGCGGCAGGCCGCGCCGAAGCGCTGGCGCAGATCCGCTACCGCGCCGGTTCTGAGGATTTCCTGACCCTGCTCGATGCCCAGCGCACCAAACTGACCGCCGACGATGCCCTGGCCGATGCCGAGGCGGCGGTGAACGTCGGCGTGGTGCGGGTATACAAGGCGCTGGGCGGCTGGGGCCAGGACGCGGTGCTGCCGCAGGATATGGCGCTGGCCGCGCCGCCGGCGCCGGCGCCGGTCCTGCACTGACGGCCTGGGTGTTTTCTTTCGGCTGTTGACAGCCTTGGGGATCAATCTGTGGGGACTCCGGGTGGCCTCGGGCCATCAGTCGCGACGGGCTGCACCGACAAGGCCGTTCATCGCGACTGAACAGCTCGCGGCAGGCGAGGGCGCTGCGGCAGCAATGCCGCGGCGCCTGCGCGACAGCGGATGGCGGCGACATCGACAAACAGGTCGATGCCGATCCTGTTGCCGTCAACCGGGCATCGGCGGCGGCGCTGCCCGTTGGCGCAGGGCTGGCGCAGGCGCAGCACGACCGATCATTCCTGGGCCAGGTCGTCGGCGATCATGTAGGTGTCGCGGCCGCCGTTCTTTGCCTGGTACAGCGCCGCGTCGGCGCGCGAGAACCAATCCTGCCAATGCAGCTCGTCGCACAGCATGGCCGCGCCGAGCGAGACGGTGATGCGGCCGTTGGGGCCGCGCAATGCCTCGCGCGTGGCCTGGTGCAAGCGCTTGCTGAACGCCGCCAGTTCGCTGCGCGATTGCAGCCACGTCACCACCACGAATTCCTCGCCGCCGAAGCGGAACACCTCGTCCGGCGCGCGCACCTGGAAGCGCAGCAACGCGGCCAGCTCGGCCAGCGTGCGGTCGCCGGCCGCGTGCCCGTAGAGGTCGTTGACCTCCTTGAAGTGATCGATGTCGAGCACGATCAGCGCGTGCCGGCGCGTCTTGCGGCGCGGATCGGCCACGCGCTGCGACAGGCTGCGCTCCAGCATGCGCCGGTTCGGCAGCCCGGTCAGCGCATCGTGCGAAGCCAACTGTTCCAACTGTACGCGATCGCCTTCCAGGCGCAGCGCCAGCACATAGCCCAGGCCGGTGATCAGCAGCGACACGGCGATCAGCGAGAAGGTGTGCTCGGCACCGCGCAAGGTGCCCGGGGTGACCAGCATGATCACGATCAAGGTGGCGTTGCAGGCCAGCCCGACGCTGCGCGCGACCACGAAGAAGCTGCTCATCATCATCAGGTACAGCCACGGCACCGCCGCCTGGTGCAGGGCCTGGCCGGCCAACGCGCCGCCCAGCAGCCAGCTCAGGGGCAGCAGCGGGTCCATGCGGCCGTCGCCGCGGCGCAGCGCCAGCGACGTGGCCAGCGCCGCCAGGCCGGCCAGTGCCGCGCCGGCGACGGCGCTCCATGCATGGCCTTGGAGCCACCGATAGGTCCCGAACAGCAGCAGCACCGCGGCGGTGGTCGGCCCGAGGATCTTGATGATGCCGAGCCGGAAATGCCGGCGCATCGAATCGCTCATGGTCGTATCGCGCTCAGCGCGGCGCACGCGATCGGCCTGGCAACGGCAAGCTGGGGAGGAACGGCGTACATGCGGACGTCGCGCTGCGGTAGGGTCGCAATGGACAAGCAAATTCTGTGCCGCTTGCATGATCTGCGGCGCGATTGTCGGTTGCCGCCGACGCCTGTCGGGCGGGCGGCCGACCCGACGGCGCTGGCCCGCGCCATCCGCTGCGCCGCGTGCCGGCGGGACGCGCGCAGCAGGTCAGGATTCAGGGGCGGAGGCGTCGCAGCTGGCCGCTACCGGCTGTTTCCCGATTGGGCAGGGCGTACGCGAGACGCTGCGGCCGAGCGCAACACGCTCTATGGCATCGGCATGTGGGCCAGGGCGTGTCGATCCCCAGGCAGATCGCGCTGCTCTTGTGCGCCCCCGGCGACGTCATCGCTCGGGCGTGGGCCGTCCAGCGCCGGGCGCGGGTCGAGGGACAGGCGGCCTTGGCGCCTACGGGGCTTGGGCGTCGACCAGCTGCAGGCCCTGCCTGGTGAGTGCGATGTCGCCGTCCTCGCCCTGTGCGGCGTAGTTCGCGCGGACTGCCCAGTTCGCCTCTTCCTCGCCGACGGGCTTGGTGTCGTGGATGTCCTGCAGGATGCGCAGTTGTTCGCGGGTCGGTTGCATGGCACGCCGTGGTCGGCAATCGATGGCAGCAGCGTACATGTCATGCGTGATGGGCATGTCGCCAGTAGTGGCCAGGGCGGCGCGGCGGCCTTCGGGTCGCCCTGGCGATACGCCGGAAAAGTGGGGGCCGGGGCGGGGCGCGTCGTCGTTCGGACACGCCGCGAAGACATGTTCCTAACAGTGGCTCCCCCATCCTTGCGCCACCAGCTGTGCGGCCGTAGGTAAATCTCAGGGCTGCTTCAAGGGTGCAGGCATCCGCGGCTGGACCATCTTTTCTTCCGCATGCGCCGCCGCAGCCCTTGGCTTGCGGCGGCGCTGCCATGAAATTTTTTCATCCGCTCTTCGCCGCCTGGCGCGCTCGCGGCCGATCCGGCCCCGATGGCGTGCCTGCAGGGGCGGGCAAACAAAAAGGGCCGGATCTTCCTGGATGTCCAGAAGACTGGATGTCCAGAAGAATCCGACCCTTGGTGTACGTCCGCGCACCGCTGCGAACGTTCAGATGGTGGAGGTGGGCGGAATCGAACCGCCGTCCGAAGGCACTCCATCCCCGGCACTACATGCTTAGCTCATCGTTGGATCTCATCCCGGAACAGCACGATGTGCGAAGCGCATCCCGGGACCAGCCTGCTTCATTTAGCCAATGGCTGACAGGCAGCCACCACCGGCGATTCCGTGATAATGACCCTACGTCGCGAGCACGGACACAAGCGATTTCGGGGCTAGGCCTTAAGCGGCCAGTGCGTAGTTGTCGTCGTTGGCAACTATAAGTTTGCTGCTGGATTTACGAGGAAAGCGGCCCCCTCGGCATGCGCCAAGCGATTTTGCAACCCCCGTCGAAACCAGTGCACCCCCGGGGAAAACGTAAAACGCTGACGCGCACAGTGTAGGGCTCGGGGAGCGCAGTCACAAGTCTTGCGCCACAGGCGGCTTAAGCTGGCTTCACTCGGCTTGCCGGCACCGGGCAGGCCGAAGGATTTCCCCCAGGCACGGGAGCACCGCGATGGCAACCAGGCAACAGCGTGCGCGCGACGGCGGGCGGGCGCGGAAGCGAGCGGCCACGGTATCGGCGGCCACGGCGAAACCAGCCAAAGCGGCCGCGCAGGCCGGCCAGGCGCCGCCCGCGCAGCAAAACCCCGCAGCGAAGAAAGCCAGGCCGAAGCAGGCTGTCGCGAAGCCTGACCAGGCGCAGACCGCGGAAAAGGCCGTCGCTCGGCCGAGCGGGCCGGTGCGGCGCACTGCGGCGAAGACCGCGGCGAGCAACACGTCCAGGGCAGGCGAGTCCAAGACGACCAAGCCCAGTACGGCCAAGCCCGGTACGGCCAGGCCGGAAGCCGCCGCCAGGCGCACGCCGTCCGCTCCGCGCAAAGGCAAAACGCGCGCCGCCGCTGCGGCAAGCGGTCCGGCGCCCGCGCGCACGGCCCGGCCCAAGGCCACCGGCGAGGGGTCGTTGGCGCAAGGGCAGGCGCGCACGGTCGTCTATGTCCATGGCATCGGCAACAAGCCGCCGGCCGAGGTGCTGCGCTGCCAGTGGGATCGCGCCCTGTTCGGTCGCGAGATGGGCGAGCGCACGCGCATGGCGTATTGGGTCAGCCGCGAACGCTATCCGTCGCCGGAACCGGGCAGCTGCCAGGATCAGGACCGTGGCCCGGCGCCGAACCAGGCCGAGCAGCGCGTGCTCGGCGCGCTGGGCGTGGTGCCGCAACTGGCCGACCTGGGCCAGTTGGCCGATACGCTGGCCGGCAGCGACGCGGAGCGCGCGTACCTGCAGCGGTTGCTGGACGAAGTGCAGGCGGCCGCGCCGGAGGCCGCCGGCATGCATGCGCAAGGTCCGATCGACGCGCTCAACCGGGTGCTGCTGAAGCTGATCTCCGCCGCGCTGCTGCAGGACGTGCACGATTTCTTCTTCGTGCCGGCGCGGCGCGAGCAGTTGCGCGAGAGCCTGCGCCAGCGCATGCGTGCCGGCGGCGGTCCGTTCGTGGTTGTGGCGCACAGCCAGGGCGCGCTGATCGCCTACGACGTGCTGCGCGAATTCGAGGCCGAAGGCTGCGCCGTGTCGCTGTTGCTGACCCTGGGCGCGCCACTGGGCCTGCCGGTGGTGCGCAGCATGTTCAAGCAGTGGACCGGCACGCCGAAGCTGCCGTTCCCGGCCTGCGTGAAGCGCTGGGTCAACGTCGCCGAGCGCCGCGATCCGGTGGCGCTGGACGACGATCTGAGCGATGACATCGCCGACGCGCAGGGGCGCTTCCACAACATCGCCGGGTCGCGGATCAATCCGGATTGGCAGCGCAATCCGCATTCCGGCTCCGGCTACCTGTCCATCCCCGAGGTCCGCGCCGAGGTGCGGCGCGCGGTGGGGGTCGGCTTCGACCAGCCGATCGCGCATCCGGTGCTGATCAAGGACCTGTCCGACCAGTTGGAGGCGCACGCGCCCAACTATCGCCATGAAGTGCTGATCGAGCTGCAGCGCCTGCCGGGCGAGCGCGAGCCGGCGCAAGTGAAGTGCGATCTGGTCGCGGCGCTGCGCGAGCTGACCCAGGCTTCCACTGGATTGAAGGGCGACGTGCTGGACGCGGCGATCGAACTGGAAGACACGCTGCAGCGCTACGTGTCGGCGCGCCTGACCCGTTTCGAGATCGAAAGCCTGCGCGATCGCTATCGCGGCCTGAGCCTGAAACGGCTGTGGCGCGACGCCGGCAAGCGTGCCCTGATCTACCAGTCGCGCAGCACCGTGCAGGCCGACGCGGCGCAGGTGGCGTACCGCGCGCTCGGCAGCGGCATCGGCTGGGCGGTGCTGGACAGCGGCATCGCCGCGGCGCACCCGCATTTCCAGCAGCCGGGCCTGGCCGAGACGGTGCTGGCGCAATGGGATTGCACCCAGCGCGGCCGCGCGCGCGAACTGCGCCGCGGCGCCGGCGCCGGCTTCGCCGCGCTGGACGGCAACGGCCACGGTACCCACGTGGCCGGGATCATCGCCGGGCAGTGCGATGCGCCGCTGCCCGGCGTGGCGCCGGCCACGCCGCTGCGCTTTGCCGGCATGGCGCCGCAGGCACGGCTGTACGGGCTGAAGGTGCTGGACGACGATGGCAATGGCCGCGATTCGTGGATCATCAAGGGCGTGCAGCAGGCCGCCGAGATCAACGAGCGCGCCGGCGAGCTGGTCGTCCACGGGGTCAATCTGAGCCTGGGCGGCTACTTCGATGCGGAGAGCTACGGCTGCGGCTTCACCCCGCTGTGTAACGAACTGCGCCGGCTATGGCGGCAGGGCGTGGTGGTGGTGATCGCGGCCGGCAACGAGGGCCTGGCCTGGCTGGTGCAGAACGATGGGCAGGCCTATCCGTTGAACCTGGACCTGAGCATCGGCGATCCGGCCAACCTGGAGGAAGCGCTGGCGGTGGGGTCGGTGCACAAGAGCAGTCCGCACAGCTACGGCGTGTCGTACTTCTCCTCGCGCGGGCCGACCGCCGACGGCCGGCACAAGCCGGACCTGGTGGCGCCGGGCGAGAAGATCGTCTCCGCCCACCACCGCTACGACGTGGACGACCCAAGCACCTGGATGGTGGAGATGAGCGGCACCAGCATGGCGGCGGCGCACGTGTCCGGGCTGATCGCCGCGTTCCTGTCGGTGCGCCGCGAGTTCATCGGCTTCCCGGACCGGGTCAAGCAGCTGCTGCTGGAGCAGTGCCTGGACCTGCAGCGCGATCCCTACATGCAGGGCCGTGGCCTGCCCAGTCTGATGCGGATGCTGGGGGCGACGTGAGTGCGGCCGGGACTGGAGCCGGCGGGATGCGGTCCCGGGGTAAATCGCGGTCAAGCGATTTGATGGGAAAAGCGCCTTTTTGTAGAAAAAGCGGTTTTCTATCCGAGTCCCGAGTCCCGCCCCTCAGGGCCTGCGCGCCAACGCCTCGACGTCCTTGGACTTGGGCAGCAGGTCCTGCTTGGTGACCTGGAACGGGCCGATCGACAGCAGCGGCACCGCCACGATCACCGAGGACACCACCACGATCACCGCGCCGACCATGTGGGTCAGGGCCAGGCCTTCCATCGAGGTGCCGCCGTACAGGTACAGTGCCAGCGCCGACAGGAAGAACATCACCGCGGTGATCACGGTGCGCGACAGGGTCTGGTTGATCGAGCGGTTCAGCACTTCCAGCGGCTCCACGCGCAGGCTGCGGAAGTTCTCGCGCACGCGGTCGAACACCACGATGATGTCGTTGATCGCAAAGCCCATCACCGACAGCATGCCGGCCAGCACGGTCAGGTCGAACTCGCGGCCGGTGAGCGAGATGTAGGCCACCGTCACCAGCAGGTCGAACAGCGCGGTCAGGCTGGCCACCACCGCGAACTTCCACTCGAAGCGGAACGCGATGTAGATCAGGAAACCGACCAGCATGAACAGCGTCGCGTAGACGCCGTTCAGCGCCAGGTCCTTGCCGACCTGCGGGCCGACGAACTCGCCCGGCTGCACCGTCGCCGGATTTTCCGCCGTGGTCACCGCCTTGCGCACCTGCTCGGCGAGGTTCTTGGTCAGATCCTCGTTGTTGTGCTCGCCCTGCGGCTGCAGGCGGATCACGATCTCGTTGCCGCTGCCGACGTTCTGCACCTGCGCGTTCTCGAAGCCGGCCGTGGCCAGCTGCTCGCGCACATGGTCGATGTCCACCGGCTTCTGGAAGCTGGTCTGCACCAGCGCGCCGCCGGTGAACTCCAGCGCGTAGTTGAAGCCCTTGGCGAAGATCACCCCGAGCGAGGCCAGCGCCAGCACCAGCATCAGCATCAGGGTCGGACGCCGCCAGCGCATGAAGTCGATCTTGGTGTCGTTCGGAATCAGATGGAGCGGGAAGATTTTCATGGAGACCTGCTCTTCATAATTTGGACCCCGCACATGGAGGTGCGGGCTTTGGCGAGGGACTCGCATTTTTGATCCCCCGCACACGGATGTGCGGGCTCTTGCGAGGGACTCGCATCAGATCGCGACGGACTTGAGCTTCTTGCGGCGGCTGTAGATCAGCGTGGCCAGCGCGCGCGACACGGTGATCGCGGTGAACATCGAGGCGAAGATGCCGATGATCATGGTCAGCGCGAAGCCCTTCAGCGGGCCGGTCCCGAACGCGTACAGGGCCACGCCGACGATCAGGCCGGTGAGGTTGGCGTCGAGGATGGTGCCGCCTGCCTTCTCGTAGCCGGCGACGATCGCCGACTTCGGCGGCATGCCCTGCCGCAGTTCCTCGCGGATACGCTCGTTGATCAGCACGTTGGCGTCCACCGACAGGCCGACCGACAGGGCCAGGCCGGCGAAGCCGGGCAAGGTCATGGTGGCGCCGAACAGCGACATCACCGAGACCACGATCAGCAGGTTCATCAGCAGCGCCACCGAGGTGATCGCGCCGAACATGCGGTAGTACACGCCGAAGAACACCAGGGTGAACAGGAACGCGTAGACCACTGCGGTGACGCCGCGCTCGACGTTCTCCGCACCCAGGCTCGGGCCGATCACGTATTCCTCGACGAAGTCCATCGGCGCGGCCAGCGAACCGGCGCGCAGCAGCTTGGCCAGGTTCTCGGCCTCGACCTTCTCCAGGCCGGTGGTCTGGAAGTTCTTGCCGAACACGCCGGCGATGCGGGTCGGCGCCAGCGCCTCTTCCTTGACCCGCACGCTGCGCACTTCCTTGCCGTCGACCATGCTCACGGTCGGGATGCGCTCGATGTAGACCACCGACATCAGCTTGCCGGTGTTGGCGCTGGTGTAGTCGAACATGCGCTGGCCGGCGACGTTGTTGAGGGTGACCGCCACCGCCGGCAGGCCGTTCTGGTCGTTGCTGACCACGGCACCGACCATCTGGTCGCCGGACACCAGCACGCGCTTGTTCAGCAGTACCGGGGCGCCGCTGTCGCGCAGGCGGTACACCTTGGCCTCCGGCGGGATGTTGCCGGTGCGCACCGCGTCCTCGGCATTGCCCTCGACCACGCCGCGGAACTCCAGGGTGGCGGTGGCGCCGATCATGCGCTTGGCCGCGGCGGTGTCCTGCACGCCCGGCAGCTCGACCACGATGCGGTCCTCGCCCTGGCGCTGGATGATCGGCTCGGCCACGCCGAGCTGGTTGACGCGGTTGCGCAGCGTGGTCAGGTTCTGCTCGATCGCGCCGGCGGCGATCTGCTTGAGTTCGGCGTCGGGCACGCTGACCGCGATGGTGCGCGCGGACACGGCATAGCTCAGCGTCGGCTGCGCCTTGGCCAGCGCGGCACGCGCGGCGTCGGCGTCGGCGCCCTCGCCCAGGCCGACCTGGATGCTGTTGTCGGCACGGCGCTCGACCGAGCGATAGGCAATGCGGTTGTCGCGCAGCGTGGTGCGGATGTCCTCGGCGAAGGCGTCCAGGCGCTTGTCCAGCGCCGCCTTCTGGTCCACCTGCAGCGCGAAGTGCACGCCGCCGACCAGATCCAGGCCCAGCACCATCGGCTTGCCGCCGATCGCCGACAGCCAGCTCGGCACGGTCGAGGCCAGGTTCAGCGCCACCGTGTAGTTCTCGCCCACCTGCTGGCGCAGGATGTCGTTGGCACGGGTCTGCGCCTGCAGGCTCGGCAGGCGCACCATCAGGCTATCGCCCTCCTTGGCCACCGACTTGGGGGTGATCCCGGCCGCCTTCAGCTCGGCGCTGACCCGCTCGCGCAGGGCCGCGTCGAGCTGGCCGCTGCGGCTGGCGGTGATCTGTACCGAAGGGTCCTTCTGGTAGACGTTGGGCAGCGCGTACAACGCACTGAACGCCAGCACGATCAGGATGAGGAAATACTTCCAGCGCGGAAACTCGAGCATTGCAGGACCCCGCGCGACGCCACGCCGGCGCCGCGCCTAGCAGTAAGAAAATGGATCAGGCGGACTTCAGCGTGCCCTTGGGCAGCACATTGCCGATGGCGCCCTTCTGCACGCGGATGCGCACGTTGTCGGCGATTTCCACGGTGATGAAGTTGTCGCCGATGTCGGTGACCACGCCGGCCACGCCGCCGGAGGTGATGACCTCGTCGCCGCGGCCGAGCTTGTCCAGCATCGACTTGTGCTCCTTCTGCCGCTTCATCTGCGGGCGGATCATCACGAAGTACATCACCGCGATCAGGATGATCGGCAGCAGGAACATCTGCATGCCGCCACCGGCGGCAGAAGCGGCGCTGGCGGTCTGCGCCTGGGCCACGGGAATCAGGAAATCGAGCGGGTTCATCGGTGTGTCCTATGGTTTGGGCAGCCCGTCGCCGGTGAGGGCGCGGACCGCTGGTTTGTCGCCGGGGGCGGCAAGCAGCCGCCGATTATGCCACGATCTCTCCTTACCCCCGGAACGACCTCGGCGCCCCCCTTCTCCCCCTGGGAGAAGGTGCCGCGCAGCGGCGGATGAGGGTACGGGGCGCAGCCTCCTGCGGTCGAAACGACACCAGGCTTCGGCCGTACCCTCACCCCAACCCCTCTCCCGACGGGAGAGGGGCTTTATCCCTGCTCCGATGGGAACGCGGTCGCTTCCGCCCCGCGCGCCGCATAGAAGGACCGCCGGAACCGGGCAAAGGTTCCCGCGGCGATCGCCGCGCGCATGTCGGCCATCAGTTTCTGGTAGTACCAGAGGTTGTGCAGGGTGCCCAGCATCGGCGCCAGCATCTCGTTGCAGCGGTCCAGATGGCGCAGGTAGGAGCGGGTATAGCCGCCGCTGCAGGCATGGCAGCCGCAGCCGGGCTCGATCGGGGCCAGGTCGCGCTCGTAGCGGGCGTTGCGGATGCGCACGGTGCCGAACGCGGTGAAATAGTGGCCGTTGCGCGCGTTGCGGGTCGGCATCACGCAGTCGAACATGTCCACGCCGCGGGCCACGCCCTCGACCAGGTCCTCCGGCCGCCCGACCCCCATCAGGTAGCGCGGGCGGTCGGCCGGCAGGCGCGGATGCAGGTGCTCGAGCATCGCGTTGCGCTCGTGCTCCGGCTCGCCCACCGCCAGCCCGCCGATCGCGTAGCCGTCGAAGCCGATCGCCTGCAGGCCCTCGATCGAGCGCGTGCGCAGGTCCGCATGCACGCCGCCCTGGACGATGCCGAACAGCGCCGCGTCGTTGCTTAAGGCCTCGTGCGCATCGCGCGAGCGCTGCGCCCAGCGCAGGCTCAGTTCCATCGAGCGGCGCGCGACGTCTTCGGTGGCCGGGTACGGCGTGCACTCGTCGAAGATCATCACGATGTCCGAGTCCAGCACCTTCTGGATGCGCATGCTCTCCTCCGGACCCAGGAACACCTTGGCGCCGTCGGTCGGCGAGGCGAAGGTCACGCCCTGCTCGCTGATCTTGCGCCGGTGCGCCAGCGAGAACACCTGGAAACCGCCCGAGTCGGTCAGGATCGGTCCATCCCAGCGGGCGAAGCCGTGCAGCCCGCCGTGGTCGCCGATCACGTCCAGGCCCGGCCGCAGGTACAGGTGGAAGGTGTTGCCGAGGATGATCTGCGCGCCCAGCGCGCGGATCTGCTCGGGCAGCACGCCCTTGACCGAGCCGTAGGTGCCGACCGGCATGAACGCAGGGGTTTCCACCGTCCCGCGCGGAAAGGTCAGGCGGCCGCGGCGCGCGGCGCCGTCGCTGGTGTCGAGCTGGAACTGCAATCGGGACATTGAGAGGCCGGGAATGGAGAATCGGGAATCGGGAGTGGAAACGGCAACGGACGGAGCAACGGCTTCTGGCTTTTACGATTCCCCATTCCCCATTCCCGTTTCCCCGCCCCACAGCAACATCGCATCGCCGTAGCTGAAGAAGCGGTAGCGCTGCGCGATCGCATGCCGATACGCGGCGAACATGCGTTCGCGGCCGGCGAAGGCCGACACCATCATCAGCAGCGTGCTCTCCGGCAGATGGAAATTGGTGACCATCGCATCGACGCTGCGGATGCGGTAGCCGGGCAGGATGAAGATCTGCGTCTCGCCGGCGAACGGATGCAGTGCGCCGTCCTTCGACGCGCTCTCCAGCGCGCGCACCACGGTGGTCCCGACCGCGATCACGCGGCCGCCGGCGGCGCGCGTGCGCCGTACCTGCTCGACCAGGCTGGCGCCGACGTTGAGCCATTCGCGGTGCATCACGTGCTGCGCGAGCGCCTCCACCCGCACCGGCTGGAAGGTCCCTGCGCCCACGTGCAAGGTGACGTGGCCAACGCTCACGCCGCGCGCCTGCAGTGCCTCCAGCAACGGCGCATCGAAGTGCAGCCCGGCGGTCGGCGCCGCCACCGCACCGGCCTGCCGCGCGAACACGGTCTGGTAGCGCTCGCGATCGTCCAGCCCGGGCTCGCGGCGGATGTACGGCGGCAACGGCAATCGCCCGGCCTGCTGCAGCCACGCCTCCAGGGTGTCGGCGACGTGGAACTGCAAATGGTAGAACTCGCCATCGCGGCCCAGCACCTCGGCCTCGCCGCCGGCATCCAGGGCGATGCGCACACCGGCCCTGGGCGACTTGCTCACGCCCAGCTGTGCGCGTGCGCGCTGGCCGCCGAGCAGACGTTCGATCAGGATCTCGACCCGACCACCGCTGCTCTTGTGCCCGAACAGGCGCGCCGGAATCACCCGGGTATCGTTGAATACCAGCAGATCGCCCGGCTGCAGCAACTGCGGCAGATCGCGCACCTGGCGGTCGGCGAACGGCGCCGGCGCCGGCGGCACCAGCAGCAGGCGGCTGGCGGAACGTTCGGCCAGCGGCGCCTGCGCGATCAGTTCTTCGGGCAGCTCATAGCGGAAATCGGACTTCTTCAAGGCCGGCGGGTCGCAGACTAGATGGCCGGACATTGTAGCTGGGGGGCTGGGACTCGGGACTCGGTAGCGGCTGGGCCGCGCGCAATGGCGAATTCCTGGCGCCTGGTGCCGGCTTTTGCCGTTCTCCGGGTCCCGAGTCCCCGGTCCCGGCTTCACCCTCAAAACTTCGCGTCGAACTCCGCCGCATAGCCGGTGTTGACGATCAGCTTCTGCAGCACGTCGCTGACCTTGATGTTGCCGGCCACGATCTGGTACTGCGGGGTGCCGCGGTCGTCGATGCGGCCCGGGGTGGCGCCCTTGAAGTCGGTGATGCGGCCGCCGGCCTCGCGCACCAGCAGCACGCCGGCGGCGATGTCCCAGGCCTTCACCCCGGCCTCGAAGTAGGCGTCGGTGCGGGCGCAGGCCACGTAGGCCAGGTCCAGCGCGGCCGAGCCGGTGCGGCGGATGTCCTCGGCCTGCACCATCAGCGCGTCCACGCACTTGAGCTGGGCGCTGGTGCGCTTGCGCTCGCGCGGGGCGAAGCCGGTGTTGACCATCGCGCCGTTCAGGTCCTTGCGCTCGCTGACGCGGATGCGGCGGTCGTTGAGCACCGCGCCGTTGCCGCGGCTGGCGGTGAACAGCTCGTTGCGCAGCGGATCGAAGATCACCGCGTCGATCGGCTCGCCGTTCTCGACCAGGGCGATCGACACGCAGTAGTGCGGGAAGCCGCGCAGGTAGTTGCTGGTGCCGTCGAGCGGGTCGATCACCCACATGTAGCGGCCGCCGCCCTGCACGCCGCCTTCCTCGCCCATCACCCCGTAGTCGGGATAGGCGCGGCGCAGTTCCTTGACGATCACCTTCTCCGCGTCGGCATCGACTTCGCTGGCGTAGTCCATGCGGTCCTTCTGCACCACGTTCAGCGCTTCCAGCCGGTTGATATGGCGCAGCAGCACATTGCCGGCGAGGCGGGCGGCCTTGACCATGACGGTGACGGCGGGTTTTTGCATGGCAACGGCTCCCGAGAGGGCGGAGAAGGATCTGGCGGAGGAAAAGAACAGTCCGGCGCGAAGGCCGGCCGCGCAGTTTACCATCTACGCCCCGTTCGCTCCGCATCTTCACTGCCATGACCGTTTCTGCCCGCATCCGCTTCGTCCTGGTCGGTACCCAGCACCCCGGCAACATCGGTGCGGCGGCGCGGGCGATGAAGACCATGGGCCAGGCGCGGCTGGTGCTGGTGGCGCCGGAACGCGCGCTCGACGAGGACGCCTACCGGCGCTCGGCCGGCGCCGAGGACGTGCTGCGGCAGGCGCCGGTGCTGGCCAGCCTGGCCGAGGCGGTGGCCGACTGCCAGCTGGTGCTCGGCTGCACCGCGCGCAGCCGGCGGGTGTCGCTGGAAGAACTGCTGCCGGCGGACGGCGCGCAGCGCCTGGCGACCGCCGCCGCCGAGCAGGCCGAGGTGGCGCTGGTGTTCGGCCGCGAGCGCACCGGCTTGACCAACGAAGAGCTGCAGCTGTGCCACGCGGCGGTGCATATTCCCTCCGATCCTGCGTTCAGTTCGCTCAACCTGGCCGCGGCGGTGCAGGTACTGGCCTACGAACTGCGCCTGGCGCAGCTGCGCGGCGAGGGCGCGGCGCCGGCCGTGCCGGAACCCGGTTTCCGCGAGGCGGTGGCCAGCCATGCGCAGCTGGAAGGGCTGTTCGGGCAGTTGGCCGACACCCTGGACGACATCGACTTCCACAAGGGCCGCGCGCCGGATTCGGCGATGCGCAAGCTGCGCCGGTTGTTCCTGCGCAACGCGCTGTCCGAGCAGGAAGTGCGGCTGCTGCGCGGCATCCTGTCCGATGCGCAGCGCATGGCGCGGCTGGCCGGGCAGGCGCGTAGTTAGTTTCGGGGCTCGGGACTCGGGACTCGGCAAAGCGCCGGGGATTTCTGGTCATTGGCGACTGGTCGCGTGTCGTGGCGCACAGGACGTTCCCTTGCCTTGCCGCGCCGGGATCGCTCCGAGTCCCCAGTCCCCAGTCCCGGCTTCACCGGCTGTCGCCGGTTGACGCTTTCGGCTAGGCTTGATGGCTTCTACGTGGGGAATGCGGTTTGCAACGTTCGTGGTGGCGTGTCGTCATGGTGTGGCTGGCGCTGGCGATCTGCTGGCCTGCGGCTGTGCACGCGCGTCCGTCGGTGCTGGTGCTGGGCCGCATCAGCGACAATCCCAAGGCCCACTACGAGCAACTGAAACCGTTGCTGGACTACGTGGTGCCGCGCATGCGCAGCGTCGGCATCACCTCCGGGCAGATCCTGATGGCCCGCGACAGCCAGCAGATGAGCAGCTACCTGCGCCGCGGCCGCGTCGACTGGGTCACCGAGACCGCGGCCACCGCGATGGCGCTGCAGCAGCGCGGCGGGGTGCGGCCGCTGCTGCTGACCGAGCGTGGCGGGGTGCGCGAGTACCACAGCGTGTTCTTCGTGCGCCGCGACGGGCCGCTGCACACCCTGCGCGACCTGCAGGGCCGCACCCTGGCGCTGCAGAGCACCTTGTCCACCAGCGCCTATCTGGTGCCGATGATGGCCTTGTTCGAGCACGACCTGCACCCGGAGATCCTGCTCTCGCCGAAGGACCAGGCGTCGGCGAACACGGTCGGCTACGTGTTCGCGCGCTCGGAACTCAACATCGCCTCCTTCGTGCACAAGCGCCTGGTGGACTGCGGCGCGTTGAGCAATCTGGACTGGGACGACGACCGCCGCGTGCCGCCGGCGTTCCGCCGCGATTTCCGGGTGATCTACCGCGCCGAGCCGTTCCCGCGCGCGGTGGAGATGGTGCGCAGCGACCTGGCGCCGCCGGTGCAGGCGCGCCTGCGCGAGGTGTTGCTGGAGGCCGCCGGCGACCCGCAGGGCCGCGCAGCGCTGCGCAGGTTCTTCGGCACCTCCGGCTTCTATCCGGTGGACCCGGCCTCGCAGAAGCGGCTGGACCAGCTGCGTGCCGGGGTGGCGCGGGTCAAGCTGGAAGTGGAATGAAGACGCTGCGCTTCGGATTGCAGGCCAGGTTCCTGCTGGCGATGGGCGTTGCCGCGTTGCTGATCATGGCGATCCTGGCGCTGCTGCTGGAGCGCCAGGCGGCGATGCAGAACGAGGTGCGCACGCTCAGCGGCAACGTGATCCATGGCCTGTTCGACCGCAGCATGCGCACCCGCGGCGAAACCCTGGCACGGCAGCTGTCCGATTCGCTGGCCAATCCGGTGTACTACTCGGACCTGGACGCGATCGGCAGCCAGGTGCGCGCGGCGCTGGGCTACGTGGCGGTGGCCTACGTGCTGGTGTACGACGCCGACGGGCGCCTGATCCACGACGGCAGCGACGAGTTGCCCGGCTACGGCCAGCGCATGCGCGGCCCGATGGCCGATGCGGCGATCAAGGCCAACGGCCTGCTGGCGCAGGAGTCCGACGAGATCCTGGACGTGTCGATGCCGATCATGATCGGCGACCAGCGCGTGGGCGGGGTGCGCGTGGGCATGTCCTGGACGCGGGCGCTGGTCTACGAGCGCAAGGCCGGCGAGAACCTGGACGAACGCCTGGACGCGCTGGGCAAGCGCCACCTGGGCTGGTTGGCGCTGCTGCTGGCCGCGCTGGGGCTGACCGCGGTGATGGTGGCGATCTACGTGCAGCGCACGCTGGTGGCGCCGGTGCGCTGGCTGGCCGCGGCCGCGCGCCAGATCGAGGCCGGCGACTACGTGGTGGAGCGCCGCGACAGCGGCCGCCACGACGAGGTCAGCGAGCTGCTGCGCGCGTTCGGGCGCATGAGCGAGGCGATCGCGCGCCACGACCGCGACGTGCGCCACATGGCCTATACCGATGCCTTGACCGGGCTGACCAACCGGCTCGCGTTCCGCGAAGCGCTGGACCACCGCATGCTGTCCGCACGCGCCTCGCAGCGGCGCCTGGCGCTGCTGTTCGCCGACATCGACGACTTCAAGCGGATCAACGACACCCTCGGCCACGAGGCCGGCGACGAGGCGCTGCTGCAGTTCGCGCGGCGCATCCAGCTGGCAGTGGATCAGCTGGGCGGGCACGACGCGCTGCTGGCGCGCTTCGGCGGCGACGAATTCGTGATCCTGGTCGAGGACGAGCACGCGCTGCAGGTCGCCACTGGCCTGGCCGAGCGCCTGGTGCAGGAACTGCGCGAGCCGCTGCGGATCCAGGACCGCGAGGTGTTCATGGGCACCTCGATCGGCATCACCGTGTATCCCGGCGATGCCGAAGACGCCTCGGCGCTGCTGAAGAACGGCGACATCGCGATGTACCAGGCCAAGCTGGCCGGCAAGAACTGCCACCGTTTCTACAGCCGCGCGCTGGACTACGCGGTGGAGCGGCGCGTGCACATGGAGCATGAGTTGCGCGGGGCCTGGGAGCGCGGCGAACTGAAGCTGGTGTACCAGCCGATCTTCCGCACCCTGGACCGGCGCATGGTCGGGGTGGAGGTGCTGCTGCGCTGGCAGCACCCGGCGCTGGGCACGATCTCGCCGACGGTATTCATCGACGTGGCCGAGCAGAGCGGGCTGATCGAGGGCATCGGCCCCAGGGTGCTGCGCGCGGCCTGCCACGAGGCCACGCAGTGGCAGCGCTTCGACGGCAGCCGCGACCTGTTCGTGTCGGTCAACGTGTCGCCGCGGCAGCTGCGCAGCGGCGACCTGCCGGAAATCGTCGCCGACTGCCTGCGCGAATCCGGGCTGCCGGCGGCGCAGCTGCACCTGGAACTGACCGAGACTGCGGTGATCGGCGACGAGCTGCAGGCCGCGAGCATGCTGGCGCGGCTGCACCGCACCGGGGTCAAGGTCTGGCTGGACGACTTCGGCACCGGCTTCTCCGGGCTGAGCCACCTGCGCCAGGTGCCGGTGGACGGGGTCAAGATCGACAAGAGCTTCGTCGCCGACCTGCAGCGCGATCCCGACGACCTGGCGCTGACCACCGCGATCATCGCGATGGCGCATTCGCTGGGCATCACCGTGGTCGCCGAGGGCATCGAACAGGAAGTGCAGTTCGAACTGCTGCGCGAGCGCGGCTGCGAACTGGGGCAGGGCTTCTGGCTCAGCCACCCGCTCAGCGCCTGCGAATTCCGCCAGCTGCTGGCCAACGAGGGCGCGCCGCGCAGCGAGGCGTAGCTGGCAGGCCAGGGTGCCCGGCGGCGCGCAGGCCGTCCCGAGCGCGCCGGCCTTGGGCGCTTCCTGTAGGAGGGGCTTCAGCCCGCCCCAAGCCCACCCGGGCAGGTGGTCCGGCAAGATGGCGACAATGCGCCGCCGTGCCTGCCGCAGCCGAGTCCGGCTACAGCGCGTGCTTGCCGGTGTCGCCGGGAATCTCGCGCACCAGCTTCGGCACCAGATACCCGGACAGCCGCGCGGCCAGGGCCTGGTGCAGCGCGCGCGCGGTTGCATCGTCCACTTCGAAATGGGCCACGCCTTCGACCTTGTCCAATTGATGCAGGTAGTAGGGCAGCACCCCGGCGGCGAAGCTGCGCTCGCTCAAGGCGGCCAGCGCCTGGACGCTGTCGTTGACCCCGCGCAGCAGCACCGCCTGGTTCAACAGTTGCGCGCCGGTGCCGCGCAACTGCGCCAGCGCGGCATCCACGCTCGCATCGAATTCGTTGGCGTGGTTGGCATGGATCACGAACGCCAATGGCCACGGCAGCGCGCGCAGCCAGGCCAGCAGCGGCGCATCGACGCGTTCGGGCAGCACCACCGGCAGCCGGCTGTGGATGCGCAGGCGCTTGAGCTGCGGCAGGGCCGCCAGCGCCTCGGTCAACTCGACCAGCTTGGAGGTGGCCAGCGACAGCGGGTCGCCGCCGGACAGGATCACCTCGTCGATGTCCGGGTCGGCGGCGATCGCCGCCACCGCCTCGCGCCAGCCATCGCGCGCGGCGGTTTCCTCGGCATACGGGAAGTGGCGGCGGAAGCAGTAGCGGCAGTGCACCGCGCAGCTGCCGGTGGCGACCAGCAGCGCGCGGCCGCGGTATTTCTGGATCACCCCGTCGGCCTTCTTGGCCGCGGCGTCGCCGACCGCGTCCAGCGCGAAGCCCGGCACCCGGCGCAGTTCGGCGTCGATCGGCAGCACCTGGCGCAGCAGCGGGTCGTGCGGGTCGCCATGGTGCATGCGCGCCACGAAGCCGCGCGGCACGCGCAGTGCGAATTGCGTCGCAGCCTGTTCGGAGACGCCGAGCGCCTGCGGGTCCAGCCCGAGCAGCGCCAGCAGCTCGCGCGGGTCGCGCACGGCATCGCGCCACAGCTGCTGCCAGCGCGGCGGCGCCAGCGTGGCGGGAGACGGGGACGGCTGCATCGGGCGGGGGGCTGCGGTTATCATATGCGGTCATAAAACGAGTGCCCGCCGACGGCGGGGCTTTCCATTCTATCCGGCCGGCCGCCGCACGCGGCGGGTTTGCCTTACCCGAGGAGTTTCAGATGGCCAGCTACGGCATGAACGACGTCAAGAACGGGATGAAGATCCTGGTCAACAGCGAGCCCGCGATCATCACCGATACCGAATACGTCAAGCCGGGCAAGGGCCAGGCCTTCACCCGCATCAAGTACCGCTTCATCAAGTCCGGGCGCGTGGTCGAACTGACCATGAAGGCGACCGACAGCCTGGAAGCGGCCGACGTGGTCGATACCAACATGCAGTACCTGTATACCGACGGCGAATACTGGCACTTCATGCAGCAGGAAACCTTCGAGCAGGTGCAGGCCGACAAGGTCGGCGTCGGCGACGCGGCCAAGTGGATCAAGGGCGAGGAGGATTGCGTGGTGACGCTGTGGAACGGCACCCCGATCCAGGTCACCCCGCCGAACTTCGTCGAACTGAAGATCGTCGAGACCGACCCGGGCGTGCGCGGCGACACCTCCGGCGGCGGCGGCAAGCCGGCCACGCTGGAAACCGGCGCGGTGGTGCGGGTGCCGCTGTTCGTCGGCCAGGACGAAGTGATCAAGGTCGATACCCGCTCGGGCGAGTACTTCTCGCGCGTCAAGTAAGCGTGTCCGCAGCACGCTGCCGGCGGTGCGCGGGATCCGGCTGGGCCGCCGCGCTGTGCTGCATCGGCCTGGCCACGGCCGCGTGCGCGGCGCAGGCCTGCGCCGCGCGCTTGCTGCGCGGCGTCGCCGCGCCGTGGCAGGCGGCGGTCGTGGCGCAGGCGTGCAAGCCCTGGCCCTACGATCCCGGCGCGACCCTGGCCGCGGTCGCATACGCTACCGATGCCGCGGCCCCCTGGCGAGCGCGCGATCGAACTGCACCTGGCGCTGCTGTCCAGCGCCGATGCGCGCGTCCTGGCCACGTATTCGCGCGCGCTCGGCGAGGACGCCGGGCTGGAGCCGGACCAGGATGCGCTGCGCCTGGACACGGCGCGCTACGACCTGGCACCGCGCGCGCGCGCCAGCCGCGGCGCTACGACGGCCAGCGCTACCGACCCCCGGCCGGCACCCAAGCGCCGTTCTGGGCGTTCCAACCCTAACGTCCTTCCCAAGGCCTGCCATGACGTCTGCCCCCGTTGAATCCTGCGACCTGCTGATCGAAGCCGGCTACGTGGTCCCGATCGAGCCGCATGCCGTGGTGCTGGAGGACCACGCGGTGGCGGTGCGCGGCAGCGAGATCGTCGCGGTGCTGCCGCGCGTCGAGGCGCACGCGCGTTTCGCCGCCGCGCGCCGCGTGTCGCGCCCGGACGCGGCGCTGCTGCCGGGTTTGGTCAATGCGCACACCCACAACCCGATGACGCTGTTGCGCGGCATCGCCGACGACCTGCCGCTGATGGTGTGGCTGCAGCAGCACATCTGGCCGGTGGAAACCGCGGTGATCGGCCCGGAGTTCGTCGCCGACGGCACCGCGCTGGCGATCGCCGAGATGCTGCGCGGCGGCACCACCTGCGCCAACGAGAACTACTTCTTCGCCGACGTGCAGGCCGCGGTGTACAAGCAGCACGGTTTCCGCGCGCGGGTGGGCACGGTGATCATCGATTTCCCGACCGCCTGGGCCAAGACCTCCGACGAATACTTCGAACGCGCCTGCGAGGTGCACGACCAGTGGCGCGACGATCCGCTGATCGGCATCGCCTTCGCCCCGCATGCGCCGTACACGGTCAACGACGCCAACTTCGCGCGCGTGCGCATGCTGTCCGACCAGCTCGACGTGCCGGTGCACCTGCACACCCACGAGACCGCGCAGGAGATCGCCGACTCGCTCAAGCAGTACGGCCAGCGCCCGCTGGCGCGGCTGGACCGGCTCGGCCTGGTCAACGACCGCCTGATCGCGGTGCACATGACCCAGCTCACCGACGCGGAGATCCACCTGTGCGCCGAGCGCGGGGTCAGCGTGGTGCATTGCCCCGAATCCAACCTCAAGCTCGCCTCCGGCTTCTGCCCGGCCTGCGCGCTGCAGCGCGCGGGCGTGAACCTGGCGATCGGCACCGACGGCTGCGCCAGCAACAACGACCTGGACATGTTCAGCGAGAACCGCACCGCGGCGATCCTGGCCAAGGCGGTGGCCAACGACGCCACCGCGCTGGACGCGGCCAGCACGCTGCGCGCGGCCACCCTGGGCGGCGCGCGCGCGCTCGGTTTCGGCGACAGGATCGGCTCGATCGAGGTCGGCAAGCAGGCCGACCTGATCTGCGTGGACCTGTCGGCGCTGGAGACCCAGCCGCTGCACAACGTGCTGTCGCAACTGGTCTATGCGGCCGGCCGGCAGCAGGTCAGCGACGTGTGGATCGCCGGCCAGCGCAAGCTCGAACAGCGCGTGCTGGTGGACATGGACACCGACGCGCTGGTCGCCAACGCGCGGCAGTGGCGCGAACGCATCCGCAGCGTGCACGCCTGATCTGCTTTCCTGCCGCGCCGCGCTCCGCGCGCGGCCCAACCGAGATGCCGCCATGACCGTTTCCGCCTCCAACGCCTCCGCCAACTTCGATCAGGCCGAACTGGACAAGTTCGGTGCGCTGGCCACCCGCTGGTGGGACGCCGACGGCCCGCAGAAGCCGCTGCACGCGCTGAACCCGGTGCGCCTGCGCTACGTCGCCGAGCGGCTGCCGCTGCGCGGCGCCAGCGTGCTCGACGTGGGCTGCGGCGGCGGCCTGCTCAGCGAGGCGCTGGCCAGGCAGGGCGCGCAGGTCACCGCGATCGACCTGTCGCCGGAGCTGGTCAAGGTGGCGCGGCTGCACCAGCTCGAGTCCGGGGTGGAGGTCGACTACCGCGTGCAGTCGGTCGAGGACCTGGCCGCCGAGCGCCCGGGCGGCTTCGATGCGATCACCTGCATGGAGATGCTGGAACACGTGCCCGATCCGGCGGCGATCGTGCGCGCCTGCGCGAGCCTGCTCAAGCCCGGCGGCCAGCTGTTCCTGTCCACCCTCAACCGCACCCCGGCCGCGTTCGCGCTGGCCATCGTCGGCGCCGAGTACGTGGCGCGGCTGCTGCCCACCGGCACCCACCGCTACCAGGAGTTCATCAAGCCGGCCGAACTGGCGGCGTGGCTGCGCCAGGCCGAGCTGCAGCTGCGCGACGTCAGCGGCATGCTGTACGAACCGTGGCGCAACCGCGCGCGGCTGTCCACGCGCACCGAGGTGAATTATCTGGCGTGTGCGGTGAAGCCGGGAAGCGGGAATGGGGAGTAGGGGATCGGCACAGCCGCCGCGCGGCGGGTTCCCGCGCGCGGTGCTGTTCGATCTGGACGGCACGCTGCTGGACAGTGCGCCGGATCTGCTGGCCGCGGCCAATGCGCTGCGCGCCGAGCATGGCGCCGACGCGCTGCGCCTGGAGCAGCTGCGCCCGGTGGTGTCCAAGGGCTCGCGGGCGATGCTGGGCGTGGCCTTTCCCGAGTTGCCGACCGCGGCGCGCGATGCGCTGATCCCCGATTTCCTGCGCCAGTACGAAACCTTGATCGGCCGGCATTCGCAGCCGTTCGACGGCATCGCGCCGATGCTGCAGCGACTGGAAGATGCCGGCTGCGTGTGGGGCATCGTCACCAACAAGCCCGAATACCTGGCGCGGCTGATCCTGCCGCAGCTGGGCTGGGAACGGCGCTGCGCGGTGCTGATCGGCGGCGACACCCTGGCCGAGCGCAAGCCGCACCCGCTGCCGCTGCAGGTGGCGGCGCAGCGCCTGGGCCTGGACCCGCAGCAGATCGCCTACGTCGGCGACGACGAGCGCGACATCCTCGCCGCGCGCGCCGCCGGCATGGCCTCGGTGGCGGTGTTGTGGGGCTATCGCCTGGACGGCGAGGATCCGCTGGCCTGGCGCGCCGATGCGCTGGTCGCCGCGCCGGCCGACCTGCTCGATGCGCACGCCTGGCCCGGCGCGCCGCAGCCCTCCTGAACTTCCGGAATCCCGATCGCATGAGCAGCACCTCCGCCCTGGATGCCTTCCTCGACAAATGGCGCAGCCGCTGGCCGGAATGGGCGGTGGCCGAGGTGTTCGTGCCGGCGCCGCAGCGCGCGCACACCGTGGCCTGGTTCGCGCTGCTGCAGGAATTCGACGACATCCTCAACATCGCCGGCGATCCGCTGCCAGCCGACGCCAAGCTGGCGTGGTGGGGCGAGGAATTGCACAGTTGGGCCGCGCAACGCTCGCGGCATCCGCTGGGGCGGGTGCTGGAGCCGGTCGCCGCGCCATGGACGCCGCTGGCCGAGGCCTTGCCGGGGCTGCTCGCCACGCGCGCGGCCGCGGCCGATCCGGCGCATGCCTACGAGCGCCTGGAGGCGTTCGCACTGGCCGCGGCGCAGGTCGAGGGCGCCGTCTTCGAGGGCCGCCGCGGCGCGGCGGCGGCGCTGGCCACGCAGGTGCTGGCGCAGCGGCTGGCCGCCGCCGGCATCGCCGCGGTGCCGTTGTCGCTGCGCGGTGGCGGCGACGCGGCGCAGGCGCAGCGGCGCTGGGCGCAGGCCCTGCTGCAAGGTTGGCCGCGACGCGTGGACGGGCCGCGGCCGCGGCGCATCGTGGCGGCGCTGGCGCGTGCGCGGATCGCGCAACACGCCCGCGCCGCACGCAAACCGCCCGCGGCGATGGCCACACTGTGGCGCGCCTGGTGGGCCGGCCTGGGCTGAGGTCTCAGGATCGAACGACGCTGCAATGGAGCGGGACGCTGCCGATCGGCGACGACGGCGTGCGCTTCGGTTGCCGTGCGCGCGAGCGTGCAGCGGCGCGGGCCGCCGGCGACAGCGATCGCGCTGGAGCCAGCTGCGTTGCGGCCCACGCGCGCAGCGCAGGTGGACAGGCCACCGTCATGCGCGGTCCAGCGCGCACGCAAACCGACAGTGCGCCGCATCCGCGCAGGGCAGCGGCGCCGATGCCGCAGCGCCGGCATGGCGCCAGCGCTGCGGAGCGACGCGCGGTAGCGCGCCGGTGCGATCAGATCGGCGAATCGGGCAGCACGCTGCTATAGGGCACGAATGCATTGCTGCAGTCCAGCGGCTCGCCGATTCCCGGCTGGCCCTGGATCTGTACGTCGTACTGGGTGGAGGGGGTCAGCAGATTGGCGAAACTGACCGGTCCACCGGTGAAGCTGAAGTGGGTGGCCGCCGGATTCGCGCCCGGTCCGCCATTGTGCGGAGGGGCGAAGGAAATGGGACCGCCCTCGAGCACCACATTGTCCATCGCGATGGTGATCGGGAAGGACTGCTTCGCGTCCATGTAGCCGTAGAAGCTCAACTGGCCTGCGCCGAAATCGCGTGAACCCAGCGAATGCACGTTGCGCAGGGTGATGCCCTCGAAACGCGGATACTCGGGGCTGAGCCCGGCATTGGCCGGCTTGCTGTAGAACGCGTCGAAGACCAGCGGGCGCGCCACGTTGCGCATGCAGATGTTCTCGAAGGCGATGTCGGAGACCAGGCCGCCGCGGCTGATGTCGGACTTGATGCGCAGGCCGTTGTTGGATGCGGGGTCTGTGATGGCATCGTTAGCGTTGTGCCCGTCGATGCTCAGGTTGCGCACCAGGATGCGGTGGATGCCCGTATCGGCTTCGCTGCCGAACCCGAAGCCATGGCCGTAAATGATCGTATTGTTGATGAAGACCATGTCGGTGGAGGGATTGCTGGCTTTGCTGCTGGCATGCGCCTTGATGGCGACATCGTCGTCGCCGGTGCTGATGTAGGAATATGCCAGCAGCACGTTCCTGGACTGGCCGGGGTCGAAACCATCGGTGTTCTTGGCTGTTTCCGGGGTGAAGCAGGTCGCGGGCGTGCGCACATCCGGCGTGGTGCCGGCCGGACACTTGTAACCCGGCTGGGAGTAGACCAGGCTCGGGGTGAGGATCTTGATGCCCCAGGCGGTCATGCCGACGACGTTGTCGGTGAATACGTGGAAATTGGGCGAATTCTCCAAGGTCACCGCATACAGGGTGAAATCCCTGCTGTTTTCGATCTGCAGCATGCGCGGCGCGTGCTGGATCAGTTTATCGGTGACGTTCTGATAGGCCACGTCCCACCAGCTGCGCTTGCCGGCGTTGGGGCCAGTGGTCAGCACGCTGCCGCCGCGCCCGTCGATCTTGCCGTCGCCGACGATGCCGCTGCCGATGGTGGCGCTGCTGTAGATCAGCGGTTTGCAGGATTTGATCTTGTCGGTGTTGGCGATTCCGCAAGTGCCGACGCCGGTATCGTAGTCTTGCGGATTGCGCGAGGCGAACAGCGTGGCGCCCTGGTCGATCCATAGGGTCACTCCGCTCTTGAGGGTCAGCGGGGCGGTGAGGAAACCGGATTTGCCATTGGCGCCGACGACCAGCCTCACCGCGCTGCCGGCAGGGCAATCGGCGATGGCGTTCTGGATGCGCATCGTATCCGGTGCCACGTAGGCTGGGTCCGCGTCGAGGCTGTCGAGCGAGCCGTTGACCGGCAGCAGCGTCGCCACCAGTTTCATGCATACGTTTTGCGGCAAGGTCGGCTTGTCGATCGTGCCCCAGCTGGTGCCGACGCTGTTTGCGGCATCCTGCTGGGCGAACGGCTGCCGGGTCGTTGCGTTGGCCTGCAGCGAGGCGATCGCCAGCAGCGGCAGGCCGAATGTGAGGCGGAACAAGGGAGTTGCAGTGATCATGGGGTGGTTCTGCTGATGGGAGGGGGAGGTAGTGTGCGCAGCCAATGCGACCTTTCGGCGATGTCGGTAGCCGCCGGCGCGCGCGGCGGCGAGATCGGTGGGGATCGATTCAGTCGGCGCTGCCCGGGCCGCTGTTGGAATACTCGTAGAAGCGGTTGCGCGAGTGAGGGCAGGTGGGGTTGTCGCAGTAGGGGCGCTTGACGGTGGACGCGTCCCACGGCGCGTTCTTGCGAATATGCGCGCCGAGGATCGAATTGCGGATCGTCACCTGGCCGTTCGGCGATACGCCACTGACATACTTGGAGAGGTCGCCGACGGCCTGGTCCCAGGCGCGGCCCAGATAGGTCGGATTGCTGCCGACATCGCCGATCGCGTCGAAGGTGCTGTCGGTGGCGAGAAAGCCGTAGACGCTGCCGGGCACGGTGCTGGGCGCGAAAACATGGCCGACGCTGGACTTGCTCGGGCGGGTGGTGTCGTAGCGGATGATGCTATGGGAAAATACCGCGACGCTGGAGCCGCAGATGAAGTCGGTATCGCCCTGCACCAGGCTTTCCTTGAAGTACGCACGGATCAGCAAGGCGGGGTCGACGGCGCTGACCAGCAGGGTGTCCTGGTTGCCCAGCACCGCCACATTCTGGAAAAGCGCCTTGTCGCCGCGCACGGCCAGGGCGACTGCCGACTGATTGGCGCCGGGGAAGGTACCCTCCACATAACCGTTGGCGATGGTCAGGTTGCGTGCCTGGAACCCGTCCGCGCGCACCGAGACCGTGGCGCTGCCGGCGGTGCCGATCACCGCCGCATCGGCGTTGCTGGCGCAAGCCTGGCTGGGCGTGCCGACCGGCTTGGGGGTCGGATTGGCGTTGTTGAAGACGATCAGCGTATCGCTGCGGGTGCTGCCCAGGCCGAACAGCACGATCGGCGGCGCTCCCTGAGGAATGCAGACCGTCTCCCTGTAGATGCCCGGTGCGAGGCTGATGTAGCGACGCATCGCACCGCCGTCCGCCACGGCCTTGTCCACCGCGGCCTGTACGCTCTTGAACGGCGCCGAGCCATCGGCGGCGACGCGATAGTTGGCGCTCAGCAGCGCCACTCCCGCGCCTGGATCCCAGCCGTCGGCGATCAATGCGCCGATCCTGCCGGCCTTGGCCAGGTAGGCGGAGGCAGTGTAGGTCTGGGCGTCGGCGGCGCTCAATTGCGGGCGGTCGGCGGTGCCGCCCTTGGCCTGCGCGCCGCAGTTGGAGACGCAGAAGACGGCCAGTAGCGCGGAGGCGTGCAGCGAGAAGGTAAAACGCATGCGAATTCTCTATTTGTCTGAAAAAGGAAATGCGGCGAAGCCGGATTTTTTTGTCGTGCCCGGCAGCCCGATTGCGAATGGCGTGAATACGGCTGTCGCGGCGGTTGCCGTTTCTACCGAGTTGCGGTTGCGCGAAAAAATGTTCTTTGCGAAGAACTTCCAACGTTTTTCCTGATTAGCCCTGACTCTCAGCTGTGGAGATTGCTCGCCGCACGCAGAACCGGCTCTGGACAGGGTTTGCATCGCATCATCGCCGTGGCGAGTCGTGGCAGCATCTCGCGCAGGCAGAATCGGCGATTGAAACGGTAGGCCGCCTCGGCCAGATAACGTCTTGCGTAGTTGCCTTGCGCGATGGCGTGATAAGCGCAGATCCTGCGACTGCTGGCTGAAGGTCAGGGCTAATCAGGACGTTTTTTGAATGCTTGCGACGTTGCCGGTTGCGATGCATTGCGGCCGTTTCCAGACGCGGCGTAGTTGTAGCAGATGCGTGTACGGCAATCCTTGTTTTGTTCTTGCAAAGAACATTTGTCTATGTTTTGAAACGCACCAATGCCTTCGTTGTGCGCAGGCGCGCGGTTTCCGCGTGCGGCGCTCGTGCTTTGGTGCGCGCGCCCGCGGCAACGCCTGCATGGCGGGCCAGGTCGACGCGCGGCGCGATCGCTGCCGTCGCTGCCGGGCGGCATCGATTCGCTGGCTGCCCGCCTGCCGGCGGCCGCCGGCCGCCTCAGTCCGGGATCAGAAAATTGCCCGGCGCCTTGCGCGGCGCGTCGTCCGCGGCGGAGAGCGCGGGCGTCTGCGCCCGGTCCTTCAACTGCACGCCGGAGAGCCGCCGCCGGCACGCCTCGCGCAGCAGCCAGGCCAGTTTGTGCGCGGCCTGCGCATAGCTCAGGCCAGCCTCGCGCACATTGGAGATGCAGTTGCGGCAGGCGTCGTTGAGGCCCACGCGCGGGGCGTAGGTGAAGTACAGGCCGAGGCTGTCCGGCGAACTGAGGCCGGGGCGCTCGCCGATCAGCACCACGCTCATGCGCGCGCCCAGCAGTTCGCCGATCTCGTCGCCGATCGCCACGCGTCCCTGTGCGACCAGCGCCACCGGCGCCAGCGTCCAGCCTTCGGCCGCGGCCAGCGCGTCGATGCGTTCCAGCATCGGCGTGGCGTGGCGGTGCACTGCCAGTGCCGACAGCCCGTCGGCCACCACCAGCGCCAGGTCGTAGCGGTGACGCTGCACGGCAACGTGGCCGCGCAGTTCGCTGGCCGCGTCCTCGCTCAGGCGGCGGCCCAGGTCGGGGCGCTGCAGGTAGATGTGGCGGTCGGCCGCGGCGCTGTGCAGCGCGACGTGGTCGCGGCCGCGCGCGTGCAGCGCCGCGGCCAGCGGCGCCGGATCGAAGCGCAGGTGCACCGCGTCGCGCGCCTGTGCGTGCGCGAACTGGAAATCCAGCTGCGCTGCGGTCGGCAGGCTGGTGCCGGTGCGGCCGAGGGCGATGCGTGCCGGGGTCAGCCGGCGCAGCGCGGCCCAGGGATCGGCGGTGGAAGGGCGTTCGGCGTCGTCGTGCATGCGCGGCCCGCTCAGCCCAGTTGCGCCAGCGCGCGCCGGAACGCGGCCGGCGGCTCGTGGCCGAGGCGGAAGCGGCCGTTGTCGATGCGCAGGATGTCCAGCCGCTCCAGCCATTGCTCGAACTCTGGCGCCGGGCGCAGGCCCAGCGCCTGGCGCGCGTACAGCGCATCGTGGAACGAGGTGGTCTGGTAGTTGAGCATCACGTCGTCGGAGCCGGGGATGCCCATGATGAAGTTGATCCCGGCGGTGCCGAGCAGGGTCAGCAGCACGTCCATGTCGTCCTGGTCGGCCTCGGCATGGTTGGTGTAGCAGATGTCGCAGCCCATCGGCACGCCGAGCAGCTTGCCGCAGAAGTGGTCTTCCAGTCCGGCGCGGATGATCTGCTTGCCGTCGTACAGATATTCGGGGCCGATGAAGCCGACCACGGTGTTGACCAGCAGCGGCTTGAAGCGCCGTGCTACCGCGTAGGCGCGCGCCTCGCAGGTCTGCTGGTCCACGCCGTGGTGCGCGTCGGCCGACAGCGCGCTGCCCTGGCCGGTCTCGAAATACATCACGTTGTCGCCGACGCTGCCGCGCTTCAGGCTCAGTCCGGCCTCGTAGCCTTGCTGCAGCAGCGCCAGGTCGATGCCGAAACTGGCGTTGGCCTTCTGCGTGCCGGCGATCGACTGGAATACCAGATCCAGCGGCACGCCGCGCTCGATCGCCTCGATCGAGGTGGTGACGTGGGTCAGCACGCAGGCCTGGGTCGGGATCTGGTAGCCGGCGATCACCGCGTCGAGCATCTTCAGCAATTCGCAGATGGTCTGGGTGTTGTCGCTGGCCGGGTTGATCCCGATCACCGCATCGCCGTTGGCGTACAGCAGCCCGTCGAGCACGCTGGCGGCGATGCCGGCCAGGTCGTCGGTGGGGTGGTTGGGCTGCAAGCGGGTGGACAGGCGCCCGCGCAATCCGAGGGTGTTACGGAACGCGGTGACCACGCGGATCTTCTGCGCCACCAGGATCAGGTCCTGGATGCGCATCAGCTTGGACGCCGCGGCGGCCATCTCCGGGGTCAGCCCTGGTGCGAGTGCGGCCAGTGTCGCTTCGTCGGCCGCTTCGCTGAGCAGCCAGTCGCGCAAGCCGCCGACGGTGAGGTGCGCCACCGGCGCGAACGCGGCCGCGTCGTGGCTGTCCACGATCAGCCGGGTCACCTCGTCGTCTTCGTAGGCAATCACCGCCTCGTGCAGGAAGTGCCGCAGCGGCAGATCGGCCAATGCCATCTGCGCGGCGACCCGCTGCGGCTCGCTGGCCGCGGCCAGCCCGGCCAGGCGGTCGCCCGAGCGTGCCGGCGTGGCCTTGGCCAGCAGGTCCTTGAGGTCGTCGAAGCGCCAGGTCTGGCCGCCGACGCTGTGTGCGAAACCGCTCATGCCGGGTTCTCCTGCAGGCGCCCGCGCGCGGCGGGCGCCGTGTCCTCGATCAAGCCTGGGCGGCGGCCTCGGCGAGGCTGCCGCCGCTGCCGCCGCTGCGGCGCAGGCTCAGCGCGCAGCAGCCGGCACCGAGCAGCATCAGGCCCAGGAACAGCAGCGCCAGCAGCGCGTTGAACCACACCATCGCCGCCAGGCACACCAGCGCCAGCAGCAGCGCCAGCGCCGGCACCAGCGGATAGCCCGGCGCGCGGTAGCTGCGTTCCAATTGCGGCGCGGCGCGGCGCAGCTTGAACAGGCTGAGCATGCTCATGATGTACATGACGATCGCGCCGAACACCGACATGGTGATCATCGCCGCGGTCAGCGACATGCCTTGCAGCTGCACCAGGCCGTCGCTGTAGATCGCCGCCACGCCGACCACGCCGCCGGCCAGGATCGCGCGGTGCGGGGTGCTAAAGCGCGACAGCCTGGCCAGGCCGTGCGGCAGGAAGCCGGCGCGCGCCAGCGCGAAGAACTGCCGCGAATAGCCGAGGATGATGCCGTGGAAGCTGGCCACCAGGCCGAACAGGCCGATCCACACCAGCATGTGCAGCCAGGTCGAACTGTCGCCGACCACCGCCTTCATCGCCTGCGGCAGCGGGTCGTTGATGTTGGACAGGGTGCGCCAGTCGCCGACGCCGCCGGCCATGATCATCACCCCGAACGCCAGCATCACCAGGGTCAGGATGCCGGCGATGTAGGCGCGCGGAATGGTGCGCCTGGGGTCCTTGGCTTCCTCGGCGGCCATCGCCGCGCCCTCGATCGCCAGGAAGAACCAGATCGCGAACGGGATCGCGGCGAAGATGCCGCCGATCGCCGCCAGGCTGAACGTGTCCGACCCGGCCCAGCCGCCGCGCGCGAAGTTGGCCACGCTGAAGCCGGGCGCGACCACGCCCATGAACACCAGCAGCTCGATCACCGCCAGCACCGTGACGATCAGTTCGAAGGTGGCGGCGATGCCGACGCCGAGGATGTTCAAGGTCATGAAGATGGCATAGGCGCCGACCGCGGCCAGGCGCGGGTCCAGGGTCGGGAACTGCACGTTGAGGTAGGCGCCGATCGCCATCGCGATCGCCGGCGGGGCGAACACGAACTCGATCAGCGTGGCGATGCCGGCGATCATCCCGCCGGCGGTGCCGAACGCGCGCAGGCTGTAGGCGAACGGGCCGCCGGCGTTGGGGATGGCGGTGGTCAGTTCGGTGAAGCTGAAGATGAAACAGGTGTACATCACCGCCACCAGCACGGTGGTGACCAGGAAGCCGAGCGTGCCGGCGGTGCCCCAGCCGTAGCTCCAGCCGAAGTATTCGCCGGAGATCACCAGGCCCACGGCGATGCCCCACAGGTGCAGGGTGC
The DNA here is from genome assembly GCF_009769165.1 of Xanthomonas hyacinthi. Taxonomy (NCBI): domain Bacteria; kingdom Pseudomonadati; phylum Pseudomonadota; class Gammaproteobacteria; order Lysobacterales; family Lysobacteraceae; genus Xanthomonas; species Xanthomonas hyacinthi. The sequence continues at coordinate 3,867,412 of NZ_CP043476.1, forward strand.
CGAGGGTGGGTTTGAGCTTGTCGATGGTCATTGCGCACATCTCCTGGACGGGGGGGAGGGAGAGCGAACGCCGCGGCGAGACCTGCCGCGGGGACTGCGGTGGCGCATTGCGCGCCATGGCCCGCGCCGGCGGCGGATGCGCCGGTCGCCTCATGGTTATACCGCAAAGCAGCACGGCGTCGCGGGTTCGGCCCGCGTCCGCATTTGGATACGATCCCTCGCACCTGGTGTGCGGCGAGGTGGTGTATCGCGCCCTGGCCGAATGCGGCGCGCAGCCGACCAGTCGGCTGGCGCGGCAGGGTGTGGGGCCTGATTCAGGCGATGGCACTGCGATGAGCGGCTGTTGTGGGCGACTGAAGTCGCACACAAAAAACGGTTACTTGGTCCGCGCCAACACCAGCAGCGGATCGATGCGCACGTCGAACCGCGCCAGGCGAGGCCTCGGCCACGGACATGAGGAACGCGCCGCCGCGCGCCGCTGCGGGTGAACTGCCAGGCTGTTACTTGGTGCGCTCCAACACCAGTAGCGGATCGATGCGCACGTCGAACCGCGCCAGGCGAGGCCTCGGCCACGGACATGAAGAACGCGCCGCCGCGCGCCGCTGCGGGTGAACTGCCAGGCTGTTACTTGGTGCGCTCCAACACCAGCAGCGGATCGATGCGCACGTCGAACCAGTTCATCCCCCAATGCAGATGCGGCCCGATCGCGCGCCCGGTGGCGCCGACCGCGCCGAGCACCTGGCCCTGGGCGATGCGGTCGCCGACCTTCACGTCGATCCGCGACAGGTGCAGGAAGTTGGAGCTGACCCCGTCGCCGTGGTCGAGCAGCACGGTGCCGCCGGTCAGGTACAGGTCCGGCGCGGCGAAGCTGACCATGCCGGCGGCCGGTGCCTTGACCGGGGTGCCGGTGGGCACGGCGATGTCCATGCCGGAGTGGGCGGCGCCGGCTTGCCCGTTGTACACGCGGGCATTGCCGAAGCGGCCGCTGATGCGGCCCTGCACCGGCCAGATGAAGGGCGCGGCGAAGTCGGTGCGGTCGTCGTCGCGGTCGCGCGCGGCGGCGACCTGCGCCTGTTCGCGCTTGATCCGTTCGGCGATCGCCGGCGGCGGGTTGACCGTCTTCGGCGGCACGCCATCGATGCGCTCCAGCGGCCAGTCGCGTGGGGTCACCGCGATGTCGACGGTCTCGCTGCCGCCGTCCGCGCGCTGCACCAGGATCCGCAGCGGACCGCGTTCGTCGCGGCCGATGCCGAACACCACGCTGCCGTAGCCGCTGACCCGCAGCGTGCGCCCGGCGTACTGCACGCGGCTGCCGGGCGGCACCTTGCCGATCACCAGCGCGCCCTGCGAGGCGCGGCGCGGGAATGCGCTGCGGGTGTCGGCGCCAGCCGTGGGCGCGGTCTGCGCGTGCAGCGGCAGCACTGCGGCTGCCGACGCCAGCAGGCCGAGCGCCAGCGCGGCGCCCGGCAACACGACGCGCCGCATCAGCGGTCGAACGCCAGGCGCTGCCCGTTCGGGCTGCCGACCAGGCGGGTGCCGTCCCAGGCCAGTTCGCCGTTGACCCAGGTCGCCGCGATCCGGGAGCGGAAGCTGCGGCCCTCGAACGGCGACCAGCCGCACTTGGACAGCACGTCCTCGCGGCGCACGGTGAAGGCGGTGTCGTCGATCAGCACCAGGTCGGCGTGGTAGCCCTCGCGCAGGAAGCCGCGCTGTTGCACGTCGAACAGCAGCGCCGGCGCATGCGCGAACTTGTGCACCACCTGGGCCACGCCGAGCCGGCCTTCGTGCACCAGTTCCAGCGCCGCGACCAGCGCGTACTGCACCAGCGGCAGCCCCGACGGCGCCTGCGCATACGGCTTGCTCTTCTCCTCCCAGGTGTGCGGCGCATGGTCGGTGGCGAGCACGTCGATCACGTCCTCGGCCAGCGCGCGGATCAGCGCCTCGCGGTCGCTGGCGTCCTTGATCGCCGGGTTGCACTTGATCAGGTTGCCCAGCGTGGCGTAGTCGGCGCGGTCGAAGCGCAGGAAGTGGATACAGGTCTCGGCGGTGATGCGCTTGCCCTGGATCGGGCCGGGCGCGAACAGCGCCAGTTCGTCGGCGGTGGAGATGTGCAGCACGTGCAGGCGGGTGCCGTGCTTGCGCGCCAGCGACACCGCCAGCTGCGAGGATTTCAGGCAGGCCTGGCGCGAACGGATGTCCGGATGCATCTCCGGGGTCAGCGCCTCGCCGTACTTTTCCTTGAACGCGGCCAGGGTCGCGTCGATGGTCGGGGTGTCTTCGCAGTGGGTGATGATCGGGGTCGGCGCGTCGCGGAAGATCGCGTCCAGCGTCTGCGGGTTGTCGACCAGCATGTTGCCGGTGGAGGCGCCCATGAACACCTTGATGCCGGGCGCGGTCTTCGGGTCCAGGCTCTGGATCGCGGCCAGGTTGTCGTTGCTGGCGCCCAGGTAGAAGCCGTAGTTGCCCCAGGCGCGGCCGCCGGCGGCATCGTACTTGGCCTGCAGCGCGGCCGCGTCCAGGGTCGGCGGATTGGTGTTGGGCATGTCCATGAAGCTGGTCAGGCCGCCGGCCACCGCGGCCGCCGACTCGCTGGCGATGTCGCCCTTGTGGGTCAGGCCGGGTTCGCGGAAGTGCACCTGGTCGTCGATCATGCCGGGCAGCAGCCAGCGCCCGTTGGCATCGACCACCGTCTCGCCGTCGCGGGCGGCCAGTTGCGGGGCGATCGCGGCGATGCGGCCGTCGGCGATGCGCAGGTCGCCCTGGGTTTCTTTGCCTTCGTTGACCAGGCGGGCGTTGACGATGAGCGTGGAGGAGGGCATTCAGTGTTTTCCTGGACAGCGGCAGGCCGGCGGCGCCGCGGGATCGGGCACCGGGTCGAACCCGCCGGGATGGAAGGGATGGCAGCGGCCGACGCGGCGGGCGGCCATCCAGCCCCCGCGCAGCGCGCCGTAGCGGGCGATGGCGGTGACCGCGTAGGCCGAGCAGCTGGGCACGAAACGGCAGCGCGGCCCCAGCTGGGGGCTGATGAAGCGCTGGTACAGGTGCAGCAGGGCGATAAGAGCGCGGGCGATCACCTGGCCATGATATGCCAGTTGCGTGGCGGGCCGCCGTTCACCGGCGTGTACGCGGTGTGGTTGCCGCGGGGGGTAGGGTAGGCTATAAAGACCCGCTTTCCCGGGCCCCGGGGAAACCAAGGAAGAGCGATTCGTGGCTGCTAAAAAACCTGTAAAGAAGGCCGTCAAGGCCGCCAAGAAGCCCGTCCAGCCCGTTGCCAAGAAAGCGACGGCGTCCACTGCTGCCAAGCCGCTGAAGAAACCGGTGGTCAAACCGGCGTCCACGCCTGCGCCGGCGAAGAAGGCGCCAGCCAAGGCGGTGGCGAAGAAGCCGGTGGCCAGGCCGGCCGCTGCGCTTGCCAAGAAAGCCGCGGCCAGGCCGGCCGCCAAGCCAGCGACCGCCGCCAAATCCAGCGCGACGCCGGCAGCGAAGCCGGCCACGCCCGTTGCAAAGCCAAAGCAGGCCACCGCCCCGGTCGCCGCCCCGGCGGTGTCCAAATCCGTACCGAAGCCGGCTGCCAAGCCGGCGCCGGCCAAGTCTGTCCCGGCCAAGGCCGCCACGCCCGCCGCTGCACCGGTTTCCAAGCCGGTTGCCGCCAAGCCCGCCGCGCCCTCGGCCCCGCCACATAAGAATCCCGTGTCCGTTTCGAAATCCTCCGCGAAAACCCCCACCAAATCCGAATCCACCCCCAAGGCGCCGATCGCCAAGCCCACCGGCAAGGTCGCCGTCGCGGTGACCGCCAAGTCCAACACGCCCGCCAAGCCGGCCAAGCACAAGGTGGTCGAGTACAAGACCGACGAAGCCACCGGTCGCCCGATCCTGCCCAAGGGCTACAAGCCGGCGAGCGACGAGGAGTACATGAGCACGCTGCAGCAGGAGTACTTCCGCCAGCGCCTGCTCAGCTGGCGTGCCGATCTGGTCGAGGAATCCAAGCAGACCATCGAGAACCTGCGCGACGAAGTCCGCGACATCGGCGACGAGGCCGAGCGCGCCACCCGCGAGACCGAAAACTCGCTGGAACTGCGCACCCGCGACCGCTACCGCAAGCTGATCGGCAAGATCGACAGCACGCTCAAGCGCCTGGATGCCGGCGACTACGGCTACTGCGTCGACACCGGCGAGGAAATCGGCCTGGAGCGCCTGGACGCGCGCCTGACCGCCGAGCGCACCATCGACGCGCAGGAGCGCTGGGAGCACCTGCAGAAGCAGCAGGGCGAGTGATCCGCCACGTCGCGCTTGTCCCGCCGTTCGAACAAAGGCCCCGCCAGCGCGGGGCTTTTGTTTTTTGCGAGGGAAGCGCGCGCCGAGCCGCGTCGCCTCCACGCAGGATCGTCGCGGTTCGGCCAGGACGGGAACCTTGAGCGGCCTCCTGCGGCGGACGCAGGTTCGCGGATATGCGCTCGTTTCCGCCACCGCCGATCGCCGGCGCAGCCCGCCTTACACCCGCCTGTCATGTCGTCGCCGCAGACTGCGCGGGTGGCGGTCGGCCACGCGACCGCTGCTTCCGGATGCTTCCGCACCGCCTTGCCCGCCTGCCGCACGCGTGGCCTACCGTGCCGTTCCGTGTCGCGTTGCCGAGCCGCCGTGCACGGCGTAGTGGCAGTGGGTCGCGCGGCGGGCTGGCCGTAGCGGCGACACAGGCAGTGGGGGCTTGCGCATGATCGCCGCGTCCTCCGCGCCCGACCTGCCGCGGCGCGGCGCCAGCTGGCGCTGGCTCCGCTGGCCGCTGCTGGTCGTGCTGGTGCTGCTGGCGGTGGTAGCGCTGGGGCCGCGGGTCAGCCCGGCGCTGCCGCAGGTCGCGCTGCCGGCGGTGCCGCAGGATCCGCTTGCGCTGCAGGCCTGGCTGGACGCGCGCGAACGGGCCACTCCCGGCCTGCGCGCGGACAACCAGGCGCGCATCGTCTGGGCCGACCCGGCGCATCCGGGACGCCGCGACTGCGCCATGGTCTATCTGCACGGCTTCACCGCCAGCCAGGGCGAGGGCGCGCCGACCCATCGGCGCCTGGCGCGCAGCTTCGGCTGCAACCTGTACCTGCCGCGGCTGCCGGGACACGGGCTGCTCGCCGCCGACGCCTTGCGCGGCATCGATGCGCCGCGTCTGCTCGGCGCCGCCGCCGAGGCGTTGGCGGTGGCGCAGGTGCTGGGCCGGCGCGTGGTGGTGATCGGCAATTCGATGGGCGGCGCGCTGGCGCTGCAGACCGTGGCCGCGCATCCGCAGCAGGTGCAGGCCGTGGTGCTGTGGTCGCCGCTGGTGCGCGAGCACGGCGAGCAGCTGCAGCCGATGCTGTGGCCATGGGGCGCGCAATTGCTGCTGTGGTCGCGCAACGGCGGCGATCCGGTCATGCGCTACCCGGTCGATAGTGGCTACTGGGCCGACGCCACCCATGTCGACGGCTACCGCGCGCTGGCCGCGCTGACCCGCGGCGGCATGCTGCCGGCGACCTACGCGCGGATCCATGTGCCGCTGTTCCTCGGTTACTACTATCGCGACGCGCAGCATCAGGACGCGACCGTGTCGGTGGCGGCGATGCAGGCGATGTTCGCGCAGCTGGGCACCCCGCCGGCGCTGCGCCAGGCGGTGGATTTCGCCGATGCCGGCAACCACGTGCTGGCGTCGCCGATCCGCTCCAGGGCGGTGCCGGCGGTGTTCGCGGCGACGTGCCGGTTCCTGGCCGGCAAGGGCGGGCTGACCCAGCCGGCGAACCTGCCCGATTGCGCTGCGGCGTGGGACGCCGAGGCGCGCCAGGACGCCGCCGGCGCGCGCTGAACGGCGCGCGGCTAGCGCGCCGTCACTGCAGCTCGCGCAGGTCCAGCTTGCGCAGCTTCGGCGCCTTCCAGGCAGTGGTCGCGACCACGCCCAAGGTCACGCAGCCGCCGATCACCACCGCCGGCACCAGGCCGACCAGCCGCGCCATGACCCCGTCGTAGAACGCGCCCAGCTCGTTCGACGAGCCGATGAAGATGCCGCTGATCGAGGACACCCGCCCGCGCATCGCGTCCGGCGTGGCCAGCTGCAGGATGGTCGAGCGCACGATCACCGACACGCCGTCGCACATGCCGTAGACCAGCAGGATCGCCGCCGACAGCCAGAAGTGCCGCGACAGGCCGAAGGCGATCGTGCACAGGCCGAAGCCGGTCACCGCCAGCAGCAGGATGCGGCCGGCGTTGCGCTGCAGCGGGCGCCGCGCCAGCCACAGCCCGACCAGCACCGAGCCCAGCGCCGGCGCGCCGCGCAGGATGCCCAGGCCTTCGGGGCCGTAATGCAGGATGTCGTGGATGAAGGCCGGCAGCATCGACACCGCGCCGCCGAGCAGCACCGAGAACATGTCCAGCGCCATCGCACCGAGCATGATCTGATTGGAGAACACGAACTGCGCGCCCTCGGCGATGCTGCGGAAGATCGGCGCGCGCGGGCCGGCGTTGACCGGCTCGGCGACGCGCAGCAGCAACAGCGCCAGCGTCGCCACGCAGGCCACTGCCATGGCCACGCCGTAGGACAGGCCTTTGCCGCCCCAGCCGACCAGTGCCCCGCCCAGCGCCGGCCCGATCACCATGCCGATCTGGAACACCACGCTGCCGATGCTGGCGCCGCGCGCATACGCCTGGCGCGGCAGCGCGTGCGCGAACAGCGCGTTGTACACCGGCGCCAGGAACGCCCGCGCCGCGCCGGTCAGTGCGATCGCCGCGTAGATCGGCCACACGCCGTGCACCGGCAGCCAGCCGTGGGTCAGCGCGGCCAGCACTGCCGCGGTCGCGACCAGGCCCAGGCTGGCGAGCATGCCCAGGCGGCGCCGCGGCAGGTGATCGACCAGGTAGCCGGCGAACGGCGCGATGCAGAAGAACGGCAGGATCTCGGCCAGTCCGATCAATCCCAGCGAGAACGGATCGCGGGTGATCTCGTAGATGTGCCAACCGACCGTGACCGCGACGATCTGGTAGGACAGCATCGTGCAGATGCGGTAGGCCAGCACCAGCGCGAAGCCGGGATGCGCCAGCAGCGTACGCAGGCTCTCGGGAGAAGGGAGTGGGGCGCTCATGCCTGCGCGCGCGCGCTGTCCTGGATGAACGCCAGGATCGCGGCCAGGCCGTTGCTGCGGGTCGGCGACAGGTGCTTGCCCAGGCCGATCGCGGCGACGAAGTCCGGCGCAGTGGCCAGGATCTGCGCGGCGCTGCGCCCGGAGTAGACCCGCAGCGCCAGGTAGATCAGCCCGGAGACGATCGCCGAATCGCTGATCGCATGGAACAGCAGCCGCTGCGCATCGCCCTCGGGCACGATCCACACCATCGACTGGCAGCCGTGCAGGCGGTGCTGTTCGGTCTTCCACTGCTCGGGGAACGCGGGCAGCTTGCGGCCCAGATCGATCAGGTACTGGTAGCGCTCGGACCAGTCGCCGAAGAAGCCGAATTCCTCGGCGATGGCGGCCTGGGCGTCGGCGGGGGTGGGTTCGAGCGGGAAATCGGTGGGGTCGTTCATCGCAAATCCAGAATCAATCGGTAAAGCCCCTCTCCCCCCGGGAGAGGGGTTGGGGTGAGGGTACGGGCGCAGCCTCGCGAAAAATCGACGCCAGCCGCTTTGTCCGTACCCTTATCGAGTGTTGCCGTACCCTCATCCGCCCCTTCGGGGCACCTTCCCCCAAAAAGGGGGCCATGGTCCCGATGGGAGAAGGGAAAAGCTCAGCTGCGCTTCCAGCGTACGCCTTGCGCGGTGTCTTCCAGCACTACGCCTTCGGCGGCCAGCTGCTGGCGGATCGCGTCGGCGCGGGCGAAGTCGCGGCTCTTCTTGGCGGCGGTGCGTTCGTCGATCAGCGCCTGGATGCGCCCATCGTCGCCGTCGCCGGCACCGCGGTTGAACCAGGCCGTCGGCGCTTGTTGCAGCAGGCCCAGTGCCAGGCCGGCGCCGAGCAGGTCGGACTTGGCCTGCCGCAATTGCGCTTCCAGCTGTGCGTCGCGCGGGGCATCGCTGCCGCCGACCGGGGCCAGCAGCTGCCGCGCGACCGTCGCGATCCGCGCCACTTCGGCCAGCGCCTGCGGCGTGTTGAGATCGTCTTCCAGCGCGTCCTCGATCGCTTGCGGGATCGCCGCGGTGGCCTGGATCGCGTCCAGCGCGCGCAAGGTGCCGTACAGCCGGTCCAGGGTGCTCTTGCACTGCTCGATCAGCGCATCGGACCAGTCCAGCGGCTGCCGGTAGTGCGCGCTCAGCAGTGCGCAGCGCAGCGCTTCCGGCGGATGCCTGGCGATCAGGTCGTGCACGGTCTCGATGTTGCCCAGCGACTTGCTCATCTTGGCGCCGCTGAAGTTGAGCATGCCGTTGTGCAGCCAGAACCGGGCGAAGGTGGCGCCGCCGTGCGCGCACTCGCTCTGCGCGATCTCGTTCTCGTGGTGCGGGAACTGCAGGTCCACGCCGCCGGCGTGGATGTCGAGGGTCGGCCCCAGGTGCGCGGCGGCCATCGCCGAGCATTCGATGTGCCAGCCGGGGCGGCCGCGGCCCCACGGCGAGTCCCAGCCCGGCAGCTCGTCGCTGGACGGCTTCCACAGCACGAAGTCGCCGGCATCGCGCTTGTACGGGGCCACCTCGACGCGGGCGCCGGCCAGCATCTCCTCCGGGTCGCGCCGCGACAGCTTGCCGTAGCCGGCGAAGCTGGCCACCGCGAACAGCACGTGGCCTTGCGCGGCGTAGGCGTGGCCGCTGTCGATCAGCCGCTCGATCATCGCCACGATCTGCGGGATGTGCGCGGTGGCCTCCGGTTCCAGGTCCGGCGGCAGCACCCCCAACGCGGCCATGTCCTGCCGGTAGATGGCGGTGAAGCGGTCGGTGATGGTGGCGATCGGCACGCCCTGCGCCTGTGCGGCGGCGTTGATCTTGTCGTCCACGTCGGTGATGTTGCGCGCGTAGCGCAGCGCGCCGTAGCGCCGCCGCAGCAGCGCGGCCAGCACGTCGAACACCACCGGGCCGCGCGCGTTGCCGATGTGCGCATAGTTGTAGACGGTGGGGCCGCAGACATACAGGGTTGGGCCGGCGACCGGATCGAGGGGTTCGAAGGCGTCGACCCGGCGGGTCAGGTTGTTGTGCAGGCGCAGGCTCATCGGCATCGGGCGTGGGGAAGCCGGTCGATTCTACCGGCAGCGGCCCCGCGCGTGGGCTTGCGTTCAGCCCGACGCAAGCTGCCATGCCTACACTGCTCGATCCGTCATTCGAAGCTCGGTGCCGATGCGTCCGAACCTGTTGTTGCCGCTGGCCGGCCTGTTCGCATGCGTCGCGGTGCCGGCCTGGGCCCAGGACAACGAGGCGCGCAACCGCGTGGTGGTGATCGAGAACGTCAAGCTCGACTACGCGCAGGTGCTGAACGTGGAGCCGGTGTACCAGACCCTGCGCGCCACTCGCATCGAACAGCAATGCGACACGGTCGAGTTGCCGGCGCCGGCGCCGGCCCAGCCGGAGGACGACAGCCGCCTGAACCGGTTGATGGATTCGGTCAAGGACCTCTTCAGCCGCCGCCGCGATGCGCCCGTGCCGGTCGCCGCGGCGCCGGCGCCGCCGTCGAGCGGGCGCAATTGCCGCACCATCGAGGTCGGCCGCGAGTTCCGCCGCCCGATCGCCTACGACGTGGACTATGTCTACAAGGGCACCAAGTACCGCTCGCGGCTGGCGGAGGATCCGGGCAACCGGCTGCGCATCCGCGTGTCGGTGGCGCCGTATGTGCCCGATGCGGTCGTGGTGCCGCCGCGATGAGCGCGCGCGCTTGCGCCTGCGGCGTGCGCGTGCGAGGATGCGCACCGATGAAAGCGAACCTGCCCCAGCACGATCTCAGCGCCGCGCGCATGGCTTCGGGCATGACATCGCGCGCGCGCCGACCGGAATCCCACATCCTGGCTGGGTAACCGGAGCGCCGTGCCGTTCGTCTGAAAACCCAGCCCGAGGCTGGGTTTTTTCGTTTTCATCCCCCGGAAAGGTTTCACCCGTAAAGAACTACAGCGCGTCCCGCGCACGCTACCGCCGCGGTGGCTCCACGCAGCAAAGGATGGACCGATGTCTCTGAAGCACTTCTTGAACACCCAGGACTGGAGCCGGGCCGAGCTGGATGCGCTGTTGACCCGGGCGGCGCTGTTCAAGCGCAACAAGCTGGGCAGCGAGCTGAAGGGCAAGTCGATCGCGCTGGTGTTCTTCAACCCGTCGATGCGCACCCGCACCAGTTTCGAGCTGGGCGCGTTCGAGCTGGGCGGGCATGCGGTGGTGCTGCAGCCGGGCAAGGACGCGTGGCCGATCGAGTTCGATCTGGGCACGGTGATGGACGGCGACACCGAGGAGCACATCGCCGAGGTGGCGCGGGTGCTGGGCCGCTACGTCGATCTGATCGGGGTGCGCGCGTTCCCGAAGTTCGTGGACTGGTCCAAGGACCGCGAGGATCTGGTACTGAAGAGCTTCGCCAAGTACTCGCCGGTGCCGGTGATCAACATGGAGACCATCACCCATCCGTGCCAGGAGCTGGCGCATGCGCTGGCGCTGCAGCAGCATTTCGGCACCCAGGACCTGCGCGGCAAGAAGTACGTGCTGACCTGGACCTACCATCCCAAGCCGCTGAACACCGCGGTGGCCAATTCGGCGCTGACCATCGCCACCCGCCTGGGCATGGACGTGACCCTGCTGTGCCCGACCCCGGATTACGTGCTGGACGAGCGCTACATGGACTGGGCGGCGCAGAACGTGGCCGAGAGCGGCGGCTCGCTGCAGGTCAGCCACGACATCGACAGCGCCTACGCCGGTGCCGACGTGGTCTACGCCAAGAGCTGGGGCGCGCTGCCGTTCTTCGGCAACTGGGGCCCGGAGAAGCCGATCCGCGACCAGTACCAGCACTTCATCGTCGACGAGCGCAAGATGGCGCTGACCAACAACGGCGTGTTCTCGCACTGCCTGCCGCTGCGCCGCAACGTCAAGGCCACCGACGCGGTGATGGATTCGCCGAACTGCATCGCCATCGACGAAGCCGAGAACCGGCTGCATGTGCAGAAGGCGATCATGGCGGCGCTTGCTTCGCAAGCGGGAATCGGGAAACGGGAATAGAGAATCGGTACAGCAACAGCGTTAGCCCCCACTTTTACGCGTGATAAGGAAACAACCATGAGCACTGCTTCTTCCATTCCCGCTTCCCCACTCCCCATTCCCGGCAGTAAGGACATCGTCCTGGCCTTCTCCGGCGGCCTGGACACCAGCTTCTGCATTCCCTATCTGCAGGTCAAGGGCTATGCCGTGCACACGGTGTTCGCCGACACCGGCGGCGTGGACGACGAGGAGCGCGACTTCATCGAGAAGCGCGCCGCCGAGCTGGGTGCGGCCAGCCACGTCACCGTCGATGGCGGCCCGGCGATCTGGAGCGGCTTCGTCAAGCCGTTCGTGTGGGCCGGCGAGGGCTACCAGGGCCAGTATCCGTTGCTGGTGTCCGACCGCTACCTGATCGTCGATGCCGCGCTCAAGCGCGCCGACGAACTGGGCACCAGGATCATCGCGCACGGTTGCACCGGCATGGGCAACGACCAGGTGCGCTTCGACCTGGCGGTCAAGGCACTGGGCGATTACGAAATCGTCGCCCCGATCCGCGAGATCCAGAAGGAGCACACCCAGACCCGCGCCTACGAGCAGAAGTATCTGGAAGAGCGCGGCTTCGGCGTGCGCGCCAAGCAGAAGGCCTACACGATCAACGAGAACCTGCTCGGCGTGACCATGTCCGGCGGCGAGATCGACCGCTGGGAAGCGCCGGGCGAGGGCACCCGCGGCTGGTGCGCGCCGCGCAGCGCGTGGCCGACCGAGCCGCTGACGGTGACCCTGAAGTTCGAGCACGGCGAAGCGGTGGCGGTGGACGGCAAGCCGCTGGAAGGCGCCAAGCTGCTGGCCAAGCTCAACAAGCTGTTCGCCCCGTACGGCGTGGGCCGCGGCATGTATACCGGCGACACCGTGATCGGGCTGAAGGGCCGCATCGTGTTCGAGGCGCCGGGCCTGATCGCGCTGCTGGCCGCGCACCGCGCGCTGGAAGACGCGGTGCTGACCAAGCAGCAGAACCGCTTCAAGCCGGAGGTGGCGCGCAAGTGGGTGGAGCTGGTCTACGAAGGCTTCTATCACGATCCGCTGAAGACCGATCTGGAGGCGTTCCTGAATTCCTCGCAGGCCAAGGTCAACGGCGAAGTGACGCTGGAGACCCGCGGCGGCCGCGTCGATGCGGTGGCGGTGAAGTCGCCGCACCTGCTCAACGCCAAGGGCGCGACCTACGCGCAGTCGGCGGACTGGGGCGTGGCCGAAGCGGAAGGCTTCATCAAGCTGTTCGGGATGAGCTCGACGCTGTACGCGCAAGTCAACCGCTGAGGGTAGAGCCCCTCTCCCGCCGGGAGAGGGGTTGGGGTGAGGGTACGGGCGAAGCCTCGCAACGTTTCGACCGCGCAAGCTTCCCAGCATCTCCACCCGCTCGCGCGAGATTCGATTCACCAGGCTTCGCCCGTACCCTCGTCCGCCCGCAGCAATATCCATTTCACCAGGCTTCGCCCGTACCCTCATCCGCCCGCAGCAATATCCATTTCACCAGGCTTCGCCCGTACCCTCATCCGCCCCTGCGGGGCACCTTCTCCCGACGGGAGAAGGAATTGCCGTGATGGACCCATGCACGCACTGCGCATCAGCACCGACAAGCACGAACTGGATCTGCCGCTGATCCATCGCTTCCTCAGCGAACAGGCCTATTGGTGCCTGGGCATCCCGCTGGACACGGTGCGGCGGGCGATCGCCGGCGCGCTGTGCTTCGGCGGCTACGCCGAGGGCGCAGGGCAGGTGGCGTTCGCGCGGGTGATCTCCGATTTCGCCACGTTCGCCTATCTGGCCGACGTGTTCGTGCTCGACGCGTATCGCGGCCGCGGCTACGGCAAGCAACTGGTCGCCGCAGTTATGGCGCACCCGCAGCTGCAGGGCCTGCGCCGCTTCATGCTCGCGACCTCCGACGCGCATGCGCTGTACGCCCAGTACGGCTTCGCCGCGCCGACACGCCCGCAGTCGCTGATGGAAATCGCCCATCACGACCTCTACCGCACCAGCACCACGGCTGCCTGACCCGCCATGACCGATCTGCTCCAATCCACCCTCGCGCATCTGCAAGCCCTGGTGTCCTTCGATACCCGTAATCCGCCGCGCGCGATCGGCACCGGCGGCATCTTCGACTACCTGCGGGCGCAATTGCCCGGGTTCCAGGTCGAGGTGATCGATCACGGCGCCGGCGCGGTCAGCCTGTACGCGGTGCGCGGCACGCCGAAGTATCTGTTCAACGTGCACCTGGACACGGTGCCGGATTCGCCGCACTGGAGCGCCGACCCGCACCGCATGCGCCGCGCCGACGATCGGGTGATCGGCCTGGGCGTGTGCGACATCAAGGGCGCGGCCGCGGCGCTGGTCGCGGCGGCCAATGCCGGCGACGGCGATGCCGCGTTCCTGTTCTCCAGCGACGAGGAAGCCAACGATCCGCGCTGCATCGCCGCGTTCCTGGCGCGCGGCATCGCCTACGAGGCGGTGCTGGTGGCCGAGCCGACGCTGAGCGAGGCGGTGCTGGCGCATCGCGGCATCAGTTCGGTGCTGATGCGCTTCGCCGGCCGCGCCGGGCATGCGTCGGGCAGGCAGGATCCGTCGGCCAGCGCCTTGCACCAGGCGATGCGCTGGGGCGGGCGCGCGCTGGACCACGTCGAGTCGCTGGCGCATGCGCGCTTCGGCGGCCTGACCGGCTTGCGCTTCAACATCGGCCGGGTCGAGGGCGGCATCAAGGCCAACATGATCGCGCCGGCCGCCGAGCTGCGCTTCGGTTTCCGGCCGCTGCCGTCGATGGACGTGGACGCGTTGCTGGCGACCTTCGCCGGTTTCGCCGATCCGGCCGCGGCGCACTTCGAGGAGACCTTCCGCGGGCCGAGCCTGCCGTCGGGTGACATCGCCCGCGCCGAGGACCAGCGCCTGGCCGCGCGCGACGTCGCCGATGCGCTGGAGCTGCCGATCGGCAATGCGGTGGACTTCTGGACCGAGGCCTCGCTGTTCTCGGCCGGCGGCTATACCGCGCTGGTCTACGGTCCGGGCGACATCGCCCAGGCGCACACCGCCGACGAGTTCGTGACGCTGCAGCAGTTGCAGCGCTACGCGACCTCGGTGGACCGCATCATCAACGGCGTGCGCTGAGCACGCGCCGCCGGGGCCACGGCCCTTCCATCCCGGATCACGGAACCGCCATCACCGCCATGCACGCCAACAAGCAAACCCGCCAGACCATCGTCCGCCTGCTCTCGAGCATGGCCAGCGCCAAGGAGATCAGCCAGTACCTCAAGCGCTTTTCGCAGCTGGACGCCAAGCGCTTCGCGGTGGTCAAGGTCGGCGGCGCGGTGCTGCGCGACGACCTGGAGGCGCTGACCTCCTCGCTGTCGTTCCTGCAGGAAGTCGGGTTGACCCCGATCGTGCTGCACGGCGCCGGCCCGCAGCTGGACGCGGAACTGTCGGCCGCCGGCATCGAGAAGCAGACCGTCAACGGCCTGCGGGTGACCTCGCCGGAAGCGCTGGCGATCGTGCGCAAGGTGTTCCAGGCCTCCAACCTCAAGCTGGTCGAGGCGCTGCAGCAGAATGGCGCGCGCGCCACCTCGATCACCGGCGGGGTGTTCGAAGCGCAGTACCTGGACCGCGACACCTACGGCCTGGTCGGCGAGGTCAAGGCGGTGAACCTGGCGCCGATCGAGGCCAGCCTGCAGGCCGGCTCGATCCCGGTGATCACCAGCCTGGGCGAAACCCCGAGCGGGCAGATCCTCAACATCAATGCCGACTTCGCCGCCAACGAACTGGTGCAGGAATTGCAGCCGTACAAGATCATCTTCCTCACCGGCACCGGCGGGCTGCTCGACGAGGACGGCAAGGTGATCGATTCGATCAACCTGTCCACCGAGTACGACACGCTGATGCAGCAGCCGTGGATCAACGGCGGCATGCGGGTCAAGATCGAGCAGATCAAGGACTTGCTGGACCGCCTGCCGCTGGAATCGTCGGTGTCGATCACGCGCCCGGCCGACCTGGCCAAGGAACTGTTCACCCACAAGGGTTCGGGCACGCTGGTGCGGCGCGGCGAGAAGGTGTTGCGGGCGACCTCGTGGAGCGAACTGGACACGCCGCGGCTGACGTCGCTGATCGAATCCAGCTTCGGCCGCACCCTGGTGCCGGACTATTTCGACACGACCCGGCTGCTGCGCGCCTACGTCAGCGAGAACTACCGCGCCGCGGTGATCCTGACCGACGAGGACCTGCTTGCATCGGGCACGCTCACCTATCTGGACAAGTTCGCGGTGCTCGACGACGCGCAGGGCGAAGGCCTGGGCCGTGCGGTATGGAACGTGATGCGCGAGGAGACCCCGCAGCTGTTCTGGCGCTCGCGCCACAACAACCAGGTCAACATCTTCTACTACGCCGAATCCGACGGCTGTTTCAAGCAGGAGAAGTGGAAGGTGTTCTGGTACGGGCTGGAGAACTTCGAGCAGATCCAGCACTGCGTGGCGCATTGCGCCACGCGCACGCCGACCTTGCTGGGCTGAGCGCGATGAGCCTGGACCTGCTGCCTGCGCTGTGGCGCGAAGTGCCGAGCCTGCAGGGCCGGCATGCGTCGCTGGAGCCGTTGCAGGCAGCGCATGCCGACGCGTTGCGCGCGGCCTTGCACGGCAGCGGCCTGGAGCGGCTGTGGTACACCAGCGTGCCGGCCGCGGACCAGGTCGATGCCTACGTGGCCGCCGCGCTGGACGCGCAGGCGCAGGGCCGCGTGCTGCCGTTCGCGGTGCGCGATGCGGCCGGCGCGGTGGTCGGCAGTACGCGCGTCTACGGGCTGGACCCCGAGGTGCCGACGCTGCTGATCGGCTACACATGGTACGCACCGCGCGTGCAGCGCAGCGGGGTCAATACCGAGGTCAAGCGCATGCTGCTGCAGTACGCGTTCGAGACCTTGCAGTGCCTCAGCGTCGGCTTCGAGACCAGCTGGTTCAACCACACCTCGCGCGCCGCCATCGCCCGGCTCGGGGCCAAGCAGGACGGCGTGCTGCGCAACCACAAGCGCCACGCCGACGGCACCCCGCGCGATACCGTGGTGTTCTCCATCATCGATACGGAATGGGCCGGGGTGAAACGCCACCTGCAGTTCCGCCTGGATTCGCATACATGACTAAGACCTATGGCGTCGGCATCGTCGGCGCGCGCGGCCATACCGGCGCCGAACTGATCAAGCTGGTCGCCGCGCATCCGCAGCTGCAACTGGCCTTCGTGTCCTCGCGCGAGCTGGCCGGCCAGCGCGTGGCCGAGCACAGCGCGGATTACCGCGGCGACCTGCGCTACGAGAACCTGGACGCCGACGCGGTCGCGGCCAAGCGCGCCGACGCGGTGGTGCTGGCACTGCCCAACGGCAAGGCCGCGCCCTACGTCGCAGCGCTGGATGCGGCAGCGGTCGATCCGGTCGTAGTCGATCTGTCGGCCGATTACCGTTTCGATCCGGGCTGGTACTACGGATTGCCGGAACTGACCCGAGCGCGCTATGCCGGGCAGAAGCGGATCAGCAATCCCGGCTGCTACGCCACCGCGATGCAGCTGGCGATCGCGCCGCTGCTCGACCAGCTGGCCGGCCCGCCGCAGTGCTTCGGCGTGTCCGGCTATTCCGGCGCCGGCACCACGCCGTCGGACAAGAACGATCCGGAACTGCTGCGCGACAACCTGATGCCGTACGCGCTGACCGACCACATGCACGAGCGCGAAGTGTCCACGCAACTGGGCGTGCCGGTGGAGTTCATGCCGCACGTGGCCCCGCACTTCCGCGGCATCAGCATGACCGTGAACCTGTGGCTGCAGCAACCGTTGACGCTGGAGGCGATCCAGCGCCGCTACCGCGAGCGCTACGCCGGCGAGCCGCTGATCGACGTGCTCGATGAAGCGCCGTGGGTCAGCCGCATCGCCGGCAGGCATGGCGCGCAGATCGGCGGCTTCACCCTGGCCCCGGGCAACAAGCGCCTGGTGGTCGTGGCGACCCTGGACAACCTGCTCAAGGGCGCGGCGACGCAGGCGATGCAGAATCTCAATCTGGCGCTGGGCTTGGACGAACTGACGTCGATTCCGATGGTGGGGCAGACGCAATGAGGCTTCTTTGCCGCCGAGACTCGGAACCCCGAACAATGACTCCAAGCGCGCGCACGTCGACATCGCCCTGTCGGTCACGCGCGACGAAATAGAGCAAGCGACGGTTTTCGATTTCCCATTCCCCATTTCCGATTCCCCCAAAAAATGACCAATCTTCTCTGGCAAAAACCCGGCGTCGCCGTCGATGCCAAGATCCAGGCGTTCCTGGCCGGCGACGACGTGATCCTGGACCGCGAATTCTTCCTGCACGACATCGCCGCCAGCGGCGCGCATGCCGAAGGCCTGCAGCGCATCGGCATCCTGTCGGCCGACGAACTGGCCGGGCTGCAGCGCGAGCTGGCGCTGCTGGCCGAGGATTTCCGCAGCGGCGGGTTCGTGCTCGACGCACGTTTCGAGGACGGCCATTCGGCGATCGAGGCGCGGCTGACCGAGCGCCTGGGCGATGCCGGCCGCAAGATCCACACCGGGCGCAGCCGCAACGACCAGATCCTGGTCGCCACCCGGCTGTGGCTGAAGGAACGGCTGGCGCAGCTGGCGCAGCTGAGCCGCGAGATCGCCAAGGTCGCGCTGGAGCGCGCGCAGGCCGAGCAGGCGCTGCCGCTGCCGGGCTACACCCATATCCAGCGCGCCGTGGTGTCCTCGGCCGGGATGTGGTGGGCCGGCTGGGCCGAGGCCTTCATCGACGATGCGATCCGCGCCCACGACACGCTGCGCCTGATCGACGCCAACCCGCTCGGCACCGCCGCCGGCTACGGCGTCAATCTAAAACTCGACCGCGAACACACCACCGCCGCGCTGGGCTTCGCGCGCATGCAGGTCAGTCCGATCTACGCGCAGCTGTCGCGCGGCAAGTTCGAGATGGCCGCGCTGGAAGCGCTGGGCAGCGCGACCCTGGACCTGCGCCGGCTGGCCTGGGACCTGTCGCTGTTCACCAGCGGCGAGTTCGGTTTCGTCGCCTTGCCGGCGCAGTACACCACCGGCAGTTCGATCATGCCCAACAAGCGCAACCCGGACGTGATCGAACTGATGCGCGCCACCCACGCCAGCGTCGCCGCGGCGCGTACCGAGATCGAACAGCTGCTGTCGCTGCCGTCCGGCTACCACCGCGACCTGCAGAGCAGCAAGGGCGCGATCTTCCACGGCTTCGGCCGCGGCCTGGCCGCGCTGGAACTGCTGCCGGCGCTGCTGGCCAACCTGGAGTGGCGCGAAGACAGGCTGCGCGCGGCGATCGACTCGGGCATGTACGCCACCGACGTCGCGGTCGAGGCGGCGCTGGCCGGGGTGCCGTTCCGCGAGGCCTACCAGGCCGCCGCGGCGGCGTCGGACAGCGCAGGGCAGGGCCGCACCCCGGAAGGCAGCCTGGCCGCGCGGGTCTCGCCCGGCGCCGCCGCCGACCTGCGCCTGGCGCAATTGCAGGCGCGCTGGGACGCGCTGGCCGGCTGATCCCTGTGGGAGGGGCTTTAGCCCCGACGCCTTACCGATAAAGCGTCGGGGCTAAAGCCCCTCCCACAGGAAGGACGTGGCCGCTGTCCCTCCACGGATGCCCGACACTCGAACCGATGCAAAGGAAGACCATACGATGAAGCACTACCTGGTTCTGGCAATGCGCAAACCGAACTTCGATGAGGCCGTGGTCGCCCCGCACCTGGCCTTCCTCGACGCACTGCGCGGACGCGGCTTGCTGGCGCTGACCGGCGGTTTCAGCGACCGCAGCGGCGGCGCCTACCTGCTGCAGGGCGTGGACGACCTGGCGCAGGCACAGGCGATCGTCGCCGCCGATCCGCTGGCGATCCATGACTGCTCCGAGCTCACCGTCCACGAATGGAACACGCGCTGATCCCATGACGACGCAAACGCCATCGCCCTTCGCCGAACAGCGCCTGCCGCCGTGGCGGCGTGCGGTGCTGAAGGTCGGCAGCAGCCTGCTCGCCGCCGATGGCGGTGGTGGGCTGTCGCCGCGCTACGCGCTGGGCCTGGCGCAGTTCGTCTCGGCCAACCTGGCGGCTGGGCGCGAACTGGTGATCGTGTCCTCCGGCGCGGTTGCGGCCGGACGCGCGATCCTGCCGCGCGCCGCCGAGGCCGGCGCGGCGATCGCCGCGCGGCAGGCGCTGGCCGCGCTCGGTCAGGCGCAGCTGATCGCGCTGTGGCAGCGCTTCTTCGAGCGCCCGGTGGCGCAGGTGCTGTTGACCCACGACGACCTGCGCAACCGCCGCCGCTACCTCAACGCGCGCGCCACCCTGGGCGAGCTGTTGCGGCTGGGCGCGCTGCCGGTGGTCAACGAGAACGACACCGTGTCGGTGGACGAACTCAAGCTCGGCGACAACGATAATCTCGCGGCGATCGTCGCCGCGCTGGTCGATGCCGACGCGCTGTTCATCGCCACCGACATCGACGGCCTGTACACCGCCGACCCGCGCAGCGACCCGCGCGCGCAGCCGCTGGACGATGTGCCGGAACTGACCGCGGCGGTGCTGGCGATGGCCGGCGGCAGCGGCAGCAGCGTCGGCACCGGCGGCATGCGCACCAAGCTGGAGGCCGCGGCCAAGGCCGGCGCCGCCGGCATCGAGACCTATCTGTTCAACGGCCGCAGCGCAGAAGTGGTGCGCGGCCTGGCCCAGGACCGCCTGCGCGGCACCCGCATCCATCCCGCGCGCACCCGCATCGCCGCGCGCAAGTACTGGCTGCGCCAGGTGCCGGTCGAACCCGGCGCGATCCTGGTCGATGCCGGCGCCGCCGCCGCGCTGGCCGACAAGGGCGCCTCGCTGCTGCCCGGCGGCGTGGCCGGCGCCGAAGGCGACTTCCGCCGCGGCGACATGGTCGAGGTGCGTCTGCGCGACGCCGCCGGCGAACGCTGCCTGGCGCGCGGCGTCAGTCAGTACTCGGCGGCCGACGTGCGCCGCATCGCCCGCCGCCATTCGCGCGACATCGAATCGATCCTGGGGTACAACTACGGCGAGAACGTGATCCATCGCGACGATCTGGTGCTGGTGTAGAAGGCTGGGAGTGGGGAATCGGGAATGGGGAATCGCAAAAGCGTTCCTGCCACCCTTTCCCGGGCGGTGATTTCTCCGTACTCGGCAGCAAACGGTGTTGCGCGCTTTTCCCATTCCCCATTCCCCATTCTCCATTCCCGATTCCCAGCCATGACCATCAAAACCCAAGCCCTGCAATGCCGCGATGCCGCGCAGGCGTTGGCGCAGTTGTCCTCGGCGGCCAAGCAGGCCTTGCTGGAGGCGATGGCGGCCGCGTTGGAAGCGGATGCGGAGACGATCCTCGCCGCCAATGCGCGCGACCTGGAGGCGGCGCGGGCCAGGGACGTCGGTAGCGCCATGCTCGACCGGCTGGCGCTGGACGGCAAGCGCCTGGCCGGCGTCGCCGCGGCCTTGCGCGAAGTGGCGGCGCTGCCCGATCCGGTCGGCCAGATCACCCGCGACGACGTGCGCCCGAACGGCATCCGCGTGCAGAAGGTGCGGGTGCCGCTGGGCGTGATCGCGATGATCTACGAGGCGCGCCCGAACGTGACCGCCGATGCCGCGGCGCTGTGCATCAAGGCCGGCAACGGCGTGATCCTGCGCGGCGGCTCCGAGGCGATCCATTCCAACACCGCGATCGCCGCCGCGCTCAGGCGCGCGCTGCGCGAGGCCGGGATCGGCGAGGACGCCTTGACCCTGGTGGAGGATCTGCGCCGCGAGACCATGCTCGAACTGCTGCAGCTCAACGACATCGTCGACCTGGCGATCCCGCGCGGCGGCGAGGGCCTGATCCGTTTCGTCGCCGAACACGCGCGGGTGCCGGTGATCAAGCACTACAAGGGCGTGTGCCATCTGTTCGTGGACGCCTCGGCGGACCTGGAGCTGGCGGTGAAGCTGCTGGTGGACGGCAAGACCACGCGCCCGGCCGCGTGCAATTCGCTGGAGACGCTGCTGGTGCACGCCGACGTCGCCGCGCGCTTCCTGCCGCTGGCGGCGCAGGCGCTGCAGCGGCGCGGCGTGGTCCTGCGCGGCGACGACGCCAGCCGCGACCTGCTGCCGGACATCGACGCGGCCAGCGACGCCGACTACGCTGCCGAATACCTCGACCTGATCCTGGCGATCCGCGTGGTGCCGGACCTGGCCGCCGCGATCGAGCACATCCGCCACTACGGCTCGGACCACACCGAAGTCATCGCCACTGCCGATGCGGCCAACGCCGAGGCGTTCGTGCAGGCCTTGCGCGCGGCGGTGGTGATGGTCAACGCCTCCTCGCGCTTCTCCGACGGCGGCGAACTCGGCCTGGGCGCGGAGATCGGCATCTCCACCACGCGCCTGCACGCCTACGGCCCGATGGGCCTGGAAGCGCTGACCGTGGAGCGCTTCGTGGTGCGTGGCGAGGGGCAGGTGCGGCACTGATATGTCGCGGACGGGTGCAGGCGTTCGAGCACGGCTCCGCGCCGCATTTAACCCGGCCGCGCAGGCGTCCGAAGAAACTCTGCAATACGCGTTTTGCTATTTGCTCACAAGCTGTTGACAAGGCAGCGCTGGCGTAATGTAATCGATTCCTTGTGAAGGAGGTACATTTTAGTTGTTGCTATTGGCCGTAGTAGAGACAAACGCCGCTCGGAATGTAACTGCACTTGACCGGTGGCTTTGCAAGCCAGTTAATACCGTAATCCCCGCCTCAGGAGAGGAGGCCGTGGACGCCGATAGATCAAATTGTGATGTTGATCTAGCGTAGTACCGATGCATTGCCAGGACAGGGGGGCAAGAGCTATGTTTGAATTGACTAGGCGCTTCAAACGGGAGCAAATCCTGTTGCGCATTACACCCCACGGCAAGGGTGTAATGATTGAGCGTGAAGCCAGGGAGGAAGATGGCGGGAAAGCCACCCTGGCTTTCCCCATATTGAGCATCCAAGACTTCTACGCTTTCGTTGAAGCCGACCCGCAATATGATCAGTTGCAGGCACTTTACAGCCAGTGCGCGATCTGGGCGCAGGCGATCCTGGCCAATTGTGGTGTGTAGCTATGTCTGACTACAGTGCTCTGATACGCTCGATCGAACAGATCAGCAGTTGTGGGAGCGAATTTGATCTGCATCTGTTGTTGCGTGCAATATTTGCAGAGGTCGGGGTCGATTCCTACTTTTTCACGACCATCTTCAACCCGGAGGAGGGGGGCTCAAACTCCAGCGTCCGCTTCTTGATCGGATGCCATCCTCGGTTGATACAACTGTACCAAGATCGCAAGTGGTTCATGAACGATCCTGTTGTGGAGTACGCAAAGTCGAACACCGCGCCAATGTCGATGGAGAGCCTGAGCTATGCGTCAACTGGGCAGCGGGAGCTTCGTGATGCGATCCGGGCATTTGGTTATCACGGTGGAGTCATTATTCCCGTGCACACGGGGAGCACCAAGCGAGGGGGGCTCCTGTGCCTGTGGGCCTGCAAGGATAAAGATGTCGGTGACCTGATGGATAGTCGCGTCATCCTACGGTCCATGGCGATGGAATTGCTGGAGTGGTGGGTGCGTAACCTCAAGCAGGAGGCGATTATCAGGTTCAAGTTGACAGATAGGGAAATCAAAATCATGAGGCTGACCCGACGAGGCTACGATGCGTCGAACATCGCGACTGAGATAGGAGTGTCAACCAAAGTGATCTACGCGAAGACGAAGTCGATCAGGGATAAGCTCAATGCAGAGAATCTGCGCAAGGCCCTGAATCTGATCGATGCGTACGGATTACTCGATACTTAAGCTAGGTGCATAGGTGGAAAATGCAGGATCAACTCGCGGATTGCTTCTTCTACGCAGCCATAGGCTTTCTTCTGGTCAAGGTCGCGTCGACGTACTTTACCGTTAATGTCGATGACTCCACTAGGCTTCTAGAGACGAGCGGAAAGCGGATCGGATATCTGCTGGGTAAGGTGTCGCCTAGTTTGTGCCTGGCCTGCCTTATGTGCCGGGCGATCCTGCAGCATGAGAATCTCGTTGCTGTGGGCTATGCTTGCCTCTTGCTGGTCCTGGTTCCCGTAACCATTGCAGTGATGCGAGCGAGGAGGCGAGGCACATGGTTCGGGATCGTGCACATGTTGAGGCGCAAATAGGTGCCTCGGCGCCTTTACATTTGAATATGCAATGCAACCGCCGAGTCTCACTCGTAACGCAGAGCCTCCACTGGGTCCAGGTTCGCCGCCTTGAGTGCCGGTGCGATGCCGAAGAAAATGCCGGTGACAAGGCTGAACATCATCATTCCCGCTGCCAAGCCGACGGAAGAATGGGGTGCTGGAAAGCCTGGGATCATCGCCGCTATCGAGTGGCTGGCGACGATACCCAATAGGCTGCCGGCCGCACCGCCGGCGAACGAAAGTAGCGATGCCTCGAGCAGGAACTGGGTCAGAACATGCTGTTTGGTAGCCCCCAATGATTTTAGGATTCCGATTTCCCGGGTGCGCTCCGTTACGCTGATCAGCATTACGGTCATGATGCCAATCCCGCTCACAAGCAGTGATATGCCAACGATGCCGCTGAGCACAAAAGTCGCAATGCGACTGATCTTCGAGAACTGCTTGGCTAGTTGATCGGCAGCGTTGATCTCAAAATCATCCTCTTTGCCCTGAGGTAGCTTGTGGGCAGCGCGAATGGCACGCTCAGCCGATGATCTTGCCGATTCCACGTTCCGGATGTCCCGCAGGGTGAAGTGAACGCTGAACGTGGCCTTCTGGTCGGTGCCGTTCAGTACCCGGCCAACTTCGAACGGAACCATCAGATAATTGTCCTGGCTCTGCCCGAATATCTCGCCCCGCTGATCCATCATGCCAATCACTTTGAACCATTCCATGCCGATCTGAAGGAACTCGCCGGTCGGGTTGGAGGGCAACCTAAGATCGTCCCTCAGCTTGGTTCCGATGACGACGACATGGCGGTGTCCCTGATCGTCGCTTGGAGTGAGAAAGCGTCCGAGTTGCGGGTAACGGTGTTCAACTTGGACATAGTCGGATGTCGTCGCGATGACTGCAGGCGTCGCGCTGCGACCGCGGTAATTGACCCTGTCAGCGTAAGTCACGCTCATGACTGGAGCGACATTCTCAACGCCTTCAGCCCGATGCCGGAGTAGGTCAATATCTTCGAATCTCAGAGTGTTGATATTGCCGGTGCTGTAGTTGCCGAAATCGTTGCTTGCCTGCAGCGAGAGCACGCCGCTGCCCATCTCGGCGAACTGATTCGAAACCGAATCAGTCAAACCCTGTAAAAGCGCGACAACGGTAACGACGGATGCGGCGCCGATCACAACCCCCAACACTGTGAGCGTGCTTCTGAGCCGGTGTGCGGCAAGGTTATGGCAGGCAGAGTGCAGCGATTCGATCAGCATGAAACACGGTAAGCAATTCTTTTGATAACCTGATCCTGCGTCGTTCATATTATTGAATCCGAATCGATTCTGCCGTCCACTACCCGCACGATCCGATTGGATCGCCCTGCGATATCTGGCTCATGGGTTACCAGGATTATGGTCTGGCCAGTCGCATGCAGATCCTCAAAGAGGGTCATGACATCGAGTGAGGTTTGAGTGTCCAGGTTGCCGGTGGGTTCGTCGGCAAGGAGCAGGGAAGGGTGTGTGACTAGGGCGCGCGCAATTGCCACGCGCTGGCGCTGCCCACCGGAAAGCTGGTTTGGAAGATGGCTAGATTTATTGCCGAGCCCAACCCTTTCCAGCAGTTCGAGTGCCATGGACCTGCGCTCCTGCTTCTTGACCTGGTGGTAGACGAGGGGCTGTTCCACGTTCTGCAGGATGCTGAGGCGAGGAAGTAGGTGGAAACTCTGGAAGACGAATCCGATTTCACTGCTACGGATCCGTGCAAGCTCGCACTCGCTTCCGCAGAGGACATCCTTACCATTGAGAGAATATCGCCCGGAAGACGGGGTATCCAGACAGCCCAGGATATTTAGCAGCGTGGATTTCCCCGAGCCCGAGGGGCCCGTGATCGCCACATACTCATTTCGATTCACGTGAAGGTTAATGCCGCGCAGCACCTGTGTCGTCTCTTCGCCAAGGTCGTAGGATCTGGTAACTTCGGTGAGTGTAATCATGATGGTTGATCAGCGATTAACCGTTGTGACATCTAGGCGGTCACCATCCTTCAGGCTCCATAGAACCCTGCTTGGACCCACAACGACCACGTCGTCGTTCTTGATTCCAGAAACGACTTCCTGCCAGCGGTCGTCGGATATGCCGGGATACACCTCCTGCCGATATGCTACTCCATTTCGGTTCATGACGACGAAATGCTTGCGTTCCGTGCCCTCCGAACCTTCAGAAAGTAGTGCTTCGACAGGAATGGCTAGATGCTCCTTGCTGCCGGTCAGGTGAATTTCTGCGCGGCAACTCATTCCTGACTGTAGCCTTGTTCCAGCGGCGTCCGGGAGCTCTGCTATCACTTTATAGGCGCGCCCTTGTTTCTCCACAATAGGTGCCAGGGCAATGCTCCTGATGTGCCCTTCAATGGCCATGTCGGGATAGGCGGCCGGAAACACGTCGACTGGTTTGCCGACCATGACCTTGGCAATATCGCCTTCGTCGACCTTGAGCTCGGCCCGTAATATACTTGTGTCGGCTACGGTTAGGAGCTGTGAACCCGCAAGACTTGCGGTAGAAGGAATTGCGATCTCGCCCACCTTGATCGGAAGCGAAATGACACGTCCTGAGATCGGTGAAAGGATCTCCGTTTTTGAGAGAGTTGTTCTGCTTGCTGCAAGCACATATTGCTCAGCCCTCAGGGACTGCTCAGAAGACCTTAGATCTGTCAAAGCAAGCTCGAGAGCGTTCCTATCCTCGTCATAAGTGGCCTGTCCGATCATCCGGGATGGTAGGAGCTGCTTGCTCCGCTCAAACTGCTTTACCTTGAGATCGATCTTCTGACGCTTGGAATCAATGTCGACTTTCTGCAATGCGACAGCTGCATCTTCTTTCGCTACGTTGTTGCGATAGGTCTCCGCGTCGAGCCTTATGAGAAGCTGGCCAGCCTTCACCTCATCTCCCTCGGAAACGAAGATCTCGCTTACCTTCGCGGTGACCTCGGCAGTGAGGCTGACCTCGGTGGCGTATGCCAGCGTTCCGGAAGCGAGCACGCTTGGCTTGACCTCCTGAATGCTCGCTTTGGAGACTTCGACGTCCTTGGCTTCTCCACCAGAGGTGTTGGCCCTGATGAGCACTGGAATCGAAACCGCGAGTAGCACCAATACACCTTTCAGATACTTTTTGATTGTTACTGGAATGGCCATGGCTGACGACGTTCGCATCAGCGAAAAGCAAGGATGAAGGCAGCCCAACCGCCGTACAGCAGTACATAGGGTGCAGCCGCGATCAGCACGCACTTGCCCCAGCCGCCACCCACCCAGATGCGCCATGCCACGGCACCGAGCCAGATGCAGCCGATGTTTAGCAGGTCGAAGTGGGAGGCGAGACCCTTCCAGGCGCTGTTCGTCGGTAGATGCATAATTAAAGGGTCTAAGTGCGTCAACTGAATAGAAGAAGGCATGGACCTAGGGGGCATTATAAGTGTCTCAATAAGTTGAGCCACCAGCGAGATGAATAGCGGTGCTCCGACCCAAGTCTGAAACCCAAGCCAATCAAGAAAACGGCGGGACTTTCCTGAAAGTCTGGCAACAATCCAAAAGTAGGTGGCCATGACCAGATACCACAGCAGGAACTGGATGCCAGATCCAAATGCCTTGGACCAGGACATCACTGTAGGATTGATGGTAAATTGGGCAAGCTCGATTTGCTTGTCACTCAGGCCGTTGACCGAGGAAAGGGTGTTTCCGATCATCCAGCCGAAGTCGACATTCTTGAAGTAGACGATCCACACCATACTCGCCATGGTGATGGTTGCCAGCAAGAAGTACAGAAATGAAGGCTTCTTGTCGAGGCGCTGGAAGAATTTTGCCGAATCAGTAAAAACGTTCATGATGATCTCCAACTATGGGGTTTCTTGAAATCAAACGGCAATTGGCAGACTGCTGGAGTCGTAGATCCTCTTGATTCCCAGGAACATGACAGCTACGGCTATCAGCGTGGCTGTCACGCAGAGGGCAATTCCACCGAATGGTACGGCCTCGGTCCGAAGAAGCCTGCTGACGATCAGATGCTGGCTAAGCAGGGGTGTGGCATAGCTAATCGAGGAGGCGCTGGCTTGCTTCAGCGAGAGTAAAATAGAGGGGACGATCGGAACGAACATGAGCAGTGACAGTGAGGTCTGTGCTTGTCGGTAGGAACTGGAGAATGCACCTACGAGGATCTGGGTAGATGCCGTGAGAATGCATAGGGGGGCCATGATCAGCAGCGTTGTGAGTGCGAAAGATGCGTTCAGATCCAGCGACATCCCAAGTCGATCAATCGGAAGTGACCTTCCGATCAGGGAAAAGGCGATCACGCTGATCATCACGGTGGTTACCGAGAAGGTGCTAGTGGCGGCTATCTTTCCGATAAGTATCGTGCTGCGGCGGACAGGATTGATGAAGAGCGATTCGAGGGAACGCCGCTCACGTTCACCGGCCGTAGTGTCAATTGCTATTGGCATGCCGCCAATGAAGGCGCCAAGTATGAAAAAGTACGGAAGCATGGTGAACAGGACGCCGGCCCTGGATGATGGAGTCGACCTGTCGTGCTCGGAAATGGCGATGGGCGTGATGATTGAGGGGGGGAGGCCGTTTTCCAGCAGGCGAACGGCCGTTGTCGATTGAGAGAGGACAAGAATTGCCATTCGGAGTTTCGTTGCATCCGCTGCGCTGTCTTTGTTGGATGAGTCGTATGAAATGACCGCTTGTGCAGGCTGATTGGAGTTCCATGCTTGTTCGAAGCCATTGGGAATGCGCAATCCAACAAGGCTCGTCGACTTCGCGTCCGGTTTGCCTGGTAATCGTGTGTCAATCGGCACCAGATGCAACACGTCGCTTTGCAGTGCGGCAACCAGCTTCGGGGCGTTTCCCGCTCCTTGAACCTCTACGGTAACCACGTGATTTCGCACTTCTTCCTTTCTACCAATTTCCGTGCCTATGACGAGAAGCATGATCAACGGGGCAACCAAGGGCCCCAGAAGAAGGCTGTTAATGAGCGTTTTGCTGTCGCGAATGCTCTCCTGCATCTCTTTTAGATAGACGACTAGGGCGGCGTTCATGTTGGAACTCCGTCGAGAGCCTGATGGTTGCGCTCGACCGTGTCTATGAAGGCATCCTCCAGATCATCCCTGCCTGTTGCCGCCTTGAGTGACTGTGGGCCGCATTGTGCAACTGACTGCCCGCCCGAGATCACGACGATCTGATCGCAGAGTCTCTCTACCTCTTGCATCACGTGACTGGAGAATATTACGCATCGGCCCTGCTCACGGAGTTGGCAGAGAAAGGATCGAAGCACGCGGATCGACATCACATCCATGCCGTTTGTCGGTTCATCGAGAACTACGTTGTGTGGATCGTGGATCAGGGCACGGGCAATCGCAGTCTTGATCCTCTGACCTTGCGAAAACCCTTCGGTTAGCCGATCAGCGATGTCAAGGATCCCGAGGTCTTTTATCAGCGCTTCACAACGCGCAGCAACTGATTCTCTGCCCAGGCCGTGGAGGCGGGCAAAGTACTCTATGTTCTGCCGCGCGGTGAGCTTGCGATAAAGGCCAGGAGAGTCGGGAAGTACACCCAATCGCCTTCTCGCGTCCAGTGGTCGGGCCACGCCGTCCATCTCGTCGATAAGAATCGAGCCTTCGTCCGGTGCGGTTGCCGTATAGACCATGCGTAGCGTGGTACTTTTGCCCGCGCCGTTGGGGCCTAGAAGCCCAGTGATCTGGCCATCGAGTGCTCGGAAGCTCACCCCTTTGACCGCAGCAACCTCACCAAAGGATTTGTGAAGATTGTTGACAGTGATCATTAGTTATCTCCGAGGAGCGCAACAGGCGGAGCATAGGAGCCCACGCAGCTCGTATCGAACGAGTCTGTCGTAGGATTGTTCAGGAAGGTGGTGGCCAGCGATGGTGCACATGCGCGACCAATCACGTTGTGGGCCTGCAGCGGGAGAACGACGAGATGGCTTTGCTTGAGGTGCTCCTGGACCTGGTGCGCATAGCTTGCCGGCGTGAGTGGATCCATCTGCCCGGCTAGGATCAGGGTAGGGACGCTGGAGGTTCCGTCGTTGATCGTAGCGCCGTCTCGGCGCGCAGCAGATCGGGGCCAGCCTTTGCACTGGGCGAGGAGCATTCGTCGTATGCCCCAGCTTCGGGATGCATCGGGTTCCGAGCCGATCGCATCTGCCGATTCATTACAGGTGGTCGACAGGTAGGAAAGCCAGGATATGCCTTCCAGCATATGCGCCTCTTCCTTTAGGGAGGCCCTGATAATCGTGTGATCACCGCTGGAGGAAGCCTGCGCGGCCACAGGAATGAGCTCTGCGGTCTCGGCTCGCATCGCAAGCTGCCGGAATGCGAGCATCTCACCGAGCGTGTGCGCTTCGGTACCCAGGTCGACTGGGTGATCACGGTCGAAGAGGCGATTGATGTAGGAACTGGCCTGGCTCGACGAAGCAGCGCATCTGCTGTCGGAGTCGCATAAGTGGAGCCGATCGTCCAGCGCAGCTTTGAGGATTTCCTCTGCTTCGCTGCCCAGGATGGCCTTCTCTGGAAGGACGCTGTCCAGCACGACCGCCTCGACGTTCGAAGGGTATTCCTGTACGAACCGCTGCGCGATGCGGGTGCCATACGACACGGCGACAAGGGATGATTTTTCCACTTTGAGTTGTGTCTGCAGCTCCCAAAGATCGCGGGCGACATCTTCAGTGCCGTATCGAGTCAAGTCGCTGTTTTGGCCAAGAGTGATGCGGCACAAAGCGGTTGCACTCGCTGTAACCTCGACATCGCCACTCGTTAGGCCTTTGGCGATTTGAGGAGCCGATGGGCACTGGGCAGGTTCAGATTGGCCTGTGCCGCGAGCGTCCAGCAGAACGATGTCCCGATCTTCATTCAGACGCGGCAACGCATCGCCAAGAGCAAGGAAGCTCTCGGAGGCTGCCTGGCCTGGTCCTCCTGGCAGGAAGAACACAGGATTGTGACTCGGCTTCAGGCTGCGACTAGGGAACATCGCAACGAAGAGCTTGATGGTGCGCCCTGCCTGACGGTCATAGTTCTCCGGAACTGTGATCGACGTGCATACCGCCTCAGTTAGTGGCCTTTCGCCGTTCTTCCCCAGCTCGCAGGGAGAAAACCGCAACGAGCCCACGACAACATCTCCATTTGCAGACCGGGTGTCGGAGAAATTTGATTTGGGGCGATCCAACATGTGGTGGTTGGCCAGGCGGACAGAAAGAACCAGGAGAAGGAGGCCAACCAGATAGGGCTTTAGTTTTCTGATGTCCATGGATGTCCATGCTTGTTGGCTTGCTATGCCGCTATTGGAAGGTTGCCATGGAGGTTGCCGGGTGCGATGAGGTGCGTCGATCTGATGGGTGGACGCGGTGTTTTCCCGGTGACAGATGGGAGCGTCGGGGGCGGCGCTACGTAGTTGCTCTGTAGACGAAATCTTGGTGGACGATATTGCTCAAGTAGTCCGATGTGTCATCTGCAGCCAGCGCTATGAGTCGCTCCCGCTCACCGGGTTGCCGCTCGAAAAGGGCATACATGGCTTCGGCACGTATCCTTGCCGGATAGCGTGGAGAGATCAGTTCGCTGAAGATCTGATCTGCCCCTTCTAATCCAAGGTGGCGGGCGGCACTGATCAGGAACGGAGCAGCGTTGCGGTTGATGATGGCCCCGATTGTGGAGTTCTTCACGTCGAAGTAGTATTGATTAATCTGCGATATTTCGACCTGATCTGTGTGCACGAGATTCAGTGTGATCGAAAATGAATCCGGATATAATTGAGAGTGGACATCCAGGCTGCGGCGATAGAGAAGCATGTGGCCTTGCGGGATGCCGATACGGCCAATAGGGCGAAGCTCGACTTTCTCGCCTACGTATCCTTGAACTTTGGAATGGTCGTATTCGTAAAAGTCTGATTCATAGCCGGGCCCGTAATACCCGATGGTCAGGAAGTTGAAATTGTGGTCGTGAGGGACGTCGTAGTAGAATGTCTCTCTACCGGTCGAGTTGACGATGGAGTCTTTCGCTGCTGGCCAAAAGTTGGCACGGGCAAACCAATTGTCGCCGCCGCCGAGTATCAGGACCTGTGAGTTGTAGCTGTTCTTTAGCTGCATGCGCGCTGCGTTCTCAAGTTGCCGGGTTATGAATTCACCGAGGAACGAGCGATTGTTGCAAAGAGCCTTCAGTTTGTCTGACGTGGCGGCAAGCTGGTCAATATCGCTTATTTCAACCTCATGTTCGATGTGATCTAAAAATTCGGTAAGCGAGATGGTGTCGGTTGCGTCTGATTCGATCTTAATTGGCATAGGACGTTCCTTCGAGCAGCGGTGCTAAGTAGGCAACGGTCTGCGAAGCGGCCTGGCTTACATGTGGATGGGGATCATTGACCGCTTTTTGAGCAAGATGGAGGCCAAATAGCCCATCGAGGCATATGGCATGACGAATGGAGTTCCAGCGCACGAAATGATGGGAGTGATTGGCAAGCTCTTCTAGAATTGGCAGTGCTGGAGTGTGCTCCAGGCATGTAAGCGCTTTTGTCAGAATTTCAATTCGTGCCGATACGCGGTTGCCGGCAGTGATCCCGACAAGCTTCAGGGTGTCGCGGTCGAAGATCGGTGTGCAGTGGAATTTTGACGTGTTCCCAGTAATATCGAGATAGATGGCATTGCCATGGAAGTGGTCAAGAGTGAAGGCGCTGCGTCCGGCGGGAAGGAAGAAGTGCTGTCCTTCCTTGAAGCGCCCTTTCTCGATGATGGTCATTTCGGCTTCTGGTTCCAGCGGCTCAAGATCAGAAAAGGCGGGAACGTCGTAGCGCGTCCACTCTCCGATTCCATTCAGTTTAATGATTGATGAGAAGTGATCGAAGGCATTGACCAGAATGCGGTTCCCGCGACCATTCTCCGTCGCCTTGAGTCTTTTGTCAGTGCTGCGATAGCCAATAGCCATCGTGAAGTGCTTGTTCTCGAAGAAGGTGGTGCCATGGACATCACCAGAAATTACAAACTTTCCCGGCGTGTATGATGCGTTCGTTGCGATTTGTTCTATATGAAACTGTATGATATCCCGAACTAGGGATGATGACGCGACAGCTTGAAATAGCGGAGTATAACGCTGGAAGTCGAAGTCGGTATCTGCGTCAGATGCCTCAACGAGGTTCTGCAGATCAGATGACTGCTCAAGAATTGTCTGGAGATTTGAGGTCATACCTGGGCTCGGCACGAATTCGGTGAACATAGGAAGTGCCGGGGCGCCCCGGCACTCTGTTATTAGGCGAGGACGATCGCCACGACTACGATGATGATCACTGCGTCGTCGGAGATGGCGATTGCGGTCAGGGTCGGAGCCGAGGATTCGGCGCCACCAACTGCGACCTGCTGGCTCAGGTTCGGGATCATGTCTTCAGTGAAGCGCATAGATTTTCTCCTCGATTGGTGTGTGTGGAGGATTCCAAACACGAAGATGAGTCTATTAGTCGAGTTTAAAATTAAGTACGGGGAATTGGGGGTCTTGACAATTCCGTCGATATCTGTAGTTGATAAGGGCGGTATTACCTCGTTGCCGTGCGCGAATGCCGGTGGTGATCGAGCGCTATCAGCTGCGTGCGACTGTTCGTCGACACCTCGGTGAAAATGGGACAGGCGCGGGCTGCCGGGGACGGCAAAAACGCGCGCCCGGCCGTGTGTAATTCGCTGGAGACCCATGCCGATGCATGGCTAAGACCGGGTGCTGCATCGACGCATCTGATATACGCGAAGGCCCTTGCGGGAGCCGCTTCGGTCGAGACGGGTGTTATCGCTAAAGCCGATCACCAGGAACGCTCATAGCACCCACAGCCACCCGCCGCGCGCCAGTTCGACCGTGCGCCGCGTGCCGTTGAACGCGATCTCGGTGCGGGTGCCGCCGACGCTGCGCAGCGCGATCCGCGTGGCCTTGCCGTCGCGCCATTCCAGGTCCACTACGAAGCCGCCGCGCGCGCCGATGCCGGTGACCCGGCCGTGTTCGGCCCAGGCCTTCGGCAGCGCCGGCAACAGTGCGATGTGGCCGGGGCGCGAGTACAGCAGCATTTCCAGCATCGCGGCGGGCGTGCCGAAGTTGGCGTCGATCTGGAACACGCCGCCCAGCGTGGGGTCGCCATGCTGGCTGAGGTCGTAGATGTCGAAGAAGTTCGGCGCGGTGCCGTTGCTGTGCACGATCGACGGCTTGAGATTGGTCGCGACCAGCGCATAGGCGCGTTCGGCCTCGCCCAGCCGTGCCCAGCACAGCGCGCGCCAGGCGCAGGCCCAGCCGAAGCTGTGCATGCCGCGCGCCTCCAGCAGCTTGCGCGCCGCGGCGACCTGCTCCGGCGGGGCCAGGTCCGGATGCAGGCGATGGCCGGGATACAGCCCCATCAGCGGCGACAGGTGGCGGTGGTGCGCCTCGCCCAGGTCGTCGGGCGACATCCATTCCTGCAACTGCCCGCTGCTCGGGCTGATCTGCGGCAGGTACAGGCGTTGCTGCAGCTCGGCGATGGTCGCCGCATACGCCGCATCGAGATCAAGCAGCGCGCTGGCCTGGCGGTATTGGCCGAACAGGTTCCAGGCCAGCTCCTGCGCGTAGGCGATGCCGCGCGCGTTCTCCGGGCCGTGCTCGGGCGACCAGTCGTGATCGTCGACCAGGCGCCGCTGCGGGCGGCCGTCGGTGCCGGTCACTTCCAGCTCGATCAGCCGCGCCTGCCAGAATTCGCAGGCGCCCTTGAGCAATGGGTAGATCCGCGCCAGGTAGGCGCGGTCCTGGGTGTATTCGTAGTGTTGCCACAGGCTGTCGCACAGCCAGGCATTGCCGCCCGGGTGCCAGGACCAGCCGCTACCGCCGAACGGATTGGTCGAGAACGCCACGGCCCAGCCGGCGATCTTGCCGGAGGTGTTGCGGAAGCGGTTGCGCGGGTCGTTGAAGTGCGCCTGGGTGATCTGCGTCCATGCCGGCAACTGGGCCAGGCAGTAGCGAGCGAGCGCGTCGAAGCACCGACTCAGCCCGGCCGCGTCGGACAGCCAGTAGTTCATCTGCAGATTGACGTCGCTGTGGTAATCGCTCATCCACGGCGGATCGTTGTTCTCCAGCCACAACCCTTGCAGATTGATCGGCAGCGCGTCGCGCGAGGCGGCGATGGTCAGGTAGCGGCCGAACTGCAGGTACAGCGCTTCCAGTTCCGGGTCGGGCGTATCCGCTGCGGCGCGCGCCTGCAGCCGCTCCCCTATGTCGAGCTTGCGTTGCGCCGGGCTGGAACGGCCCAGGTCCACCTGCATGCTGTCGAACAGGGCGCGGTAGTCGGCCACGTGGGTGTACAGCAAGGCCTCGGGCGCGAGCTTCGCCGCGGCGTCGCAACGTTGCCGCGCCAGGGCCTGCGGATCCAGCGTCGGATCGCGGTAGTTCCTGGCCAGGTCGGGCACGTAGTTGCTGCCGCCGCACACCACGATGCGCAGCGCGCTGCAGTCGCGGAAGTGCAGCGTGTCGCCATGCAGTTCCAGCGTGCCGTCGGCGGCGATCAATTGCACGTTCGCACCATGGCGCAGGCCGTTGCCCAATGCGCCGGAAAACCCCAGTCGCCCGCCGGCATCGCCCTGCGCCGGTGCGGCGTGCGCGCTGACCAGCTGCAGCCGGCCGCTGTGGCGGCCGCCGCCGCGCTGCTCGAGCTGGATCACGATGGCGTCGTCTGGATGGCTGGCGAACACGGTGCGGGTGAACTGCGCAGCGCCCAGCGTGTAGCGCACGCGCATGCAGCCGTTGCTCAGGTCCAGCTCGCGCTGGTAGTCGCGCAGTTGCGCCGGCGCGT
Organism: Xanthomonas hyacinthi; assembly: GCF_009769165.1. Lineage (NCBI taxonomy): Bacteria > Pseudomonadati > Pseudomonadota > Gammaproteobacteria > Lysobacterales > Lysobacteraceae > Xanthomonas > Xanthomonas hyacinthi. Next base: position 3,902,529 of record NZ_CP043476.1, read on the forward strand.
GTCCGTCCAGTTCCAGATACAGCTTGGCCAGCATCACGAAGCTGCCGAAGGTGTCCTTCTCGTAGGAGAACTGGCCCTGCGCGTCGAGCACGTCGTTGCGCCCGCCGGTCCACAGGCTGGCATCGGACAGGTACAGGAAGTCGCGCTCGGGCGCGCCGCCGACCAGTGCGCCCAAGCGGCCGTTGCCGATCGGCAGGCCTTGCCGCAACACGTCGGCCTCGCTGGCCGGGCTGGCGTAGTGCATCCGCAACGCCTGCGCCGGCGGCACCAGCGGCGAGCGGGTCGGGCGCAGCGGCGCGGCGAGCGTGCGGCCGAACGCCGGCAGGCTCAGCAACGGCAGCATCGCGGCCAGGGCGCCGCCTTGCTTCAGGAACGCGCGGCGTGCCGCATTGCCGGGCGCGTGCTCGGAATCGCTCATCGTGTGGGTCTCGCCGGCGCCCGCGCGCGATCGCGACGATGGGCAGAAGTATCGTTGTACCTGCCGTGCGCGCTGCAGGGAAGCCGTCGCGTGCGGTTTCCGGCGCGATTGCGCCGATGGCGTTGCGCCTGTCCGCCATGGTCTGCGGCGTTGGCGGCAGCATGGCCGTTCCGGCTCCGGGTTCCGCCATTTCCATGTCCTGGCGCGTCCGCACTGCGGTCGCAGGCGGACATGCAGGGCCGTGTGCGGCGCGTTGACACTTCCGTACGGGCCGCGGTTGCGCCTACAGTCGTCGTCTCACTGTCCGGAGGTTCCATGCGTCCCATCGCCGCCCGCTTGCTCGTCACCGTCATTGCCGCCGCGCTGGCCGCCGCCGCCCAGGCGCAGACCGCGCCGATGACCCCCGACATCACCGGCAAGACCTTCGCCGCGCCGACCGAGGCCAACGACTACGTCAAGCGCGAGGTGATGATCCCGATGCGCGACGGAGTCAAGCTGCACACGGTGATCGTGCTGCCCAAGGGCGCGCAGCATGCGCCGATGCTGCTGACGCGCACGCCTTACGACGCCAGCGGCCGCGCCAGCCGGCTGGCCTCGCCGCACATGCGCGACCTGTTGCCGCAGAGCGACGAGGTGTTCGTCGACGGCGGCTACATCCGCGTGTTCCAGGACATCCGCGGCAAGTACGGTTCGCAGGGCGACTACGTGATGACCCGGCCGCTGCGCGGGCCGCTCAACGGCAGCAAGGTCGACCACGCCACCGACGCCTGGGACACCATCGACTGGCTGGTCAAGCACGTGCGCGAGTCCAACGGCAAGGTCGGCATGATCGGCTCGTCCTACGAAGGCTTCACCGTGGTGATGGCGCTGACCGACCCGCACCCGGCGCTGAAGGTGGCCGCGCCGGAAAGCCCGATGATCGACGGCTGGATGGGCGACGACTGGCTCAACTACGGCGCCTTCCGCCAGGTCAACTTCGACTACTTCACCGGCCAGCTGACCCAGCGCGGCAAGGGTGTCCGCATCCCGCGCCAGGGCCACGACGACTACAGCAATTTCCTGCGCGCCGGCTCGGCCGGCGACTACGCCAAGGCCGCCGGTGTGGACCAGCTGCCGTGGTGGCGCAAGCTGACCGAGCATCCGGCCTACGACAGCTTCTGGCAGCAGCAGGCGCTGGACAAGGTGATGGCGCGCACCCCGCTGAAGGTACCGACGATGTGGCTGCAGGGCCTGTGGGACCAGGAGGACATGTGGGGCGCGATCCACAGCTACCAGGCGATGGAGCCGCGCGACGCCGGCAACGACAGGAATTATCTGGTGATGGGGCCGTGGCGGCACAGCCAGGTCAACTACGACGGCTCTGCGCTGGGCGCGCTGAAGTTCGATGGCGACACTGCGCTGCAGTTCCGCCGCGACGTGCTCAAGCCGTTCTTCGATCAATACCTGATCGATGGCGCGGCCAAGGCCGACACGCCGCCGGTGTTCATCTACAACACCGGCGAGAACCATTGGGATCGCCTGCAGACCTGGCCGCGCAGCTGCGCGCAGGGCTGCGCGGCGCGCAGCAAGCCGCTGTACCTGGCCGCCGGCGGCACGCTGTCGTTCGCCGCGCCGACGGCCGGGCAGGGCGACTACGAGGAATACGTGTCCGACCCGGCCAAGCCGGTGCCGTTCGTGCCGCGCCCGGTCGATTTCGGCGACCGCGACATGTGGACCACCTGGCTGGTGCACGACCAGCGCTTCGTCGACGGCCGCCCGGACGTGCTGAGCTTCGTCAGCGCGCCGCTGGAGGCGCCGCTGCGCATCGCCGGCGTGCCCGAAGTGCACCTGCAGGCCTCCACCAGCGGCAGCGACAGCGACTGGGTGGTGAAGCTGATCGACGTCTACCCGGACGAAATGGCCTCCGATCCGAAGCTGGGCGGCTACGAACTGGCGGTGTCGATGGCGATCTTCCGCGGCCGCTACCGCGAGAGCTTCGAAACCCCCGGGCCGATCGCGCCGAACCAGCCGCTGGCCTACCGCTTCGGCCTGCCCACCGCCAACCACACCTTCCAGCGCGGCCACCGGGTGATGGTGCAGGTGCAGTCCAGCCTGTTCCCGCTGTACGACCGCAACCCGCAGACCTACGTGCCCAACATCTACTTCGCCAAGCCGGGCGATTACCGGAAGGCGACGCAGCGGATCTGGCATACGCCGCAGCAGGCCAGTTTCATCAGCCTGCCGCTGCGCTGAGCGGGCGGTCCCGCGCGGCCGGCGCCGGCGATCGAGGCGCCGGCGATGGCGTCGCGCAGGGCGCGCGGCGGCAATCTGCCGCCGCGCGACGGCCGGGGGCGGTCAGCCGGGCATCTTCCCCACGGCTGCCGTCTTGATCACGGCAAGGCTTGCGGAACGGGCGCAGGCGCGTGCAGATCCTGGTACGGAATGCGCGCGTCCAGCGGGGCCTTGCCATAGCCGAGTTTGCGGGCCAGCATCGGGATGGCGTCCATGCTCAAGTTCATGCCCTTGACGATGGCCGCGCCCATGTGGCGCAGGAACTCGCTCCGGGGCGCAAGCTGACGATGCAACTCCTCGGCGCTGATCGTGCGATTGCCGGCATCCATCTGTTGGCTGGCGCGGACCAGAATCGTCTGCACGACGCGCGCGTGCTTGGCGTTGTCGGAGTCGAACAATCCCGGGACCTTGATGCGGCCACCCAGCGCGATCGCATTGAGCGCGATCGCCTCGATCGGGTTGAACACGGCGCTGCGGACGATGCGCAACAGCTGTTCCGAGGCCAGCCCGGTCGCTTTGTCGCTGGCGATCAACGGCATCATGCCGACGATGGCGGCCAGGCCCATGGATTTCACCGCCGTACTTTCGCCTGGCGCGATATCCAGTGCATGTCTGGCCATCTGTTCGATCGTATGCTTCGCCGAGGCTTCACCGGCGGGACGTGCTATCACGCCGTCCTTCATGCTCTGGAACAGGCCCGCGCGCATGAGCTCCTCGCTCTCCTTCAACTCGGGCGGGATCCCCGATGCCGCACCGAAAATGGCTGCCTCGCTGGTGACCGTGTTCGCTGCAAGATCGGCCGGCCTGGACTTGAAGCCGGTGTATTGCAACAGATTGTTGGGGAACGAGAGTGCCGACGAGATGGCGCCGGCCTTCATGGCCTTGGGCAGCAGGTCGCGCAACGACCAATCCTCGCCCTTCATGCCCTTGATGATCGACAGCACGCAGAGCGTATCCAGCGTCTCGATCAATGCGGGTGGCGCCGAATCGATTCCTGCCGCTTGCAGGGCGTATTTGCTTGGCGAAAAACCTTTCCCGAACATGGCGTTCTTCAGCAGTTGCGACACGCCCAGTTCCCATGCCGAACCCAGCCCGCTGCTGACGCCGATGCTGCCTGCGAGTCCGAGCAACTGGAACTCTTTCTTGGTGGCGGCATGCAGCAGCGACTGCGCGCCCAGGCGGGTCAGCAGATCGCGGTCGTTGCGGACCTTGTCGTTGACGAACTTGCCCAACAGGTCGTCGTTGGAGTTGATCGTGGGGGCATGCGAGGCCAGAAACTGATCGACAGGCAGGCTGCCGCGGCCTTCCACCTCGATCGACGCATTGGGCCCGAATGCCCGCGCGCCCTGTTCTATGGCTTTCAGCAGCATCGCAATATGGATATCGGCATCGATCTGCTCGGTTGCCCGACCCGATGCATCGGCATGCGACACCAGGTCCGCCGTTTCGACGGTGAATGCGCGCTTGAAGGCGTCCACTGCGGTCGCGAGTTGGGGATGGGCGTGTAGTTCCAGGCTGGAGATGTCGCTGCTCGCGATCTCTGCCGGGATTTCCTGGTCGGCCTGCACATACGCCAGCAGCGCATGGACGACCGGATCGTCGGATAGCAGACCCTCGGCGTTCCGGCGCACCGCGCCCGCATGCAACGGCGTGCCAGCGGCCTGGGCGTGCGACGGCGGGCTTCCGGCCTGGCCGCTGGAAGAAGCCAGCAGCGGAGTCTGCAAGCCAGGCGTGCCGGGATTGCGGGTGTGCTGGGCGATCGCTGGCGCCGATGCCTGGCGCCGCAATGTGCGGCGCGGCGCATTCTCCAGCGGCGAGTTGGTGGCGCTGCCATGGTCGTGCTCCGGAACACGGGCAGACTGCGAACCATTCGCGGTTGCTTGCTGGTCCAGCGCGGCATTTCTGGTAAGGATCGGTTCGGATTGCGAGCGGATGAGTGTCGTGGAAGGCATGAGTTGGCATCGCTAGGAAGGATGGGGGCGCCTTGATGAGGCGGCCGGCAGGTTATCGCCAATGCCGCAATGCGGTGGTCGACTGCCGAAAAGGCGCTGCTTTGCGCGAATTCGGCGGCGATCCCATACCCGAAGATGTCGGTCCAAGTCACAGTCGGGCGCGCCAGCAAGCCCGCTCATCGATGCTGCCAGCCGATGCGGGGCTGGTGGACATGGGAGTTCATCGCCGGCGCCGACTTGCCGACGGCGCGGCGGAGCGCGGGTGGAAGCTCGCAGCGTTGGCGCGGACCGCCTGCGGGCCCGACGCGATGCCCCGCGCCTGCATGCCGCGGCCACAAAAAAACCCGGAAAACTTGCGTTTTCCGGGTTTCTCGCGATCTTGAAGCTGGTCGGGGAGACAGGATTCGAACCTGCGACCTCTACGTCCCGAACGTAGCGCTCTACCAGACTGAGCTACACCCCGAAGGAGCCGCACATGATACGGGGGTCACCCGTATTCGGCAAGATCCCTTACGAAAAAATTTCAGTCCGCGGCGTCCGCGGCGGCGGCCTCGCGCGCCTCGAACCACATGCCGTTGAGGATGGCGGCGGTGGAGGCCAGGCCGACACCGAGAATCCAGGCGAAATACCACATGGTGCAATCTCCTATGATGCGATCGGGTTGGACGCGCTCAGTACGCGTTGGGGTTGTCGTCCAGCGAGGCGGCGCTGACCTTGCCCTTCAGCACCCGGTACACCCAGATGGTGTAGCCGAGCACGATCGGCAGGAACACCACCGTGGCCAGCAGCATGATCCACAGGGTCAGGCGGCTGCTGGAGGCGTCCCACACGGTCAGGCTGGAGCCGGGCTGGCTGGAGGAGGGCAGCAGGAACGGGAAGATCGCAAAGCCGACGGTGAGGATGATGCCGGCGATCGCCGCGCCCGAGGCGATGAACGCCAGGCCGCCGCGGCGCCGATGCAGCAGCAGCGCGCTCAGCAGCAGGCCGAGCAGCCCGGCCAGCGGCGCCAGTGCGGTCAGCGGTATCGCCTGGTAGTTGTGCATCCAGCCGCCGACCTCGCCCAGCACTGCGGTCTTCAGCAGCGGGTTGGTGGCGCCGTCGGTGACCACCGGCGAGGTCACCGCATAGCCGGGCAGGCCCAGCGCCACCCACACGCCGCCGGCGGCGAACAGCGCGCAGGCCAGCAGCGCCGCCACGCTGCCGTAGCGGGCCGCGCGCTCGGCCACCGGGCCGTCGGTCTTCAGCACCAGCATCGCCGCGCCGTGCGCCACCAGCATGCTCACGCTGAGCAGGCCGGCGAGCAGCGCGAACGGCATCAGCAGGCCGAAGAAGCTGCCGGTGTAGAACACCCGCAGCGTGTCGTCGAAGTGGAACGGCACGCCGAGCACCACGTTGCCCACCGCCACGCCCATGATCAGCGCCGGGATGAAGCCGCCGATGAACAGCGCCCAGTCCCAGCCGTTGCGCCAGCGCTGGCTGGGCAGCTTGCCGCGGAACTTGAACCCGACCGGGCGCAGGATCAGCGCGAACAGGATCACGAACATCGCCAGGTAGAAGCCGGAGAAGCTGACCGCGTACAGCGGCGGCCAGGCGGCGAAGATCGCGCCGCCGCCGAGCACCAGCCAGACCTGGTTGCCTTCCCAGACCGGGCCGATGGTGTTGACCACCAGCCGGCGTTCGGCGTCGGTCTTTGCCACGAACGGCAGCAGCGCGCCGACGCCCAGGTCGAAACCGTCCATCACCGCGAAACCGATCAGCAGGATGCCGAGCAGCAGCCACCAGATCAGGCGCAGCGTGGTGTAGTCCAATGCAATGAAGTCCATCGTCATTCTCCTGCCGGGATCAGAGTTGACCGGCGGCCGCGGTGGCGGCAAGGGGCGCGGCGGGGCGCGGGGTCGGCTGCAGCAGCGCGGGCAGAGCGTCCGGGCCCTTGCGGATTGCCTTGAGCATCAGCTTGATCTCGATGACCAGCAGCACGGTGTAGATCGCCACGAAGCCGGCCAGGGTGATCAGGATCTCGTGCAGGGCCAGGCCGGAGGCGGCGTAGAAGGTGGGCAGCACGCCTTCCACCGCCCACGGCTGGCGGCCGTACTCGGCGACGAACCAGCCGCATTCGATCGCGATCCACGGCGCCGGCAGGGTCCACAGCGCCAGCTTCAGGAACCAGCGCTTGTCCTCGAAGGTGTGCCTGCACGAGAACCACATCGCGGCGATGAAGAAGGCGATCAGGTAGAAGCCCAGGCCGGCCATGACCCGGAACGTCCAGAACAGCGGCAGCACGCGCGGCACGGTGTCGAGCGCGGCCTTGGAGATCTCCTCCGGCGTGGCGTTGAGGATGTCGTCGCGATAGCGCTTGAGCAGCAGGCCGTGGCCCAGGTCCTGCCAGTGGCGGTCGAACACTTCGCGCGCCTGCACGTCGTTGCGGTCGGCCTTGAGCCGTTGCAGCGCGCCGTAGGCGATCTGGCCGCCGCGGATGCGGTGCTCGGCGCGCTTGACAAGTTCCAGGATGCCGGGAATCGGCGTGTCCAGCGAGCGCGTGGCGACCAGGCCCATCAGGTACGGCACCTTGATCGCGTAATCGTTCTTGCCGGTGGCCTGGTTGGGGATGCCGAAGGCGGTGAAGTCGGCCGGGGCCTGTTCGGTCTCCCACATCGCCTCGATCGCGGCCAGCTTCATCTTCTGGTGTTCGTTGGCGGCATAGCCGCTCTCGTCGCCGAGCACCACCACCGACAGCGAGGAGGCCAGGCCGAACGCGGCGGCCACCGCGAACGAGCGCCGCGCGATGTCGCGGTGCGTGCCGCGCAGCAGGAACAGCGCGCTGATCGACATCACGAACACCGCCCCGGTCACGTAGCCGGCGCTGACCGTGTGCACGAACTTGGCCTGCGCCACCGGGTTGAACACCACCGCCATGAAATCGACCACTTCCATGCGCATCGTGTCCGGATTGAACACCGCCCCGGTCGGATTCTGCATCCAGCCGTTGGCGATCAGGATCCACACCGCCGACAGGTTGGTGCCCAGCGCCATCAGCCAGGTCACCATCAGGTGCTTGACCGGCGAGAGCTTGTTCCAGCCGAAGAAGAACAGGCCGATGAAGGTGGCTTCCAGGAAGAACGCCATCAGCCCTTCGATCGCCAGCGGCGCGCCGAAGATGTCGCCGACGTAGTGGCTGTAGTACGACCAGTTCATGCCGAACTGGAACTCCATCACGATGCCGGTGGCCACGCCCATCGCGAAGTTGATGCCGAACAGCACCCCCCAGAACAGCGCCATGCGCCGCCAGACCTCCTTGCGGGTCATGACGTACACGCTCTCCATGATCGCGATCATGAAGGACAGGCCGAGGGTGAGCGGGACGAACAGGAAGTGGTACATCGCGGTCATGGCGAATTGCAGCCGCGACAGCTCTACGACGGCGGTGTCGATCATGGCTGTGCTACCTCGTGGAAAATGCGCATCTGGGTGGCCGAGTGGCGGTAGGTTGAAGGCGATGTTCCGCTTCCGCCGCGCGTTCGGCCTTGATTCAGATCAATGTTCGCGCCGGGCGCCGCCGACATGGTGGCGGCACGCGGCGGTTCCGACCGGGATGCCGCCTTACAATGGCGGCCCGTTTGCCGCGCCGAGCCCGTTTTGACCGATCCCGCCGAGTCGTCCGCCGCACCGCCTGCCGAGTCGCCGCACCTGCGGCAGCAACGCGTGCGCTGGCTGGCGTCGCTGGGCGCGGCGGCGCGCGGGCGCCAGCGCGTGGCGGCGCTGGCGCTCAGCCTGTCCGGGGCGCTGCTGATCGTGCAGGCCGGCGCCATCGCCTGGCTGCTGCAGGCGCTGTTGGTGGAGCGCCGTGAGCTGCAGCAGGCGCTGCCCGCCTTCGCGCTGCTGGCGCTGGTGCTGGTCGTGCGCGCGCTGCTCGGCGCGTGCGCGCAGCGCGCCGCTGGCGATGTCGCCGATGCGGCGAAGTTCGAACTGCGCCGGCGCGTGTACCGGCGCCTGCTGCAGCGCGGCCCGCTGTGGCTGCGCGGCCAGCGCAACGGCGAACTGGGCGAATTGCTGCTGGCGCACGGCGACGCGCTGGACGGCTACTACGCCGGCTACCAACCGGCGCGGCTGGAAGTGAGCGTGGTGCCGTTGCTGATCCTGCTCGCGGTCGGCTGGAGCGACTGGGTGGTGGGCCTGCTGCTGCTGTGCACCGCGCCGCTGGTGCCGATCTTCATGATGCTGGTCGGCTGGGGCGCCGAGGCCGCCGGGCGCCGCCAGCTGCGCGAGCTGGCGCGGATGGGCGGGCATTTCGCCGACCGGCTCAAGGGCCTGGGCCTGCTGCGCCTGTACGGCCGCGGCGAGGACGAACTGCGCGGCATCGCCGCCGCCGCCGAGGGCGTGCGCGAACGCACCCTGAAAGTGCTGCGCATCGCGTTCCTGTCTTCGACCGTGCTCGAGTTCTTCGCCTCGGTCAGCGTGGCGATGGTGGCGATGTACCTGGGCCTGAGCTACCTGGGCATGATCGCGCTGCATGCGGCGGTGCCGACCCTGGGCGTGGGCGTGTTCTGCCTGCTGCTGGCGCCGGAGTTCTACGCGCCGCTGCGGCGCCTGGCCGCGCACTACCACGACCGCGCCAACGCGCTGGCGGCGGCCGCCGAAGTGGAGCGCCTGCTCGGCGAGTTGCCGGATGTGGCGGCATCGGCGTCGCTGCCTGAGGGGTCGCTCGTTGCGGGCGCGCCGTCTGCGCCGTTGCGGCCGGTGTCGCCAATGCCTGCTTCCGCGACGTCAGCAGCCGCAGTGCCCACAGTGCCTGCAGCGTCGGTAGTGCCCGCAACGCCCGCATCGATGGCGACGCCAGCGGCTCCCGCGCAGGCACTGCTGCATGCCGAGGGCCTGACGCTGCGGCCACAAGGCGCGCGCTGCGATGCGCTGCGCGATCTGTCCTTCAGCCTGCAGCCCGGCCAGCGCCTGGCCCTGGTCGGACCCAGCGGCAGCGGCAAGAGCACGCTGCTCGAAGCCTTGGCCGGCTGGCTGCCGCCGCGTGCCGGCAGCCTGCACCTGCGGCCCGGGCTGCGCGTGGGCTACGCCGGGCAACGCCCGTACCTGTTCCACGGCAGCATCGCCGACAACCTGCGCCTGGCCGCGCCGCAGGCCAGCGCCGCGCAGCTGCAGGCCGCGGCCGAAGCGGCGCAGGTGCTGCGCTTCGCCGCGCGCCTGCCGCTGGGCCTGGACACCGTGATCGGCGAACGCGGCTTCGGCCTGTCCGGCGGCGAAGCGCGGCGCATCGGCCTGGCGCGGCTGCTGCTGCGCGATCCCGAACTGTTGCTGCTCGACGAACCCACCGCCTTCCTCGATCCGGACACCGAGGCCGAACTGCTGCGCACCCTGGCCGCCTTCAGCCACGGCCGCAGCGTGATCGTCGCCACCCACAGCGAGGCGGCGATGCGCTGGGCCGACCGCGTGCTGCGGCTGCCGGCACGCAGCGTGGCCGACGCCGCGCTCGGCGCCGCGCCATGAGCGGCCCCGCACGCGACGACCTGCGCAGCGTGTTCGGCCGCCACCTCGGCCGCCTGCTGCTGACCGCGCTGCTGCTGTTGTGCACGCTGCTGGCCGGGGTCGGCCTGCTCGGCCTGTCCGGCGGCTTCCTGACCGCCGCGGCGCTGGCCGGCGTGGCCGGCATGGGCAGCGGTTTCAACTTCTTCTCGCCCTCGGCGGGCATCCGCGCGCTGACCTTCGCCCGCATCGCCTCGCGCTACGGCGAGAAGCTGGTCGGCCACGACGCCACCTTGCGCATCGCCCGCGACCTGCGCGTGTGGTTCTTCCGCCGCGCGCTGCCGTTGGCGCCGGCCAGACTCGGCGCCAGCCGCACCGGCGAACTGCTGGCGCGCTTGATGTCGGATATCGGCGAGGTCGATGGCCTGGTGGTGCGCGCATTGGCGCCGCTGGCGGCACTGCTCGGCATCGGCATCGTCGGTGTGGCCGCGGCGGCGGCGATCTATCGGCCGGCAGCGATGGTGCTGGCAGTGCTGGCGCTGGCGATCGGCGCCGGCGTGCCGTGGGTGGTCGCGTACGGCGGCCGCGTGCGCGAGCAGCACCGCGCGCAGCAGCGCGAGGCGCTGCGCACGCTGGCCTACGAAGGCCTGGAAGGCGCCGCCGACCTGGCCGCGCTGGATGCGCAGGCCGACTGGATCGCGCGCGTGGACGCCAGCGCGCAGCACCTGCGCACGCAGGATCGCCGCCAGCGGCAGCGCCTGATCGGCGGCAATGCGCTGCACGCGCTGTGCGCCGCGCTGGGCTTGTTGGCGATGCTGTGGCTGGCGCTGGGCGCGGCGCGTGCCGAACTGATCGGTGCCGAACAGGCGGCCGGGCTGCTGTTCCTGAGCGTGGCCCTGCTCGAAGTCTGGGCCGGTGCCGGCCTGGCCTGGCAGGCGCTGCAATCCGGCCGCGTCGCCGCGCAGCGGCTGCAGGCGATTGCCGGCCAGACCGCGCCGGTGGCCGACGCCGCGCAGCCGCAGTCGCTGCCCGCCGCCGGCGAGGTGCGCTTCGACGGCGTGGTCTTCGCCTGGCCCGGCGAAACCCGGCACGTGCTCGACGGCATCGACCTGCGCATCGCACCGGGCGAGCGCGTCGCGATCAGCGGCGACAGCGGCAGCGGCAAGACCACCTTGTCGGCGCTGCTGCTGCGGCTGTGGGATCCGCAGCACGGCAGCGTCCGTTATGCCGGCGTGGACCTGCGCGCGCTGGCCCAGGCGCAATGGCACCGGCGCATCGCCTGGCTGCCGCAGGGCGCGCCGGTGTTCGCCGGCAGCGTGCGCGACAACCTGCGCCTGGGCGCGGCCGACGCCGACGACGCCACGTTGCAGCGCGCGCTCGCCGACGTGCGCCTGGACGCATGGCTGCACGAGGTCGGCGGCCTGGATGCATGGCTGGGCGAGAACGGCGCGACCATGTCCGCCGGCCAGGCGCGGCGCCTGGCCCTGGCCCGCGCGCTGCTGCGCAACGCGCCGCTGCTGGTGCTGGACGAACCCACCGAAGGCCTGGACGTGGACACCGCGCAGGCCTTGCTGCGCGACCTGACCCAGGCGCTGGGCCAGCGCAGCCTGCTATTGATCAGCCACGACGCGCTGCCCGAAGGCGTGGTGCATACGCGCTACCGGATGCAGCAGGGGCGGCTGCTAGCCGATCCGTAGCGCGGCCACGAACGACCTCGCAGCGGTGCGCTTGCCGAGAGTCGGTGCAGTTGGGACTGAAGTCCCTCCCACAAGAGGCCGCGCAGCTCCGCGTCGCCGGAAATCCTTGTGGGAGCGACTTCAGTCGCGACGAGCGGCGCGTGGAATCATCTGCCTGCAATTGCGGTCGGGGGCATAAACCCACCCGCTACAACGCATCCAGGAATCCCTTCACCGCCGGCCCGAAGCGCGCGAAATCGACCAGGAACGCGTCGTGTCCCTGCGGCGAGTCCAGGCCCAGGAACTGCGCGTCGGCGCCGCCGGCGCGCAGGCCGTCGGCGATCTGCTGTTGCTGTTGCACCGGGAACAGGATGTCGGTGTTGGCGCCGATCGCCAGCGCGCGTTCGATGCGGATCGTCGCCAGTCCGGCGAGTACGTCGCCGCCGGCGTATTCGGCCAGGTCGAACCAGTCCATCGAGCGGCTCAGGTACAGATAGCAGTTCGGATCGAAGCGGCGCACGAAGCGCCGCGCATGGCCTTCCAGATAGCTTTCGACCTGGAATTCCAGGCCGAACGGATCCTCGTCGGCCTGGTCCGAGTCCAGCCGCACGCGGCCGAAGCGGCCATCCCATTCCAGCGCCGAGCGGTAGGTGATGACGCCGAGCTTGCGCGCCATGCGCATGCCCGACTCCGGATACGTGGCCTCGTCGTAGTCGCCGCCATTCCAGTTCGGATCCAGGCGGATCGCCTCGCGCTGCAGCGAGCGGATCGCGATCGAGAACGGCAGCGCCTGCGCGCTGCCGGAGATGTTGACGTGGCTGCGCGCCAGCCCCGGATGCCGGCGCAGCAGCGCCAGCGCGGTCATGCCGCCCATCGAGTTGCCGATCAGGCACGCCAGCCGGTCGATGCCCAGCGCGCGCACCACGTGCGCGGCGGCATCGGCGACGTCCTCGATCGACAGTTCCGGGAAGCGCAGGCGATACGGCCGCGCGTCGTCCGGATCCGGCGAGGACGGGCCGGTCGAGCCCTTGCAACTGCCCAGCGAGTTCACGCAGATCACGAACCAGCGCTGCGTGTCGATCGGCTTGCCGGCGCCGAGCATCGCCTCCCACCAGCCGGGACTGGGATCGTCGGCATGCGCGGCGGCGTGCGCGTCGGGCGACAGGCCGGTGACGATCAGGATCGCGTTGCTGCGGTCCGCCGCCAGCGTGCCCCAGGTCTCGTAGGCGACACGCGCCTCGCGCAGCTGGCCGCCGCGCTTCATCGGGAACGGCGAGGGCAGGGCGAGGAAGCGGCTGCCGGGAGGAATGAATTCGGTCATGCGCCGATTCTAGCCGTGCGGCGGAGGACGCGGCGTGGGTGTGGTGTCACGTCTACCCTTGTAGAGCGGCTTCAGCCGCGACACCGACGCCGCGACCATGTCGGTTGCGGAATGCCTGTCGCGGCTGATGGCCCGAGGCCACCCAGTTGCTCCTACAGAAGAACCTGGGTGTGCTGCGTCATGGCTTGCCGATCACCAGCTCCACCGGCGTCGCCGCCGGCAGCGTCACCGTCACCGGCGCCGATTCCAGGTCGTCTTCCTGGCGCATCGCGTTGCCGCTGGCCGAGAGCCGCGCCAGCACCTGCACTTGCTTGAGCTGCGACAGTTTCTGCGTCGGCATCGGGCTGTCGGCATCGCTCAGGGTGACGCGCAGCGGCAGCGCCTGCAGCGGATGCTTCTGCACCGCGACCGGCATCGGCGGGCCACCGGGCACGCGCGCGATCACGAACACGCTGGCGTCGCCGCGCAGGCGCACGCGTGCGGCGAATTCCGGGTCCAGCGACACCGCCACGGTGAGCGTGCCGGCAGCGGTGGGTGCAGACGAGGCTGCCGCGTTCGGCGCGGCCGTCGCGCCTGCCGTGGCCGTTGCCGCTGCGCCTGGCGCAGCAGCCGGCAGCGCCGGCAAGCCGGCATCGGCGCGTGCCGCGTCGATCTGCGGGCGCAGCGCGGCGGCGGTGGCCGCATCCACGCGCGGCAGCAGCGCTTCCCAGGTCGCCGCGGCCTCGGCATGCTGGCCGCGCTGGCGTTGCGCGATGCCCAGGAACCAGGCGGCACGCTCGTTGTTCGGTTCGACCTGCAAGGCGTGCCGCAGCCAGGCGATGCCCTGTGCGTCGAACTGCCGTTGCGGCGCGGCCAGCGCGCGCGCTTCGGCCGCCTGCACCAGCCATTGCGCGTCGTCCGGCGCCAGCTGCACCGCGCGCGTGAATGCGGCGGCGGCCTCGCCGGGGCGGCCCAGCGACATCTGCGAGCGCGCCAGCAGCGCCCAGCCGTCGGCGCGAGTGGGATCCTTGGCCAGCGCCGCCTGCAGCTGCGCCACGCCGTCTTCGAGATTGCGCGGCGCTTCGCGGTTCTGCGCCTGCAGCGCGCGCGGCGTGCCGACCAGCGCATACAGCGCGGCAGCGGCCACGCCCAGCGCCAGCACCGCGACGCCGAGCAGCGCCGCGTCGCCGCGGCCGCGGCCGCGCCGCAACGGCCACAGCACCGCGCCGAAGACGAGCGCGGCCAGCACCGCCGCGGCGGCATGCATGCCCCAGCTCAGCATCGGCTCACCATTCCTGTTCCTCCTGCGCCGGCGGCGCAGCGGCGGCCGGCGCGCGGCGGCGCACCACCCAGACCACCAGCAGCGCACCGGCGCCGAGCAGCGCCAGCGGGCCGAACCACAGCAGCCAGGTGCGCGCTTCCACCTGCGGCCGGTACAGCACGAACTCGCCGTAGCGATCGACCAGGAAGCGCTTGATCTGTGCGTCCGAACGCCCCTGCTGCATCAGGTGCAGTACTTCGCGGCGCAGGTCCAGCGCAATCTGCGCGTGCGAGTCGGCCAGCGACTGGTTCTGGCACTGCACGCAGCGCAGCTCGGCGGTCAGCGCATGGAAGCGCGCTTCCTCGGCCGCGGAGCGGTAGGCCAGTGGGGTCGGATCGGCCACCGGCTGCGCGCACACCTGTCCCGCCCACGCCAGCGCGAGCAGCAGCAACGGCAGCAGCGGCGCATACCGGCGGCGCATCACGGTGCGGCCCGGCCCTGTGGGGACGCCGGCGCATCGCGTTCGGCCTGCAGCAGCGCCGGCAGTAGTTCGTCCTGCACGATCCGGTCGGTCAATGCGCCGGAATGCTTCCAGCGCACCACGCCGTGCGCGTCGACCAGGAAGGTTTCCGGCGCCGCGGCCACGCCCCAGTCGATCGCGGTGCGCCCGTCCGGATCGAACAGCACCGCGAAGAACGGATTGCCCAACTGCTCCAGCCAGTGCAGCGCGTCTTGCCGGGTGTCCTTCCAGTCGTAACCGATCACGCGCACGCGCTTGGTCAGCGCGAAGCGGGTCAGCACCGGGTGTTCCTCGCGGCAGGCCGGGCACCAGCTGCCCCACACGTTGAGCACGTACGGCGCGCCGCGCAGTTCGGCGCTGCGCACGCGGATCGACGCATCGTGCAGCACCGGTAGCTCGAACGCCGGCGCCGGCTTGCCGATCAGCGCCGACGGCAACGCATCGCGATCGGCCACGCCGGAACGCTGCACCGCATAGAACATCAGCGCCAGCAGGCCGAGCAAGAACAGCGCACCGAGCACGATGGCGGCGAGCGGCAGGCGACGCGGAGCAGGAGCGGACATCAGGATTTCTCCGGGGAACGACGGAAGCGCCGGTCGCTGGCGGTGACGAAGCCGCCCAGCGCCATCAGCGCCGCGCCGAGCCAGATCCAGCGCACGAACGGTTTGACATGCAGGCGCATCGCCCAGGCGTTGCCGCCGAGCGGTTCGCCCAGGGCGATATAGACGTCGCCGAACAGGCCGGGGTGGATGCCGGCCTCGCTCAGGCTCTGCCCGCCGCTGGCGTAGACGCGCTTTTCCGGGTGCAGCAGCGCCAGCGGGCGCTCGTCGCGCAGCACCTGCATGCGCGCGCGTTCGGACACGTAGTTGGGGCCGCGGGTCTGCTCCAGGCTCTGGAACTCAAAGCGGTAGCGGCCCATTTGCACGCTCTGCCCCGGCGCCAGCGCCACTTCGCGCTGCTGGTCCAGCGCCTCGACCAGCAGCGCACCGGCCAGGAACACGGCGAGACCGCCGTGGGCCAGGGTCATGCCCAGCATCTCGGCGGTGAAGCGGCTACCCTTGAGCTGGAAGCGGCTCCACACGAAGCGCGCGGTGCCGAGCAGCACCCAGGCCGCGCCGGCCACGCCGGCAGCGCTCTTCCACGCTCCCTGCGGCGCCAGGAAGAAGCCGAGCACGCCGGCCAGCAGGGCCAGTGCGGCCCACGGCGCCAGCAGCGCCAGCGGCCGCGACGGCTGTTCGCGCTGCCAGCGGGTCAGCGGGCCGAACGGCAGCAGCGCCACCAGCGGCGCCATCAGCACCACGAACAAGGTGCCGAAGTAGGGCGGGCCGACCGACAGCTTGCCCAGCCCCAGCGCGTCGGCCAGCAGCGGATACAGCGTGCCCAGCAGCACCATCGCGCAGGCGCAGGTCAGCAGCAGGTTGTTGACCAGCAGCAGGGTCTCGCGCGAGGACCCGGCGAAGCGCTGGCGCGCATCGCCGGCGCTGGCGCCGACGCGTCCGCCGCGCAGCGCGTACAGCAGCAGCGCGCCGCCGCAGATCAGGCTCAGGAACACCAGGATGAACAGGCCGCGGCCGGGATCGGCGGCGAACGAATGCACGCTGGTCAGCACCCCCGAGCGCACCAGGAAGGTGCCCAGCAGCGACAGCGAGAACGCGGCGATCGCCAGCAGCAGCGTCCACGCGGTGAAGCTGCCGCGCTTCTCGGTCACCGCCTGCGAATGCAGCAGCGCCGCGCCGGCCAGCCACGGCATGAAGCTGGCGTTCTCCACCGGGTCCCAGAACCACCAGCCGCCCCAGCCCAGCTCGTAGTAGGCCCACCAGCTGCCCAGGGCGATGCCGATGGTCAGGAAGCCCCAGGCCACGTTGGTCCACGGCCGCGTCCAGCGCAGCCAGCGCGCATCGACATGGCCATCCAACAGCGCGGCGATCGCGAACGCGAACGGCACCGCGAAGCCGACGTAGCCGGCATACAGCAGCGGCGGATGGATCACCAGGCCCGGGTCCTGCAGCAGCGGATTGAGATCGCGCCCTTCCAGCGGCGCCGGCAGCAGCCGTGCGAACGGGTTGGAGGTGAACAGCAGGAATGCCAGGAAGCCCAGGCTGACCAGTGCCAGCGTGCCGATCACCCGCGCCACCACCGGCGCCGGCAGGCTGCGCGAGCACAGCGCCACCGCCCCGGTCCACAGCGCCAGGATCAGCGTCCACAGCAGCAGCGAGCCTTCGTGCGCGCCCCATACCGCCGAATAGCGGTACACCAGCGGCAGCAGCGAGTTGGAATTCTCGGCTACGTAGGCGACCGAGAAATCCTGCACCAGGAACGCATGGGTCAGCACCGCGAAGGCGCCGGCGACCAGCGCCAGCTGCGCGAACGCCGCCGGCCGCGCCACCGCCATCCAGCGCGCGTCGCCGCGCTGCGCACCGGCCAGCGGCAGCGCCGCCTGCAGCAGCGCGGCGAGCAGGGCCAGGATCAGCAGGACTTGCCCGAGTTCCGGTAGCACCTAGCGCACTTCCGTTGCCGCGGCGGCGGGCACAGCGTGCTTGCGATGCGCACTGCCCATCTTGTCGGCCAGTTCCTTGGGCATGTAGGTCTCGTCGTGCTTGGCCAGCACGTCCTCGGCCACGAACACGCCCGCGCGCATGCGCCCGGTGGCCACCACCGCCTGGCCCTCGCGGAACAGGTCGGGCAGGATCCGGTCGTAGCTGACGGTCAGCTGCGCGTCGCCGTCGGTGACCCGGAACCGCGCCAGCAGCGAACCGGGCGCGCGCTGGAACGAGCCTTTCTCGACCATGCCGCCGAGGCGGAAGCGCGCGTGCTCGCCGGTCTTGCCGGCCAGCACTTCGGCCGGGGTGTACAGGTAGGCGGTATTGCGCTGCAGGGCCATCGCCACCAGCGTGGTGGCCAGGCCCGCGGCCAGCACCAGCACCATCAGCAGCAGCAGGCGGCGCTTGCGCTGCGGGGTCATCGGCTCAGGTCCAGCGTGGCCGGGTCGGCCTTGGGGCGCTGCTTGCGCTGCGCGCGCCGCCGCGCCGCGCGCAACACGCCGCGCAACTGCAGCCGCGCCAGCACGAAGTCGGCCAGCAGCACGCCAACGAACACCGCATAGGCGCCGATCACGTAGGGCAGATAGTTCATGCGCGCGTCTCCGCCAGTTTCGCCACCCAGTCCTTGCCGGCCTCGCGGCGCAGGTTGTCGGCGCGCGCACGCGCCAGCAGCGAGCCGGCGAACCAGAACTTGGTCGCCGCCAGCATCAGCCACAGCGGCGGCAGCATGCTCGGATCCATGCTCGACTGGCCGAACAGGCGGATGGTCTGGCCCTGGTGCAGCGAATTCCACCACACCACCGAATAGCGGATCACCGGCAGCAGCACCACGCCGACGATGGCCAGCAGCCCGGCCGCGCGCGCGGCGTTGCGGCGGTCCTCGATCGCCAGGTACAGGCCCATCACCCCGATGTACAGGAACAACAGGATCAGCTCGGTGGTCAGGCGCGGGTCCCAGTCCCACCAGGCGCCCCACATCGGCTTGCCCCAGATGCTGCCGGTCAGCAGGGTGATCATGGTGAAGGCGGCGCCGATCGGCGCGCAGGCCATCGCCAGCACCTCGCACAGCTTGATCCGCCATACCTGCGCGATCGCCGCGTACAGCGCCATCAGCCCGAACACGAACAGGCTCATCCAGGCGCTGGGCACGTGGATGTAGAGGATGCGGAAGGCGTCGCTCTGCAAGCGGTCGGCCGGCACCACGAACAGCGCCTGCCAGATCCCCAGCGCACCCAGCAGTAGCGCGGCCAGGTAGCACCACGGCGTCCAGCGCGCGGCGAAGCGGTCGAAGGCGGGCGGCGAACCCAGTTGGTGGAACCAGCGGGCGACGGAGGACATGCGGTCGATTGTAGCGGGCGGGAGGCTTGTTTCGGTGCGGCGACAAGGGTTCACCAATAGACCAGATGGTACGACGCGCGCTGCGCGGACGCTGCACCCAGACGCTCAGCTCAACGAGATCCGGATCGCCGCCGCCGCCGCCAGCGGCGCCAGCACCAGGCCCAGCACCAGCCCGGCCGCCAGCAGCAGCAGGCCGCCGCCGGGGTCCAGGCCCTGCGCCGCGGCGGCCACGCTGCCGGCGCCGAACACCAGCACCGGCACGTACAGCGGCAGTGCCAGCAGCGCGACCAGGATCCCGGCGCGCTTCATGCTCACCGTCAGCGCCGCCACCACCGCGCCGATCAGGCTCAGCAGCGGCGTGCCCAGCGCCAACGATGCCAGCAGCACCGGCATGCGGTCATGCGGCAGGTGCAGCAATTCGCCGAGCAGCGGCGTGGCCACGAGCAGCGGCAGCGCGCTGGTCAGCCAGTGCAGCAGCACCCGCACCAGCACCAGCCAGGCCAGCGGCACCGGCGCCAGCAGCCACTGTTCCAGCGAGCCGTCCTCGGCATCGCCGCGGAACAGGCTGTCCAGCGCCAGCAGTCCGGCCAGCAGCGCCGCCAGCCACAGCGCGGCCCCGGCGACCTCGCCGAGCAGGCGCGGCTGGTTGCCCAGCGCCAGCGCGAACAAGGCCACGATCAGCAGCGCGAACAGCGCCGGCTGCAGCGCATCGCCGCGGCGCCGCCACAGCAGGCGCAGATCGCGCAGCAGCAGCGCGCGGGTGGCCTGCCACAACGAGGGCAGCGGCGCGGCCAGGCTCATGCGGCCACTCCGCTCAGGCGCAGCATGCGCGTGCGCACCGGCGGCGCGGCGTAGGCGCCATGGGTGGTGACCAGCGCCGCGCCGCCGCTGCGCAGGTGCGCGGCGATCATCCGGTTGACCAGGGTGATGCCGTCCAGGTCGAGGTTGGCGTAGGGCTCGTCGAGCAGCCACAGCGGCGCCGGCGACAGCCATACCCGGGCCAACGCCAGGCGCTTCTTCTGCCCGGCCGACAGCTGCCGCACCAGCGTGTCCTCGTAGCCGGCCAGGCCGACGATGGCCAGCGCGCTGCCCGGCATCTGCTTGGCCCGGCGGCCCTGCAGGCCGCACAGGTAGTGCAGGTTCTCCAGCGTGCTCAGGTCCGCCTTCAACGCGCCCAGGTGGCCCAGGTAGGCCATGTAGCGCGCGCGGTCGCCGCGGCGCACCGGGTGGCCGTCGATCTCGATGCGCCCGGCCTCGGCGCGCAGTAGCCCGACCAGCACCCGCAGCAGGGTGGTCTTGCCGGCGCCGTTGTCGCCCTGCACCAGCAGCGCCTCGCCCGCATCGAGGTGGAAATCCAGCGGACCGAACACGGCGGCGGCGTCGCGGGCGAAGGTGAGCGCGTGCGCGGCCAGCAGCGGCGGCGGGGAATGCAGCGGATCGGTCATCGGCGAAAGGGCCGCAGCGGGACGGCGCGGCGGCAGGCGGTAGCGGGCGGGAGCCGCGCATTGTATCGGCATGCGGCCGCCCGGCGCCGGCGCAGCCGTGGTGACGGCCGTATCCGTGGGACCGCCGCCATGCCGCATGCCGCACGCCGCACGGGGAACGCTGTTTTGGCGACGGCGACGCATCGCCGGCAGGCGGCTTTGCGTACACTCGGCGCTTTCCCGTCCACATCGCCGACGCATGCACCCGCAGACCAAGCTGCCCAAGGTGGGCACCACTATCTTCACCGTGATGTCGCAACTGGCCGCCGAGCACGGCGCGGTCAACCTGGGCCAGGGCTTTCCCGACTTCGCCGCGCCGGCGCGGCTGATCGACACGCTCGCCCAGGCGATGCGCGAGGGCCACAACCAGTATCCGCCGATGACCGGGGTGCCTGTGTTGCGCCAGGCGATCGCCGGCAAGGCGCTGCGCTGCTACGGCGCGCAGGTCGATGCCGACACCGAGGTCACCGTGACCAGCGGCGCCACCGAGGCGCTGTTCAACGCCATCCACGCGGTGGTGCGGCCGGGCGAGGAAGTGATCGTGCTGGATCCGGCCTACGACAGCTACGAGCCGGCGATCGACCTGGCCGGGGCGCGCGCGGTGCACGTGCCGCTGGACCCGCAGACTTTCGCGGTGGACTGGGAGCGGGTACGCGCGGCGATCACCCCGCGCACGCGGCTGCTGATCCTCAACAGCCCGCACAACCCGTCCGGGGCGATGCTTGGCGCCGCCGACCTGCAGGCGGTGGCCGAGCTGCTGCGCGGCAGCGACATCTTCCTGATCTCCGACGAGGTCTACGAGCACATCGTGTTCGACGGCCGCCGCCACGAATCGGTGCTGCGCTGGCCGGAGCTGCGCGAACGCGCCTTCGTCGTCTCCAGCTTCGGCAAGACCTACCACTGCACCGGCTGGAAGATCGGCTACGCGATCGCGCCGCCGGCGCTCAGCGCCGAGTTCCGCAAGGTCCACCAGTACAACACCTTCACCAGCTTCGGCCCGGCCCAGTACGCCTTCGCCGCGATGATCCGCGACGAACCCGAGCACGACGAGCAGTTGGGCGCGTTCTACCAGGCCAAGCGCGACCGCTTCCGCGAACAGCTGCTGAGCACCCGGCTGAAGCCATTACCTGTGCCGGGCGGCTACTTCCAGTTGGTCGATTACTCGGCCATCAGCGACCTGCCCGACACCGAGTTCGTGAAGTGGTTGACCATCGAGAAGGGCGTGGCCGCGATCCCGCTGTCGCCGTTCTACCAGACCCCGCCGCCAGGCCAGCGCCTGGCCCGGCTGTGCTTCGCCAAGAACGCAGCGACGCTGGATGCGGCGATCGAACGGCTTCGCGCGCTGTAGGCGCGCGCAGCCGTTGGGAATGGGGAAACGGGAATGGGGAATGGTGAAAAGCGGCTGTTGCGCTTAGCCTGTGCCCATTCCCTATTCTCCTTTCCCGATTCCCGGCAATGAACGACCTCCGCATCTCCCTGATCCAAGGCGACACCCGCTGGCACGATCCGGCCGGCAATCGCGCGCACTACGCCGAACTGCTGGCGCCGCTGGCCGGGGCTACCGATCTGGTGATCCTGCCGGAGACCTTCACCAGCGGTTTCTCCAACGAGGCGCTGGACCAGGCCGAGGGCATGGACGGGCCGACCGTGGCCTGGATCCGCGAACAGGCGGCGCGGCTGGGCGCGGCGGTGACCGGCAGCGTGCAGTTGCGCGTGCCCGGCGAGGACGGCGCGGCCAAGGTCTTCAATCGCCTGCTGTGGGCCACGCCCGACGGCGCACTGCAGCACTACGACAAGCGCCACCTGTTCCGCTATGCCAACGAGCACCAGCGCTATGCCGCCGGGCGCGAGCGGCTGTGCGTGGAGTGGAAGGGCTGGCGGATCAATCCGCAGGTCTGCTACGACCTGCGCTTCCCGGTGTTCTGCCGCAACCGCTACGACGTCGAGCGCCCGGGCCAGCTGGATTTCGACCTGCAGCTGTTCGTCGCCAACTGGCCGTCGGCGCGCGCCTATCCGTGGCGCACGCTGCTGCGCGCGCGCGCGATCGAGAACCTGTGCTTCGTGGCCGCGGTCAACCGGGTGGGCGAGGACGGCAACGGCCTGCACTATGCCGGCGACAGCGCGGTGATCGACTTCCTCGGCCAGCCGCAACTGGAGATCCGCGAGCGCGAGCAGGTGGCCACCACCACGATCTCGGCGGCGGCGCTGGCCGCGCACCGCGCGCGCTTCCCGGCGATGCTCGACGCCGACGCCTTCACCCTGGGCGCGGCGAACGCCGATCGCTGAATGGCGCCATTGCGGTCGGCGCACCGTGACAGGTCATGCAGGCGTGCTGCTATGCTTGGCGCGGTTTTCCCATCCGCGGAGCGTCGCCATGCGCAACACATTGTTGACCACCGCCGCGCTGCTCGCCGGCATCGCCTTCATGCCGCAGGCGCATGCCGCCGGCAACATCGATTGCCAGCTTCGCTTCAACCTGTCCGGCTGGTCGG
This sequence comes from Xanthomonas hyacinthi, assembly GCF_009769165.1. Lineage (NCBI taxonomy): Bacteria > Pseudomonadati > Pseudomonadota > Gammaproteobacteria > Lysobacterales > Lysobacteraceae > Xanthomonas > Xanthomonas hyacinthi. The sequence continues at coordinate 3,925,250 of NZ_CP043476.1, forward strand.
TGTTCTACAAGACCGCCAGCGGCACCGGCACCATCACCTGCGACAACGGCGCCAGCATCCGGGTCAAGATCCGTACCAAGGGCGGCGGCCTGACCGTGGGCAAGTCGAAGATCGTCGATGGCCGCGGCCGGTTCACCGGCGCCTACACCCTCAACGACCTGTTCGGCACCTACGCGACCGCCGAGGCGCATGCCGGCGCGGCCAAGTCCTCCGACGCGCAGGTCATGACCAAGGGCGATATCTCGCTGGCCCTGGCCGGCACCGGCAAGGGCTGGGACCTGGGCGTAGCGGTCGGCGGTTTCACCATCGAGCGGCGCTGAACCGCGCGGCGCCGTCTGCGATCGCAGCGGCGCCAGGGCGCTGCGGCTTCCCGAAGGAGGCCGCAGCGCCGGCAGGTCCGCTCACTGTTGAGCGAACACCCAGGCCAACTGGCCGCGCACCGGTTCCTTGGTGGCCAGGGTTTGCTTGTAAAGCGTACGCGCGGCCCAGCACGCGTCTTCGTCGCTGGCCTGCGCCATCTGCGGCAGCACCTTCAGCAGGCGTTGCTGCTGGTCGGAGGGCAGGGCGGCGATCAGGCTGGTCATCGCCGCTTGGACATCGGCCGGCGCCACCGTCTGCGGCGGCGTATTGCTCAGCTGCGCGTCGGTCGCCTTGAGCGAAATCTCGAACCATTGGTCGATCTGCGCCGGCGGCAGCGTCTCCAGGCCCTGCAGCATCGCCGCACTCATCGCCTGCGCCGCGTTCGGGTTGCCGCCGCGCGCCAGTAGCGCGCATGCGGGCACCTCCACCTTTTCGCTGACCGCGGCAAGGATTTCCAGGCGCTGTTCCAGCGCGGCATGGTCCAGCCGCGCGATGCCCTTCTGCGCCAGTTCGAAGCCGGTTCGCTGCGCCTGCGCCTTGTCGCCCTGCTTGAGCAGCGCGACATAGCGCGGATCGTTGACCAGCTTGCGCAGCATGCGGTCGAACGGCGCGTGCAACGGCGAGCTCCTGGGGTAGGGGTTCTGCGCGGCGGCGACTTCTTCCTGCACCTTCTTGCAGGCGCCCAGGCTCAGCACGGCGGCGATCAACAGGGGCAGCAGTATCTTCCGTGACATGGGGAAATCCTGATTGGTGGATGCGCCGCCGAGGAGCGGCAGCAAGGCCGCCCAGGATATCGGCTTCGCGCGCCGCGCGCATGCAGCGCACGTGGCGGTGGCATAAGGCGGCCGTGTCGAAGGGCCGCACTTCCACCAGATTGCATTGCCGACCTGCACAACGCCGCGTGGCGTGTCTGCGGTTCGTCCCTCGCATCCTGCGCGGCGCACGTCTCCTCGCACAGCGCGCCACCCAGGCGCTTCGCCAAGCGCGCCAGCACGTGCGACCCGCAGTCCAGAGCCAGGCTGCGGCGATAGCCGGCGCGTGATCCTCGTCCGCCGCCGCCGCGGGCAGTTCGATCCGTGCATCGGCTTGTCCGCGTAGCCGGCCATAGCGACCGGAATGCCGAGGCGCACGCCGGATACCGGAACTGCGCCCAGCAAAAAGGGCGCCGCATGCGCAGGCGCCCTTGGTCTTGGCTGGCGCGACCGGCGCTGCGCGCCGGCCGCGTGGACTCAGCCGCCGCCGCGTGGACCGCGGTTGCCGCCACCGCCGGGGCGGCCGCCACCGCCCGGACGCCCGCCGCCGGGGCGATTGCCGGCCGGGCGAGCACCCGGGCCGCCCGGGCCGCGCTTCTGCCCGTCGGCGCGCGGGCCGGACGGACGCGGCGCGGCGCCGTAGGGGCTGAAACCGGGATTGGCGTGGTCGGACGGGAAGCTGGGCGCATTGCCCGGATGCCCGTACGGGTGCGCCTTGCGCTGACCCTGGCCGCGGCCCTGGCCTGCGCCCTGGCCGGCACCGGCACCGGCACCGGCACCGGCACCGGCGGGGCGCGGCTTGCCGTAGGGACGGCCCTGGCCTTGGCCCTGACCCGGGCCGCCGCGGGACGCGGGACCGGCGTTGCGGTGGCCGGTCGGGCCGGTGCTGACGCCGTCGGGCACGTACCAGGTGCGGAACGCGGCGGGGTTGCCGTCCGGCAGCGGCTTGGGACCCTTCGGGCTGCGCTGCTTGAACGGCTTTTGCGCCTGCTTGGCGGCCATCTCGCCGCTGACGGTCAGCCCGCCGTACGGCTTCTTGCCGCCGCGGCCGCGGTCCTCGCGGAAGTTGTCGAAGCGGCGCAGCTCGCGGCCTTCGTCGGCGACGTTGTGGCCGTTGACGTAGGCGTTGCCGCCGCGACCGACCTGCACGGTGGCCTTGGCCGCCTTGCGCTGGCCGATCACCGGCTGCAGGGTCAGCGCCGACGGCGTGCCTTCTTCCAGCTTCAGTTCGGCGCGCAGCGCCTCGACCTTGTCCTGCACCAGTTCCAGCGACTGCCCGCGCAGCAGCTCGCGCGGCAGACTCACCTTGCCGTAGCGGGTGCGCTTGAGGCGGCTGACCTGGCAGCCCTGCGATTCCCACAACCGGCGTACTTCGCGGTTGCGGCCTTCCTTGACCACCACGCGGAACCAGTCGTGCGAATCGGTACCGCCGATGCGCTCGATCTCGTCGAACTTGGCGCTGCCGTCCTCCAGCAGGACCCCGCGCGACAGGCGCTCGACCATGCTGTCGGGCACCTTGTCCTCGCCTTCCGGGGCGCGCACGCGCACCACGTATTCGCGCTCGATCTCGTAGGACGGATGCATCATCGCGTTGGCCATCTCGCCATCGGTGGTCAGCAGCAGCAGGCCGGTGGTGTTGATGTCCAGGCGGCCGATCGCGATCCAGCGCGCGCCCTTCAGCGCCGGCAGCGCCTCGAAGATGGTCGGGCGGCCTTCGGGATCCTCGCGCGTGGTCACTTCGCCTTCGGGCTTGTTGTAGATCAGCACGCGCGCCGGCTCGGTCAGCGCGCTGGCGACGAAGCTGCGGCCGTCCAGCTCGATCCTGTCGCCGCTCTTGACCGACATGCCGGTCTGCGCGACCTCGCCGTTGACCTTGACCAGGCCGTCGGCGATGCGCTGCTCCAGCGCGCGGCGCGACCCCAGGCCGGCCTGCGCCAGGACCTTGTGCAGGCGTTCTTCCAGTTTCGGCTGCTCGCCGGCGGCATCGCGCTTGAGCGAGAGCTTGTTCAACGACAGCTTGCGGGAGGTGTCACTCATTTACTTGGCTCCGGCCGGCGCGGGCTGCGTCGGCCTGTGGTTCGGAATCGGCATCGTCAACAGCCACGGTCGTCGTCGCGACGGCGTTGTCTTCGGCTTCGTTCGCATCCGCCGCGCGCTCTCCCGGCGCGGCTTCGGGTTCGCCCGTCGGGGCGGTATCGGCAGCCGAGGCATCCGCCATGGCGGCGTCTGCATCGGTGTCGGTGTCCGTATCGGTATCGCTGTCCGTCGCGGCAGTGGCGTCCGCAGCGGCGGTCCCGTTCGCGGTATCGGCCTGTGCTGCGTCCAGGTTGGCTGCCGCCTCGTCCTCGTCGTCGCCCGCCTCGGCGGGCGGCGCTTCGTCCGTGTCCGCGTCCGCCGCCGGGGCGGCATCTCCGGCCTGGGCCAGGTCGCCGACCGGCAGCGTGTCGCGGTCCAGCTGCAGTTGCGGTTCCAGCTCGCCGATGTCCTTCAGTTCCGACAGCGGCGGCAGTTCGTCCAGGCGCTTGAGTCCGAAATAATCCAGGAAGCCCTTGGTGGTGCCGAACAGCGCCGGCTTGCCGGGTACGTCGCGGTGGCCGACCACGCGGATCCATTCGCGCTCTTCCAATGCCTGGATGATGTTGCTGCTGACCGCCACGCCGCGCACCTGCTCGATCTCGCCGCGGGTGATCGGCTGGCGGTAGGCGATCAGCGCCAGGGTCTCCAGGGTGGCGCGGGTATAGCGGGTCTTGCGTTCGGTCCACAGCCGCGCCACCCACGGGTGTACCTCGCTGTTGACCTGGTAGCGGAAGCCCGAGGCCACTTCCACCAGTTCCACGCCGCGCCCGGCGCAGGCCTCGCGCAGCTGCTCCAGCGCACGCTCGATGCTGCCCGGCGGCGCCGGCGCGTCCTCGGCGAACAGGCCGTGCAGCTGGGCCAGCGGCAGCGGTTGGTTGGCGGCGAGCAGGGCGGCCTCGACGATGCGGTTGATCAGCGCTTGATCCATGCGTAAGTGGGTCTTGGTGGACTCAGGTAGGGTCGTTGGCGGCGTCGGTATCGTCGAACTCGCTGTTGAACTGCAGCGGTTCGTTGGTGTTGCCCAGCGCCAGCGACTTGACGTAGATCGGCGCCAGCGGCAGCCGTTCGCCGTTGCGCACGACCTGATCCATCGGCTCCTGGACGATGTCCAGCAGCTGTTCCTTGGCCAGTTCCAGCAAGGCCAGGAAGGTGACCAGCACGCCGAGCTTGCCTTCCTCGGCGCTGAACAGCGATTCGAATCGGTAGAACCTGCCGTCGTCCAGCCGGCTCAGCACCTCGCCCATCCGCTGCCGCACGCTCAGCGCCTCGCGCTTGATCGCGTGGCCGCTGAACAGCTCGGCGCGCTTGAGCACGTCGTACAGCGCCAGCAGCATTTCCTTCAGCTCCACCGGCGGCGGCAGCTTCACCGCGGCGCGGTCGGGCACGTGCGCCTGCACCGGCGTGGTGTCGCGGTCCTGCCGCGGCAGCGCGTCGATGTCCTCGGCGGCCTGCTTGAAGCGTTCGTACTCCTGCAAACGGCGGACCAGCTCGGCGCGCGGGTCGGCTTCCTCGCCTTCCTGCGCCGGCGGCCGCGGCAGCAGCATCCGCGACTTGATCTCGGCCAGGATCGCGGCCATCACCAGGTATTCGGCGGCCAGCTCGAAACGCAGCTCCTGCATCACGTTGATGTAGTCCACGTACTGCCGGGTGATCTCGGCGACGGGGATGTCGAGGATGTCCAGGTTCTGTCGGCGGATCAGGTACAGCAGCAGGTCCAGCGGGCCTTCGAACGCATCCAGGATCACTTCCAGCGCATCCGGCGGGATGTACAGGTCCTGCGGGATCTGCAGGACCGGTTGCCCATGCACCACCGCCAGCGGCATTTCCTGCTGCTGTGGCGCGGTCGGCTGGATTGGCGGGTTCGCGGCGAGCGCGAGTTCGGAGGTCATCAGTTGGCGATCAGGGACATCGGGTGTTGCGGTAGCGAAGGGCCGGGCAGGGGCGATCCGGCGCGGCGCCTTGCCTGCAGGACTACGGTTGCATGTCGCGTCATCCCCGCAACGCGAGCCACACTTCAAACAGGACACAAGGCGTACGCCGCACGCGTCGCGGCGACGGAACAGCTTGAGGAGGACGTCTGCGCGGGCGGTGTCGGGCAGCGAATCGGTCGTCGGAAGGGGCTGGGACGCCAATCACCGACGGGCCGCTGCATCTGGCCGCGTGCAATGGAACCAAGGGTAATGCGCCGGCCGGGTCGGTGTCCAGCGCCGTGGCGCTAGAATGGTGCGGAGTTCATACGCAAGCGAAGGGCAGGTGGCGGTATGTGGTACGTGATCGAGGGATACGACGGCGCCGATGCGCTGCCGCGGCGGGCGGCGGCGCGGCCGGCGCACCTGGCCCGGCTGGTGGCGCTGCAGGAGGCCGGGCGCTTGCTGCTGGCCGGTCCGTGCCCGGCGATCGACGCCGAGGATCCGGGGCCGGCCGGCTTCAGCGGCAGCCTGGTGGTCGCCGCGTTCGACGCGCTGGAGCAGGCCCGGGCCTGGGCCGAGGCCGATCCGTACGTGGCTGCGGGGGTGTATGCGCGGGTCGAGGTGCGGCCGTTCCGGAAGACCTTGCCATGAGCGGGCCCGCCGTGACGGAGGCGGCGATGAGCCAGGCGGCCGCGGGCCGGGTCGAGCGCATCCGCGCCGCGCTGCAGGCCGTGTTCGCGCCGCAGGCGCTGGAGGTCGAGGACGACAGCCACCGCCATGCCGGCCATGCCGGCGCGCGCGACGGGCGCGGGCATTTCAATGTCCGCATCGTCAGCGCCGCCTTCGCCGGCATGGCGCCGCTGGCCCGGCACCGCGCGGTCTATGCCGCGCTCGGCGCGATGATGCAGACCGACATCCATGCGCTGTCGATCCGTGCCGAGGCGCCGCGCGACGCGGCATGACCGCCGCCGCCGCGGCGCAAAACGCGGTGCAGGCCTGCCAAAACGGCGAAACGCGGCGGCGAAGCGCGCAATCCAGGCCATGATCATGTTGCGATGCGTCATGGTTCTGCCGAGTTCGCTTTCGTTCAAGTGATTGAATCCAAATATTTTTATTGAAGAAATAACAAAAAGCTTCTGCCTCGCCCTGAAAACGATTACAGTCCGTGCCAGTTTCTCAATGTCTCGGCCGCGGAGGGCGGCACGATGGCGAAGAGCGCGGTCACCATCAAAGATGTCGCACGCGAGGCCCGGGTATCCGTGGCCACGGTGTCGCGTGCGCTCAACGGGCACGAGAACGTCGCCGAGCCGGTGCGCACGCTGGTCCTGGAAGTGGCCGAGCGCCTGCGCTACAGCCCGCACGCGGCCGCGCGCAGCCTCAGCAGCCGCCGCACCCAGACCGTGGGCGTGGTGCTGCCGGACCTGTACGGCGAGTTCTTCTCCGAGTTGATCCGCGGCATCGACGGCGCCGCGCGCGCGCGCCGCCAGCACCTGCTGGTGTCCAGCTACCACGGCGATCCGGAAGAGCAGGGCCGCGCACTGCGCGCGATGCGCGGGCGCGTGGACGGCCTGCTGGTGCTGTCGCCGTACGCCGAGCGGCCCGGCTTCCTCACCGACAATCTGCCGCAGGCGCTGCCGACGGTGTTGATCAACACCTATCTGCCCGGCGCCGAGTATCCGCTGCTGAGCATCGACGATCACGCCGGCGCGGTGGCGATGACCGAGCACCTGCTGGCGATGGGCCATCGCCGCATCGCCTTCGTCGGCGGTCCGGAACTGAACTTCGATGCGCGCGAACGCCTGCGCGGGTTTCGCGACGCCATCGCCGCGCATCCGGGCCAGGCGCAGGGCCAGGAGTTTCCCGGCCAGTTCGACGAAGCCTCCGGCCATCGCGCGGGGCAGGCGATGCTGCAGGCCGGCACGCTGCCGGACGCGGTGTTCGCCGCCAACGACATGGCCGCGCTCGGCTGTCTGTACGCCTTCGCCCAGGCCGGCGTGCGCGTGCCCGACGACGTCGCCCTGGCCGGCTTCGACGACATCCCGCTGGCGCGCTTCGTTCATCCGTCCCTTACCACGATGCGGGTCAGCATCGCCGGGCTTGGTGCGCAGGCGATGAGCCGTCTGCTGCAGTTGATCGACCGCCCCGACGCCGACGACATGCAGCGGCAGACCTTGATTCCGGAGCTGGTCGTGCGCGATTCCAGCATGACCCGTTCGTAGCGGCGCGGTTGTCCGCGTCGCAGATGGCTTGCTCCTCTTTGTCCGTATCGCCGCACCACGCGTCACCAATAACCGGCAATGCCGTTCCTGGAGGGAAGCACCGCATGAAGCACACCCCACGTTGCGCGCGGCCGGCACGCAAGCTGTTGAGCTGCGCCCTGGCCAGTTGCCTGCTGCTGGGGGCGGCACCGGCGTTCGCGCAGAGCACCGGCGCCACCATCCGTGGGCAGGTCATGGTCGATTCCGCGCCGGCCGCCACCGCGCAGGTCACCGCCATCAACCTGGCCACCGGCCTGAGCCGCAGCGTGCAGGCCAACAACGGGGCGTACGCCCTCGGCGGTCTGCCGCCGGGTTCCTATCGCATCGACGTCGCCGCCAATGGCCAGACCGCCTCGCAGAACGTCACCGTGCAGGTCGGCCAGGTGGCGACGCTGAACCTGGGCGTGGGCGGCGGCGCGGCCACCGCGACCGCCGGCGATGCCACCACGCTCGGCGCGGTCAACGTCACCGCGCCGGCGCTACTGGAAACCCGCACCTCGGAGAACGCCACTTACATCTCCAACAAGCTGATCGAGTCGCTGCCGCGCGCGACCCGCAACTTCCTGGAGCTGGCCGATACCGTGCCGGGCGTGCAGTTCAGCCGCGACGGCCAGGGCAACACCACGATGCGCTCCGGCGCCACCTCGGCCAATGGCACCAACGTGTTCATCGACGGCGTCAGCCAGAAGAACTACGTGCTCACCGGCGGCGTCAGCGGCCAGGATTCGAGCCGCGGCAACCCGTTTCCGCAGTCGGCAATCGGCGAATACAAGGTCATCACCTCCAACTACAAGGCCGAGTTCGACCAGCTCAGCAGCGCCGCGGTGGTCGCGGCCACACGCTCGGGCGGCAACCAGTTCGAGGGCAGCTTCTTCTGGGACTACAGCAACGACAAGTGGCGCAAGCCCAGCCCGCTGGAAGAACGCGACGGCAAGCGCGACGCGTTCAAGGAAGAGCAGTACGGCGCCACCTTCAGCGGCCCGATCCTCAAGGACGTGGCGCACTTCTTCGTCGCCTACGAGGCCAAGGAATACGTGACTCCGGGCGTGGTCCAGGCCGGTTCGATCTATCGCGACCGCGTCGACGAACTGCCGGCGAACCTGCAGTCGCAGATCGGCACCTATCCGCAGCCGTTCAAGGAAGACCTGTACTTCGGCAAGCTCGACTGGACCATCGGCGAGAACCACTACTTCGAGCTCAGCGGCAAGTACCGCAAGGAGACCTCGGTCGACGGCATCGACGGCAGCAACGCCGCCTCGTATGCGACCGATACCTACCAGGAAGACAAGCGCGCCGACCTGCGCTACCAGTTCACCTACGGCCGCATCATCAATGACGCGCACCTGACCTACGAGAACTCCTTCGTCAATCCGCAGGCGGTCAACGACGGACTCGGCTACAACCTGATGTACTACCCGGCCGACGGCAATCCGGACACCATCCTCAGCGTCGGCGCCGGCTCCAACTACCAGCGCAAGGGCCAAAAGGGCACGGGCCTGCAGGACGACCTGACCATCCAGGATCTGCAGTGGTACGGCACGCACACGCTGAAGATGGGCGTCAAGTACAAGCACGTGGAACTCAACACGCTGCAGCAGATCCCGTACAACCCGCAGTTCTACTACAACATCCTGACCAGCACCGAAGTTCCCTACCAGGTGCAGTTCGGCGATGCGGTCGCCGGCACCGGCGGCGGCAACGCGGTCTCCAAGAACAAGCAGTACGGCATCTACCTGCAGGACGACTGGGAGGTCAACGAGCACCTGACCCTGAATCTGGGCGTGCGCTGGGACTACGAGAAGACCCCGTCGTTCCTGAACTTCCAGACCCCGGCCGACGTCGCTTCGGCACTGTTGAACTGGAGCAACCTCGACAACGCCGACTACACCATCCGCGACTACATCAGCACCGGCAACAACCGCAAGGCGTTCAAGGATGCCTGGCAGCCGCGCCTGGGCTTTTCCTACGATCTGGCCGGCGATCAGCGCCACGTGATCTTCGGCGGCGCCGGCCGCGCCTACGACCGCAACATCTTCGACTACCTGTCGCTGGAACAGCTCAACGGCAGCTTCCGTTCCTACACCTACTACTTCCAGTCGGCGGCCAATCCGTGCCGCGGCCAGCCATGCCTGGCCTGGGATCCGTCGTACCTGGATCCGGCCACGCTGCAGGCTCTGGTGGCCGGCGGCGGCGCCGGCAGCGGGCGCGAGATCTACCTGATCGACAACGCCATCAAGACCCCGTACTCGGACCAGTTCAGCCTGGGCATGCGCAATGCGGTGGACCTGTGGGGCAATCGGTGGAACACCGAGGCGACGCTGTCGCACATCGCCAGCCATGACGGCTTCGCGTTCATGCTCGGCAACCGCCGCGCCGACGGTTCGTTCTTCGCCCCTGGCACCACCTATGGCGCGCCGTTCGGCGAAGGCCCGGACGGCTTCGGCAGCGTGCTGCTCGGCACCAATGCGCTGGAGACGCGCAACGACTCGCTGGGGCTGAAGATCGACAAGCCGTACACCACCAAGTCCGGCTGGGGCGTGACCCTGGCCTACACCTACAGCAATGCCAGGGAGAACCGCCAGTTCGGCGAGCACTATTCGCTCGACTACCCGAGCATCGGCGGCTACGGCTGGCACCAGGCCGCCGGCGTGCCCAAGCATCGCCTGGTCGCGACCGCGATCTACGACTTGCCGTGGGCCATCACCCTGTCCGGCAAGCTGACCCTGTCCACGCCCACGCCGTTCTACGGCAGCAACTGCCTGGCCGGCAACGACCAGTGCTACATCGCCGAGTTCACGCCGGACCGCAGCATCGGCTACAAGGACCTGAGCCTGACCTTGAACAAGCAGTGGGACACCGGCAGCAACGTCAAGTTCAACGTCCGTGCCGACGTGCTCAATGTGTTCAACTGGATCAACTACAACGGCTACGGCGCCAATACCGGTACCGCGACCGACCGGGACACCGCGTATGGCACCACCGATGACCAGATCTATGGTCAGATGCGCACGGTCCGGCTGTCGTTCGGCCTGAATTGGTAAGCGATTGCAGCAAGGCCGCCACGGAAGGTTGCGTGGCGATCGCAGCGGATCCCGGAATGGGATAGGTTCAACCGTGCATGTAAGCGATTTCACAGGGGTGTCGAAGGCATGAAACCGGGCAGCGTCGCACGCTCACCATTGGTCCTGCTGCTGGCGGCGGTCACGCTGCTGGCATCCTGCAAGAAAACCGAGGAGCCCTCCGTAACGGACAAGAAGCCGGTAAAAGTGATCCTGATCGAAGCGGAACTCCCCCCCAAGCTGGTCAAACCCGAATTGCCGCCGCTGTTCGACGACATCGAACGGCGCACCTTCCAGTTCTTCTGGGACACCACCAACGAGCAGAACGGCCTGGCGGTGGACCGCTACCCGTCGCGCCCGTTCGCCAGCATCGCCTCGATCGGTTTTGCGCTCACCGTCTATCCGATCGGCTACGAGAACGGCTGGATCAGCCGCGAGCAGGCGGTGCAACGCACCCTGACCACGCTGCGCTTCCTGCGCGATGTGCCGGTCGGTCCGCAGCGCACCGGCCGCGCCGGCTACAAGGGCTTCTACTACCACTTCCTGGACATGCAGAAAGGCCTGCGCTACGACCAGTGGGTGGAACTGTCGAGCGTGGACACCGCGCTGCTGATGATGGGCGTGCTGTTCGCGCAGTCCTACTACGAGGGCGACAGCGCCGACGAGAAGGAGATCCGGCAGATCGCCGACACGCTGTATCGGCGCGTGGACTGGAAGTGGATGCAGCAGCGCACGCCGCTGATCACGATGGGCTGGTACCCCGAGCGCGGCTTCATCCAGCACGACTGGATGGGCTACAACGAAGGCATGATGGTCTACCTGCTGGCGCTGGGCTCGCCGACCCATCCGGTGGAACCCGATGCGTGGCAGGAGTGGACGCGCACCTACAACAAGGATTGGGGCGTGTACTACGGCCAGGAATACCTGGCGTTCGGGCCGTTGTTCGCGCACCAGTACAACCACGTCTGGATCGACTTCCGCGACATCCAGGACCAGTACATGCGCGAGCACGGCATCGACTACTTCCTCAATAGCCGCCGCGCCACGCTCGCGCAGCGCGAGTACGCCATCGACAACCCGATGAAGTGGAAGGAGTACGGCGAGAACGTGTGGGGCCTGACCGCCAGCGACGGCCCGCAGAACACCACCCAGGACTACCGCGGCGAACAGCGCCAGTTCTTCCATTACCGCACCCGCGGCGCCGGATTGTTCGAGGCCTTCGACGACGGCACGATCGCGCCGACCGCGGCGGTGTCCTCGATCGTGTTCGCGCCGGAAGTGGCGATCCCGGCGACGCAGGAGATGCACAAGCGCTTCGGCGACTTCATCTATTCCAGCTACGGCTTCCTGGATTCGTTCAATCCCAGCTTCAACTACGATATCCCGCTCAAGACCGGGCGCATGCTGCCCAACCGCGGCTGGGTCGCTGGCGACTACATCGGCATCGATCAGGGCGCGATCGTCACGATGATCGCCAATTACCGCAACGAGTTCGTCTGGACCGTGATGAAGAAGAACAAGTACCTGCGCACCGGCCTGGAACGCGCCGGCTTCAGCGGCGGCTGGCTGACCCCGGAAGGCGAGGCGCAACCGCTGCCGAAGAAGGACGAACAGGCCGCCGTGGCGCGCGCGCTGGGCATCGCCGAATCGCGCGCCGCGTCCGCCGAGGCGCAGCCCAATCCCGCGCAGCGCCAACCGCAGAATCCGCAATGAGCGCGTTGCGGATGATGCGTCGCTGGGTGACGCTGGGCGTGCTGGTGCTGGCCGTGTGCGGTTGCGCGCGCGCGCCGCAGGGCGAGGTGGTGCGGTTCTGGGCGATGGGTCGCGAGGCCGAGGTGGTGGCCGAGCTGATCCCCGAGTTCGAGAAGGAACATCCCGGTATCCACGTGGATATCCAGAACATCCCGTGGACCGCCGCGCACGAGAAGCTGTTGACCGCGTTCGCCGCCGACGGGCTGCCCGACGTGTGCCAGCTCGGCAACACCTGGATTCCCGAATTCGCCGCGCTGGATACGCTGCAGCCGCTGCAGCCCTACGTGGACACGTCCAAGGTGGTCGATCCGAAGGATTACTTCGCCGGCATCTGGGATACCAGCGTCATCGACGGCCAACTGTACGGGGTGCCGTGGTACGTGGACACGCGCCTGCTGTTCTACCGCAAGGACATGCTGAAGGATGCGGGCGTGGAAAAACTGCCGCAGACCTGGGCCGAGTGGGAGCAGGCCATGGCCGCGGTGAAGCAGCACGTGGGGCCGAAGCGCTACGCGATCCTGATGCCGATCAACGAATTCGAGCAGCAGCTGTCGCTGGGCCTGCAGCTGGACGATCCGTTGCTGCGCGACCACAACAACTACGGCAACTTCCGCAGCCCCGGTTTCCGCAAGGCGCTGGGCTTCTACGCCAACATGTTCGAACAGGGCTGGGCGCCGAAGATGTCCGAGACCCAGATCTCCAACGTGTGGGACGAATTCTTCAACGGCTTCTATGCGTTCTACATCTCCGGGCCGTGGAATATCCGCGAGTTCCGCAAGCTGGAGCCGGCGGCGCTGAAAGGGCAGTGGGGCACGATGCCGTTGCCGGGTCCGAGCGGCCCGGGCGCCGGTATCGCCGGCGGCACCAGCCTGGTGATCTTCCGCAAGTCGCAGCAGAAGGACGCGGCGTGGAAGCTGATCGAGTTCCTGTCGCGGCCGCAGACCCAGGCGCGGTTCCACGCGCTGATCGGCGACATGCCGCCACGGCGCAGCACCTGGGCGTATCCGTCGCTGGCCAACGATCCGTTGGCGCACGCGTTCCGCGATCAGCTGGAGCGGGTCAAGCCGGCGCCGAAGGTGTTGGAGTGGGAGCGCATCGTGCAGGAAATGCGGCTGGTCACCGAGCGCGTGGTGCGCGGCGGCGAAAGCCAGGAGCAGGCGGTGCAGGATCTGGACAAGCGCGTGGACGAAATCCTGGAGAAGCGGCGCTGGATCTACCAGCAGCAGCATCCGCAGGCAGCGGCGGCGCCGGCTGCGGGAGCGGCGCCATGAAGCGCGGTTCCCTGGTCGGCTGGCTGTTCGCCGGGCCGGCGCTGCTCGTGATCGGCGTGTTCTTCGGCCTGCCGGTGTTGTCGGCGCTGGCGCTGAGCGTCACCGATTTCGACCTGTACGCGCTGGCCGACAGCAACCACCTGCGCTTCGTCGGCTTCGGCAACTACATCGAGTTGCTGCAGACGCAGATGTTCTGGAAGTCGCTGTGGAACACCACCTACTTCGTCATCGTCGGCGTGCCGCTGTCGATCGCTGCCTCGCTGGGCGCGGCGCTGCTGCTCAATGCGCCGGTGGCGCGGTTCAAGGCGCTGTTCCGCACCGCGTTGTTCGCGCCGGTGGTGACCACGCTGGTGGCGGTGGCGGTGATCTGGCGCTACCTGTTCCACACCAGCTACGGCCTGGTCAACTACGGCCTGAGCCATCTGGGCATCGGCCCGATCGACTGGCTCGGCGACCCGCACTGGGCGATGCCGACGATCATGCTGTTCGCGGTGTGGAAGAACTTCGGCTACAACATGGTGATCTTCCTGGCCGGCCTGCAGGGCATCCCGCAGGACCTGTACGAGGCCGCGCGCATCGACGGCGCGTCGAAGTGGCGGCAGTTCCTGCACATCACCCTGCCGATGCTGGGGCCGGTGCTGCTGGTGGTCGGGGTGATCACCGTGTCTGGCTATTTCCAGCTGTTCGCCGAACCCTACGTGATGACCCGCGGCGACCCGCTGCAAAGCACGGTCAGCGTGCTGTACTTCATGTTCGAGGAAGGCTTCAAGTGGTGGAACCTCGGCCGCGCGTCGGCGGTGGCGTTCCTGCTGTTCCTGATCATCCTGGGAGTGACCTCCGTGATGCTGCGCTTCGGCCGCAAGAAGGACCTGGTATGAGCCGCGAAATCGGTGCGTCGCGCTGGAACACGCTGCTGGTCAACGGCGGGCTGCTGGTGCTGGCGTTGATCAGCCTGGCGCCGCTGCTGTGGATGCTGTCGGTGTCGTTCATGCCGGCCGGACAGGCCAGCCGCTTCCCGCCGCCGCTGCTGCCCACCGGCCCGACCCTGGCCAACTACGGCGAGCTGTTCTCGCGCACCGGCATGGCCCGCAATTTCGCCAACAGCCTGCTGGTGTCGTGCGCGATCACCTTCGGCTCGCTGCTGGTCAACACCATGGCCGGCTACGCCTTCGCCAAGCTGCGCTTCGTCGGCAAGGAGCGGATCTTCCAGGTCCTGCTGGCGGCGCTGGTGATCCCGGCGCAGGTGGCGATGCTGCCGCTGTTCCTGCTGATGAAGCAGCTGCACCTGGTCAACAACTTCGGCGGGGTGGTGGTGCCGGCGCTGGCGACGGTGTTCGGCATCTTCCTGGTGCGGCAGTACGCGCGCTCGATCCCGGACGAGTTGCTGGAGGCGGCGCGCATCGACGGTGCCGGCGAGCTGCGCATCTTCTTCCAGATCGTGCTGCCGATGCTCAAGCCGGTGCTGGTGACGCTGACCATCTTCACCTTCATGGCCGCGTGGAACGACTTCATGTGGCCGCTGATCGTACTGACCGACCAGGAGCACTACACCTTGCCGGTGGCGCTGGCGGCGCTGTCGCGCGAGCACATCATGGACGTGGAGATGATGATGGCCGGCGCGGTGGTGACGGTGATCCCGGTGCTGGCGCTGTTCCTGGCGCTGCAGCGCTACTACATCCAAGGCTTGCTGCTGGGTAGCGTGAAGGGGTGAGGGAGCGCGCTTGCGAGCCATTGGCTCGCGCGTTCCCGAACGCCCGGCCATGGATGGCCGGGCCGGACGTTCTGGAGTGGGAGTATTGCGCCACGGATGGCAGCGGTTTTGCCGATCATGGAGCGCCACTGGCGCGCGTTGCGCCGAACGCCTGGCCATGGATGGCCAGGCCGGGTTGTCCGGAGCCGATCCGTTGCGCCAGGGATGGCATGGGAAAGATGCGAGTGCGGCGATGCGCTTGCGAGCCATTGGCTCGCGCGTTCCCGAACGCCCGGCCATGGATGGCCGGGCCGGCGTGTCCGGAGCCGGTATGCTTTGCCATGGAGGGCATGGAGGATGTACGCGTGTGGGGTCGTGCGAATCGCCGGCCATGATGGGCGCGCACCTGTAGCAGGGGCTTCAGCCCCGACGCCTTACCGGTACAGCGTCGGGGCTGATCCCGAAAAGGGGACAAGAGCCCCTCCTACAAAAAAGCCAACGACACAACGGGGAAGAGGTTCATGACGGGAACGGCGATGACGAGCAGGCGGTGGACGATGGCCATCCTGGGCCTGGCGGCGGCGCAGGCCTGCGCCGCAGCGCCGACCGCGCCGGTGCCGCTGGACGGTTTCAACAACCTCGACAACTGGCAGATCGTCGTTTCCAACCAGATCACCGCCTCGACCCGGCTGGTGCAGGCCGCCAGCGGCGGTCGCGCCAAGGCGATCTGCCTGGATTACGACTTCAACGGCGTCTCCGGCTATGCCGGCATCCGCCGCGCGATCCCGATCGACTATCCGGACAACTACCAGCTCGCGTTCCAGCTGCGCGGCGATTCGCCGAGCAACGACCTGCAGTTCAAGCTGGTCGACGCCAGCGGCGACAACGTGTGGTGGGTCAACCGGCCGCGCTACGACTTCCCCAAGCAGTGGACCACGCTCAGCTTCAAGAAGCGGCAGATCGACAAGGCCTGGGGGCCGAGTCCGGAGAAGGAGCTCAAGCGCAGCGCGCAGGTCGAGTTCACCATCTACAACCAGGTCGGCGGCAAGGGCACGGTGTGCTTCGACCAGCTGAGCCTGACCCCGCTACCGCCGCAGGACGATTCGCCGCTGACGGTGAAGGTCAGCGCCGACACCGCACCGGCCTTGGAGCAGCGCATCGCCGACGGCAAGCCGGACACGGTGTGGTACAGCGGCAACGCCAAGACTCAGACGATCATGCTCGACCTGGGCAAGGTGCGCGAGTTCGGCGGCGCCAAGGTGCAGTGGGCGCCGGGCGTGTATGCCTCGCGCTACAAGCTGCAGGGCTCGGCCGACGGCCGCAGCTGGCGCGAGCTGCGCAGCGTCAGCGCCGGCAACGGCGGCACCGACTGGTTGCCGATGCCCGAAACCGAGGCGCGCTACGTGCGCATCGACCTGGAGGACGGCCCCAGCTTCCGCTACGGCATCGCCGATATCGCGCTGCAGCCGCTGGCCTTCGCCGCGACCCCGAACGACTTCGTCAAGTCGGTGGCGGCCGATTCCACCCGCGGCTGGTTCCCGCGCGGCTTCAGCGGCGAGCAACCGTACTGGACCATCGTCGGCCTGGACGGCGGCCGCGAGCAGGGGCTGGTCGGCGAGGATGGCGCGATCGAAGTGGGCAAGGGCGGCTTCAGCATCGAGCCGTTCCTGCTGCTGGACGGCGAGCGCCTGAGCTGGGCCGACGTGAAGACCGCGCAGAGCCTGCAGGACGACTACCTGCCGATCCCGAGCGTGGACTGGAGCCACGACAACGCCGGCCTGCGCATCACCGCCTTCGTGCAGGGCACGCCGGAGCAGGCGCAGCTGGTGGCGCGCTACCGGCTCAGCAACCCAAGCAAGAAGCCGCACGACTACACCCTGGCGCTGGCGGTGCGGCCGTTCCAGGTGAATCCGCCCAGCCAGTTCCTCAACACCGTCGGCGGGGTCAGTCCGATCCATCTGCTGGCGTTCGACGGCGCCCAGGTGCAGGTCAATGGCGAGCCGCGCGTGTTCGCGGTGCAGAAGCCCGACGCGGCCTATGCCACCGCGTTCGACGCCGGCATCGACATCGAGCGGCTGGCCGCCGATGGCGCCGCGCTGCCGCAGCAGGCGGCCGATGCCGACGGCCTGGCCTCGGGCGCGCTGCTGTACCGCGGGCGCCTGGCCCCGGGCGAGGTGCGTGAAGTGGCCTTGCTGATTCCGCAGACCGGTGCGCAGGCGCTGCCGACCGGGTTCGATGCGGCGCGCGCGCAACAGCTGGTGGCCGCGCAGTGGCGCGAGAAGCTGGACCGGGTGCAGCTGCACGTGCCGGCCGAGGGCAAGGCGCTGGCCGACACCCTGCGCACCGCGCTGGCGCACATGCTGATCTCGCGGATCGGGCCGCGCCTGCAGCCGGGCACGCGCTCGTATTCGCGCAGCTGGATCCGCGATGGCGCGATGATTTCCGAAGGCCTGCTGCGCCTGGGCCGTGCCGACGTGGTGCGCGAATACCTGGATTGGTACGCGCCGTACCAGTTCGCCAACGGCATGGTGCCGTGCTGCGTGGACGACCGCGGCAGCGACCCGGTGCCGGAGAACGACAGCCACGGCGAACTGATCTTCGGCGTCGCCGACTACTACCGCTACAGCGGCGACCGCGCGTTCCTGGAGAAGATGTGGCCGCACGTGCTGGCCGCGTACGCGTACATGGAACAACTGCGGCTGAGCGAGCGCACCGAGGAGAACCGCGCGCGCAATCCGGCGTTCTACGGGATGATGCCGGTATCGATCAGCCACGAAGGCTATTCGGCCAAGCCGATGCATTCGTACTGGGACAATTTCTGGGCGCTGCGCGGCTACAAGGACGCGGTGGCGATCGCCGCCGAGCTGGGCCGCATCGACGATGCGGCGCGTTTGGCCGCCGCGCGCGACGCGTTCCGCCAGGACCTGTACGCCTCGCTGGACAGCGCCGCGCAGCAGCACCACATCGATTTCCTGCCGGGTTCGGCCGAGCTGGGCGATTTCGATCCCACCTCCACGACCATCGCGCTGGCGCCGGGCGGCGAGCAGGGACGACTGCCGCCGCAGCTGCTGAACCGCACCTTCGAGCGCTACTGGGGCGAGTTCGCCAGCCGCCGCGACGGCCAGCGCGAATGGAAGGACTACACCCCGTACGAGTGGCGCAACGTCGCCGCGTTCGTGCGCCTGGGCTGGCGCGAGCGCGCCTGGGATGCGACCCAGTTCTTCTTCAAGGACCGCGCGCCGCAGCCCTGGAACCAATGGGCCGAAGTGGTCTCGCCCACGCCGCGCAAGCCGTTCTTCGTCGGCGACCTGCCGCATGCCTGGGTGGCGTCGGACTTCGTGCGCTCGGTGCTGGACATGTTTGCCTATACGCGCGACATCGACGACAGCCTGGTGCTGGCGGCCGGCGTGCCGGCGGCGTGGTTCGACGGCAAGGGCATCGCGATCCAGGACCTGCGCACCCCGCAGGGCGAGCTGAGCTACCAGCTGCGGCAGCAGAAGAATCGCCTGACCCTGGGCATCAGCGGCGGCCTGCGCGTGCCCAGCGGCGGCCTGGTGCTGCCGTGGCCGCATCCGGGCGAACCCGGGCGCACCCTGGTCAACGGCGAAGCAGCGCAGTGGGAAAACGGCGAGCTGCGGATCCGTTCGTTGCCGGCGGATGTGCAGATTGAGGTGCGTTGAAGCTGGGAATGGGGAGTGGGGAATCGGGAATCGGAACAGCAAAAGAAAAAGCGCCGGCATGCCGGCGCTTTTTTTGTTCGCTTTTCGAGTCCTGAGTCCTGAGCCTCGAAGTCCCGGCTTACCGATTCCCGATTCCCGGTTTCCGATTCCCTACAGAGCGGACAATGGCCGCCGCCTTCGCCGCGCTCTCCCGCACCTTGTCCCACTCGCCGTTGGCCAGCCACTCCTTCGGCACCATCCACGAGCCGCCGATGCAGACCACGTTCGGCTGCGCCAGGTAGTCGGCGGCGGTGCTTTCGCCGATGCCGCCGGTGGGGCACAGCTTCAGGTCCGCCAGCGGACCGGCCAGGCCCTTGAGCATCGCCAGGCCGCCGACCGCGGTGGCCGGGAACAGCTTGCAGACGCGGAAGCCGCGCGCCATCAGCGCCAGCAGTTCGGTCGGGGTGGCCGCGCCCGGCACCACCGGCAACGGCGCTTGCGCCAGCGCGTCGGCCAGTGCCGGCGGCGTGCCCGGGGTGACGATGAAATCGGCGCCGGCGTCGATCGACTGGCGCAGCTGGATTTCGCTGAGCACGGTGCCGGCGCCGATCATGATGTCCGGCAGCTCGCGCTTGAGCATCGCCAGCGCCTGCATCGCCACCGGCGTGCGCAAGGTCAGCTCGATCGCCGGCAGGCCGCCTTCGAGCAGCGCGGCGGAGACGCGGCGCGCCTCGTCCAGGCTGTGGACGGTGACGACCGGCAGGATGCCGGCGGCGTGCAGGAGGTGTTCGGCTTTGTTCTGGTGTTCGGCGATGGTCATGAGGGTCTCGTGTTCGCGATGATGGCGGGTGTTGTGCATCGGCCGCAGGCGGCCGACGCGGGCTAGGCGTGATGGTAGGTGTGGTGCGGTAGGCGTGGTGCGGGTGGCGCCGCTCCGGGTCGCAGGCTTACGCGTCCTTTGCCTCGTGCGGCGCGGCAGCGGCCTCGCTGCTGCGGCCCAGGTCGTACTCGGCGTCGTAGTCCCAGACGTCGCCATCGGCCGCGGGCGGGCCGCAGGAGATCGAGATCGCGCCCTGGTCCGCAGGGCCGACCACGCGGCGATTGAGCGCGAACAGGTTGCGGCCGAGGTCGTGCGCGGCCGGCGCGGTGTTCGGCGCCAGCGCACGCGTCGCCCATTCGGCGGCATCCACCAGCACTTCCAGGGTGCCGGCCTCGCCGTCCAGGCGCACGATATCGCCTTCGCGCACGCGCGCGATCGGGCCGCCGCGCGCCGCTTCCGGGGTCACGTGGATGGCGGCCGGGAACTTGCCCGAGGCGCCGGACAGGCGTCCGTCGGTGACCAGCGCCACGCGCCGGCCCTGGTTCTGCAGCAGGCCCAGCAACGGCGCCAGCGAGTGCAGTTCCGGCATGCCGTTGGCGCGCGGGCCCTGGTAGCGCAGCACCACCACGAAGTCGTGCGGCAGCACCCCGGCGGCGTGCAGCTTGTTCAAGGCCTGCGGCGCGTCGATCACCACCGCCGGCGCCTCGATGGTGCGGAACTCCGGCTTCACCGCCGACAGCTTGATCAGCGAGCGGCCGAGATTGCCGCGCAGCAGGCGCAGCCCGCCCTGCGCCTCGAACGGGTTCGAGGCCGGGCGTACCACCGCCTCGTCGGCGCTCCTGGCCGGGCTCGGCACATAGGCCAGCGCGCCGTTCTGCACGCACGGCTCGTCGCCGTAGGCGCGCATGCCGCCGGGCACGATGGTGGCCAGGTCGTCGTGCATCAGCCCGGCGTCCATCAGCTCGCGGAACACGAAACCCACGCCGCCGGCAGCGGCGAAATGGTTCACGTCGGCCTCGCCGTTGGGATACACCCGGGTCAGCAGCGGCACGATCTGCGACAGCTCGTCCAGATCGTCCCAGGTCAGCACGATGCCGGCCGCACGCGCCACCGCTACCCAATGGATGGTGTGGTTGGTGGAGCCGCCGGTGGCCATCAGCGCGACCGCGGCGTTGACGATCGCGCGTTCGTCGATCAGCCGGCCGAGTGGGCGGAAATCGCTGCCCAGCGCGGTGATGCGCAGCGCGCGCTCGGTGGCCTGCTGGGTCAGCGCATCGCGCAGCGGCGTGCCCGGATTGACGAACGAGGCGCCAGGCAGCTGCACGCCCATCGCTTCCAGCAACACCTGGTTGGAATTGGCGGTGCCGTAGAAGGTGCAGGTGCCGGGCGCGTGGTAGGAGGCCGATTCGGCGGCCAGCAGTTCCTCGCGGCTGGCCTGGCCGGCGGCGTAGCGCTCGCGCACTTCGGCCTTCTGCTTGTTGGGGATGCCCGGGGTCATCGGCCCGGCCGGCACGAACACCGCCGGCAGGTGGCCGAAGGCCAGTGCGCCGATCAGCAGGCCGGGCACGATCTTGTCGCACACGCCCAGGTAGATGGTGCTGTCGAACATGTCGTGGCTGAGCCCGATCGCGGTGGCCTGGGCGATCACGTCGCGCGAGAACAACGACAGCTCCATGCCCGGGCGGCCCTGGGTCACGCCGTCGCACATCGCCGGTACGCCGCCGGCGACCTGCGCGGTGGCGCCGAGCGCGCGCGCGGTGCTGCGGATGATTTCGGGGTAATGCTCGAACGGCTGGTGCGCCGACAGCATGTCGTTGTAGGCGCTGACGATGCCCAGGTTCGGGGTGATGCCGCCTTCCAGCCGGCTCTTGTCGGTCGGGCCGCTGGCGGCGAAGCCGTGCGCCAGGTTGCCGCAGCTCAGGCGGCTGCGGAACGGGCCGTCGCGCAGGGCGGCATCGATGCCGGCCAGGTAGGCGCGCCGCGACGGCACGCTGCGCGCGCGGAGGCGTTCGGTGATCGCGTGGATGTTCGGATGCAGGGTCATTGGCTGAAGTGGCTATGAAGTGTGGGGAAGTGATCGCATAACGGAACGAGGAACTCGAACAAACCGGGAAGGTGGCAGCGCGCGGCTGTTCCCATTCCCGATTCCCGATTCCCCAATCCCGGCCTCACTCGCACCAATGCACGCGCAAGCGCGCACCGGGCGTGTCGAAGGCGACGCGGATCGGGAATTCGTGCGCATCGCTGCCGGCCAGCGCGCGCTCGAGTACCTCGAGCTTCTGCTTGCCGCGCAGCAGCAGCAGGCGCTGGCCGATCGGCGTCAGCCCGGCCGGGGTCAGGGTGATGCGCAGCGGCCAGGTGTTGGCGCCGGGGCAGCCGGTGGCGTCGAGCGGCGCGTAGGGCAGCGGATTGGCCAGCGCCTTGCCCAGGTCGGTGGCGCCGGGGAACAGCGAGGCGGTGTGGCCGTCGCCACCCATGCCCAGCACCGCCATGCACGCCGCAGGCGCGTGCTGCGCATGCAGGTTGGCGGCGTGCACGCAGTCCTGCAGCGGCTTGCCGACCCGCACCAGCGGCTCGAAGCGCGCGCCTTCGGCACGCTCCAGGAAGCGTTGCCGGACCAGGTAGGCGTTGCTGTCGCTGTCCTGCGGCGACAGCCAGCGCTCGTCGACCAGGCCCACTTCCAGCTTGGTCCAGTCCAGCGGCAGCTCGGCCAGCGCCTGGTACACCGGCGCCGGGGTGGTGCCGCCGGACAGCAGCAGCCGCGCGCCGCCGCGCCGTTCGATTTCCTCGCGCAGCGCGTCGCCGATCTCGGCTGCCGCCGCGTCGATCCATTCGTCGGGATCGTCGTAACGGATCAGGGTGATGCGATCGGACAACGTGGGGCTCATGCAGCGACTCCTGGAGATTGCCGCTCGGCATCGACCGCATAAGCGGCGGCGCCGAGCAGACCTGGACGGGGGTGGGTCACCGCCAGCGACGGCACCCGCGCCATGATCGACGAAAAGCGGCCCTTGTGCTCGAAGCGCTGGCGAAAGCCGGAGTGTTGCAGCGCATCGAGCATCTTCGGCACCAGCCCGCCGGTCAGGAACACGCCGTCCCAGGCGCCGTGCACCAGCACCAGGTCGCCGGCGATGGCGCCGAACACCGCGCAGAACACGTCGATCGTGCGCATCGCGCGGTAGTCGCCCTGCGCGGCGCGTTCGGTGATGTCCGCCGGCTGCAGCGGCCCCGGGTTGTCGCCGGCGATCTCGCTGAGCGCGCGATGGATGTTGACCAGGCCGGGGCCGCAGATCAGGCGTTCGTTGGACACGCGCCCGAACTGCTGCGACAGCAGCTCCAGGATGCGGATCTCCTCGGGCGTGCCGGGCGGGAAGCTGACGTGGCCGCCCTCGGTTTCCAGCGGGTAGCAGCGGCCGTCGCGGATCAGCAGGCCGCCCACGCCCAGGCCGGTGCCGGGGCCGATCACCGCGTAGTTGCGCGGCTGTACGATCGGCGCCGGCTGCCACGCCGCGCCGCCGACCTGGACCACGTCCTGCGGCTGCAGCAGGCTGATCGCCATCGCCTGCGCGGCGAAGTCGTTGATCAGGTGCAGTTCGTCGAAGCCGAGCATGGCGCGGGTGCGCGAGCGCGAAATCACCCACGGATGGTTGGTGATCCGCGCCTCGTCGCCGTCCACCCGCCCGGCCACGGCGAACACGCCGCTGCGCGCATCCACCCCGGTCTGCTGCAGGTAGTGGCGCGCCGCGTCGCCCAGCGACGGGAACTCCACCACCGCATAGGTCTGGGTGCTGTCGTCGAGCAGCGGCGTGGAGGCGCCGAGGTCGGCCAGCGCGAAGCGCGCGTTGGTGCCGCCGATGTCGGCGACCAGCACCGGCCGCAGCGGCGCGCTCATGGGCTGTCCCGATGCACGGCGCTGGCGTCGTCGGCGGACACGTAACGCTCGGCTTCCTGCGGCCCCCAGCTGCCGGCCGGGTAGGGCAGCAGCGGCAGTTGCGCCTGCGCCCAGGCGTCGCTGACGCTGTCGATCCAGGCCCAGGCCGCGCGCACTTCGTCGTCGCGCACGAACAGCGCGTGGTTGCCGTTGAGCGCGTCGAGCATCAGCCGCTCGTAGGCGATGCGCCGATGCAGGCCGGTCGGCACCGACAGTTCCAGTTCCAGCGGCTGCAGTTCCAGCGCGCCCCATTCCGGGCCGGCCAGGCTGCTCATCAGGCCCAGTTCGATGTTCTCCTGCGGCTGCAGCTGGAAGGTCAGCCGGTTCGGCGCCACGTGCTGCGCGTCGGGGCGCTCGAACAGCCAATGCGTGACCGGCTTGAGCGTGACCACGATGCGCGTGGTGCGCTCGGCCAGGCGCTTGCCGGTGCACAGCCGGAACGGCACCCCGGCCCAGCGCCAGTTGTCGATGTGGGCGGTGACGCCGACGAAGGTTTCCACGTCGCTGCCTTGCGGCGGCTGGTAGGCCTGCGCCTGCTGGCCGTTGATGCTGCCGGCGGTGTAGCGCCCGCGCACGCTGTCGCGCGCGGCGTGCGCGGCCTGCAGTGGACGCAGCGCGCGCAGCACCTTGACCTTCTCGTCGCGGATGCGGTCCGCTTCCAGCGAGGCCGGCGGCTCCATCGCCACCAGGCACAGCAGCTGCAGGATGTGGCTCTGGACCATGTCGCGCAGCGCGCCGGAGCGCGCATAGTAGGCGTCGCGGCCGTCCACGCCCTCGCTCTCGGCGACCAGGATCTCCACCGATTCGATGTAGTTGCGGTTCCACACCGCTTCCAGCAGCGTGTTGCCGAAGCGCAGCGCGATCAGGTTCTGCACCGCCGCCTTGCCCAGGTAGTGGTCCAGGCGGAACACGCGGTCCTCGTCGATCAGCGCGCCGATCGCCTGCAGGATCTCGCGCGCGCTGGCCGAGTCGTGGCCGATCGGCTTCTCCAGCATCAGCCGGTTCGGCGCGGCCAGCGCGCCGCCCAGGGCCAGGCCCTGGCAGGTGCTGATGTACAGCCCCGGCGGGATCGCCAGGTAGCTGACGCACTTGCGCGAGGCCAGCTCGCGCACCGCCTCGGCCACCGACTCGGCGTTGCGCAGGTCCACCGAGCGGTAGTCGGTGCGATCCAGCAGCGACTGGATCACCGCCTCGCTGACCTGCGGCATCGCCGCCTGCAGCCGCGGCTTGAGGATCTCGTGGAACTTGGCGGTGTCGTGCGGCGACAGCGCCAGCGCGCGGATGCGGAAGTCGTCCGGCAGGAAGCCGTCGTCGAGCATGCGCAGCAGCGACGGGAACAGGTAGCGCTGGGCCAGATCGCCGGTGGCGCCAAACAGCAGGAACGTATCGTGCATCGACCGGTTTTCGGTTTCGGGTGACATTTCGTCGATCACCTGGGGGCTAGTAGTGACGTGGCGTTGGTAAGCAAGCGGCGGGACCGGCCTGTATCCGTCCTGCAGCTCGCGCGGGGGCAGAGCGACCATCGACCGCCAGGCGGGACCGCACGATCCGGGAGATGAATACGACTGCCAGACCTCTGAGCATACCTGTCTAATGCCTCAGGCATCAGGGTCGGCGCTCGGCGCACGCCGGGACGGCGGCTGGCGGATCGCATCGCAAGCCCTCCCAGGCGTCGATGTTGCCCCGTGAAAACGGTTACATGGCAGAATACCGCATTGCGCTGCCATTGTTGCCTGTGTCGCTGGCACGATGCGAAGCGCATTCGTATGCGCTGCCTTCGGGAGGGACCGGCGGCAGCCCGTCCCTCCTGCCGGAATCGGATACCGCACCATGGCGAAAGTACAACTGGACAACATCCGCAAGGTCTACGACAACGGCCAGGTCGCCGTGCACGGGGCCAGCTTCGAAGTGGCCGACGGCGAACTGATGGTGCTGGTCGGGCCGTCGGGCTGCGGCAAGTCCACCCTGCTGCGCATGATCGCCGGGCTGGAGGAGATCAGCGGCGGCGAGCTGCGCATCGGCGAGCGCGTGGTCAACGACGTGGCGCCGAAGGACCGCGACATCGCGATGGTGTTCCAGAGCTACGCGCTGTACCCGCACATGACCGTGGCCGAGAACCTGGCGTTCGGGCTGAAGCTGCGCGGCGAGAGCAAGGAGGTCATCGCGCGCCGCGTCGCCGCTGCCGCCGACACGCTGGGCCTGACCCCGATGCTGGGCAAGCTGCCGCGGGCGATGTCCGGCGGCCAGCGCCAGCGCGTGGCGCTGGGCCGCGCGCTGGTGCGCGAGCCGGCGGTGTTCCTGCTCGACGAGCCGCTGTCGAACCTGGACGCCAAGCTGCGCCACTCGGTGCGCACCGAGATCGCGCAGCTGCACCGCAAGCTCGGCACCACGATGATCTACGTGACCCACGACCAGGTCGAGGCGATGACCCTGGGCCAGCGCATCGTGGTGCTCAAGGACGGGCTGATCCAGCAGATCGACACGCCGATGGCGCTGTACGACCGCCCGGCCAACCTGTTCGTGGCCGGCTTCCTCGGCAGCCCGGCGATGAACGTGCTGCAGGGGCAACTGCTTGAGGACGACGGCCTGCAGCTGCAGATGGCCGACGGCGGCCGGGTGCCGCTGCACGGCGCCCACGTGGCGCCGCAGTGGCTGCGCCGGCCGCTCGCGATCGGTGTGCGCCCGGAGCACCTGCAGCCCAGCGCGGACGGGCAGGGCGGGTTCGACACGACGGTCGAGGTGATCGAGCCGGTCGGCAACGAGATCTTCGTCAACCTCAGCCACGGCGGCCAGCCGCTGGTGATGCGGGTGTCGCCGCGCGCGCTGCCCGGGCTGGGCGAGCGCCTGCGCGTGGCGGTGCGCGGCGCGGCGCTGCATTTCTTCGATCCGGAGAGCGGCGAGCGCCTGTCGGCCGCCTGAGCGATGCCGCGAACGGCGCTGGCCGTTTGCATCATCGAACGCTGCGCTGCGCCCGGGCACAGCGCAGGCAAGGGCAGGTGGTTTTGCGCCGCGCTGCCCGCGCTCAGCGCGCCAGGCCGGCGTGCAGCGGCTGCCATTGCGCGCGATGCGCGCCGATGCTCAGGTTGGTCGGCGGCACGTCCTCCAGCGGCAGCACCGCCAGCGCCAGCGTGCCGGCGACGCTGACCACGCTGCCCAGCGCCTGCCCGTCGCGCAGCACCTGCGCACCGACCGCGGCCACGCCGTCCACCGCCAGCAGCTGCAGCGCGCGCTTGGCCTTGCCCAGGAAATGGGTGCGGGCGACGATCTCCTGGCCCGGATAGCAGCCCTTCTTCACGCTGAACGCGTGCAGCCGGTCCAGTGCCAGCTGCTGCGGGGTCCATTGCTCGCGCTGGCTGGGGTCGAGCCGGGCCAGGCCCAGGCGCAGGTCGGCGTGCCGCCAGGCGGCGGCGAAGGCCGGGTCGGCCGCGGCCGGCGTGGCTGGCGCCGCCGGCGCCAGCAGCAGCGTGCGCGGCAGGCCGTCGCCGCCCATGTCCAGCTCGATCGCGCCGCCGTCGCGCTCGGCCAGCGCCGCGCCTTGCGCCTGCGCGGGCGCTGCCAGGCGCGCGCAGGCGTGCAGGTCGTCGTGCGCGGCGATGCGCACCTTGCGCCGGAACACGAACCGGTTCAGCGCCGTGGCCAGGTCCGCCGCGCCGCCGTCGGGCAGCAGCAACAGCACGGCGT
Organism: Xanthomonas hyacinthi; assembly: GCF_009769165.1. Classification (NCBI taxonomy): domain Bacteria; kingdom Pseudomonadati; phylum Pseudomonadota; class Gammaproteobacteria; order Lysobacterales; family Lysobacteraceae; genus Xanthomonas; species Xanthomonas hyacinthi. The sequence goes on from NZ_CP043476.1 coordinate 3,952,469, forward strand.
CGTCGGCGCGCCGCAGCAGCGCGAACAGCGCGATCACCCGGCCTTTTGCACTGAGCCAGGCGCTCCACTGCCAGTGGCCGTTGCGCAGCGCCTGCACGTCGTTGGCGAACTGCGCCTGGGCGAAAGCCACTGCATCTGCGCCGCTCAATGCCACGTATTGCAGGTCTGGCAGCGCGGAAAAACCGTCGAAAGTGAGATTCAGGTTGTCAGGCACGAGGGAGAGGACTAAAATTGGGCTGTTGTGAGACCCGCATGATAGGCCAACCAACCCCCACACCCGAGTCCGATCCCGAAACGCAGCGACCCGCCGAGGAGACAACTCCGGAAGCGACGCCTGCGCTGCGGGAAATCGGCGGTCGCGGCGGCCTCGAGCCGACGCGCTACGGCGACTGGGAGAAAAACGGACGCTGCATCGATTTTTAAGCAGCTTTGAGCCAACGCGGCCTTAAGCACGCCGCCCAGCCGAGACAACGAGCCCAGCGAATGGCGACCCGCGAACGTCCTCTTTCCCCCCACCTGCAGGTCTATCGCTGGCAGATCCAGATGGCCACCTCGATCCTGCATCGAGCCACCGGCATCATCCTGTCTGTGGGTGCCCTGATCATCGCCGCCGCGCTGCTGGTGCTGATGCTTGGCCCGGCCTCCTGGAACTGCTTCCGCGGCATGGCCGGCGCCTGGTACGGCCAGCTGTTCCTGTTCGCCTGGAGCTGGGCCTTCGCCTACCACCTGTGCAATGGCCTGCGCCACATCGTGCAGGACTTCGGCCGCGGCTTCAGCATTCCCGCCTTCGTGCGCAGCAGCTGGCTGTCGGCGATCGGCAGCCTGGTCCTGGTCGCACTGATCTGGGCCTACGTGCTGACCGGAGCCGCCGCATGAGCAGGTACCGCACCCCGTTGAAGAACGCGCGCGGCCTCGGTGCCGCCAAGTCCGGCACCGAGCACTTCGTGCTGCAGCGGCTCACCGCCACCGCGCTGGTCGGCCTGAGCATCTGGTTCCTGGTGTTCGTGCTGCGCCTGCTCGGCGCCGACTACGTCACCGCCGCCGAGGCGGTGGCCAAGCCGTGGAACGCGGTGCTGCTGGTCGGCTTCCTGATCGCCATGTTCTGGCATGCGCAGCTCGGCCTGCAGGTGATCCTCGAAGACTACGTGCACAACTCGCTGCTGGCCCTGGCGCTGCAGACCACGGTGAAGTTCGTCGCCGTGCTCGGTGCGATCGTCGGTGTATTCGCGGTCGCCCGCATCGCGCTGGGCAGCGCCTGATCGGCGCCCGGAACAGGAATTCAAATTAGATGTCCGCTTACAAGATCACCGAACACAAGTACGACATGGTCGTGGTCGGCGCCGGCGGCGCCGGCCTGCGCGCCACCTTCGGCCTGGCCGCCAAGGGCCTGCAGACGGTCTGCCTGACCAAGGTCTTCCCGACCCGCTCGCACACCGTGGCCGCGCAGGGCGGCATCTCCGCCGCGCTCGGCAACATGGGCGAGGACGACTGGCGCTACCACTTCTACGACACCATCAAGGGTTCGGACTGGCTGGGCGACCAGGACGCGATCGAGTACATGTGCCGCGAGGCGATCCCGGCGATCATCGAGCTGGAGCATTACGGCGTGCCGTTCAGCCGTACCGAGGACGGCAAGATCTACCAGCGTCCGTTCGGCGGCATGACCACCAAGTACGGCGAAGGCCCGTCCGCGCAGCGCACCTGCGCCGCCGCCGACCGCACCGGCCACGCCATGCTGCACACGCTGTACCAGCAGTCGCTGGCGCGCGACGCGCGCTTCATGATCGAATACTTCGCGCTGGACCTGATCTTCGACGAGGAAGGCGTGTGCCGCGGCGTGCTGGCGCTGGACATGGCCGAAGGCTCGCTGCACCTGTTCCGCGCCCACGGCGTGGTGCTGGCCACCGGCGGCTACGGCCGCGCCTATTTCAGCGCCACCTCCGCGCACACCTGCACCGGCGACGGCGGCGGCCTGGTGATGCGCGCCGGCCTGCCGATGCAGGACATGGAGTTCGTGCAGTTCCATCCCACCGGCATCTACGGCGCCGGCTGCCTGATCACCGAAGGCGTGCGCGGCGAAGGCGGCATCCTGCGCAACAGCAACGGCGAGCGCTTCATGGAGCGCTACGCGCCGCACTACAAGGACCTGGCCTCGCGCGACGTGGTGTCGCGTTCGATGACCGTCGAGATCCGCGAAGGCCGCGGCGTCGGCGAGCACAAGGACCACATCCTGCTCGACCTGACCCACCTCGGCCCGGACGTGATCAACGAGAAGCTGCCCGGCATCGCCGAGAGCGCGCACATCTTCGCCGGCGTCGACGTGGCCAAGCAGCCGATCCCGGTGATCCCGACCGTGCACTACAACATGGGCGGCATCCCCACCAACTACCACGGCGAAGTGGTGCGCAAGGATGGCGACAACCCCGATTCGGTGGTGCCGGGCCTGTACGCGATCGGCGAGGCGGCCTGCGTGTCGGTGCACGGCGCCAACCGCCTGGGTTCCAACTCGCTGCTGGACCTGGTGGTGTTCGGCCGCGCGGTGGCCAACCGCTGCGCCGAGACCATCAAGACCGGCGCGCCGCACAAGACCCTGCCCGGCGATGCCTGCGACAAGGCGCTGGGCCTGCTCGACAAGCTGCGCAATTCCAACGGCGGCACCCCGACCTCGGTGATCCGCGACAAGATGCAGCGCACCATGCAGTCCGACGCGGCGGTGTTCCGCACCAGCAAGACGCTCAAGGAAGGCGTGGACAAGATGGCCGAGATCTACGCCACCTTCGAAGACGTCAAGGTTTCCGACCGCTCGCTGGTATGGAATTCGGACCTGATCGAGACCTACGAGCTGAACAACCTGCTGCTCAACGCGGTGGCGACGATCAACTCGGCCGAGCAGCGCAAGGAAAGCCGCGGCGCGCATGCGCACGAGGACTTCCCGGACCGCGACGACGTCGACTGGCAGAAGCACACCCTGGTCAGCGTCGACGACAAGGGCCAGTGCAGCTTCGACTACCGCCCGGTGCACATGTACACGCTCAGCAAGGACGTCGACGTGGTGCCGCCGAAACCGCGCGTGTACTGACCAAAGCCGGGAATCGGGAATCGGGAATGGGGAATCGAGAAAAGCGCCTGCGCTCTTCGCCCCTGCTTCCCATTCCCCATTCCCCAATCCCCATTCCCGGATTTTAAAGCCATGGCAGAGTTCACCCTCCCCAAGAATTCCAAGATCGGCAAGGGCAAGCACTTTCCCGCCACCGGCGCGAAGAACGCACGCACCTTCAAGGTCTACCGTTGGAATCCGGACGACGACAGCAACCCGCGCACCGACACCTACGAGGTGGATCTGGACGCGTGCGGCCCGATGGTCCTGGACGCGCTGATCAAGATCAAGAACGAGATCGATCCGACCCTGACCTTCCGCCGTTCCTGCCGCGAAGGGATCTGCGGTTCGTGCGCGATGAACATCGACGGCACCAATACGCTGGCCTGCACCAAGGCGATCGCCGACTGCGGCAAGGCCGAGGTGCCGATCTATCCGCTGCCGCACATGGACGTGATCAAGGACCTGGTACCGGACCTGACCCACTTCTACGCGCAGTACGCCTCGATCAAGCCGTGGATCCGCACCCAGACCCCGCCGCCGCCGGACCGCGAGCGGCTGCAGTCGCCGGAAGACCGCAAGAAGCTCGACGGCCTGTACGAGTGCATCCTGTGCGCGTGCTGCTCGACCAGCTGCCCGAGCTACTGGTGGAACGGCGAGCGCTACCTGGGCCCGGCGATCCTGCTGCAGGCCTACCGCTGGATCATCGACTCGCGCGACGAGGACAGCGGTGCGCGCCTGGACGATCTGGAAGATCCGTTCAAGCTGTACCGCTGCCACACCATCATGAACTGCGCGCGGACCTGCCCGAAGGGGCTGAACCCGGCGCTGGCGATCGCCGAGATCAAGAAGCTGATGATGGCGCGCCGCGCCTGATCGGCTAGCGCTTCACCACGACGGGCACGCCCGTCCACTGCGCGGCACCGGCTCTCGGGTTCGGTGCCGCGTGCGTTTTCGACGGCCGCCGAACCAGCGTCCGTCCACCAAAGAAGGGTGCGATGCGATGGACGAAGCCACCGAACTGAAGAAGCTGCGCTGGCGCTGCCGGCGCGGCATGCGCGAGCTGGACCAGCTGTTCGGGCGCTACCTGGACCGGCGCTGGGCGCAGGCGTCCGCGGCCGAGCGCGGGGTTTTCCTATATCTGCTCGAATGCGAGGACGATAAGTTGTGGCGCTGGTTCATGGGCTACGAGGCTTGTCCCGATGCACGCGCCGCCACCCTCATCGCCACCCTCCGCGCCATGCCGGCTTGAGTGGCGCCCCTCGCGCTGGCTGCTGGCGGCGCTGGCGCTGCTGAGCGTGCTGGCGCCGTTGTCGATCCTCGGCTCGGACATGCCGCGCGCCTGCGCCTGGCCGGCGGCGGCGCTGGCCGCGCTGTATGCGGCGGCGGCGCTGCGCCGCGAAGCCCGGCGTGCGCCGCGTGCGCTGTTGATTCCACCGCAGGGCGGCGCCGCGGCAAGCATCGATGGCCAGCCGCTGGCGGCCTTGCAGGTGGACTGGCGCGAGCCGCTGGCGTTCGTGCGCTGGCGCGACGCGGATGGCCGGGTGGGGCGCCTGGCCTGGTGGCCGGACACGCTGCCGCCGGCGGCACGACGTGAACTGCGTCTGGCCGCTCAGGCCCGCGCCGCTTCGTCTGCGCCGCCGCAGATGGCACCATAGCGCTCCCTGGATGGTGGCTGCGCATGTTCAAACCCTTACCCGTGGCCATCGGCCTGCGCTATCTGCGCGCCAAGCGCCGCAACAACTTCATCTCCTTCATCTCGATGGCCTCGATCCTCGGCATCGCCCTGGGTGTGACCGTGCTGATCACCACGCTGGCGGTGATGAGCGGCTTCCAGAAGGAGATCCGCGACCGCCTGCTGCAGATGGCCGCGCATGCCACGGTCAGCGCGCAGGGCGCGCCGATGGAGAACTGGCGGCACGCGGTGGAGGTGGCCGCGCGCGATCCGCGCGTGGCCGGCGCCGCGCCGTATGTCGAGGAAGAGGCGCTGCTCACCGGGCAGCGCAACCAGCCGGCGATCGTGCGCGGCATCCTGCCCGCCGAGGAGGCCAAGGTCTCGGTGCTGGCGCAGAAGATGAAGCAGGGCTCGATCGACAGCCTCACCCCGGGTTCCTACAACATCCTGCTCGGCCAGGAACTGGCGCTGTGGCTGGGTGCGGGCGTCGGCGACAAGGTGGTGGTGATGCTCGGCGAACCGCAGGCCAGCCCGATGGGCATGGTGCCGCGCTACAAGCGCTTCACCGTCAGCGGCATCTTCGAGGCCGGCTACAACGAGATCGACCGCGGCCTGGCGGTGACCAGCATGGCGGACATGCAGCGCGTGCTGCGCATGGGCGACGGCGTCACCGGCGTGCGCCTGAAGCTGCACAACATGGATCTGGCCTGGGAGGTGGCGCGCGACCTGGCGCTGAACCTGCACGGCCCGTACATGGTCAGCGACTGGACCCGCGAGAACGCTAACCTGTACCAGTCGCTGAAGATGGAAAAGACGGTGATGGGCATCCTGCTGTCGCTGATCATCGCGATGGGCGCGTTCAACCTGGTGTCCTCGCAGGTGATGCTGGTCACCGACAAGCAGGCCGACATCGCCATCCTGCGCACGCTGGGGCTGAGTCCGGGCGGGGTGATGCAGGTGTTCATGGTGCAGGGCACGCTGATCGGCGTGTTCGGCACCATCGCCGGGGTGATCGGCGGCATCCTGCTGACCCTGAACCTGGAGCGGATCCTGGCCGGCATCGAGGCACTGTTCAACATCAAGCTGCTGCCGGAGGACGTGTACTACATCACCGGCCTGCCCACCGACATGCAGCCGCGCGACGTGGTGGTGATCACCATCGTCGCGCTGCTGATGAGCTTCCTGGCCACGCTGTATCCGGCCTGGCGCGCCGCGCGCACGCAACCGGCGGAGGCGCTGCGTTATGAATGAGGGCAGGGAATCGGGAATCGGGAATCGGGAATCGGCAGTGCATAAGCCACAGCAAGCAGACGCGGCGATCCGCGCCGAGGGCCTGGGCAAGACCTATGCCGAGGGCAAGATGCGCACGCCGGTGTTCGACGGGCTGGACCTGAGCGTGGCGCCGGGCGAGACCGTGGCCATCGTCGGCGCGTCCGGCGCCGGCAAGAGCACACTGCTGCACCTGCTCGGCGGCCTCGACGTGCCCACCGCCGGCGAGGTGTACGTGGCCGGACAGCGCATGTCGGCGTTGTCGGACGCGGCGCGCGGCCAGCTGCGCAACCGCTCGCTTGGCTTCGTCTACCAGTTCCATCACCTGCTGCCGGAATTCACCGCGCTGGAGAACGTGATGATGCCGGTGCTGCTGGGCGGCGCCGCGGTCAAGGACGCCGACGCGCGCGCGCGCGCCTTGCTGGAATCGGTGGGCCTGGGCCATCGCCTGGAGCACAAGCCCGGCGAACTGTCCGGCGGCGAGCGCCAGCGCGCCGCGGTGGCGCGCGCGCTGGTCAACCGCCCGGCCTGCGTGCTCGGCGACGAACCGACCGGCAACCTCGACGACAAGACCGCGGCCAACGTGTTCGCGCTGATGCTGGAGCTCAACCGCGCGCACGGCACCAGCCTGGCCCTGGTCACTCACGACCGCAGCCTGGCGCGCAAGCTCGACCGCGTGCTGGAGCTGCACCAGGGCAAGCTGCGCGAACTGGCGGCCGCCGACGTCTAGGGCGTGTTTTCTCCGCTCTGGTTACAGGCGGTGGAGCCTGTTTAGGCGCAACGTGCAAGTGCCACACCCAGCCGACAGATAAGGGGTGGGCACGGCAACCGGCTAGTTTTTGAGCTAAGCGCGAAAGCGCGTGCGGTGTCGCAGATCGAGTTGCGGCGTCGGCAGCGCCTTCGCTCGATTCCATCCATCGTGGCGCCGCCGCGAGCGGGTCGAATGGGCCACGCCAATCGGGTCGACTGGTTCAACAACCGCCGACTGCTTGAGTCCAGCGGCACTATTGCCCGGGCGCGGTCACGGCGGTGGGGGAAGATACGCCGGCAGGAAGGCATCCATAGCGCTGAGCACGGCGGCTTGCCGGCGAGCAGGATCGGGGGTGGGGTCCAGTCCCCATAGTTGCCGCTCCAATATGCCCGCTTCGCACAGCGACTTGAAGTAAAGCCCGGCCTGCCGGAGCGGCGCGCGCCGCAGCAGTCCACGCTCCATCAGGCTTTCGAGTGCGTCGCAGATCGACAGCAATGTCCGCTTGGGGCCGTTCTCGTAGAAGGTCCGGCTCAGCTGCGGCTGGCGTCCGGCTGCGCCGATGATCAGACGGTTCAGCGCGACGACGTTCGGCCGCGTGGTCAGATCCAGATAAGCCACGCCCAGCCGCAGCAGGCTCTGCCGCAGATCGGCGTCATCCTTCGAGGCCTCGAGGGCGGCGAAGCCGCCATGGCCGGCTTCCACGACGAATGCCTCGAACAAGGCGTCCTTGCTCGGGTAGTAACCATAGAGTGTGACCTTGGAGGTGCCGGCCGCCGCCGCGATGGCCTCCATGGTCACCGCGTCGAAGCCGCGTTCGGTGAAGAGCTTGCCGGCGGTGTTTACAAAGCTCAGCCGGCGGGCTTCGGTTTTCTTGCGCATCTGGGTGGTCTCGTCGATTCTGAAGGAAAGGCCCTTCGGCGCCCGGTTGCCAATGTAGGAACGGCGCAGTGAGCATAGCTTATAACTGAACGATACCGTAAAGTAATGTTGACGCGGCTTGCCTTTCACCTTATAACTATACGAGTTCGTTCACTTATGCGATGGATCCGTGGACAACCCGATGCTCTCCTCGCCACCAATGCCGAGTCTCCGCATGGATAGTGCCGCCGCCGCAGCGTTGCGCATGACGCTGGCGGCGTTGCTGGCGCTTGCGATCGCCGCAGGCTTGGGAATCCATCATCCATGGTGGGCGGCGATGACGGTCTGGCTGGTTGCGCAGCCTACCCGCGGCCTGCTGCTGGAACGCGGCCTGGCTCGGCTTGCCGGAACCGCGCTCGGCGCCCTCGTCGGTGCGTTGATCCTGCGCGGGTTCGGTGGCGACCCCGCATTGCTGCTTGCGGCGATCGCCTGCTGGCTGGCGCTGTGTGCGGGATTGGGCAGCATGTTCCGCCATTTCCGCAATTACGGCGTCGTCCTGGCCGGCTATACCGCCGCGATCGTGGTGCTGTTCGGCTTCGACGATGGGGCGTTGGACGCGGGGCTGGCGCTGGACCGCGTCGTCTGCACGGTGCTCGGCATCGTCTGCGTCACCCTCGCCTCGATCCATGGCGTACCTGCGGCGCGCGGCGAGAACGCGGCCGTGCGCCTCGATGCGCTGCAGCGCTGTTGCCTGGCGAGGGTAGAGGCGCATCTGCGCGGAGCCGAACCGGCGCCGCCAGGGCCGGTCATCGCCGGGATCGGGGCGCTTGACCAGGCCATCGATGTCGACCTGGCCGGTTCCCTGAGCGGACGGCGCGTCGCGCTGCGAATGCGGCGCGTCTGCGCCCTGTTGCTGGAGCTGGTTGCGCTGACGCTGCGACCGGGCGCAATCGCCTCCGGCCTGCCAGCCATGGCGGAGAGTGCCGATGATCGGCTGGCTGTACTGTCCAGGCACGCCCTGGCGGTGGAGCAACCCGCCCTGGCCGATGCGCTCGATGAGCTGCGACAGGCGCGGCGCGGACCCGATGCCGCGCTCCTCGACGCCCGGGTGTTGGACATCGACCTGGCGGCCATGCTGCGTGCGGCCTTGCGCCCGGCCCTCGCTCTGGCCATCGCAGGAGCGCTCTGGTGGAGTACGGGCTGGCAGATGGGCGCGATGATGGCGATGACGGCCGCGCTTTTCGCATCGCTCTTCTCCAGCAATGACCAGGGCAATCAGGCACTGATCCACGTGCTCATCGGCTCGCTGCTGGGCGCGGTGGCCGGCGTCGGCACGCGCCTGTTGCTGCCGCATGCCGACGGCCTGCCGTCGGTGTTGCTCTGCATCGCTCCGGTCCTGTTGCTGGGCGCCTGGCTGATGCAGCGGCCTGCCACGGCCAAGATGGCGATTGATCTCAATATGACGTTCCTGCTCACGGCGCAGCCCGGCCTGCCCCCGGTGCTGGCTGCGGTGGCACTGCACCAGGCGGCGGGAATCATCGCCGGCGTGCTGGTGGCGGTTGCGACCTTCTGGCTGATCTTGCCGGCGAACCCCAAGGAGCGCCGGCGGCTGCTGACGCGGCGCATCGCGCGCCTTGGCCGACGCCTGGAGCAGGCGCCGGATGTTGCGGCTGCGGCCTGCGCGCATCGTGGCCTGCGCGCCGCGCAGCTGCGGCTGCTGGCCTGTACCGACCCGGCGAGGGAGCCGGCCGACGCCTTGCATTGCCTTGCGTGGGCGCGGCGCGTGCTGACCCGCCGCAGGTTGCTCGCCAACGCCGCGATACCGCGTTCCAAGACCGGCGCCGCCGTGGCGGCGCATGCCGAAAGTGTGTGTCTACATCCGACCAAGGACAACATCGATGAACAAGAGCCAAGACCAAAATAAATTCTCCAGTCAGTACATCGCTGGCCAGTGGCGTCCCGGCACCGCCGGGACGGTGCTGCAGGACCGCAATCCCTACGACCAGAGCCTGCTGACCGAGATCGCCGATGCCTCGCGCGCCGACCTGGATGCGGCCTACCGTTCCGCCGAGGCGGTGCAGCGCGACTGGGCACGCGCCTTGCCGGGCGAGCGCGCCGCGGTGTTCTTGCGCGCCGCCGCGGTCATCGACCGGCGCCATGCCGAGATCGTCGACTGGCTCATCGCCGAATCCGGCAGCACGCGGCTCAAGGCCGAGATGGAATGGGGCTCGCTACGCGCCGGCACGCTGGCGGCCGCGACCATGCCCAGCCGCGTGGCTGGCCGCATCCTGCCGGTGGACGTCGCCGGCAAGGAGAGCCGTGTGTATCGAAGCCCGATCGGCGTGGTGGGAGTGATCAGCCCGTGGAACTGGCCGCTGCACCTGTCCAACCGCTCGGTCGCCCCGGCGCTGGCGCTGGGCAATGGCGTGGTGCTCAAGCCGGCCGAGGATACGCCGGTGACCGGCGGCCTGCTGCTGGCGAGCATCTACGAGGAGGCGGGGCTTCCGCCCGGGCTGTTCAACGTCGTCGTCGGCCAGGTCAGCGAAATCGGCGATGCCTTCACCCTGCATCCCATTCCGAAATTCATCTCCTTCACCGGCTCGACCCGTGTCGGACGGCGCATCGGCGAACTGGCCGTCACCGGACCCAGGCTCAAGCGCGTCGGCCTGGAGCTCGGCGGCAATGCGCCGTGCGTAGTCCTGGACGATGCAGACCTGGAACGGGCCGTGACCGGGGCGATCGTCGGCCGCTTCCTGCACCAGGGCCAGATCTGCATGAGCAGCAACCGCATCATCGTCCAGGCGCCGCTCTACGACCGCTTCGTGGAGGCCTTCGTCGAGCGCGCACGCGGGCTGAAGGTGGGCGATCCCAATCTCGCCGAGACCGTGATCGGTCCGTTGATCAACGCCCGCCAGCTGCAGGCGGCGACGGAACGCCTGGCCGCGGCGCGGGCCCAGGGGCTGCGCCAGGTGCTGGGCGGAGCGCCGATCGGCCAGGTACTGCCGCCGCAGGTGTTCGTCGATGTCGCCAACGACTCGGCGCTGGCGCAGACCGAGCAGTTCTGCCCGATCGCCCCGCTGATCCGCGCCACCGACGAGGAGGATGCGCTGCGCATTGCCAACGACACCGAGTTCGGTCTCTCCAGTGCGGTGTTCACCCGCGACGAGGCGCGCGGCCTGCGCTTCGCGCGCCGGATCGAGGCCGGCATGACCCATATCAACGACATTACTCCGAACGACGACCCGTCGAACATGTTCGGCGGCGAGAAGAACAGCGGTATCGGCCGCTTCAACAGCGACTGGATCATTGCCGAGTTGACCACCGACCACTGGATCAGCGTGCAGCAGGAAGCCTGCGCCTATCCGTTCTGAAACATTTGTCCGAAACATCTGCCGGCGACGCAGGCGGCGCGCCTCTCGCCAGCCCTGACCTCTCAAAGGACCAAGCCATGAGCATGCTGTTTCCCACAACCCCCGAATTTACCGGGCTGTACAAGCCCAGCCGCGTCGAAGCCGACGTGGTCGACCTCGAGATCGAGGGCGAAGTGCCCGCCGAACTTGCAGGCGTCTTCTTCCAGGTCTCGCCGGATTCCCACTATCCGCCGATGCTGGGCAAGGACATCTTCTTCAACGGCGACGGCCTGGTCAGCGCCTTCCGCTTCGACCGTGGCCGGGTCAGCCTCCGGCGCCGCTACGTGCAGACCGACCGCCTGCTGGCGCAGCGTCGCGAGGGGCGCTCGCTCACCGGCGTCTATCGCAACGTCTATACCAACGATCCGCTGGCGGCCGCGAACAACACCACGGCCAACACCACGGTGCTGTTCCATGGCGGCGTGCTGCTGGCGATGAAGGAGGATGCGCTTCCCTACGCGCTCGACCCGCACACGCTGCAGACCCGCGGGGTCTGGGACTTCGGCGGGCAGATCACCTCCGCCACGTTCACCGCGCATCCCAAGCTCGACCCCGACAACGGCGACCTGCTGTGCTTTGCCTATGAAGCCAAGGGCGACGGCACGCCGGACATCGCGTATTTCGAGATCGACGCCGCGGGCAGACTCAAGAAGGAAGTGTGGTTCAAGGCGCCGTATGCGGCGATGATCCATGACTTCGCGGTCACCGAGAAGCACGTCGTGTTCCCGCTCATTCCGTTGACCGTGGACCTGGAGCGCATGCGCCAGGGCGGGCAGCATTTCCAGTGGCAGCCCGACCTGCCGCAGCTGTTCGGCGTACTGCCGCGCGACGGCGGCGCCGAGGATATCCGCTGGTTCACCGGCCCGAAGGATGGTTTCCAAGGCCATACCCTCAACGCCTATGAAGAGCATGGCCGGCTTCACCTGGACATGCCGGTGACCTCGGGCAACGTCTTTTATTTCTTCCCGCAGGCCGACGGCTCGGTGCCGTCGCCCGAGACGCTGCGCTCGCAGCTGATGCGCTGGACCTTCGACCTCGACGCCAAGGGCGGCGAGATCGAGCCGGTGGCGCTGACGGAGTTTATGTGCGAGTTCCCGCGCTGCGACGAACGCTACAGCGGCAGGCCGTATCGGCATGGCTTCGTGCTGGCCTACGACCCGACGCTGCCGTTCGATGCTTCGCTCGGCGCGCCGCCGTTCCAGTTCTTCAACCAGCTGGCGCATGTGGATGTGGTGGCCGGCACCAGCGAGGCCTGGTTCCCGGGCGATGCGCAGTGCTTCCAGGAGCCGATCTTCGTGCCCCGCGCGGAGGACGCGCCGGAAGGCGACGGCTATGTGATCGCGTTGCTGAACCACCTGCATGGCGAGAATACGGAACTGGTGGTACTCGATTCGCTGCGCATGGCCGATGGCCCGGTGGCGCGGATCAAGCTGCCGTTGCGGATGCGCATGTCGCTGCATGGAAATTGGACGCCGGCCAAGGCGCTGGCGGCGCTGCACGACTGAGCGCACGCAATGCAGGGCTGAGCGCGGTAGCTGGTGGCACAGGTGGCGCCGCCGGTCGCGCCAGGCCTGGACGAACGCGAGTTTTTAGCCTGACCCGATGCGATGGCCGCGTTCGCGCTTGGCAGAGCTGGGTGCGGCGTCGCCTTGTCCGCAGCATTGCGCCCGGGCAGGGGATGCTGCCCGGCCGCCGACGGACTCGGCGGCAGAGGCGAATTCCTACGCGCGGCCCGGGGCTTGGCCGATAGCGGGCGGTCCATCGGCGCGCGAGGCTGGCGATACGGTTTCGTCGCGGTGGTCGCGCTACCAGCATCTGCCTGCAATGGTCGCGAACATGGCTGTCGCGTGTCCCTCTGTCCCTGTCCGCGCCAAGGAGTGGCGATCGCATGCAGCAGTGTCCAGGATCTGCGAATGGCCATGCGGCCGTAGCGCCGGCGTCTGCGCCGACCTCTGCGCCCTCGCAGCGCAGCGCGGTCGCGCCGTTCGGCATCGCCGTCGCCGCCAGCCTCGCCGCCGGCGTGCTGGCGATGTTGTGGCTGCCGCGGCTGGCGCCGTGGCCAGTGTCGCTGGCGCTGTTGCTCGGTGGCAGCGCCGTGTGGATCGGCCTGCCGCGCTGGCGCTGGCTGGGCGCCTTCGCCGTGGGCAGCGGCTGGCTGGGGCTGATCGCCGGCATGGTCCTGGCGCGGCAATTGCCCGCCGACTGGGAAAAGCGCGTGGCCACGCTGAGCGGGCAGGTGCTGGAGTTGCCGCAGGCCGAGCTGCGCCGCACCCGCTTCCTGTTCCGGGTGGATGCCGATGCCGCGCAGCCGGCGCCGTTGCGTGGGCGCCTGCTGCAATTGGCCTGGTACGACGGTTTCGGGGCGCACGTGCCCGGGCCGCGCACCGCGCTGCACGCCGGCGCGCGCTGGCGCCTGAGCGTGCGCCTGCGCGCGCCACGCGGGCTCAGCAATCCCGGCGGCTTCGACGCCGAGGCGTATGCGCTGGCGCAGCGGATCAGCGCCAGCGGCTACGTGGCCGCGCCAGGCGAGGCCGCCGAACTGGCGCCGGCGCGCGGCATCGATGCCTGGCGTGATTCTCTGTCGGCGCGGATCGCGGCGGCGGTGCCGAATGCGTCGGCGCGCTACGTGCAGGCGTTGGCGCTCGGCGACACGCGCAGGCTGGACGATCGCGACTGGCGCATCCTGCGCGCCGCCGGGCTGACCCACCTGATCGCGATCTCCGGTTTCCATGTCGGCCTGGTCGCCGGCGCGTTCGCGCTGCTCGGCGGCGGCCTGTGGCGGCTGTGGCCGCGGCTGGGGCGGCATTGGCCGCGGCGCCAGGCCGCCGCGTTGCTGGCGGTGCTCGGCGCTGGCGGCTACACCCTGCTGTCGGGCATGGCGCTGCCCACCGTGCGGACCGCGCTGATGATCGCGGTCGTCGTGGTCGCACGGCTGTGGCGGCGCCCGGTGCGGGTGGTCGATGCGTTGGCGCTGGCGGCGATCGCCATGCTCGCCTTCGATCCGTTGGCGGTGCTGTCGGCCGGCTTCTGGCTGAGCTTCCTTGGCGTGGCCTGGCTGGCCTGGTGCATGCCGGCCGCCGGCCGCGGCTGGCGCGACAGGCTGCGTGAGTTCCTGTCGGCGCAGGGCGTGGCCACGCTGGGCCTGCTGCCGCTGAGCACGATGCTGTTCGGCCAGGCCTCGGCTGTCGGCCCGCTCGCCAACCTGCTGGCGATCCCGTGGTGGAGCCTGGTGGTGGTACCGCTGGCACTGCTCGGCACCGCGCTGGAGGCGGTGCATGCCGGCGCCGGGAGTTGGGCATGGCGCGCGGCGGCGACGTGTTTCGACCTGACCTGGCCGTTGTTCACCGCGCTCGGCGAAAGCCGCTTCGCGTTGTGGTGGCTGCCGGAGGCGCGCGACTGGGCGCTGCCGCTGGCGCTGCTGGGCGCGTTCTGGCTGTTGCTGCCGCGCGCGGTGCCGGGCAAACCGCTGGCGGCGCTGCTGTGGCTGCCGCTGTTCTGGCCGCCGCTGCAGCGGCCCGCGCCTGGCGAGGTGGAACTGGTGATGATCGATGTCGGCCAGGGGCTGTCGGTACTGGTGCGCACCGCGCGGCACCAGCTGCTGTACGACGCCGGCCCGGCGATCAAGGACGGCTACGACGCCGGCGAACGTGCGGTGGTGCCGGCGCTGCACGCGCTCGGCGTGGCGCGGCTGGACCGGGCCGTGATCAGCCATGGCGACAACGACCATGCCGGCGGCTTCGAGGCGGTGCGCGCGGCGCTGCCGGTCGGCCTGGCCGAGGCGCCGGCCGGCGCGCCGGTCCGGGTGGACCGGCCGTGTCTGGCCGGAACCGCCTGGGAGTGGGATGGGGTGCGCTTGCGTTTCCTGCATCCCGCGCCAGGCTTTCCCTATTTCGGCAACGAGTCGAGCTGCGTGCTGCGCGTGGAAAGCGCGCATGGCGCGATGCTGCTGACCGGCGACATCGGCGAGGTGGTCGAGAGCCGCCTGCTGCGCCAGGCGCCGCAGGACCTGCGCGCCGAGGTGGTGCTGGCGCCGCATCACGGCAGCGCGCATTCCTCGCAAGCGGCCTTCGTCGCCGCCACCGGCGCGCGGCTGGTGCTGATCTCGGCCGGCGAAGGCAACCGCTTCGGCCATCCGCGGGCGGCGGTGGTGGCGCGCTGGCAGGCGTCCGGCGCCGAGGTCGCCACCACCCCGCAGGGCGGCGCGCTGCGCGTGTGGCTGGGACGCGCCGGCCTGCAACTGCGCGAGCGGCGGCCGTGGCGGGCGCGGCTGTGGGATGCCGCGGAGCGGGCGCGGGCGGCTGCTATCCTATCGGCCAGTGAACGAACGGCCGAACGTGCCGGAGGATTGCGACGTGTGGGAACTGGTCAAGGCCGGCGGCTGGCCGATGGTGCCATTGCTGCTGTTGGGCGTGGTCGCACTGGCGATCGTCCTGGAGCGGTTCTGGAGCCTGCGCCGTAGCGAAGTGCTGCCGCCGGGGCTGGGCCAGGAAGTGCGCAACTGGGCCACGCGCGGCAAGCTCGACCCGACCCATATCGAATCGCTGCGGCGCAATTCGCCGCTGGGCGAACTGCTCGCCGCCGGGCTGGACGTGCGCAACCGGCCGCGCGAGGTCGTGCGCGAACGCATCGAGGACACCGGCCGCCACGTCGTGCATCGCATGGAGCGGTTCCTGAACGCATTGGGCACGGTGGCGTCGGCCGGGCCGCTGCTCGGCCTGCTCGGCACCGTGGTCGGCATGATCCAGATGTTCCTGGGCATCCTCGATCACGGCGTCGGCGACGTGAACCAGCTCGCCGGCGGTATCGGCAAGGCGCTGGTGTGCACCGCCACCGGCATGATCATCGCGGTGCCGGCGCTGGTCTTCCATCGCTATTTCAAGAGCCGCATCGCCGGCTACATCATCGAGATGGAGCGCGAAGCCACCGCCCTGAACGATGTCCTCGACGGCCACGACCGCCCCGGCGCTGCAGCGCCGGCCGCGGCGCGCTCGGCTTCGCGCCCCCGTGCCGCAACGCCGGCCAAGGGCTGAGCCGGTGCGGATTCGCGACGACCGCGGCCAGGACGAGCCGCATATCGACCTGGTGCCCCTGATCGACGTCATCCTGGTCCTGATCATCTTCTTCGTGGTGACCACCACCTTCGACGCCCGTTCCACGCTGCAGCTGCAGCTGCCCAACGCCAGCGACCAGCACAACCCGGCGCCGCCGCGCGCGCTGAGCGTGCTGGTCAACGCCGACGGGCACTATTTCATCAACGACCAGGAAGTGCTGCGCACCGACGTGGAGTCGGTCAAGCGCAGCATCGCCCGGGTCGCCGGCGACGACCGCGCACAGCCGGTGCTGCTGCGCGCCGATGCGCGCACTCCCTACCAGGCCGTGGTCACCGCGCAGGACGCGCTGGGCCAGCTCGGCTTCCGCCGCATCGCCATCGCCACCGCGCCGGAAGTCAAACGGTGAGCGGCAAAATGGCACCGGTCTGGCCGATCTACCGTCGGCTACTCGGATATACCCGCGCCTATTGGGTGATGCTGGCGGCCGCGCTGGTGGCGATGGTGGTGGAAGCCACCGCCGGCTATTTCTTCACCCGGCTGATGGATCCGCTGGTCAACCGCGGCTTCGTCAATCCCGAGGCGCGCATGGCGGTGCTGCTGCCGCTGGCGATCCTGGGCCTGTTCCTGATGCGCAGCGTCGCCACCTTCGTCGGCGACTACTGCATGGCGCGCACCGGGCGCAGCGTGGTGCGCGACCTGCGCGAGCAGGTGCTGGCCAAGTACCTGCACCTGCCGTCCTCGCATTTCGACGTCGAGGCCACGCCGGTGATGGTCAGCCGGCTGAACTTCGATACCGAGCAGGTCACCCAGGCCGCCGCCGATGCGTTGAAGACGCTGGTGGCCGACACCCTGACCATCATCGGCATGCTGGTGGTGATGCTGCAGATGAGCGTCAAGGTGACCCTGGCGCTGCTGGTGGTGGCGCCGCTGATCGGGGTCATCGTGTCCTACGTCGGCAAGCGCTACCGCAAGATCAGCCGCGGCATCCAGGACGGCATGGGCTCGATGGCGCAGCGCGCCGAGCAGTCGCTGGGGGCGCAGCAGGAAGTGAAGGTGCACGGCACCCAGGCCGTGGAGATCAGCCACTACGCGGCGCTGGCCAACCGCATGCTGGGCCTGAACATGAAGGTCGAGACCACCCGCGCGCTGGCCTCGAGCATGGTCCAGTTCCTGGCCGCGGTGGCGCTGGCGGCGATCGTCTGGGTCTCCACCCGCGAAGCGCTGGCCGGGCGCCTGAACCCGGGCCAGTTCATCGCGTTGATGACCTCGATGATGGCGATCATCCCGTCGCTGCGCCGGCTGACCAGCGTGCAGACCTCGATCTCGCGCGGCGTGGCCGCGGCCGAACGTCTCTTCTCGATCCTGGACACGCCGGAGGAGCGCGACAGCGGCAGCGTAGCGGTGCAGCGCGTGCGCGGCGAACTGGCGTTCGACCAGGTGATGCTGCGCTACCGCCAGGACAGCGGCCTGGCGCTGGACGACATCAGCTTCAGCGCCGGGCCGGGCACGGTCACCGCCATCGTCGGCCGCTCCGGCAGCGGCAAGACCAGCCTGGTGCGGCTGGTGCCGCGCTTCTACGAACCCAGCGGCGGCCGCATCACCCTGGACGGGGTGCCGCTGCACGACTACCGCCTGCACGACCTGCGCCGGCAGATCGCCCTGGTCGGGCAGCGGGTGATGCTGTTCGACGACACCATCGCCGCCAACATCGCCTACGGCACGCAGGCCAGCGATGCGCAGATCCGCGCCGCGGCCGAGGCGGCCAACGCCTGGGAGTTCATCGAGCGCCTGCCGCTGCAACTGCGCACGCCGGTCGGCGAGAACGGCGCGCTGCTGTCCGGCGGCCAGCGCCAGCGCCTGGCCATTGCCCGCGCGATCCTGCGCGATGCGCCGATCCTGATCCTGGACGAAGCCACCGCCGCGCTGGACAACGAATCCGAGCGCCTGGTGCAGGACGCGCTGCAGCGGCTGATGCCCGAGCGCACCACCCTGGTCATCGCGCACCGCCTGTCCACCATCGAACATGCCGACCAGGTGCTGGTCATGGACCACGGCCGCATCGTCGAGCGCGGCACCCACCACGCGCTGCTCGCCCAGGGCGGTCTGTACGCCCACCTGCACAGCATGCAGTTCCGCGAAAGGCAGCCCTGATGAGCGCTCGCGGGCCACACACGCCTGGCTACTGGTATGGCCAGGGCACGCCGCCGCTGTACGCGCAGCTGCTGACCCCACTGTATGCGGCGGCGATCGGCCTGCGCCGCGCGCTGTACCGGCGCGGCTGGCGCAAGCGCTACAGCATTGCGGTGCCGGTGGTGGTGGTCGGCAACCTCACCGCCGGCGGCACCGGCAAGACCCCGCTGACCATCGCCCTGGTGCGCCAGTTGCAGGACGCCGGCTGGACGCCGGGCGTGGCCACCCGCGGCTACGGCCGTAGCCAGGACCAGGTCGCGCGCTGGATCGAGCCCGGCACCACGCCGGAGCTGGGCGGCGACGAGCCGGTGCTGATCGCGCACAAGACCGGCGCGCCGGTGCGGGTGGACCGCGACCGCGTCGCCGCCGCGCGCGCGCTGCTGCAGGCCGGCTGCGACATCGTGGTCTGCGACGACGGCCTGCAGCACTACCGGCTGCAGCGCGACATCGAGATCGAAGTGGTCGATGGCCATCACCGCTACGGCAACGGCCGCCTGCTGCCGGCCGGGCCGCTGCGCGAGCCGGTGGCGCGCGGCCGCGAATGCGATTTCCGGGTCGTCAATCTGGGCCAGGCCAGCGATGCCGGCGAGGTCCAGGCCGGGTTCGGCGAGTGGGCGATGCGCCCGCGCATCGACAGCGCGCAGCCCTTGCAGGGCGGGCGTACGCGCGCCCTGCGCAGCTTCGCCGGGCAGCGCGTGCACGCCGTCGCCGGCATCGCCCATCCGCAGCGCTTCTTCGACATGCTGCGCGCGCACGGCATCGGCGTGGTCCCGCACGCGTTTCCCGACCATCATCGCTACCGCGCCGCCGACCTGTCGTTCGGCAGCGAACTGCCGGTGCTGATGACCGAGAAGGATGCGGTCAAGTGCGCGACGCTGGTCGACGACTGGTGCTTCAGCGTGCCGCTGCTGGCCGAGTTGCCGGCCGCATTCTGGATCGGCCTGCTCGACCGGCTGGACAAGCTGCGCGGGCGCAGCGGCGACGCTGCCGGATAGCGGCGGCTGGCTGCGCCGCGCTCGTGTGGCGGTACGGGCCGGGCATCGGGCGGGTGGGGCCTTCGCAACGGGCTGCATCTGTGGCCTTGCGGCGAATCGGCATTTGTCTGCCGCTACGAAAGCTACGAATCATGTGGGAGCGAGACCCCGCGCTGGCTGGAGTGCCTGGGTCGAAAAGACCCTCGCCTGGCGACAGCCCGGCGTTGTGCGCGGCGCTGCTCCCATCATTAGCGACCTGATGGAGTCGTCGCTGACGGTGTAGAGGTGGTTCGCCCACGGGCGCGCGCGTGCGAAGGTTCATCGGCCGGGTCTGTAGAATGGCGGGGAAGGCGCCGCGCACGCGCTGGCAGAGCGGCCGTCACGATGCGCTGCATTGGAAGGCAGCAGCGCCAGCAGGCGGCCGAGTCCACGGCGAGTACGCGCTTCCTCAATCGATAACGGAGCAACATCATTCATGTTTGGATTGCGTGAGTTCCAGTCTTCCGCTGCCGCTGCCGGCGCGAGCCGCGCATGAGCGGCGAACGTACCGCCATGCCGCCGCCCTTCGTGGTCGCCATCCCGGCGCGCTACGCCGCCTCGCGCCTGCCCGGCAAGCCGCTGCGCACGCTCGGCGGCGAGCCATTGGTCCGGCACGTGGCGCGCCGCGCGCTCGGCGCCGGGGCGCAGCAGGTCTGGGTGGCCGCGGACGATCCGCGCATCGCCGCGGCGGTGGCCGACCTGGACGGCGTGCACGTGGCGCTGACCTCGGCGGCGCACGCCTCCGGCACCGATCGCCTGGCCGAATGCGCCGACATCGCCGGCTGGGACGACGCCACCCTGGTGGTCAATCTGCAGGGCGACGAGCCATTCGCGCCGGCCGCCGGGATCGTCGCGGTGGCGCAGGCGCTGGCCGACAGCGGCGCGGAGATGGCGACGCTGGGCACGCCGGTGGAATCGGCCGAGAGCCTGTTCGACCCGAACGTGGTCAAGCTGGTGCGCAGCGCGCAGGGCGATGCGCTGTATTTCAGCCGCGCGCCGATCCCGTGGCACCGCGACGCGTTCGCCGCCTCGCGCGAACGGCTGCCGCCGGGTCCGTGGCTGCGCCACATCGGCATCTACGCCTACCGCGCCGGGTTCCTGCGCCGTTTCGCGGCGATGCCGCCGGGGCGGCTGGAACAAGTGGAGGCGCTGGAGCAGCTGCGGGTGCTGGAAGCCGGTTTCCGTATCGCGGTGGCGCTGTCGCCGGCGCCATTCCCGCCCGGGGTGGACACGCCCGAGGACCTGGCCCGGGCCAAGGCGCACCTGCAGGGCCTAGATGTTTGATCCCAGGTTTTGATGGTGCAATCTTTGCCCCTGAATGAAAGGAAGCACCATGGGCCAGGTTCTTTACGGGAGCGCCACGACGACAGAGCTGGCCCCGTTGATGGCGCGAGTGCGGCCGGCGCGTGTTGTAGAAGTTGATGTGGCGGCCGCTGCCCTCACGGGCGGCGCTCACGCTCGTGTCGGCGTGCAGGTAGACCTGCGCGGACTCGATCGAGCGCCACACCCGTTCGATGAACGCGTGGTCGCAACACCACCAAGAAAGCCGGGCGGTTCATCGGCATCGCGCACCGCTTCGGCTGGAGCGCGACCCTGTTGCGCGTGGTCCACGTGGTCGGCTCGATCGCCTCGGCCGCCTTCCCCGGCATCCTGGTCTACCTGTTCCTGTGGCCGCTGATCCCCAGCGAAGCCGATTGACGCGGCCGCCAGTGGCGAGGCTGCGCCTGGCCGGTTTCGCGCTGGGCGCGCTATGGACCTCGCCCAATACGCTGCTCGGGCTGATCGCCGGACTCGCCGGCATGCCCTTCGGCGCGCGCGTGCGGATCAGCCGGCGCGAGCTGGCGCTGGTGTTCGAACGCTTCCCGTGGGGGCCGCGTGGTGCGTTGACGCTCGGCAACGTGATCCTGGTCAGTGCCGAGGACCTGGACGTGGCCTGTGCCACCTACGAGCACGCCGCCGGCCGCTGCCGGCACCCGAACGTGCGCCTGGGCGACCACGAGCGTGCCCACGTGCTGCAATATCTGTTGCTCGGCCCCTTGTTCCTGCCGCTGTACTTCGCCTGCGGCGGGGTCGGCGTGCGCAACCCGTTGGAGCGCGCCGCCGACCGCTATGCCTTGCACGGCCACGGCTGGTGGCCGTGGCGGCGCTGACGCTCAGTCCAGCCGCGCGAAACCGAACAATCGCTTGAGCGGATGCGCGCGGCGCTCGATCTGCGCGCGCAGCAGGCCGGCGCCGAGCATGCTGTAGGTGATGCCGTTGCCGCCGTAGGCCATCGCGAACTGCATGCGCGGCCCGTGCTGCGGGTGCGGGCCGAAGAACGGCAGGCCGTCGGCGGTCTCGGCGAAGGTGCCGCCCCAGGCGAAGGTCGGTTGCAATTCCAGGCCCGGCAGCGCCTTGGCGATCTTGCGGCACAGCGTGCGCGCCTTGCCGTCCACGCGCGCATCGCGGCGGGCGGGAATGTCCACGCTGTCGTCCTCGCCGCCGGCGACGATGCGGCCGTTGCCGGTGCTGCGCAGGTATAGATAGGGACGCGCGCTTTCCCACACCATGGTGTCCTGCAGCGCGCCGAGCTGGGCATCGTCCAGCGGATCGCTGACGAAGGCGTAGCTGCTGCGGTTCCTGGCCACGCGCTGGTCCAGCCAGCCCTGGCTGGCATAGCCGGCCGCCATCACCACATGGCCGGCGCGCACCTGCACGCCTTGCTCGGTGCGCAGGCTGGCGCCGCGGCCGTTCACCTGGATGTCGGTGATGCGGGTGCGGTCGTAGACGCCGGCGCCGCGCTTGTGCGCGCGCCCGAGCAGGCGGTAGGTCAGGCGATACGGATCCACCCGCGCGGCCTGGTGGCTGAGGATCGCGCCATGCGCCTCGACCCCGTACGCGGTGCGCAGCGCCTGCGCATCCAGCCATTCCACATCCAGCCCATGGCGCGCGCGCAACTGCAGTTCCTGCTGCAGCACGCGCACGTGGCGACGGCGGCTGGCGTAGTACAGGCTGTCGTTCCAGCCGAAATCGACGTCGCGCAGCGGCCGCACCAGCGCACGCAACTGCTCCAGCGCCTGCGCGCAGGCGCCGTAGGCGAGGGCGGCGGCGTCTTCGCCATAGCGCTTGGCCAGGTCGAGCATGTGCGTGTCGATCTCGTATTGCAGCAGCGCGGTACTGGCCGCGGTGCTGCCCCAGCCGATGTCGCGTTGCTCCAGCACCGCCACGTCGTGGCCATGCGCGACCAGTTCGTCGGCGATCAAGGCCGCGGTGATGCCGCCGCCGACGATCGCCACGTCGCAGCGCAGGTCGCCGCGCAATTGCGGAAAGCTCTGCATCAGGCCGTTGCGCACCGACCAGAAGGGGTAGCCGCTCTTGAGATCCATGCCTGTTCGCTGCGATGAGGAGTGCGCGACTAATGCCTAGTTTCAGTTAAGCCGGCGTGAGGCCGAGATAAGTCATTTGCTGGCAAACAGCCGCGATTAACCTGCGTGCAGACATCCCTCACGACGCGCTGTGTAGGCTGCGCGCCAGTTCCACGAATTCCCAGCAGAGGAAGCATCCATCATGTCGGTCGTTCTGTATATCGGTGGCAGCAAGGATGGCGAGAAGGGCGTGATGCCCTATGGCTTCAGCAAGTCGATGAAGGAAACCGCCGCAGGGCCGGAAATCTACGTCGAACGCGTGCTGGCGCTGAGCGACCGCCGGGTCCGGATCATGGCGCTGGAATCGCTGCAGGAGGAGATCGTGGTGGAGCGGCTGCACCAGTACTATTCGCGTTGACGCCGGTATGCGGACCCCGGTGTGGCCGCCCGCCTAGCCGGGCCAGCAACGGTTCGCATCGATCTGCCTTCGACCATGCCCGCACCCAACTCCGGTAATTCACCGCGCGTCACCGTCCACGAAAGCACCACCGCCGATCTGTCCGAGCACCGCAGCGATATCTTCTTCGCCGCGGTGGAAACCACGCGCATGCCGATGATCGTCACCGATCCGCGGCAGGCGGACAATCCGATCGTGTTCGTCAACCGCGCGTTCCTGGAGATGACCGGCTACAGCAGCGAAGAGCTGCTCGGCAACAACTGTCGTTTCCTGCAGGGGACGGATACCGATCGCGACACCGTGGACAGCGTGCGCGAGGCGATCGTCGCGCGCAGCGAAGTGGCCGTGGAAATTCTCAACTACCGCAAGGACGGTTCCAGTTTCTGGAACGCGCTGTTCATCTCGCCGGTCTACAACGAGCACGGCGAGGTGGTGTATTTCTTCGGCTCGCAGCTGGACGTCAGCCGCCGCCGCGACACCGAGGACGCATTGCGCCAGGCGCAGAAGATGGAGGCGCTGGGCCAGCTGACCGGCGGTATCGCGCACGACTTCAACAACCTGCTGCAGGTCATGTCCGGCTATCTGGAACTGATCGAGCATGGCCTGGAGCGCGAACCGCTGGACCCGGCGCGGCTGCGCAAGAGCGTGGAGCGCGCGCGCGATGCCGCCGGCCAGGCCGCGCGGCTGACCCAGCAGTTGCTGGCCTTTGCGCGCAAGCAGAAGCTGGAAGGGCGCGTGCTCAACCTCAACGCGCTGGTCGCCGGCATGAGCGACGTGGCCGAGCGCACGCTGGGCGACGGCATCGCGTTCTCGCTGGACCTGGCCGCCGACCTGCGCAACTGCCGGATCGATCCGACCCAGGCCGAGGTGGCGCTGCTGAACATCCTGATCAACGCGCGCGATGCGATGGCCGAGCAGCCTGCGCGGCGCCTGGTGATCCAGACCCGCAACGTCTCCATCCGCGCCGACGAGCCCACCACCTACGACAATCTGCTGACCGGCCACTACGTCTGCGTGTCGGTCACCGACAACGGCAGCGGCATGCCGCCGGAGGTGCTGGCGCGGGTGCTGGATCCGTTCTTCACCACCAAGGAGGAGGGCAAGGGCACCGGCCTGGGCCTGTCGATGGTGTACGGCTTCGCCAAGCAATCCGGCGGCGCGGTGCGGCTGTATTCGGAACAGGGCCGTGGCACCACGGTGCGGCTGTACTTCCCGATCGACGACAACGTCGAGAACGTGGCGCCGCGCGACTCGCGCGCGCGCCGCGCGTCCGACCGGCAGGGCGACGAGACGATCCTGATCGTGGAGGATCGGCCGGACATCGCCGAACTGGCGCGGCTGTTCCTGGAGGACCAGGGCTACGCCACCCACGTCGTGCACAACGCACGCGAAGCGCTGCAACTGCTCGACAACGGACTGCAGGTGGACCTGCTGTATTCGGACCTGATCATGCCCGGCGGACTCAACGGGGTGATGCTGGCGCGTGAGGCGCGGCGGCGCCGGCCCAGGATCAAGGTGCTGTTGACCACCGGCTATGCCGAGACCTCGCTCGAGCGTACCGACGCCGGCGGTGCCGAGTTCGACGTGCTGTCCAAGCCCTATAACCGCCAGGAGCTGATCCGCAAGGTGCGGACCGTGCTGGATGGCCCCACCGGGGTGAGCTGATGCCGCCGGGGCGACCGGTGGCGTGAGCCGACGCCGACAGGTCGGCGCGCGCCTGTCAACGGGTTCCCCGATGGCCCCGGCACTGCGAAAATGGCGGTTTTCCGCAAGGCGGCTCCGGCCGGACGCAATGCACGACACTCAGCTCGCCCAGCAGATCGCCAACACCATCGCCGCCGAGATCGGCGCGCAGCCGGCGCAGGCCCGCGCCGCCATCGCCCTGCTCGACGGAGGCGCCAGCGTGCCGTTCATCGCGCGCTACCGCAAGGAAGTCACTGGCGGCCTCGACGATACCCAGCTGCGCAACCTGGAAACCCGCCTGACCTATCTGCGCGAGCTGGAAGACCGCCGCGCCGCGGTGCTGGCCAGCATCGACGAGCAGGGCAAGCTCAGCGCCGAATTGCGCGCGGAGATCGTCGCCGCCGATACCAAGTCGCGGCTGGAAGATCTGTACCTGCCGTACAAGCCCAAGCGCCGCACGCGTGCGCAGATCGCGCGCGAGGCCGGCCTGGAGCCGCTGGCCGACGCGCTGCTGGCCGATCCGTCGCTGACGCCGGACAGTTTCGCCGCCGGCTTCGTCGATGCCGACAAGGGCGTGGCCGACGTCAAGGCGGCGCTGGAAGGCGCGCGTGCGATCCTGATGGAGCGCTGGGGCGAAGACGCGGCGCTGGTCGGCGAATTGCGCGGCTGGCTCGGCGACGTCGGTGTGATCCGCGCGCGCGTGGCCGAGGGCAAGGAGCAGGAAGGCGCCAAGTACCGCGATTACTTCGACCACGCCGAAGCGCTGGCCAAGATTCCCTCGCACCGGCTGCTGGCGCTGTTCCGCGCGCGCCGCGAGGAAATCGTCTATCTGGAGCTGGACCCGGGCAGCGACCCGGAGGCCGGCCATCAGTACGCCGAAGGCCGCGTCGCGCTGCGCGCCGGCATCGCCAACCAGGGCCGCCCCGGCGACCGCTGGTTGCTCGACGCGTGCCGCCTGACCTGGCGCGCCAAGCTGCACATGCACCTGCTGCTGGACTTGTTCAACCAGGCGCGCGAGAAGGCCGAAGCCGAGGCGATCGCGGTGTTCGGCGACAACCTGCAGGACTTGATGCTGGCCGCGCCGGCCGGCGCGCGGGTGACCCTGGGCCTGGACCCGGGCATCCGTACCGGCTGCAAGATCGCCGTGGTCGATGCCACCGGCAAGCTGCTGGCCACCGACACCATCTATCCGCACGAGCCGCGCAGGCAGTGGGACCAGTCGCTGCACACGCTGCGGCAGCTGTGCACGCAGCATGGCGTGGAACTGATCGCGATCGGCAACGGCACCGCCAGCCGCGAGACCGACAAGCTCGCCGCCGACCTGATCAAGCACAATCCGCAGCTGAAGCTGGACAAGATCGTGGTCAGCGAGGCCGGCGCGTCGGTGTATTCGGCGTCCGAATTCGCGGCCAAGGAGTTCCCGCAGCTGGACGTGTCGCTGCGCGGCGCAGTGTCGATCGCGCGGCGCCTGCAGGATCCGCTGGCGGAGCTGGTCAAGATCGAGCCGAAGGCGATCGGCGTGGGCCAGTACCAGCACGACGTGGACCAGTACCGCCTGGCGCGGGCGCTGGATGCACGGGTGGAGGACTGCGTCAACGCGGTCGGCGTCCACGTCAACACCGCCTCGGCGGCGCTGCTGTCGCGCGTGTCCGGGCTGTCGGCCAGCGTGGCCGAGAACATCGTCCGCCATCGCGACGACAACGGTCCGTTCAAGCGCCGCAAGGACCTGCTGAAGGTGCCGCGGCTGGGCGACAAGACCTTCGAGCAATGCGCCGGCTTCCTGCGCATCGCCGACGGCGATGAGCCGCTGGATGCCTCGTCGGTGCACCCGGAAGCGTATCCGGTGGTGGAGCGCATCGTCGGCGCCACCGGCAAGCCGATCAAGGCGCTGATCGGCGACGGCGGGTTCCTGCGCGCGCTCAAGCCGGAGCAGTTCACCGACCAGACGTTCGGCGTGCCGACCGTGCGCGACATCCTCAAGGAACTGGAGAAGCCGGGCCGCGATCCGCGCCCGCAGTTCAAGGCCGCGCGCTTCGCCGACGGCGTGGAAGACATCAAGGACCTCAAGCCGGGCATGGTGCTGGAAGGGGTGGTCAGCAACGTCGCCGCGTTCGGCGCCTTCGTCGACATCGGCGTGCACCAGGACGGGCTGGTGCACATCTCGGCGTTGTCCGACAGCTACGTCAAGGATCCGCGCGACGTGGTCAAGGCCGGCGACATCGTCAAGGTCAAGGTGCTGGAAGTGGACGTGGCGCGCAAGCGCATCGCGCTGACCCGGCGCCTGGACGACGCGCCGGCTGCGGCGTCGGCGCGTGCCGGCGAGCGCGATGGCGGTGCGCGTCCGGCGCAAGGTGCGCCGCGCCGCGAACGCGATGCGCGTGGCGACAATGGCAACGGCGGTGGCAATGGCAAGCCCCGTACGCCGACGGCGCCGCCGCTGAACAGCGCCCTGGCCGACGCGTTCGCCCGCGCCAAGCGCAGCTGAGTCAGGGCGTGCCGCCGGCCTGGCCGCGGCACGCATCTCGCCCCGCGGCGCCGCGCCGGCTCAGGCCGGTTCGGCGGCGGCGTTCGGGTCCGGTTCGGCGGCGATCTGCGGCTGGGTCAGCGAGGCGGCCAATGCGATCAGCTTGGTCGGGTCCACCGGCTTGCCCAGGTGCGCGTTGAAGCCGGCCTCCAGCGCCAGCGAGCGATCCTCGCCGCGCACGTACGCGGTCAGCGCGATCGCCGGGATGCGGCTGACCGCGCCGGTGCCGCGCGCGCGCACGCTGCGGATCAGGCTGTGCCCGTCGCGGCGCGGCATGCCCACGTCGCTGACCAGCAGGTCGTAGGGACGCTCGCGCAGCAGGGATTCGGCATCGTCGGCGGAGACCGCCGCCTCGGCCACCGCGCCGGCTTCCTGCAGGAAACGCTGGGTGACCCCGCGCGAGTCCATGTCGTCGTCGACGACCAGCACGCGCACGCCGTTCAGGCGGATCCCGCCGCGCTGCAGCGCGGCGGCGGCGATCGCCGCGCCATCGCTGCGCCGCGCCGGATCGATGCCCTGCAGATCGTTGCGCGGCAGCAGCAGGATGAAGGTGGCGCCCAGGCCGATGCCGTCGCTGCTGACCGACAGCTGGCCGTGATGCATTTCCGCCAGTTGCTTGGCGATCGCCAGGCCCAGACCGAGTCCGCCGGCGCTGCGCGTGCTGCTGGCGTCGGCCTGGCGGAACCGGTCGAACACGTGCGGCAGGAACGCCGGATCGATGCCGACGCCGCTGTCGCTGACGCTGATCCGCAGATGGGTGCTGCTGCTGTCGAGGGTCACCGTGACCTTGCCTGCGCTGGGAGTGAACTTGATCGCATTGCCGATCAGGTTGGTCAGCACCTGCTGCAGGCGCACCGCATCGCCGAGATAGGGCAGGGCGGGGCTGTCGCCGCAAGGGACCAGCACGATGTCGATGCCTCTGCTCTCGGCGCCGGGCCGCGCCGCATCGATCGCCTCGCCGGCCAGCGCGCACAGATCCAGCTTGGCGACGTTCAGGCGCACCTTGCCGGACAGGATCGCGCTCATGTCCAGCAGGTCGTCGATGATCTGCGCCTGCGCATGGGCGCTGCGCTCGATCACCTCCAGGCCCTTGACCAGGTCCTTCTCGCGCACCGCATCGCCCTGCATCAGCCGCGACCAGCCCAGGATCGCGTTGAGCGGTGTGCGCAGTTCGTGGCTCAGCGTGGCCAGGAATTCGTCCTTCATGCGGCTGGCGCGCTCGGCCTCGCCGCGCGCGCTCTGCTCGGCGGCGAGCAACTGCTGCAGGCGCTGGTCGGTTTCGCGGCGTTCGATGATGATGCCGGCCAGGTGCGAGGCCGAGCGCGCCAGCTCCTGCTCGTGCACGGTCGGGTAGTGCACGAACGGGTAGTACAGCGCGACCACGCCCAGCACCTGGCCGTCGCTGGCCAGGATCGGCGTGGAGCAGCAGGCCACGATGTCCGCTTCGGTGGCTGCAACCAGGTACTCCTGCCAGTTGGGGTCCACCCGCACGTCGCTGCACAGCACCTGCCGGCGCAGGAACGCGGCGCGGCCGCAGCAGCAGCTGCGTTCGCCGATCGGCAGGCGCTGCGCGATCTTGCGGAACATGGCGGGCATGCTCGGCGCGGCGCCTTCCAGCAGGCACTGGCGGTGTTCGTCGACCAGCATGATGGTGCAGCGCAGGCCCACGTCGCTCTGCGCCTCGATGCCGCGCGCGATCGATTCGAGCACCGCGCTCAACGGCTTGCCGGTGGTGATCATCTCCAGCGCCGCGCGTTCGGCGGCGGTGGCGTTCTCGATGCGCTTGCGCTCGGCGATATCCAGCAGCGAGCCGATGAAGCCGAGGAACTGGCCCGACGCGCTGAAGCGCGGCGAGGCGGTGTCCACGCACCAGCGGTGCTCGCCGTCGTGGCGGCGCAGCCGGTATTCGATGGTGAACGCGCGCCGATCGACGGCGGCGCGGGCCAGCGTGCGGTCGACCGCGGCGGCGTCGTCGGGGTGGATGTTCTTCATCCAGCCCGACCCCATCGCCTCCAGTTCGGTCTGTCCGGTGAACAGGTACCACTGGCGGCTGACGTATTCGCAATCGCCGTCGGCGTTGGCCATCCAGATCAGCACCGGCGCGTTGTCGCACAGGTTGCGGAAGCGCAGTTCGCTTTCCTGCAGCCGCTGTTCGACCACACGGCGATCGTGGATGTCGGTGTTGGTGCCGATCCAGCGCACGATGCGGCCGTCGCCATCGCGGATCGGACGCGCGCGGCCCAGATGCCAGCGATAGCTGCCATCGTGGCGCCGCAACGGATACTCGATCTCGTAGGGCTGGCCGCTGCGCACGGCGTGCGGCCAGGCCTGCATGGCCCGCGCCAGGCCGTCTTCGGTATGCACCTTGCGCCAGTTGTCGTAGCAGGATTCGCCGACCGGCAGGCCGGTGTACTCGTACCAGCGCCGGTTGAAGTAATCGACCTCGCCGTCGGGGGTGGCGGTGAACACGATCTGCGGCATCGCATCGGCCAGCTCGCGCAGGCGCGCCTCGCTGCGCGCCAGGTCCGATTGCGCGCTGGCGCGCTCCATCGATTCCCAGCAGCGCGCCGCCACCAGCCGCACCAGTTCGATTTCCGCCGAGGTCCACACCCGCGGCTGCAACTGGTGCACGCCGACCGCGGCGACCAGGCGGCCGGCCTTGTGCAGCGGCGCGCTCAGCACCGCGCGCGCGCCCATGCGCCGGTAGCCGGGGTCGTCGAAGCGCATCGGCGGCGCGTGCGCCTCGGTGTCCTGCACCACCCACGGCCGGTTTTCGCGCATGCACTGCAGCAGGTCGCTGCCGAAATCGCTGAAGCGGAAGCGGCCGGTCACGTGCACGGTGCGGTCGACGTAATCGGCGCGTATCTCGAACGCGTCCTCGTCGGCATCGACGATCGCATACGCGCAGCGGTTCGCATGCAGGTGCCGGCCGAGCAGGGCGGCGCCGGTCTCGCAGATGGCCTCGGCGCTGTCCAGATTCTGCAGCGCGTCCTCGAGCATCAGCAGAAAGCTGTCGTGGGCCTGCGCGCGGGTCTGTTCGGTGCGGTCGATGCCGTGCACCAGCACGCCGGTGACCTTGCCTTCGGTATCGCGCATCGGCTGGTACACGCATTCCAGCGTGGTCTCGGAGACCGCCTCGTGCGGCCTGCGGCGCAGGTTGAAGGTCATCGAGTCGCCGGTGAAGGGCAGGCCGCTGGTGCGCACGTTGTCGAGCAGGCGGATGAAGCCCTGCTGCTGGATCTCCGGGATCGCCTCGGCCAACGGCTTGCCGACCACCTCGCGCGGCCCGACCAGTTGCTGGTAGCGCCGATTGACGCTTTCGACCACATAGTCCGGTCCGCGCAGGATCGCCAGCGCCGCCGGCGACTGCTCGAAGGCGTCGGCCATCTGCGTGCGCTGCGCGTCCAGCGCCCGCAGCAGCACGTCGCGCTCGCGTTCAAGCTTGATCTGCGCCGTGTCTTCGGTGCACACGCACAGCACGCCGCCGATGCCACCGTGGTCGTCGAAGATCGGGCTGTAGGAAAACGTGAAATACACCTCTTCGCTGTAGCCGTTGCGCATCATCACGAACGGCACGTGCTCGTTCCAGGTCGACTCGCCGGTCGCCAGCACCTGCTCGGCCTGCGCGCCGACCGCCGGCCACACCTCGGGCCACACCTCGGCCACCGCACGCCCGAACGCGAAGGGGTGGCGCATCCCCAATATCGGGATGTAGGCGTCGTTGTAGAAATTGATCATCCGCGGGCCCCAGCGGATCACCATCGGGAAGCGCGAACTCAGGCACAGCGACAGCGCCGAGCGCAGACTCTGCGGCCATTCCTGGATCGGCCCCAGCGCGTGGCCGGACCAGTCGGTGGCGCGCAGCAGCTCTCCCGTGGCGCTGTTGGCGGGCAGCCAGACAGGAGGGGGCGAGCAGTCGTGAGCGTTGATGGCGATGTCCCTCGAATCGATCCCTGCGGGACAGGCTCCCGACTCGGGATTGTCAAGGTCGAACGGTCATCTTGGCGTGAGCATCGCCCAGCGCCTTGATCAGCTGTTCCGACAGATAGGGCTTGGTCAACACCACGCCGGCAGCGAAGCCGGGGGGGAGCGACTCGGCGGCGACACCGGTGGCCAGTACATACGGGATCGCATGCTCGGTGAGGGTGCGCGCGACCGGCTCGCTGGTCTCGCCGGCGGCAAGGCGGAAATCGAGCACCGCCCGGTCCGGCCGTTCCTGCTCGATCAGTGCAAGCGCCTGCCGCACCGATTCGGCAGGGCCGATCACCTCGGCGCCGGCTTGGGCAAGCTGCAGCTCCAGCAGCGTGGCGTTCATTTCGTCGTTTTCGACCACCAGGATACGCAGCCCCCGCAATGCCGACATCGCTTGCTCGTTAAGGTTTGGGAACGGAAAGTATAGCGGCAGCCACGACAGCCCTGGTTGGATCGCGATCCCGGCGAAGATGAAGGGTTTACCCCTATCGCATGGCCTTGCAGTCGGCTATACTTCGCGGCCGCGCCGAAGTGGCGGAATCGGTAGACGCAGCGGACATCAAGAAAGATGCTTGTCTACCATGCCACAAGTTTTTTGCGACGCGCCGAAAGAGAAGCAAGTTCAGTAGGCTGCAGAGATTAGGAGTTTAAGCCGCCAGAGTTCGTAAATCGCGCTAGGTGCGGTGTAGCTGCAGAAAGCGACGGCTGGAATCGGCGGCAAATGTGCGGGTGTGGTGGAATTGGTAGACGCGCTGGATTCAAAATCCAGTTCCGAGAGGAGTGCCGGTTCGACCCCGGCCACCCGCACCACCTTCTTCATAATGGCTTTTCAGCGACCGCAAGCGCAGTGCGCCGGGAGCTGGCGCGCTCTTCGCCTGTAACCATCGGGCATTGAGCCCGCCGCCTGCGCGCTCGCGGTCTTCGACACCGTGCCGGCGTCCCGAGAATGCTCATCAATCGCCGTAACCACCATCTCTTCTAGCCGCTGTTTTATCGGGTCGCGACGACTGTGCTCGCGACTTCGGAGATCGCCTGGTCGATCCGCCACCTCTTCCGCGCGCGGCGCGAAGTCTGAATCCGCCCCGTCAAATGAAGAAGCTCCCCGCTTCGATGCGGACCAGTGTGACATACGGCCGTGGGACCGAAATGACGCGCTTGTGCAGAGCTGATGGAGCGGCTGAATAGTGACCTGTGATTCGCCGATCCGCACGCGCCATGGCAGCGCGGCAGCAACGAAAATACCCGCGGCCTGCTTCGCCAATTCCTTCCCAAGGGTGCAGGCCTGTCAACCGTCAGCCAGGAATACCTCAATCACATCGGCATACTGATGAAGACCCATCCGCGTCAAGTGAGTCCTTACGCGAGGCGATATATCAGGGCTTGAGGATGATCTTCCCGGTCGAGGTACGGGACTCGATCAGTCGGTGGGCTTCCGCAGCCTGCTCCAATGGAAGGGTCTGGCTAATCTTGATCGAGACGGCCCCGGACGTCACCCACTCGATCAACCTCTTGATCTGCGCTTCGCAGAAGGCGGCGTCCTGCATGTAGCCGGGAAGATAGCATCCAAGGATTCCGGTATTGGGTGCGACGCCTGGGACAAGGCCCAGCACGATCGTAGCATCGATCGGCATCGGTTCGCCGGAAGCCTGACCGTAGAGGATGAGCCGCCCACCTGGCGCCAGCAGCTTCATCGAATCTACAAACGCGGACCCGCCTCGCATGTGAAGCACGAGATCGAAACCCCGACCGCCCACGGTGTCGCGCGCGGCATCGACCCATTGAGGCGCGGTATAGTCGACCACATCGGTAAAACCCCGTTCTCGCGCCTCGGCGAATTTGCCGGGGGTGCTGACGCCGCCGACAATATCAGCAGCGCCGAAGATACGGGCGATCTGGCTGGCGATGCCGCCCAATCCTCCAGCCGCACCGTCAATGAACACTGACTGTCCACTAGAAAGTCGTCCCACGTGATCGAGCATGACGAGCGCGGTCATGCCCTGAAGGAGGAGTGCGGCGGCGATTTCCGGAAGCAGGTCTGACGGCACGGGCATGGCCGCATCGGCCGACACCAGAGCATATTCGGCATAACCGCCATGGTCCATGAGAGCGACCAAGGTATCGCCCTCTGCCCAACGGTCGACGCCGTCGCCCACCGCCATGACCACGCCAGCGATTTCCGCTCCAAGGATAAATGGGCAAGGTGTCGGTACGGGATAGGGCTTGCCGCTGCGGCGCACCACGTCGGCATAGTTCACGCCGCAAGCGCCGACTTTGACGAGGAGGTGGCCCGGTTTGATCGTCGGGATGTCACGCTCTACCACGCGCAGCACGTCGGGCTTGCCTGTGTGCGCCATCTCGACCGCTCTCATGCCATGCTTCCAAATTTGATGGTGATAAAGGCGACGCTTCTCTCGAACATCCGCGCATGGCCAAAGCATGAGCACACGTATTCGTTAGAATGCCGCTATACGGTACCGAGTAGCCGCGACGCGAGCGAGCCGGGGGATTTCTCGAATTTTTGGTTACTTGACGCATACGCATCACCGGCAGGGTACCGCTGCCTTGACGATCAATAAAATCACAAATAATTATATCAGCCATCATTGTGGCTGATGGATTTTGGGATGATCGGCATAATTGACGGCCCGTGCCGTGGGTTGTGGTTGCGGAATAAGAGCGGTGCGCGGGTTCGGGCGGTGATGCCAGTGCGGGCTTAGTTCGGGGCGCGCGCGCTTCGCCCATGCCCCGAGGATTCGGAATGCCTAGGGCCTGTGAACGCTATTGGGCTAGGCCACGTTGCCGTGTCCGGCGCTCAGGTGGTCGTGCGTAGCGCCGTGGCAGGCTGGGCGACTGTCCAACCGCGCGCGGTCGCCTGGGCGCCGGCAACTCGACGGGCGCGCTTGGGCGTACACGCGACGGCGTCATCGCGCGGTCGCTTATCGACATAAGCTCCCTCGCGCTTCCTTGCCGCGTACGCGCCGAAGCACGGCGTGGCCTATAGCCCGATAGCGTTCACAGGCCCTAATAGTTGTGTTCCCTATAATTCTCCTTGGTGAATTCAAGCGGACTGCCGCTGACGATCTCGCTGTTGCCACCAATTTCGTACCGGCCTGGCCATTTGCCCTGGGTAATCTCGAAGCTGTCGCCGGTTTCGCCCTTGATTTTTCCTTCAGAAAGATATTTGGCGGCATAGTAAGTGACATAGCCGAGCTTGATCGGATCCCAGAGATACACGGCCTGGACAGTGCCACTGAGCATGTATGGGGCGGTGATGCCCGGAACGCAGGTTCCCACGAGCTTGATGGCTCCCTTGCCTTTGCCGACCGATTCAAGGCCGCGCGCGACTGCCGGCAGGCCAGGGCAGGTCGGCGCATAGATGCCGTCGAGGTCCGGATATTTGTTGGTCAGCGCCACCGCTGCATCGAATGCCTTCTGATCGACGTCCTCGCCATAGACCTCGTCAACGATTTCGATGCCGCTGTGGTCAGACTTCTTCAGCTCGTCGCGAAACGCGGCAACCCACGCGGTCTGGGTTGCCGAGGTTGGGGTTGATGAGACGATCGCGATCTTTCCCCTGTTGCC
The DNA here is from genome assembly GCF_009769165.1 of Xanthomonas hyacinthi. Taxonomy (NCBI): domain Bacteria; kingdom Pseudomonadati; phylum Pseudomonadota; class Gammaproteobacteria; order Lysobacterales; family Lysobacteraceae; genus Xanthomonas; species Xanthomonas hyacinthi. The sequence continues at coordinate 3,987,345 of NZ_CP043476.1, forward strand.
GAGTTCCTCCGCCAGGCGCTTGGCACCGAATCTGCCAAGCGCATCGGCGGTCGCGACGTTGACGAGGAAGAGCCGGGCATCCGGGGCGGAATCCGTGTCGAACGTAATAACTTTAGTCCCAGCCAGGGTCGCGCGGCGAATGGCGGATGCGGCAGCAGCAGGATCGCGCGGCGCCACGGCGATAACAGCCGTGCCGCGATCCACGAGGCGATTGAAGATCGCAATCTGCGCCTGCGCGTCCGCTTGAGGCGGGCCGTAATCCCGCACCGTTCCGCCGGTTTCCCTGGCTGCAATTTCGGCGCCCGATACAATCGCGTTGTAATAGGGATTTGCCGTCGACTTGGTGACCATCGGCAGTTCGAATTCATTGGCCCGCGACTGCTCCGAACCAAAGGCCAACAACGCTGCTAGGAAACATACTCCAATTTCGTTGCGCATCTACGGTCCCCACGGTTCAGCTTGGAATTTCAATTGACACGTTCTCGATTCATAACTTTGACGTTCTCGCCGCCGCCGGCTGTGAACCCGAAAGCGCATCGTTCAGTCGGACCGTAACGACTTGAGTGCCGCGGCCCATTTGTGGAGTTCGTCAAGCATCAAGGTGGCGCCGCTGCGCATCTCATCATTCGGAGTGAAGACCTGGTCATCTCCGATGAACTTCGAAAAGAACGGCGCCGGCACGACCTGGGGCAAGGCATGAACGTTTACATTGCCCAGGAGCTGCCGGAGCACCTGTGCTGCGCGCAGGCCTCCGGAGACGCCGCCATAGCTCATGACACCGGCAGGCTTGTAGCTCCATTCGCGGAGCAGCACCTGAACGGCGTTCACGAGCGACGCCGGTGGGAAGTTGTCATATTCCGGCGTGACGAACACAAAAGCGTCGGCGGTGTTGACGCTGGCGCTCCACTTTTTCGTGGGCTCGTTCACATACTGGCGCAACGACGGATGCGCGGCCTCATCGAGAAGCGGGAGGGCGAACTCAGCCAGGTCGACCAGGTCGACATCGAAGCGCCCATGCTCGATAGCCGCCCGTTCGAGCCACTTCGCCACGACCGGACCCGCGCGACCCGGGCGAGTCGAGCCTAGGATGATGTTGAGCTTCAGCCCCATGGTTATCTCCGATGATCTCCGCGACGCCTGGCGACAGTCCGGGTGAGTTTCGTTGTCCGGCGCCGATGATCCGTCCCATCGGCGCAAGGTGGTGCCGCGCCTCGGTCAAGGCGCGGACGTTATGATCCGGCTACATAATCCGGCTACGGTTGCCAATGGATCATGGGCAACCCCGCGACTGGCGACTGGAAAAGCGCAATCCGGCTTCCCTTCAGGCTGCCGAGATAGGCTGTTTTCAGATCGGGACCGCCGAAGGTGACGCTCGCGAGCCACGGCGCGATCTTGCCTCCACACTGTGCCAGGATGTCGAAGGAGACGCTGCGCCCGGTGGCGAACTCCGCCTCGAAGCGATCCGTGGCCTGCGCGTTGCCATCATCCATCAGCTCCAGCAGGTCGCCCTCGGGCGTCAACGCGATCAGCCGATCGGCCAAGAACATGGTGCCCCAGAGATTGCCATAGCTGTCGAAGGTGATGCCATCGATCAGACCGCGGCCGAGATCGGAGGGCCCGAATATTTCCCGGTCGATCAGCGATCCATCGGGAAGCACGCGCAGCCGCGAGATCCGCTTGCCGGTGGTTTCGGCGACGTAAAGCCATTCCTCCCGGGCGTCGAGCCGCACTTCGTTGGTGAAGGCGAAGCCGTCGGCGACGACACGCGCACCCCGCTCATCGACCAGCACGATGTATCCGTCCGTCAGGCCGGTTCGGATCGCCTCGCTCCACGGGTTGAGCCGCGTCGAGATGGTGATCCAGAGTCGGTTGCGGCTGTCACGCAGGACGAAGTTGACCTTGCCGAGTGGCGTGCCATCGAGTTCGGCGAGCAGCACTTCTGTGGCGCCGTCGGGGGACATTTTCTCGAGCCGGTCGGTTCCGAAATTGGCGATGAGGAAGCTGCCGTTCGCCGCGAGCGCCAGTCCATTGGGCAGCGTTCCGGTGAGCAGGCTCGCCGCGGCATCGCTCGACAGGTCGAAATGAGCGTCGGCCTGCTGCGCGATCAGGGACTGCGACCCATCTTGCGCGATCCGCATCACCCCGCCGCGCGCATCTGCCGAGAACAGCGTGCCATCCGGCATGGCGAGAATGCACTCCGGGCGCTGCAAGCCCTCGCCGGTATAGGCGATTGCAGCGGGATCGACTTGCCAGCCCTTGAGGGGATTGGGCCGGGGGGCAGTGCGGATCAGAGTCATGCGTAAATCCTCGTATTGGCCGAGCCCTTCAGCCCCAGCAGTTCACGGGCTTCCTGCGGCGTCGCGATTTCCAGCGACAGCGCCTCGATGACGGTGCGGATGCGGCGCACCTGATCGGCATTCGAGCGCGCGAGCCGTCCGGGTCCGTCCCAGAGTGAATCTTCCATGCCGACCCGGACATTGCCGCCCATCGCTGCCGACATAGTGGCGATCGGCATCTGGTTGCGGCCGGCGCCCAGCACGGACCAGTGATAGTCGCTGCCGAAAAGCCGATCGGCCGTGCGGCGCATCATTACGACATCTTCATAGTGCGGTCCGGCGCCCCCGCGCAGGCCGAATACCGACTGGACGAAGAGCGGCGGTCGCAGCAGGCCGCGCTCGAGGAAATGCGCCACGCTGTAGAGATGGCTGGTGTCGTAGCATTCGAGTTCGAAGCGGGTGCCGGCGTCGGCGCAGGAGCGCAGGACGTATTCGATGTCGCGAAAGCTGTTGCGAAAGACGAGGTCGTCCGAGTTGCGCAGATATGGCTCCTCCCAGTCATGCTCGAAGGACTTGAACCGATTGAGCATCTCGTAAAGGCCGAAGTTCATCGAGCCCATGTTGAGCGAGGCCAGTTCGGGCGCGAAGGTTTTGGCCGGTTGCAGCCTTTCTTCGAGCGTCTGCACCGGGGAACCCCCGGTGGTGATGTTGATGACGACGTCGCTGCGGGCGGCGATCGTGGGCAGGAAACGACGGAAGAGGTCCGGGTCCTGGCTCGGCCGACCGTTGCCCGGGTCGCGTGCGTGAAGATGCACGATCGCCGCGCCGGCTTGCGCCGCGCCGATCGCCGCCTCGGCGATCTCCTCGGGAGTGACCGGTAGATGCTGCGACATCGACGGCGTGTGGATCGCGCCGGTCACGGCGCAGCTGATAATGACTTTGCTCATAGGGGCGTTCCTTTTTGCGCCGTGGCCGCGGCGATGTCGTTCACCAACTCGCGGCGCAGATCAGGTCGAGCCCCCCCCGATGGCTTGCGCGACGGGGTGGGCCTGGGCCGGGCGGCGGTGCTCGGCGTCGCGAGGGGTGGCATTTGCGCGGCCACGCGGAACATCAATTCACGAAGCCAGCGGTGCCCCGGGTCGAGCTCGGACCGGGGATGCCACAGTGCGATTTCATCAAGCTCGGGGACCTGCAACGGTACAGGGACTGCCTTGAGCATCAGGCGCTCGCCGTGCGTCGCATGCAGGCGGAATGGAACGATCGTCACGAGTTCGGTGCCGCTTACCATTGACATGGCGTGTAAGAAGGATGGCGCGAGCGCCGGACTGTGGGGTCGCTCGGCCTGCCGGCGCAGCTCCTGCTCGACGGTGCTGATGACCTTTCCGCCGAAGCGGACATCGACATAGGGTTGCTTGCAGAACGTCGCGTAGTCCACCGGCCGGGCCAGCACCGGATTGTCGATCGCGCCCACCAGAACGAATCGATCCCGAAACAGGATTTGCTCGCAGATCTCGCCGGTCGCATAGGCCTGATCGAAAACGGCCCTCTGCGGCACGGTTACGCAGAGATCCGCCTGGCCCTCGTGCAGGCGCGACAGCAGGTCCGATGTCAGCTCATCCAGCTGGCAGCTGCAATGCGGAGCGATGCGGGCAAATTCCTGCATGAAGGGCACGCCGAACACTTCGGCGCAGAAACCGGACATGATGATCCTGAACGATCGATCGGCAGTTTGCGGGTCGAAGGTCGCGTCGGTGTCGAGCAGACCCCTGATCTGCAGGAGCAGTTCCTTGACCGGACCGGCGAGAGAGCGTCCACGCGCGGTCAGCTCGAGCTGACGGCCCACCTTTTCCAGCAGGGGATCGGTAAAATGATAGCGCAACTTGTGCAGAGCCGCGCTCATGGCGGGCTGTGACACATGCAGGCGCTCCGAGGCGCGCGTGACATTGCGCTCGCTCAGCAGCGCATCGAGCGAGACCAGAAGATTGAGGTCGAGACCTTGGAGATGCATGGTTCGCCTTCCGCCGTCAGATCGGTTCTTGAACCAGCTCGAACGCCTTGGCGGTCAAGCCGACATAATCCGCGCCGGGGGTGCGCTCCATCTCCCAGCGGCAGATCTGGTGCGACCACGTCTGGATATTGTTGATGCGGCCGTAGCGCCGCGCCATGAATCCATCGAACGCCGCGCCGATGGTGGCGGCGCGGCCGAGTTCCTGCCCGATCACGACGCCATCTTCGAGTGCCATGGCGCCGCCTTGACCAAGATGCGCCGTGGTCGCATGCGCGCCGTCGCCAATGATGATGACACGATCCTGGTACCAGGGCGCGGGAAGATCGACGAGTTCGAAGCTGTTCCAGATCACCGGCCGGCCATCGCGCACATAGCGATCCCGGCAATGGCCAATCAGGCCACCGAACACGTTGAGCTTTTCGAACAGGATTTGCGGCAGATCGTCTTCAGGCGGCTTCGTCGTCGATGTGTCGGTCAGGTAAAGATACATCAGGTCCTGACGAAGCGGACAAAACCCGGCCTTGCCGCCTTCGCCGCCGTCGCAAAGCCAGAGGTCGTTCACCTCGGGAAGCCGCGGCATGTAGACCCGCCAGACGGCCTGTCCGCTTTGGACCGAACGGCCTTGCTTGCCGAACAGCAGCTCGCGCACCTGCGAACGAATGCCGTCGGCGGCGATGACGACGTCGTAGCGGCGGTCCGTCCCATCGGAGAAAGCCACCTCCACGCCGGCCGCGTTCTGAGACAGGCTTGCGACCGTGGTGCCGTAGCGCAGACGGGCGCCGCAGTTGCTCGCAGCTTTCGACAGGATGCCGATATAATCCGGGCGGGTGATGCCGATCATCGCCGGGCGATCCGGCCCGGCCGTCTTGACGCCAGGAATATGACGTCGATTGTCGCCTTGAGCATCGGTGAACAGCCAGCCATCGAAGGCCGCGCCTGCAGCGATGCAGGCATCCAGCACGCCGAGCTGGTCCAGCGCGCGCAAGGCGTTGCCCGGCAGGGCGATGCCGATGCCCAGGGTCGCGTCCGTGGAATATTTCTCGACAAGATCGACTTCACATCCGGACTGGCATGCACTTATAGCGGCCGACATTCCTGCAATGCCGCCGCCAACAACCAAAACTCGAACTCTAGACATCGTTTTCTCCCAGTTGTTTTGACTTTTTTTCTTTCAGCCTATTGACGCACCCTCCTGCGATCAAATAAGCGAGTAGCGACGCCGGCCAGCGATGCCACTTATGGCTGGCAGCCTGGCGCAGATCGTTGCAGGGTCGCATCGTCGGCGGTCCATCACGCATGCGCGCGAAGCTCAGCGAAGGTTTCGGCCACCCAATCGGTGATGAATTCCTGCGCCGGCGCCTGGTTGTCGGCGCTCACATGTTCGATGCCGCCGTCCTCGGCGGTGAAGATCCGCAACTCGCGCTTCGGGCTGTTGATCGCCTGCGCGTAGCTGAGGTGGGCCGCCTCGAGCGGGATCTGGCGATCGTTGACGCCGTGGGTGACGAGGTAGGGGACGGTGATGTGCTCGACCACGCCGTCGAGGGTCATGCTCGGCGCCCAGGCCATGAAGCTGTCGATGTCGGGTTTCCCAAAGACCCATGTGACGTGCTCCCAATAGTGGGGAACCGGGTTCTCGCCCTCGTTCTGAAGCCGCCGCTTCTGTAGCTCGCCCCAGAAATGATTGGCGCCCCAGGACACGCAGAGCTTCAGGCGTTTTTCGAAGGCCGCCGCGCGTGGCGCGTAGTAGCCGCCGAGCGACCAGCCGATGATGCCGATGGCATCTGGATCGACGTCGTCCCTGCCTTGGAGATAGTCGACGGCGGCGCTCGCCCAGCGTTCGCTGTCGTGGATGCCGTGCAGTCCGCGAAGGCGCAGCGCTTCTCCCACGCCGGGATGATCGATCATCAGGGTCGAGATGCCACGGTGTTCGAACTGCCGGGCGATACCCGTCAAGTAAAGCATCTCTTTGACGCTATCGAGGCCGTTGGTGTGGATCATGCAGGGCGCGGCGCGGCCATCAAGGCCCGCAGCGCGTACGAACAAGCCAGGGTAGCTCGTCCCTTCATAGGCGATTTCGACCCGCTCGACATTGCGCCGGCCGAGATGCGCCGATCGCGTCATGGCGTCCAGCATCTTGGCGTAGGCTTCGTCGCGGCCCGGTGCGCCGTGGCGCTGCATGCGCTCGGCCGTCATGTAATAGGCGCAGGCGCGTGCGTATTTGTCGCTGGCGCTCAGATGCCGACCAAGCGTTTCGTCCGCTTTGGCCTGGCTGACCAGCCGATCGGCAAGGCCGCCCCAGGATTCCAGGAATGCCGCCGTCCCGGCATCGGCGCCTTGGAGCGCGGCTTCGCGCACCGGCTTGTTGGCCTCGTCGACCTCGCCGATCTGCGCGCCCATGGACAGGGCGAGGTTGACCGAGAGATTCCAGACATAATTTCCAGGGAAAGGTTCATACATGCGTCAACTCCTGTGGACGGACTGGTGAGACAAGGACCAACGGAAGGACGTCCGCGGGCGAGCGATGCCGATTGCGAATGGGTCGGATGGAGAGGCCCATCGGCAGCGACTGCGTCGGCAGCGCGGACGCGCGGACGCGCTTATCGTGTGCAACAGCTCCATGTCTCATGCGTCTCTCCCAACCCGCTCTTCCGGCGTGTATGCATGGTGGCAACGAAGGCGCAGGCTTACGCCTGGCGCCGCAGTTTAACCGTACGCATGTACGGTAAATGCGGCAAGGTCAGGATCGCGGCCCGCCTGCTGCTCTAAATGGGGGCGGCGCTTGTGACCGTTTTGCCGGCGTTTTATGACGGGCCGACCGTCGGAGGCGCGGCACTTGGGTCCCGCCGCTTCCCCTCCCGGTCGAGCCGTGGTGGCTGCTGGATCATCGGCCGAGTTCCACGGGCGTCCATTCCTCGGAAGAGGGCAGGGGTGCGAACAGCGCATCGACCGTCGCGTCCGGTACGCCCTCCGGCGTCGCCGGGTCCCAGTGGGGCGCATTGTCCTTGTCGACCAACAATGCGCGCACGCCTTCGATGAAGTCGTGCTGCCGGCAGATCCGCGAAGCGATGCGGTATTCGCTGCGCATCTCGTCGGCGAAACTCGTCATCGCCGCGCCTTCGGAGATCAGGCGTAGCGAGACCTTGCAGGTGACGTTCGACTTGGCTGCGAGGATGGTACGCTGCTCGCGTGCCCAATCGCTGCTGTCCTGCTCGAGCATCGCGTAAATCGCTTCGAGCTTTTCGGAGACGAACAGACGATCGATCAGTGGCCGCAGGGCGGTTGTCCGCGAGGGCGGCGCCTGCGCTTCGTGGGTCGCGAGTATGGCTTCCAGCTCGAGCGGCCGGGCGATCAGCTCGCGTTTCACGTCCTCGAGCGTGGCGGAATCCAGATAGTGGTCGGCCAAGCCGAGGGCGCGGCAATCGCCGCCATCGAGCCGGGCACCGGTCAGCGCCAGCCACGCGCCGAGACGGCCGGGCAGGCGTGACAGATACCAGCCGCCGCCGACATCTGGAAATAGGCCGATGCCGCTCTCAGGCATGGCAAAACGGGTCGCCTCGGTCGCGACGCGATAGCGGCAGGGCTGTGAGATCCCGACGCCTCCGCCCATCGTGACGCCGTCCATGAATGCGACGGTCGGCTTCGGATAGGTGAACAGCAGGTGGTTGAGGCGATATTCGGTGTGGAAGAATGCGGCCGCCGCCTTGCCGTCTGCCGCACCGCTCTGGGCGAGCTTGCGGACGTCGCCCCCGGCGCAGAAGCCGCGTCCTTCGGCGTGATCGATCACCACCAGATCAATGGCGGTATCGGTGGCCCAGGCCAGCAGGGCCTCCAGCATCGCGGCGCACATCGGAAGATCGAGCGCATGCAGCGCCTTCGGCCGGTTGAGACGGAGTCGACCGACGTGCCCCTCGACGGTGATCAACACCGGTGCGGTCATGCCAACCCCCTCATGCGAGCGTCGGCATGACGAAGTCGGCGCCGGCGCGGATCCCGGTGGGCCAGCGCAGCGTAGCGGTCTTGAGGCGCGTGTAGAACCGCACCCCTTCGGGACCATGGATATGGTGATCGCCGAAGAGGGACCGCTTCCAGCCGCCAAACGAGTGGAAGGCCATCGGCACGGGGATGGGGACGTTCACCCCGACCATGCCGGCACGCACGCGGCTGAGGAAGGTCTGCGCGGCATCCCCGTCGCGCGTGAAGATCGCCGTTCCGTTGCCGAACTCGTGGTCGTTGACGAGCGCGAGCGCCTCTTCAAATCCCTCGGCGCGAATCACCGACAGCACGGGGCCGAAGATCTCCTCGCGGTGGATGCGCATGTTCGGGCGGACATGGTCGAACAGCGTGCCGCCGATGAAGAAGCCCTTCTCGTGGCCGTGGAGCGAGAGGTCGCGGCCGTCCACGATCAGCGCAGCGCCTTCTGCGACACCGGCTTCGATATAGGCCGCTACCTTGTCGCGATGCGCCGCCGTGACCAACGGTCCCATTTCCACCGAGGGGTCGGTACCCGGACCGATTTGCAGAGCGCGAACTCTGGGCGCGAGGCGCTCGATCAAACCTTCTGCCGTCGCCTCGCCCACCGGCACGGCGACGGAGATCGCCATGCAACGCTCCCCGGCGGATCCGTAGGCCGCGCCCATCAGGGCGTCGGCGACCTGATCAAGATCGGCGTCCGGCATGACGATCATATGGTTCTTCGCGCCGCCCAGCGCCTGCACGCGCTTGCCCGACTTGGTGCCGCGCTCGTAGACATATTCCGCGATCGGCGTCGAGCCGACGAAGCTGATAGCCTCGACTCGTGGGTCATCGAGCAGGACGTCCACTGCGGTCTTGTCGCCATGGACGACGTTGAACACGCCGTCGGGCAGACCTGCCTGCTGCAGCAGCAACGCCAGTTCGCCAGCCAGGCTCGGATCGCGTTCCGAAGGCTTGAGGATGAAGCTGTTGCCGCAGGCGAGGGCCACCGGGAACATCCACATCGGCACCATTGCGGGGAAGTTGAACGGTGTGATGCCGGCGACGACGCCCAGCGGCTGGCGGAAGGAGACGGCGCCGACATTGCGTCCGACCTGTTCGCTGTAGTCGCCCTTCAGCAGTTGCGGAATGCCGCAGGCGAACTCCACGACTTCCAGGCCGCGGGTCAGTTCGCCCTTCGCGTCCGACAGGATTTTGCCATGTTCGGAAGTGATCAGGGCGGATAGGCGATCGCCCTCGCGCTCGACAAGATCGCGGAAGCGGAACAGCACCCGCGCCCGGACATGCGGGGGCGTCGCCGCCCAGCCGGGGAACGCCGCGGCGGCGGCGGCGATGGCCTGCCGCACGGTGTCGGCGTCAGCGCTCGCGACGGCGCCGGTCGGCTCGCCGGTTGCCGGATTGTAGACGGTGAGCCGCGTCGTGCCGCTTCCCGGCGTGAAGCGACCAGCAATTACGTGATCTATGTCGTGCACGATAACTCCTTAGGCTGTCCAGACCTGACGGTAGATCGCCTGGATCTCGTCAGCGGAGGGGATGATCGGGTTGTTGCCGGGAGAGCCGGAAGCAAGCGCCTGCTCCGCCATGATCGGCAGCAGCGCGGTCCAACGCTCATGGTCGATACCGTAGGCTGCTGGCGATGGGACCTCAAGCTCGAGATTGAGCCTGGACAGTTCGTCGAGCAGCCTGGCGACTGCACTCTGGTCCTGCTCATCGACGCTCGCCACGCCCATCGCGCGTGCGCACTGCGCATAGCGGATCAGCGCGGCCGGCGCCGACCAGGCGGTGACGGCCGGAAGCAGCATCGCGTTGGAGAGGCCGTGCGCAACATGGAAATGCGCGCCGATCGGTCGACTCATGCCATGGACCAGGGCCACGCTGGAATTGGAGAAGGCGATGCCGGCCAGTGTCGAGCCGAGCATCATCGCCGCACGCGCCTCGCGATCCTGCGGGTCGGACCAGACCCGGCGCAAATTCGGTGCGATGGCGCGCATCGCCGACAGCGCGAATCCGTCCGAGAACGGATTCGCCCGCCGCGACACATAGGCCTCGATCGCATGGGTCAATGCATCGATGCCGGTATCGGCGGTGAGGCGCGGTGGCATGGTGAGGGTCAGCTCGTAGTCGACCAGCGCCGCCACCGGCAGATAGGCGAGGCCCGCGCACAACATTTTCTCGTCGTTGGTCTCGTCGGTGACAATGGTGAAGCGGGTGGCTTCCGAGCCGGTGCCGGCCGTCGTCGGGATGGCGATGATTGGCAGGCCCGGTGCATCTTGCAGGTGCGGCGCCTTGTAGTCGCGGCACTGGCCTCCATGTACCGCAAGGATCGCGATGGCCTTTGCGCTGTCGATCGGGCTCCCGCCGCCGAATCCCACGACGCAGTCGTGATCGGCTTGCGTCAGTGCGGCGAGCGCGGCTTCGATCGACGCCGCCGTTGGCTCGGGAACCGTGTCGGAAAAGGCCCGGGCGCTGAGCCCGGCCTGGTTCAGGCCATCAAGCACCGCGTCGAGACGACCGGTATCGGTGAGGTAGCGGTCGGTGACGATAAAGGGACGCGAGAGACCGAGCATCGTCAGCAGTGACGCCAACTCGGCCGACGCGCCGGCACCGATGCGCAAAATCCTCGGAAGCGCCGCTTGGTAGATCATTATTACCTCTCTTTCAATCGTGACTCAGGTGTTTTTGGCGGCCGAGTCCGGATCCGGCAGGCCGGCGACTCATCCCAGCCGCTGAGACAGACCGGCCTCGACCGCACGCGATTTCTTCACGCCCAGAAATGTCGGTTGAGAAACCAGCGCGTGTCGCGTGGATGTGGCGAGGAGATTCACACATGCGCGAGTTGAGGAACAGACAAATCTTCCGACCTCGACAAATCGGCGCGATAGCGATTGCAGGCGCGGCTCCTATGTTGCACTGCACTAAATATGTTGCATCGCAATAAATATGCTGCATTGCACTAAATCTGGAATCGATAACTTGCTGACGCGGCATTTTTACCGTTTGTCGGTCGCTTCGGAGAAATCGTTTGGGCCGATGATAGACATCCGTCGACCTGATGCCTCGGCCTGATCAGAATGGGCGGTGTTGACAAAATGAGATGCCACACCATCCGGCAAACGCTGACTTGCTGCGAGCGCGGCAGTTATGCTACATCACACGCCTCGTCCGCAGCCGCTTCTGCGCCAGCGAGCAAAATTTCCCATGCCCGAGCGATTTCCCATGTATTGGGAATCAGGTTGGCTTATGTGCTTCATAACAGCTTTCGATTTCCGCTTTCCGGCGCGTGGCGATACCGTCGAAGTGCCGATCGGATCGACGCGGAACATTTTATCCGGAATGGTACGGACCAAGACACTGAAAACCTGAGCAAGGGAGGTAACTGATGAATACGCGGGTCGGGCAGCCGGGGTTGGCGAGCGAGGAGCGATACGCACGAGACAGCTCTTATCCAACTCCTGAGGGAATAATTCATGTTTCTATCGTTTGTGGTAAGAACTACGCCGAGTCGTTGAAGTTCTACCAAACCGTACTTAATATGCGCATAGTCTACGAGATCCAGGGCCGGGTGCGGTTCACGGCCTTGAGTTTCGACGAGGAAAATCATCGGGTTGGATTGATCGAACGTCCGCAACTGCAGACGCGCCCCCCCGATACCGTGCGCATCGAGCACAGTTCTTGGCGCTATCGTTCATTGGGCGAGGCTTTGGAGACGGTCCGCCACGTGGAGAAGGAACTCGGCATTTTTCCCAATGCGGTTCATCAAGGACCGATCATTTCGATTAGCTATCAGGATCCGGACAAGAACCGTTGCGAGCTTATCGTCGATTGTGCGCCTACGCAGGCAGACATCATCACGTTCTATCATGAGACGCTGGCGGAAAATCCGGACTTCGATACGCTGATGCCGTTCGACTTGCGTGGCATGCTGGAGAAGGAAGCGGCAGGCGAACCGCTGGAACACCTGCTGAGCTATACCTGGGTGCGCGACAATTTGCCGCCATTGACGTCCAAAAGGTACTTGTGAATGTGCTTGGCAACGGTGATTCGGCGTGAAGCGGATCTGTCCGTCCGGGCACAACACCTATAAAAGTGGGAGGGCCTACGTGGATAACAAGAAAAAGGTACGCGACGAAGAGGTCATGCTTTCTGGACCAGCGACCGATCTGGACATCTTCGACGATGCGGTGCTGCTCGATCCCTACGAGACATATGGGCAGTTGCGCGATTTGGGAGGGGCGGTATGGTCGCTGCGTCATCGTGCCTGGATGCTGCCACGCTTTGCCGAGGTAAAGCGCGCACTCGAAGACCACGGGACCTTTATCTCGGGTGAAGGCGTTGGACTCTATCCGCCTGCGGTGGAAGCGCTCCAAGGCACGGTCATCGCGTCCGATCCTCCAGACCATACGCCTCTGCGCCGGGTCATTTCCGCGCGCATGTCGCTTCGTGGCCTGAGGGCGATGGAAGCGCAGGTGCAAGAGGCCGCGGACGTGCTGATCGACAAGCTCGTGGCGCGGCGGCACATCGATGCGATCACAGAACTCGCGGCCGGATTCCCGCTGATGATCGTCGCAGACCTCATCGGCTTGCCCGAGAATGAGCGCGACGATCTGTTGAACTGGGCCGACGCCGTGTTCAATACATTCGGGCCGGAAAACGAGCGGACCTTGTGCGCCTGGGACAAATTCGGAGCACTTTGGGAATACATTGGCAGGCTCGACAAGAACCCCGAGATCCTCAGGCCCGGCAGCATGGGACGGGAGATCTATGAGGCCGCCGAGCGTGGCGAGATCAGACCTGAACAGGCCGGTCGTCTGATGAGTGCGTTCCTGGCAGCCGGCCTCGATACCACGATTGCGTCCATCGGCAATTTCGTCTGGTTGTTCGGCCGGCACCCGGAAACCTGGGACAGCGTCCGTGCCAACCCTGCCAGCATCCCGCATGCATTCAATGAAGTCCTTCGCTTCGAGTCGCCGGTGCTGGCATTCAGGCGAACCGTCGCGCGCGAGATCACCATCGATGGCTGTCAGCTTCGTCAAGGTGATAAGGTCCTTATTCTCTATGCGTCGGCAAACCGCGACGGCCGTTATTGGGATCGACCGGATGAGTTCGATGTCGCACGCCGGCCAAGCGAACATCTCGCTTTTGGCTTCGGAATCCATAACTGCGCGGGTCAAGGCCTTGCGCGCTTGGAAGCGCACGCGATCATGACAGCGCTTGCGCGAAAGGTACGCCGGTTCGAGGTCGGAACTCCGCGGCGCCACCTGAACAATGTCGTCCGAAGCTTCGAGAGCTTGCCGGTCGAGCTGATTCCCGCCTGAACGCAAGCAAATCAAGTGGTTCGCCATCGCAGCGCGTCCCATCGGAGCGCGTCGCGTTGGACGCGGCCCAACGTTGCTCGCTCTGCGTACGAGGCCGTGATCGAGTCCTGATGATTGTTCTCAATCGGCTCCAGTTGGCGATCTCTCCGGTAGGGATGGCGCCCAGCTGAGCAACGGAGCTGTAATGCCTACACTGATTGTGACGACGCGCCAGAATGAACGGAGGACCATCGATGCCGCGGAGGGATTGAGCTTGATGGAGGCGCTGCGCGACGCGGGGTTCGATGAACTGCTCGCAATGTGCGGTGGTTGCTGTTCTTGCGCAACCTGCCATGTTTATGTCGATGCGGACTTTGTCGATCGTCTCCCGCCGATGGCGGACGAAGAAAGCGAGTTGCTGGGCAGTTCCGACCATCGCACCAGCCGGTCCCGGCTTGCCTGCCAGGTTGCGTTCACGGCGGAGCTCGATGGTTTGGCGGTCACGATCGCTCCGGAAAACTGAAGACGCGGGGGAGGGGATGCGCAAATGAGCAAGTTCTACGACGTGCTGATCGTCGGTGCCGGTCACGGCGGCGCGCAGGCGGCGATTGCGCTGAGACAGCGCAAATTCGCCGGCACGATCGCAATGGTAGGCGAGGAGCCGCATCTTCCCTATGAGCGGCCGCCGCTTTCGAAAGAGTATCTGGCGGGCGACAAGCCTTTCGAGCGGCTGCTGATTCGTCCACCGGCGGTATGGGCGGACCGCAAGATCGACATCTTTGTCGATCAGCGCGTGGTGGCGATCGATCCGCAAACGCGCAGCGTCACCACTGCCGGAGGTGACGCGATCGGATATCGTCATCTGGTTTGGGCGACGGGCGGCCGCCCGCGCCAATTGAGCTGCCCAGGTCACGATTTGGCCGGCGTCCACTCCATACGCAGCCGTGACGATATCGATCGGATGATCGGCGAGCTCGCAAGCGCGCAGCGAATAGCCGTGGTTGGGGGCGGCTATATCGGACTCGAGGCTGCGGCAGTGCTCAGGAAGCTCGGCAAGCGCGTGACGGTTCTGGAAGCGCAAGACCGCGTGCTGGCGCGGGTAGCCGGGCGGGAACTATCGCGCTTCTTCGAGGCTGAGCATCGGTCGCATGGCGTCGATCTGCGGCTTGGCGTGAAGGTCGAGCAGATCGAAGGCGCGAACGGACGCGTCGTGGGTGTGAGGCTCGGGAACGGAGTCATCGTGCCTGCCGACATGGTTATCGTCGGCATCGGCATTTCGCCGGTGGTCGAGCCGCTGATCGCAGCCGGAGCAAACGGCGACAACGGCGTCGCGATCGATGCGTATTGCCGCACGTCACTGCCCGATGTCTTCGCGATTGGCGACTGCGCCTTGCACCCCAGCGCATTCGCAGACGGCCTGCCTATTCGCCTGGAATCGGTTGCGAACGCGAATGACATGGGGAGCGCGGTCGCGAAGATCCTGACCGGTGAGCCAGAGGTCTATCACGCCGTGCCGTGGTTCTGGTCCAACCAGTACGATGTGCGGCTGCAGACGGTTGGATTATCGGCCGGCCATGATCAGGAAGTTGTCCGCGGCGATCCAGCATCCCGCAGTTTTTCGATCTGCTATTTGAAGACGGGCAAGTTGATTGCTCTCGACTGCATCAATTCCACTAAAGACTACGTTGAAGGGCGGACGCTGATCGCCGCGGGCGCGGCCCCTTTGCCTGTGCAATTGGCCGACACTGGCTTGCGCTTGCGGTCGCTCGCGATCTGCTGAGGAGAACGGTCGCAGAAAATTGGTTCTGCGACCGCGGTATGGGACCAGGTTAAACAAAAAAACGGGAGAGGGACACAATGCCATTTCAAACCTCGCATCCAAGTGCGAACGTTCATTCGCTTTCTTATCGTCAATGCTCTTTCGAGACACGCGATCCGAATTCACGAAAGCGAACGCTGATAACAGAATGCGCTTCGAACAGCATTCGAATGAGTGCGGTACTGGACGGACAATCCTGGTTGGACAAGGCTTGCTCCACATTCATGCGTGGACTTCGATCGCCCGCTCGGACTCGATCGGGTTCGAGTGCGGCGAGGGTCGCATTGTTTGGCGCGCTATTTTCGACGAGCGCGATTATTCCAGCGACTGCCGCGGAAACCGCAATCCCGATCACGCCACCTGCCGGCACGGACCTCAGCCAGGCCATTCTTCCTCCGTCCGGTCTGTATGGCGCGCTGTTTTCCATCCCATACAACGAGAACAGAAACTCCTACGACTATGACGGAAATAAAGTGCCAGCGCAACAGAATGTGAGACTTCGAATCCCGTTGACTGGCGTGGCCCTCGCATACGTCTATCCTTTTGAACTCTGGGGAGGCCAACTTGGATCTACGCTCGTCGTTTCTTTTTGGGATCTGGATTACTCCATTGCCGGCGGTGCAGTCCGAGGCCATCAGCGCAACCTTGCCGATACTTATTCCGATATTTTTTTCTGGTCGAAGAACGTAGGGCGCTTCGGCGCAACTCCGGGAGACCTACCTTTGTCCTACGGTCTGACCGTAGCCGGTGGGTTCGCCCTGAAGTTTCCGACCGGAAAATATGACAAAGCCAACCCGCTGAACATCGGAAGCAATATCTGGCTCGCAATTCCGAATTTCGCCGTGACTTATGTGACAGGCCCTGACATGTCGCTAGGCGACAGCACAGAACTCAGTGCGCGTGTGTTCATGGGGTTTCCATACAAGAATTCAGCGACCGGGTACAATTCTGGAAATATCGTTGCTGTGGATTGGTCGGCAAGTCAGCGCTTCGGAAATTTTCAAGTCGGCGTCGCCGGATATTATCAAAAGCAAATTTCGGATGACAACGCCGCCGGCGGTGTTGCAGTGCCCGACGGAGGACGATTCTCCTACGCCGGAATCGGTCCTGTCCTGCAATATACATTCCCGAAAAATGGCATTTCGATCAAGGCGAAGTACGGCAATAACTTCGGCGAGAAGAATTTCACCAATACGAATTTCCTCTCTTTTTCGATTTCAGGAAAACTCTATTGAGGCGGCTCTGCAAGCTGCGCCAGCATCCGCTGCTGGCGCAAGCCACAGCCACGACTGAAACGATAGGCGGCTTCATCCGCCGCGGCCGATGTTGACGTCAAAATGACGCATCGGTTCCAGCGCGGTGAGGTTGCTCTTGGCCCGGCCGGCACCGGCGGGGCCAATGGCAATGCGCGGGAAGCGCATATCCAGCACGGCATCGGCGCGGTTCGCTCTGGACGAGGCGACGAGCAGGCGGCAAATGGCGTACCGCAGGCGGGCTGCCGTGCACCGGGCCATGGCACCGAGTCCGGTCGGCGCTGTTTTCGCGACCTTGCCGATCCCGTGCGAAGCGGCTTGGGACCCAAGCTGGCGCAGCCACCCGTTGCCTGCTCGCCTGAGCCGCCGCGATGGCCGCTGGAAGATGTCTGAATCACAGAAAAATAACAAAATTCCGGCCAATTTGTATTGGCCTTCACAGGTAATCCTAGACAGAATGCACGTTCCCCTTGCCGCCGAGGCAGACCGACTGCTTCTCCAGAGTGTTACGGATTACGCGATCTACATGCTCGATCCGGAAGGATTCATCCTCAGCTGGAACGCGGGAGGGCGGCATATCAAGGGATACGAGGAGGCCGAGATCATTGGCCAGCATTTTTCCAGGTTCTATACGCCGAACGATGTCGCCGCAGGACTGCCTTGGATGGGCTTGAGACCGCCAGGCGCGAGGGCCGCTACGAAGCGGAAGGCTGGCGGGTGAGGAAGGATGGCTCGCACTTCCGCGCCAGCGTCATCATCGATCCGATCTGGAAGGACGCCGTGCTCGTCGGTTTCGCCAAGGTCACCCGCGACATCACCGAAAAATTCAACGCCACGGAAAATCTTCGCAAGGCGGAGCGTGCGTTGGCGCAGGCGCAGAAAGTCCAGGCGATTGGCCGCTTGACGCTGGGCATCGCCCACGATTTCAACAATCTGCTGGCGATCATCGTCGGCAGCCTGGATCTGTTGGCGAAGACCGAGCGCGACGATCGCAGCAAGCTGCTGATTGGCGCGGCGAACGACGCGGCGGAGCGGGGAAGCCGGTTGTCGCGGCAGATGCTGGCGTTCGCCCGTGGCCAGGACCTGGCGCCCGAATCGAACGACGTGAACCAGCTCATCGCCAAGGCGGCCGAACTGTATCAACGCGTGGCCGGGGAGCGCATGTGCTGCCAGTTCGATCTCGCCGATGCCTTGCCCAGCGTGATCGTCGACGCCAGCCAATTCGAGGCCGCGCTCATGAACCTGATCGCGAATGCGCGCGATGCGATGCCCAATGGCCGGATCGTGATCTCCACGCGGGTGTGCCGGCCGGACCCGATGCTGTACTTGGAAGCCAAGTCCGACCGTGACTATGTGTGCGTGGCGGTGCAGGACAATGGTCCGGGAATGACCGAGGAGGTACGCCTGCGCGCCATGGAGCCATTCTTCACCACGAAGGACGTCGGCAGTGGCAGCGGGCTGGGATTGAGCCAGGTCTACGGTTTCGCCGGCCAGTCCGGCGGATTCGCCTCCATCGATAGCGCGGCAGGGCAGGGCGCCACGATCGCCATGTACATTCCTGCTGCGTCGTGACGCCATGACGCCGAGAAAGGTCCTCTATGTCGAGGAGGATGCGCTACTGCGGATGGTGACGGTCCTCGCGCTGAAGGATGCAGGTTTCGAAGTGCTGGAAGCGGCCGACGGCATCGAGGCGCAGGCGCGGCTCGCCGTGGGACATTTCGATTGCGTGATCAGCGACATCAGCATGCCGGGAGGCGTCAGTGGCATCGAGGTCGCGCGGACCGCGCATGCGCTTAACCCCCATTGCGTGACGGTCCTGCTCTCGGGCTATGCGCGCTCGCAGCTGCCGCCGTTGCCGCCGACGGCGCGTTTCCTGCCCAAGCCCTATCGGATGCACGAACTGTTGGGAACGCTCGACTCGGAAGGCAGCGCATGAACCGGGCGGCGCGTCGTGGCGTGCGTTGCAAAACAGGGCGTCGGCTCCACTGCTGCCGCGACGCGCTGCGGCGGAGGGGACCTGACCGCAGCGCCATGCGGGCGCATGCGCCTACACAAGTAAATCGCTTTGCCGAACGCAGTGTGCTGCGCGTCGATGCTGCGTGAGCAGGCGGCGGCGTGTCGTCTTCGGCGCGTGCAGATCGGCCTTCGGGGCCTCCATCGCGGCAGTGGAGCGAGCGGTGCGCGGAGGGTGGATGGGTCGGTCGTTGCGCCGGGTCGGCAGAAGGCGCGCGGCGCGCATGACCCGTTTTCGATCCCAACGCAATCACGGCAACCCAAAGGACGAGCATGACGGCCCATCGGCAGCCCGATCACGTGAATGGCGACGCGTGGTGTTGCTGGAACCGCTGGCCATCGACTACGGCGCAGAACACCGGCGCCGGCGGGTGGCGCGCGCGATCACCGGTCGCGGAAATTCCGCGGTCCCTCGTGTTAGAAAATTCAAAAAACGCTTGCGCGCGCCGGACGCCATCGCTAGTATTCCGCTCCTCGCAGCACACGTGGGGCCATAGCTCAGCTGGGAGAGCGCTTGCATGGCATGCAAGAGGTCGCCGGTTCGATCCCGGCTGGCTCCACCAACTTTTCGGATGCTAGGCCTGTCCGCAAAGCGCCATCGTTAGCAGCGTCCCCATCGTCTAGAGGCCTAGGACATCACCCTTTCACGGTGGCGACCGGGGTTCGAATCCCCGTGGGGACGCCATTTTATTCGCAAGCAACCTGGAGTCCGGCAACGCCGGACTTTTTCGTGCGGGATTTGTACCTGCCCACGGAATCGGGTAAGATTCCGCCTCTGCCAGTACACGTGGGGCCATAGCTCAGCTGGGAGAGCGCTTGCATGGCATGCAAGAGGTCGCCGGTTCGATCCCGGCTGGCTCCACCAAGTTTTCGCAGCAAGTTTTCGGACATAGGCCTGTCCGCAAAGCGGCAACAGCATCAGCGTCCCCATCGTCTAGAGGCCTAGGACATCACCCTTTCACGGTGGCGACCGGGGTTCGAATCCCCGTGGGGACGCCATTTCACACGAAGACGCCCGGCACTGCCGGGTGTTTTTTTGTCTGCGTTTTGTTTGCGCGCCGCCGCCAGGCGAGCGTTGGCGGGCGGCGTTGCCGCATGCCGCTGCGCGGCTCAGCGCAGCAGCTTGCGGATCTCCAGGATGGCCTGCGCGGTTTCCTGCACGCTGTGCCCGGAGGTAATGACGGTTTCCGACGCCGCGCCGTCCAGATGCGCGCTCCAGTACGGTACCAAGCCGTCGTCGGATTGCGGCAATGGCACGCGCGCGTCGCGGCGGGCGATGATCGAGTGGTAGGCGACCTGCGGCGAGATCTTCAGGTGCGCGGCGGCCTCGACGAAATCGTCGCGGTCGCTGAGGTTGTCGATGCCGGTCGGCAGCTTGCCGAGCGCGCCGTTGCCGGCGATGTCCTTGAACTGGTCGAGCACGCGCGCCGGCAGGCCGATCAGGCCGCGCAGCAGGCTGCCGAGCACGCCGGTGGCATGCGGCGTGCCGCGCTGCGGCGTGGCCAGGAAGATCGCTGTGGACACCTCCGGCATTGGTGCGAAATGCAGCATCGGTGCCAGCTTGCGCTGTAACTTCTGCAGCGTCTGCGGGTCGAGGCGGCTGTCGCCGAACAGGCGCTGCCAGAGCCGGTCGCCGTCGCTGGAGGACACCATCAGCCGCGCCAGCACGCCGCCCATGCTGTGCCCGACCAGCACCATGTCGTGCGCCGAGGCGCTGCGCCGTTGCGGATCGAAATGGTCCAGCGCCTGCTGCAGGCCCTTGCGGATCTCGATGTGGTTGTAGGCGATCGGCAGATTGGTCGGGTAGTAGACCAGCCAGATCTGGTAGCGGGCGCGCAGTCGTTCGTCGCCGAGCAGCTCGTTGGCCAGGTTCACCCAGGCCTCGGGACTGCTGGCCAGGCCGTGCAGCAGCACCAGCACCCGGCGGTTGGGATCGTAGGGCTGGGACAGGAAGATGTGCGGTCGATCGATGCCGTGGGCCATGCCGAGCAGCGTGCGCAGCGATTGCTCGGCGAATCCGGAGCGCGCCATCCACACGCCGTAGCCGGCGCTGAAGTTGCCGGCCAGCGGCACGCTGTCGCCGCCCAGGCTGGCGTCGGCGCTCAGGTACGGATCGTAGGCTTCCACCCGCACCGCGCGTGCGTGCAGCACCTGCGCCAGGTCGCCGCCCTCGAAGCGCAGCACCACGGTCAGGCTCGGTGCCGGCATTTCGCTGTATGCGGCGTTGGCCTGGTCCGGCGCGTCCGCAGCGTCCTGCGCCGGCGCCGCATTCGGCAGCACCGCGACCATCTCCGAACCGAAGCCGTCGCGCCGGTAGACGCTGCGCAGCCCGGTGAAGCGCAGGCTGCTGGCCGGCAGCATCGCGTCCGGTAGCGGCATGTCCTTCAATGCGCCGAGCCGGGTCACGTCCAGTGCGATGTTCCAGCCGGGCAGGGCCGCCAGTTGCACGGCATCGCCGGCCTGCCGCTGCTGTTGCCGGTAGCGCACGAACAGCGCCGACACCGCTTGCTGCACCGCGTAGTTGTAGTAGTCGCGCACCTGGGTCTGGCGGTCCTCGAACGTGCGCTCGCTCGGCGCGCGGCCGCTGAAAAACAGATAGGCATAGGCGTAGCGCGCGGTCTGCAGCCATGCGTCCAGTTCGGCGTCGCTGCGCGGCTGGCGCTTGCCCAGGCGCAGCGACGCCTGCAGCCACAGTTCGGCGATGGTCGCCAGCTTGCGTTCCTGCAGTAGCCCGTCGTTGTCGAGCAACTGCCCGGCACAGCGCCGCGGCTCGGCGCTGCAGACGCTTTCGCTCAGGCCGAGTACGGTCAGCGTTTCGATCGCCGCGGTACTGAGGTGGCCGCTGCTGAGCGGGTCGCCGCGCTTGGCCTGGATGTATTCGGCCGCGCTCACCGGCTTCAGCGTGACCATCGCGCAGCCGCTCGCGCCCAGCGCCAGGCACAGCAAGGCGAGCGCGCGCCAGGCCAGGCGGCGTGCGCGCCGGCCGCTCACGCCGCCGTCTCTGCCGTTCGCGCGCCGTTGCGGCCGACACGCAGCGCGAACAGCAGGTCGTACAGCACCGGGATCACGCCCAGCGTGACCAGCGTGCCCAGCGCCAGGCCGCCGATCATGGTGATCGCCATGCCGGTCCACAGCGGCCCGGCGAACAGCATCAGCGGGACCAGGCCGACGATGCAGGTCAGCTTGGTCATCACGATCGGGCGCAGGCGCTTGACCGCCGCGGCGACCACCGCCTCGTGCCGGTCCAGGCCGTCGGCCAGTTCGGCGTCGATGCGTTCCAGCAGCAGCACCGCGTTGTTGACGATGATGCCGGCCAGCGCGAGCAGGCCGAAGGTGGCCATGAAGCCGAACGGGTAGCCGGTGACGAGCAGCGCCAGGGCCGCGCCGATCAGCACGAACGGAATGCTGGCGACGACGATGAACAGCTTGCGGAACGAATTGAATTGCCAGATGAACAGCAGCAGGATCGCGCCCAGCGCATGCGGCATGTACTGCAGCAAGGCCTGGTTGGCCTCGGCCGAATCCTCCAGCTCGCCGCCCATCTCGATGCGGTAGCCCGGCGGCAGGCGCAGCGCGGCGACCTTGTCGGCCAGGGCGGCGACGACCTCGTCGGTGGTCATCTGCGGATTGTGCCCGGTGATGGTGATGGCGCGGCTCAGGTTGCGGCGCTGGATCGCCGACGGTTCGAAAGACAAGGCGATCTCGGCGATCGCCGACAACGGCACGGCGGCGCCGCCGGCCTGCGGATAGAGCAGGGTGCTGCCCGGATCGCTGGCCGCGTCGCGTTCGTCGGCGCCGCCGCGCAGCACGATCGGCACGTTGACGCTGTCGTCGCGGACCACCGAGGCATCGATGCCGCTGTAGCGCAGTTGCAGGGCCTGGGCGATGTCGTCGCTGCTGACCCCGGCGCGGCGCGCCTTGGCCTGGTCGACCCGGACCTCGTAGCGGGGAATGCGGATCTCCCAGTCGTCGCTGACGTCGACGGTGCCCGGCAGCTGCCGCAGGGCCTGGGCGATGCCGGCGGCGGCGCGGCGCAACTGCGCTTCATCCGGGCCGATCACCCGGTAGATCGCCACGCCGGACTCGGTCGAGCCCATCGAGAAGCGCTTGGGCTCGGCGCGCACGGCCGGATAGCCGGCGCGGATGTGCTGGCGAACGCGGGCGATGACCGCGTCGATGTCGGTGCCGGGACGGACGCTGACCGTGAAGTAGGCGATGTTGGCCGCGGCCTGCGGCGGGTTCAGGCCCAGCACGATGCGCGGCCCGCCGTCGGCCACGTAGCCGATGCTGTCGACGATCTCGGGGTTGCGTTTGCGATCGGCCAGCCAGTTGCTGATCGATTGCACGGTGTGCAGGGTCTGCCGCGAATCGCTGCCCGGCTGCAGGGTCACCGGCATCTGGAATTGCAGGCGGTCGGACTTGGGCAGGAAGCTGTAGGGAATCGAGCCCAGGATCGTGGCCGCCGCCGCCAACAGCAGCAGCATGCTGCCCAGGAACAGCGCCTTGTGCGCGAGCAACTGTTCGATGATGCGCCGGTAGCCGCGGTACAGCCTGGAATCGTAGTGGTCGGCGCCGTCGGCATGCGCGGCGCTGTGCGCGCGCGCGAAGTACATGCACAGCAGCGGGGTCACGGTGACGCTGAGCAGCCACGAGCCGAGCAGGGTCACCGCCAGCACGATCGCCAGCGAGCGCATGTATTCGTTGGTGCTGGTCTGGCCGAAGAAGAACGGCGAGAACGCCAGCACGATGACCAGCGAGGAGGTCAGCAGCGGCAGCGCCAGGGTGCGCCCTGCGGCTTCGCAGGCCTGCCGGCGCTCTTCGCCGGTGGTCAGGCGGCGCTCGATGTCCTCGGCGATGACGATGCCGTTGTCCACCAGCAGCCCCAGCGCCAGGATGATCGCGGCGATGGAGACGGTCTGCAGTTGCACGTCCAGCGCACGCATCACGATCAGCGTGCCGAGGATGGTCAGCGGCACGATCGCGCCGACGATCAGGCCGGTGCGCCAGCCCAGGAACAGCATCACCACCGCCATCACGATGAGCACGGTCTCGCCCATGACGTGGTGCATCTTGCCCATCTCGCGTTCCACCACGTCGGCCTGGAACGTGACCACGTGCTGGGAAAAACCGGCCGGCAGCATCCGTGCGGTCTCGTCGAGCTTCTGCCGCAGCGCCTGGCCGACTTGCGCGATGTTGTAGCCGGGCGCCATCGACACCGCCACCACCACCGCCGGTTGGCCCTGGTAGATGGCGGCGCTGTCCGGCGGATCGGCCGGCATCAGCTCGATGCGCGCCAGCTGCGACAGCGGGATCTGGCGCGCGTCATCGGCGCCGGAAACGGAGATCAGCGTATTGCGCAATTCGTCCAGGGTGCGGATTTCGCCGGAGGCGGTCACGGTCATCGCCAGGCCGGAGGCGGCGATCTGGCCGCCGCTGGCGACCACGTTCTCGGCGCGCAGCTGTTGCGCCACCGCGCTCGGGGTCAGGCCGGCCTCGCTCAGCCGGGTGCGCTCGAAGGCGACGTAGATGCGGTCCTCGCGCAGCCCGTGGAAGCTGACGCGTTCCACCCCGGGCACGGTGTACAGCTGGGCGCGCATTTCCCGCAGCGGCCCGCGCATCTCGCTGGTGCCGAAGCCCGGTGCGGTGACCGCGATCGAGGCGATCGCGACGCGGCCGAAATCGTCGTCGACGAACGGCCCCTGGGTGCCCGGCGGCAGCTCGGCGCCGGCTTCGGCCGCCTTGTTGCGGACCCGCTGCCACAGCGCTAGCAGGTCGTCGACGTCGTCGCGGGCGGTCAGCTGCACGATCGCGCTGCCCGGCCGGACCGTGGTGACGATCTTCTTGATCCCGGTGAGTTCGCGCAGGTGTTCCTCGAGCGGGCGCGCGATCATGTTCTCGACGCGCTCGCTGGGCATGCCCGGAAACGCGACCTGCACCACCGCATCGCGCACGGTGACGCTGGGTTCCTCCTGCGAGGGAAAGCCGAGGAAGGCGACGATGCCGCCGATCAGGATCAGCGCGGCGCTGAACAGCGCGAAGCGGCTCGAAGCGAGGGTGGCACGGGTCAGGTTCATGGCGAGGCGGTGCCGCTCAGGCGGGTATCGGGACGGAAGGGGACGACGGTCTGTCCGTCGCTGAGGAAGGCCGCGCCAGCGGCGACGATGCGCTCGCCGGCGCTGAGTCCCTGGCGGACCTGCACGCGGCCGTCCGCGGCAGTGCCGGTCACGATCTGGCGGCGGCGCACGCTGGCGTTGCTGCCCTGGTAGACGAACACCATCGGCTTGCCGTTGCCCACGCTCGGCAGCAGCGCGCTGAGCGGCACGCTCAATGGCCGCGCTTCGTTGCGGGGCAGGGCGAGCAACAGGTTCTCGCCGCTGCGCAAGCGCGCAGCGTCGCCGGCAAGGCTGTCGAACAACGCCTGCACGGTCGCGCCGCCTTCCAGGCGATCGGAGACGCTGCGCAGTTGCAACGGCAGCGCTCGCTCGGGCGCATTGGCCCGATACGCGGTCGCCGCCTGGCCGGGACGCAGTGCCGAGGCCAGCGACGCCGGCAGCGCGACCGTCACCTGGGCGCGGCCCCGGCCTTCCACCTGCAGCACCGGCTGGCCCGCTGCAACGTTGGCGTCGGGCTGTTGCAGCCGGGCCACGACGCTGCCGTCGAACGGCGCGCGCAGATCGGCCTGGCGCAGGCCGCGGCGTGCCAGGGCCAGATCCGATTGCGTGCTGCGCAGGCGCGCCTGCGCGCTGGCGAAGGCGGTCTTGGCGGCGGTCAAGCTGGTCGCGGAGGCGGCGCCGTCCTCGAACATGGCCTGCTGCTGGGCCAGCTGGGTCTGCTGCTGACGCAGGTCGGCGGCGGCGATGGTGACGTTGGCGTCGGCCTGCTCGACGCGCAAGCGGGTTGGCTCCGGATCCAGGCGCGCCAGGATCTGGCCCTGGCGCACGCGGTCGCCGACATCCACTTCGATGGAGGCGATACGGCCGCCGCCCTCGAAGCCGAGTTCGGCACGCTGCTCCTGACGCACTTGCGCCACGAAGCGGCTGCCATCGGTGCCGTCGCCGCTGCCGACGGCCTCCAGCTTGACCGCCCGCGGCGCTTCCGGCGCCGGCGCCGGGTCACGGCTGCAGGCGCTCAACGAGGCTGCAGCCAGGGGCACGCAGAGGGAGAGGAAGATCGCAAGACTCGGTTTCATGGGCGTTCTATGTGGCGGTCAGAAGGTGTAGGTCACGGCGCCGATGGCGCTGGCGAAGGCGCGGCGCTGCACGATCGGGCTGCCATCGGCAGTGTCGACATAGCGCGTGCCGCTGACCGTCAGCGAGGTGCTCCAGTGCTTGGACAGCGCGTGGTCCCAGTTGGCGCCGACCGAGTAGGCGTAGAGGCCGGAGCCGGCGCTGTAGGCGGCGAAGCGGCTGCGCGCGCTCTGCGCATCGGTCACCCCGAAGTAGGCCTGGTTGTAGCGGCGGTCGCCCCAGTGCGCGTCCAGGTCCATGGTCAGCGTGTCCCTGTCGTTCTGCAGCAGGGTGAACTTGGCGCCGGCACGATAGGCGTTGCGGCGCGCGCCATCCTTCAAGGCGAATTCGGCTTCGGCGTCCAGCATCAGGTACGGGGTGAACTGCTGCGCGATCATGGTGCGGCTGGTCACCGAGCCGGGCACGTCGCCCATGCCGGCCAGCGTTCTGGAGCCCGGGCGCCAGCTGCTGTTGCGGTCGAGCCGGCCCAGGTCGTAGCCGAACGACTGGCTGACGTAGAAGCCGCCATCGCCCTGGAACTGCACGCCGAGGCCGCGCACGCTGTCGAAGAACAGGATGCCGCTCTGCGCCGCCAGAACCGGCGCGGGCAGCACGCGGTCGTCCCTGGAGCCGAAGTAGCGCGGTGCCGCCACCGCGGCGACGCCGACGCTGAGTTCGGTCTGATGGCCGAACAGGCGGAAGCCGGAGGCATCGGCGTCGGCGGCGTTGGCCGCCAGCGGCGACACGGCGCAGGCCAGGATCGGGAGCAATGCGATTGTTTTCATGAGCGGACTCTTGGACGTGGGGGAGGTCAGGATGCGTGCGGCAACTGCACGCCATAGAACGCGCGGAACAGCGCGATGCGGTTGAGGAGCAGCGCCTGGCGCGCCTGCAGGTGCTCCAGCGCGGCCTGCTCGGCGGCGATGCGTTCGCCGAGCAGCTCGGGGCGATCCTGCAGGCCCTGCGCGACGCGCCGGTCCATGCGTTGGATGCGTTGCAGTTCGCGCTCGCGGTTGCCGCGCTCGCGCCGTTCGCGTTGCTGCAGGCCCGGCGCGGCATCGAGCGCATCGGCGACCTCGCGGAACGCGGACTCGATCGCCTTTTCGTAGTCGGCGACGCCGGCCTGCTTGCGCAGCTGCGCGATATCCAGGTTGGCGCGATTGCGGCCGTAATCGAAGATCGGCATGGTCAGCTGCGGCATGAAGCTCCAGGTCCGGCTACCGGCCGTGAACAGGCCGCTGAGCACGTCGCTGGCGGTCCCCAGCGAGGTGCTCAGCTTGATCGACGGGAAGAACGCGGCACGCGCGGCGCCGATGTCGGCATTGCGCGCGCGCAGCTCGGCTTCGGCCTGCTGGATGTCCGGGCGCTGCAGCAGCAGCGCCGAGTCCAGGTCGCGCAGGGCCATGCTGCCGGCATCGGCAGGCAGCAGCTCCTCGATGTCGCCGGCGCCGGCCGGCGCGTCGTAGCCGGCGATCAGTTGCAGGGCGCGGCGCGCGGCGGCGTGGTCGCTGGCCGCCTGCAGGGCGCGGACCTGGGCCTGATCGGTCTGGTGGCGCTGGCGGTCGAGCGCGTCGTTGGAGATCAGCCCGACAGCGTGCTGGTCGTTGGCGAACGCCAGCAACGCCGCGCTGTCCTCGGCGATGGCCTGGAAGCGCGCCTGCGCCTGCGCGGCGGCGCGTTCCAGCGTATAGGTGCGCAGCACCTCGGCGACCAGCGCGCCGCGCGCGGCCAGCTGGCCGGCGCTGGATGCCAGATAGCGTTGCTGCGCGGCAGCCGACAGCGAGGCCAGCTTGCCGAACAGATCCAGTTCGAAAGCGTCGATGCCGACCGCCGCGGTGACCAGCTTCTGCCCGTAGCGCTCCTGCCGTTGCGGATCGTCGTAGCTTTGCCGGGCCTGCTGCGCATCGATGCCGATCTGCGGCAGCTGCTGCGACTGCTCGATGCGGTATTGCGCACGCGCCTGCTGCACTTGCAGGACGGTGTTGCGGAAATCCGGATTGTGCGCCAGCGCCTGCAGCATCAGCGGCGCCAGGTCGTGGTTGGGCGAGAATTCGCGCAGGAACCGCTGTTCCTGCTCCGACAGCGCCACCGCGGGGGCCGTGGCCGCCTGTGGCGCCGGCGTTGCCGATGCGCCGCCCAGCGTGCTCGGCACGCTGGCCTGCGGGCGCTCGTAGACCGGCGCCAGCGAGCAGCCGCCGAGCAGCACGGCCAGCGCGACGGCGAGGAGGCGAGGGCGATACGGACGCTTGCCTGCGGACGATACAATCATGGGGGTCAGTCGGGGGTGGCCAATCTCGAGTGATAGAGTCGGCCGGCAAGTTCAAGCTGGCCTCTAGGAATCTTCAAGATTTCGTCAAGACGCGCGACAAGGGCGGCACAGGGCATGAGTTCCAAGAAGATTCTTGTCGTCGAGGACGACGCCGACAGCGCCAGCATCCTCGAGGCCTATCTGCGCCGCGACGGATTCGACGTCGCCATCGCCAGCGATGGCGCGCGCGCGATCCAGCTGCACGCGCAGTGGAAACCGGACCTGGTGCTGCTGGACGTGATGCTGCCCAGGCTGAGCGGAACCGAAGTGCTGTCGACGATCCGCCGCAGCAGCGACACCCCGGTGATCATGGTGACCGCGATGGGCGACGAGCCGGAAAAGCTCGGCGCGCTGCGCTACGGGGCCGACGACTACGTGGTCAAGCCCTACAGCCCGAAGGAAGTGGTCGCGCGCGTGTACGCGGTGCTGCGCCGCGCCGGGCCGGCCAGGGCGAGCGAGGAGCCGCTGAAGTACGAGCGGCTCACCGTCGACACCAATGCGGTGCTGGCCACGGTGCAGGACGCCGACGGCAACGACGTGCCGCTGGACCTGACCCCGACCGAATTCAACATCCTGGCCACCTTGCTGAAGACGCCGTTCAAGGCCTATACGCGCAGCGAGCTGCTGGAAATCTGCCTGCCGGAAAGCGACGCGCTGGAGCGGGTGGTGGACGCCCACGTGCACAACCTGCGCAAGAAACTGGAAGGCGAGTGCATCACCGGGGTGCTGGTGACGGTGCGCGCGATCGGCTACCGCTTCCGATGAAATGGCCGTTCGCTCGCCGCACCGCGCACGCGCCGCTGTGGCAATGGGTCGGCCTGCGCATGAGCGCGCTGGCGGTGGTCACGGTGCTGGTGATCGCGTTCGGCATGTGGCTGCGTTTCGCGATCTGGGACATCGCGACCCTGCACAAGCTGCCGCCAGCGGCGCGGCAGGAGATGATGGCGCTGCGCCAGGACCCGCACAGCAACGCGCAGCGCCTGTGGCAACTGTTCGAGCGCTACTACGACGTCGCCGATTTTCTGCCGGGATTGGCCAACCGCGACTGGCTGTTGCTGGCGGTATTGCTGATCGCCTCGATCCCGGTCATCGTGGTGTGCGGGCTGCTCGCATCGCGGCCGTTGTCGCGCCAGTTCTCCAATGTGGCCGCGGCCGCCCGGCGCATCAGCGATGGCGACTTTTCCGCACGCGCGAAGGTGATTCCCCGTGCGCCGGACGAACTGGCCAGCTTCGCGATGGACTTCAACGGCATGACTGCGCAGCTGCAGCAATACGAGCGCGAGGTGCGCGATTCCAGCGCGATGCTGGCGCACGAACTGCGCACGCCATTGAACGCGGCGATGGGCCGGGTGCAGGGCATGCTGGATCAGGTCTTCCCGTGCAGCGACGAACAGCTGCAGATGGTCCATCGCCAGCTGGAACAGATCAATCGCCTGGTCGGCGACCTGCACCTGCTGTCGATGGCCCGCGCCAACCAGCTGATGCTGGAGCCGCACACCTTTCCGATCGACGCGCTGATCCGCGAGCGCCTGGCCTGGCTGGCGCAGCCGCTGCAGGCTGCGCAGATGGAGGTGGCGGTGGAGGTGCGCGTGCCGGGCGGCGTGTCGATCAGCGCCGACCGCGACCGCATCGGCCAGGTGCTGTCGGTGCTGATCGACAATGCGCTGCGCTATGGAGCAGCCGGCAAGCGCTTGTCGATCGAGGTGGGCACCGAGTCCAACGATGTGCTGATCTGCGTCTGCGATCGCGGACCGGGCGTGGCGCCCGAACTGCTGCCGCGAATGGTCGACCGCTTCTGGCGGGCCGAAGATTCGCGCGCCCGGCACTCGGGCGGCAGCGGCCTGGGCCTGTCCATCGCCGCGGCGATCTGCCACGCCCATGGTGGCGCGCTGGAATTCAGCAACCGCGAAGGCGGCGGACTGTGCGCCCGGGTACGGTTGCCGCGGGCGCCTTAGGGCGTGTCATCCATCCCCTGGCAGATCGCGCCGCGCTTGCGCGTGCACGCGGCAAGGAAGCGCGAGAACGTGGAGAGGATGCCCACGCGCTGGCGAAGACGTAGCGCCGGGGGCGCGCAGGTGCGACCCTGCGGGTTGGGCCCGTCAGGCCGCCAGCCGGCGCCGCGCGGCGTGATCCGACCGCCGGTCAGGCGCTGCGCCACGCCGCAGCGGCTGGCGACCTGACAGACCCAACGCGGCCTACTCGGGCATCGATGACACGACGCCCCAGCAACGCGGCAGCGCGCGTGCGCGCCGCTCACACCGCGGTCAGGGTCAGCTCGCCGCCGGTGGTGGTGAACTGCTGGCCGCGGCGGATCAGCTTGCGCCCGTCGGCCAGTTCGTAGCGCAGCGCAGGTGCCGACGGCGCATTGTGCTGGGCCTGCTGCTGGTGCTGCGCTTCGTCCTGGAACTCGGTGATCAGATAGGCCTCGCCGTCGGGGCCGAGGGCGGGCAGTTGGCGGAAGGACATGGCGTGTCTCCTGTCGAAGGCGATTCATCGAACGGGGTTTGCGCCGCAAGCGATGCCGGCGCCGGTGCGCCACAGCTGCTGCGTGGGGCGCAGCGGGACCGTAGCCCCGCCGGCGTTAGCGCGGCGTGCTCAGTCGATGAATTGCAGCCGCGCCAGTTCCGCGTACAGGCCGCCTTGCGCCAGCAGCTCGGCATGGGTGCCCTGGGCGACGATGCGGCCGCGCTCCATCACCACGATGCGGTCGGCCTTGAGCACCGTTGCCAGGCGGTGCGCGATCACCAGCGTGGTGCGCCCGGCCATCAAGCGTTCCAGCGCCTGCTGCACGGCGTATTCGCTCTGCGCGTCGAGCGCGCTGGTGGCTTCGTCCAGCAGCAGGATCGGCGCATCCTTGAGCAGGGCGCGGGCGATGGCGATGCGCTGCTGCTGGCCGCCGGACAGGCGCGCGCCGCGCTCGCCCAGTTCGCTGGCGTAGCCACCCGGCAGTTGCCGGATGAAGCTGTCGGCCTCGGCCGCCCGGGCCGCGGCCGCGATCTCGGCATCGCTGGCTTCGAGCCGGCCGTAGCGGATGTTGTCGGCGGCGCTGGCCGCGAACAGGGTCGGATGCTGCGGCACCAGGCCGATGCCCTCGCGCAGCTGCGCCGGGTCCAGTTCGCGCAGGTCGGCGCCGTCCACCCGCACCGCGCCCGCTTGCGGATCGTGGAAGCGCAGCAGCAGCGACAGCACGGTGCTCTTGCCGGCGCCGGAGGGGCCGACCAGGGCCACGCTCTCGCCGGGGCGCACGTGCAGGTCGAAGCCGTCCAGCGCCGGATGCTCGGGGCGCTGCGGGTAGCGGAACACCACGTCGTCGAAGCGCACCTCGCCGCGCAGCGGCTGCGGCAGTGCGCGCGGCTGTGCCGGCGCCAGCACCTCGGGGCGTTCTGCGAACAGCTCGGCGATGCGGCCCATGCCGCCGGCCGCGCGCTGCAGATCGTTCCAGACCTCGGCCAGCGAGGCCACCGAGCCGCCGCCAAACATCGCGTACAGCACGAACTGGCCGAGCGCGCCGGCGCTCAGCTCGCCGGCCGCCACTTCGTGTGCGCCGGACCACAGCACCAGTACGATCGCGCCGAACACCAGCACGATCGCCACCGCGGTGATCGACGCCTGCGCACGCACCCGGCGCCGCGCCACGTCCACCGCCAGCGCCAGCGCCTGGCCGAAGCGGCCGCACTCGTAGGCTTCGCGCGCATGCGCCTGCACCGTGCGCACCGCGCCGAGGGTTTCGGCGGCCAGCGTGTTGGCGTCGGCGACGCGGTCCTGGCTGGCGCGCGAGATCTTCTGCAGGCGGCGCGCGCCGAGCACGATCGGCAACACCGCCAGCGGGATGCCGAGCAGCGCGTAGGCGGCCAGGTGCGGGCTGGTCACGAACAGCATCACGATGCTGCCGATCACCGTCACCGTGCTGCGCAACGCCACCGACATGGTGCTGCCGATCACCCCGCGCAGCAGTTCGCTGTCGGCCGACAGCCGCGACACCAGCTCGCCGCTGCGGTTGCGGTCGTGGAAGCCGGCGTGCAAGCCGAGCAGATGCGCGTACAGGCGCGCGCGCAGGTCGGCGACGACTTTTTCGCCCAGCAGCGACACGAAATAGAAGCGCATCGCGGTGGCGATCGCCAGCACCACCGCCACCGCGAACAGTAGCGCGAAGGACTGGTTGATCCTGCCGCCGTCGCTGAAGCCGTGGTCGATCATCTGCCGCACCGCCATCGGCAGGCTCAGCGTCGCGCTGGAGGACACCGCCAGCGCCAGCAGCCAGGCGCCGAACAGACCGCGCTGGCGCTGCACGAACGGCCACAAGGTGCGCAGGCTGCCGAGTTTGCGCAGCGACTTGGCCTGGTCGGCCGACGGATCGTTCATGCGGGGGAGATTTCCGAACAGCGGACCCTGTTCCGTGTGGCGTCGCGCAGCCGCGTTTTCAAGGCGTCCACGCGATCGCTGGGCAGGCGCAGGTGCAGTTGCGCGCCGTCGGCGTCGAAGCGTTCATCGAGTTTCTCGGCGGCGCAGGCGCTCAGCGCCGCATGCACCGCGCCGAGATCGTCGAAGCCGCAGTGCAGACTGATCAGGCTCAAGGCCAGCAGCGGCTGCCGCGGCGCCAGCCGCAGGCACTCGGCGGCGCTACCGCCGTAGGCGCGGACCAGGCCGCCGGCGCCGAGCTTGATGCCGCCGTACCAGCGCGTGACCACGAGCGCCACGCGGTCGAAGCCCTGGCCGTCGATCGCCGCCAGGATCGGCCGGCCGGCGGTGCCGGCCGGTTCGCCATCGTCGCTGGAGCGGTAGTCGCCGCCGACCCGGTAGGCCCAGCAGTTGTGGGTGGCGTCGGCCACCGCGACCTGCTGCACGAACGCCAGCGCCGCGCCGGCGTCGGCGATCGGCGCCGCATGCGCCAGGAAGCGGCTGTGCTTGATGTCCACGCTGTGACTGACCGGGTGGGGGAGCGTATCGGGCATCGGCGCCATTCTAGACGAGGCGCCGCGGCGGACTGCGGATGCGGGTGTGGGCCAATGGAATCGTTGCTTCCGATGCCGGTGAGGCGGGCTGTTCCGGCATCGCGCGCAACGGCGCTCGTGCGCCGATGTGCGCGCAGCTGGACACGGCTGCGGGCATGTTCGCGTTGCGAGGCGTGCGTGCGGGGAACGCGCGAGCCGGATGCTGTTCCGTAATCACCGGCATCGGTCCCGTCCACGCCGCGCCGCCGGCAGTGCCGTTAGGGTTGGATGCGATTCAGTCGCCGAGCAGGTCGCGCAGGTCATCGGGGACGCGCGCGTGCGGATGCTCGCGTTGGAACCGCTGCAGGCTGGCGCGTGCGGCCGCGTGCTCGCCGGCGTCGCGGCGTTCGCGGACGCGTGCGAGCCAGCGTCGCGGCGACAGGCGTGCATCCGCATCCGCGGCGGCGACAAGCGCCGGATCCGCGTCGGCGGCGGGCGCGGCTGCCGCCAGTGGGGCCATGTCTTCGGCCATCGCGGTGGCGGGTGCCGCAGGTGCCGGTGCAGCCATGAGGTCGCCTTCGACGCGTACGACGGATGCTTCCGCGTCCGCCTGGACGGGGGCCGCCGCGTCGCCGCGCGCGCGCAGCGTCTGGCGACGATCCTGCGCCGTCAGGCGCTCTTCCCGCTGTGCTGTGGAATCCTGCTGCGTACGTGCCGCCGCGGTTTTCGCAACGTCATCCTGCGCCTCCTCCGCGGGCGCAGGCATCTGTGCGGTCGGCGCAGGCGGTGCCGAAGGCGCCATCATGCGCGGTGCCGGCGTCGCTGCGACGATCGGCGCCGGTTCGGCCACGACCTCCGCCGGCAGTGTTGGAGCGACGCCTTGCGGTGCGGTGTCGTTTGCAGGTGGAGGCGGTGGCAAGGGCGAGGCTGCTGGCGCGGCGGCGATCTGCGCTGCATCCGTCTGCGCCGCGGCGGCGGCGGGCGTGGTGGGGTTGGAAGAAGGCGCCGACGCTGGCGCCGCGGATTCGGCTGCCGCCGGTGCCGGCGTTGTGGCCGGCGCCGGCATGGATGGGGTCGGGGTGCGCAACTGCCAGGCGATGCCGACCGCCAGGCTCAGCGAGGCAGCCAGTCCAGTCCAGGCCGGCCAACGCGTGCGGCGCCTGGGAACGGTGGAGGGTGCAGCGCGCGCCGGCTGCGGCGCGGCGGCGATCGGCGCCGGATGCCTGGCATCGGCCGCGGTATCGGTATCCAGCTGCGGCGTCGCCGCCGGCGCAGACGCCACCGCGGCGCGCGCCGCGGCCAGGATCGATGCGTCCAGCGCCGCCGACGGCAGCGCCTGCCGGCCCAGCCGCAGGCGTTCGGCGAGGGCGCGTTCTTCCGGCGTCAGCGGTTCGTCGGCCTTCATCCGCCCAGCCTCGCACGCAGTTTGTCCATCGCATAGCGCAGCCGCGACTTGACCGTCTCGCGGCCGACCCCGGTGATCTGGGCGATCTCCTCCAGGCTCAGTTCCTGTTCCAGGCGCAGCAGCAGCACGTCGCGTTGCTCCTCCGGCAAGTCGTCCAGCGCCAACTGCAGTTGGCGCCGCTGTTCGAACGCGGACAGCTGCCGCTCCGGGGTGTCCGGATCCGGCACGCTGGCGGTGCGCAGGTCGGCGTCGGCCGGCGCCGCCGGGCGGTGCTTGGCCGCGCGCCAGTGGTCGCCGAGCCGATTGTGGGCGATGCGCAGCAGCCAGGTGCTGAATGCGGCCTGCGGTTGCCAGCCCTGGCGCGCGGCGATGACCCGCTGCCACACCTCCTGGAACATCTCCTCGGCCAGCGCCACGTCGCGCAGCTGGCGCAGCAGGTAGTGGTAAAGGCGGCCGCGGTGACGCGCATACAGGGTCTCGAACGCGCCGGCGTCGCCGGCCGCATAGGCCTGCATCAGGGCTTCATCGCTCGTTTCGACCAGGGCTTCCACGGCGCCAAGCCTAAGCGTTCGCCGACCCGGCGCATAGCGCGGCGTGGCGGCGGCGGGCGGGAACGGGATGGTTGCAGGCATCTTGGACGGTGAACGCGGCAGCGGCACGCATGGGGTCATCGCGCGTGCGCCTGTTCACGTAAAAGGTATGCTGGCGTTCAAGGGGGAGGCGTGGGGCACGTCCTATGTCATCCAGGAGTTGTTGTCGATGTTGTTCGAGCCGTCCGCGATCGTCCGCCAGGATCAACCCGACGGGCGCGCTTCCATGCAAACCGCTGCCGCCCTGTGCGGCTTGCTGCCGCCGGGCAGCGATGTGGCCATCGCTTGCGGCGACGACGCGGTCGGCGGGCGCCTGTTCGGCGCCACGCCGCATGCGCCGGCATGGCTGCCGGCGCTGGTCCGGCGTTGCCTGGCGGAAACCGTGCCGGCGCCTGCGCAGGCGCTGCTGCACGTGCTGAAGACGGCGGACGGCGCCTGCGTGGCGGTGGCCGCACGGCTGCAACAACCGCTGTCCGAACCGCAGCGCGCCGCCTGGTGCGAGATGGCGGCCGCGTTCGGCCTGGCGCTGCTGGAAGCGGAGCGGATGCGCGCGCGCATCGAGAGCCTGGAGAAGTCCAAGCTGCTGCAGCAGGCGCTGTACGAGATCGCCGACCTGGCCGGTGCGGATCTGGAAATGGGGCAGATGCTGCAGCATGTGCACTCGGTGCTGGATTCGCTGATGTATGCGGAGAATTGCTACATCGTCGAGTACGACGAAGAGCAGCAAAGCATGCGCTTCCTGTATTTCTCCGACCGCCACGACGACTTCGTCTCCGATCCGGAAACGCTGTATTTCCAGCGCGACATGCCCGAAAGCCTCACCTTTGCGCTGCTGCGCCACGGCCAGGCGGTGCGCGGGCCGTCGAAACAGGTGCGCGACCGCTTGCAGGTGCGCTACGACGCCGTGCAAGGCCCGGACAGCAAGGATTGGCTGGGCGTGCCGATGCTGCGCGAGAGCCGCGTCTGCGGCGCGATCGTGGTGCAGAACTACGACCGCGCGATGCACTACACCGATGCCGACCGCGCGCTGCTGGCCTACGTCGCCCAGCACGTGCTGACCGCGATGGACCGGCGCCATGCGCAGGTGCAGCTGGAGCGGCGCGTGCAGCTGCGCACCCAGGAACTGCAGCGCGCCAACCACGACCTGCAGGACGAGATCCTGGAGCGCAGGCGCGCCGAGACCCTGCAACTGGCCTTGTTCCGCATCGCCGAGCTGGCGATCCGCTCGGAGAGCCTGCAGCAGTTCTACGCCGAGGTGCATGCCATCGTCGGCGGGCTGATCGATGCGCGCAATCTGTACATCGCCTTGTTGTCCGACGACGGCAAGATGCTGGAATTCGCCTACTCGGTGGACGAGTACAGTCCGCAGCGGCCGCTGCGGCGGCGCGGCAAGGGGCTGACCGAGTATGTGATGCGCAAACGCCAGCCGATGCTGCTGGAACTGGTGGACATCGAGGCGCTGGTGGCGCAGGGCGAGGTGCGGGAATACGGCACCCGCGCGCACAGCTGGCTGGGTGTGCCGCTGTTCGACGAGGGCGAGGTGGTCGGTGCGATCGTGGTGCAGAGCTACACCACGCAGGTGCGCTTCACCGAATACGACCAGCGGCTGCTGACCTTCGTCGCGCACAACGTCGGCGGCGGCCTGGCCCGGCAGCGCGCGCAGGAGCGGCTGCGGCTGGCGCATGCCGAGCTGGAGCAGCGGGTGGCCGAGCGCACCCGCGAACTGGCCGAGGTCAACCAGCAGTTGCTGGCGCAGATCGCCGAGCGTTGGCGCGCCGAGCAGCGCCTGACCCACCAGGCGCTGCACGACGCGCTGACCGGGCTGCCGAACCGCTCGCATCTGCTGGACCGGCTCGGCGAGGCGATCCACCGCGCGCGCAACGGCGATGGCATGGCCTTCGCGGTGCTGTTCCTGGACCTGGACCGGTTCAAGCTGGTCAACGACAGCATCGGCCATGCCGCCGGCGACGAAATGCTGGTGGAGGTGGCCAAGCGCATCGTCTCCACGATCCGCAGCGACGACGTGGTCGCGCGCCTGGGCGGCGACGAATTCGCGATCCTGGTGCGCTGCGAGGACGGCCTGGATGGCGTGCGCGAGTTGGCGCAGCGGCTGCTCGGCGTGCTTGGCCAGCCGATGTGGGTGGCCGGACGCGAGTTGTTCCCGTCCGGCAGTCTGGGCATCGCCACCTGGCATCCGCGCTACAGCAGCGGCGAGGAACTGCTGCGCGATGCGGACGCGGCGATGTACCGGGCCAAGGCGCAGACCCAGGACCGTTGCGCGGTGTTCGACGAGGCGATGCGCGAGGCAGCGCTGCGCAGCCTGGACCTGGAGGCGGATCTGCGGCGGGCGATCAACAGCGGCGACTTCGAGCCGTTCTATCAGCCGATCGTGCGCCTGGGCGATGGCCAGGTGGTCGGCCACGAGGCGTTGCTGCGCTGGCGCCACGAGAGCCGCGGCCTGCTGGTGCCGAGCCAGTTCATCGAGCTGGGCGAGGACAGCGGGCTGATCGAGCAGGTGGACTGGTTGCTGTACGAGCAGGTGATCCAGCGCCTGGCCCGGGATGGCAGCGGCTACGTGTCGGTCAACGTCTCGCCGCGGCATTTCCGCTCGCCGGACTTCACCGAACGGCTGTTCGGCCTGATCGACAGCGCCGGCGCCGATCCGCAGCGGTTGCGGGTGGAGATCACCGAGGTGGCGCTGCTCGACGATGCGCCGCGCACGTTGACGATCCTGCAGGCGCTACGCGATCGCGGGGTCTTGGCGCAATTGGACGATTTCGGCACGGGTTTCTCGGCGTTGTCGTATCTGCACCGGTTTCCGATCTCGGCGTTGAAGATCGATCAGAGTTTCGTGGCCGGTCTGCACGGCGAAAGCGGTGCGGGCAGTTATGCGCTGGTGCGCAGTATTCTTGCGCTGGCCAGTACGCTTGGTATCGAGACGATCGGCGAAGGGATCGAGACGGAGCAGCAGCTGGATACGCTGCGCGAACTGGGCTGCGACTATGGGCAGGGGTATCTGTTGGGGCGGCCTGCGCAGCACGATTGATGGGCGGCAGTGGCTCTGGCTATTGCTTTTGATTTGCCGGGTTCCCTTCCGAAGCGGCGGCCATGGCGGGGAAAAACCCCGCAGGGGCGGCGCACAGGGATGTGCGCCGTTCGCGGCAGGGGCAGGATGCCCCTTCCGCGAATCCCCGTCATGGACGCGGACCCGGAGCGCGTAGCGCGGAGGGCGCAAGGTAGGGCGTGTTTTCTTTTGGTTACTTTTCTTTGCACGAGCAAAGAAAAGTGACTCGCGCCAAAGCGCGAAAGCTCCTGGTATTACTTGCTTGTTTGTAAACCCGAGGCAGCAGCAGGAGCAAAGCTTTTCGGCGAGGTCACTGGCTAGGCAGAGTGTGGCGAGTCTCAGCGCAAGGCGTTGCGGCGCTTCTCGTCGATCCACTTCGACGCCTGCGCCGGCGTGTAGTCGTGCATCCACGCCAGCATCGTGTCGATGTCCTTGCCGTACCACAGGTCGGCGCGCTGCTCCGGGTGCAGGAAGCGTTCGGCGACCATGCGGTCGATCATGCCGATCAGCGGAGCGTAGAACTCTTCCACGTCCAGGAACGCGCAGGGCTTGTTGCCGATGCCGAGCTGGCGCCAGGTCAGCATCTCGAAGATCTCTTCCATCGTGCCGAAGCCGCCGGGCAGGGCGATGAAACCATCGGACAGGTCGAACATGCGCGACTTGCGCGCGTGCATCGAGCCGACGATTTCCAGTTCGGTCAGGCCACGGTGCGCCACTTCCCAGTCGGCCAGCTGCTTGGGGATCACCCCGGTGACCTGGCCGCCGGCGGCGAGCACCGCATTGGCCACGGTGCCCATCAGCCCGACGTTGCCGCCGCCGTAGACCAGGCGCAGGCCCTGCTCGGCGATGCGCGTGCCCAGCGCGGTGGCGCGCTCGGCGTAGGCGGGTCTGTTGCCGGCGTTGGAACCACAGTAGACGCAGATGCTTTTCATTGGGGAATGGGGAGTCGGGAATGGGGAATGGGAAAAAGCAAAAGCAAAAGCCGAAACGCATGACGCCGGACCTGAGCCCGGCGTCATGCACTGGGAGCGGAGCGCCAGGAACGCCGTTGCGATTCCCGATTCTCCATTCCCGATTCCCGGCTTCAGTTCGCCTTATGGATCGCCCGCTTGCTCACCGCCATCGCGGCGTCGTGGATCGCCTCGGACAGGGTCGGGTGGGCGTGGCAGATGCGCGCCAGGTCGTCGGCAGAGCCGTTGAACTCCATCGCCAGCACGCCTTCGTGGACCAGTTCGGAGACGCCGACGCCGACCAGGTGCAGGCCGAGCACGCGGTCGGTCTCGGCATGCGCGATGACCTTGACGAAGCCGGCCGGCTCGCCCATCGCCACCGCGCGGCCGATCGCCGCGAACGGGAAGCTGCCGGTCTTGTAGGCCACGCCCTCGGCCTTGAGCTGCTGTTCGGTCTTGCCGACCCAGGCGATTTCCGGCTCGGTGTAGATGACCCACGGAATCGTGTCGAAGTTGACGTGGCCGGGCAGGCCGGCGATCAGTTCGGCGACCGCGATGCCTTCCTCGAAGCCCTTGTGCGCCAGCATCGGCCCGCGCACGCAGTCGCCGACCGCCCATACGCCGTCGACGCCGGTGTGGCAGTGTTCGTCGACCTCGATCTGGCCGCGCGTGTTGACCTTGACTCCGGTGCCCTCGGCCAGCAGGCCCTTGGTGGCGGCGCGGCGGCCCACGGCCACCAGCAGCTTGTCCACGGTCAGGCTCTTCTCGCCTTCGCCATCGGTATAGGTGACGACGACTTCCTGCTTCTTGTCCTTGTCGGTGACCTCGGTCTTGCCGACCTTGGCGCCGAGCTGGATGTCCAGGCCCTGCTTCTTGAATTCCTTCAGCGCGGTCTTGGCCACCTCGGCATCGGCCAGGGCCAGGAAGTCCGGCAGCGCCTCGAGGATGGTGACCTCGGCGCCCAGCCGCTTCCACACGCTGCCCAGTTCCAGGCCGATCACGCCGGCGCCGATCACCGCCAGGCGCTTGGGCACTTCGGTGAAGTCCAGCGCGCCGACGTTGTCGACGATGGTGGCGCCGTCGAACTTGGCGAACGGCAGTTCGATCGAATCCGAGCCGGCGGCGAGGATCACGTTGGTGCCCTTGAGCTCGACGATGCTGCCGTCGTGTTGCTTGACCTTGACCACGTTGCCCGGCTGCCCCGCATTCGGTTGGAGCGTGCCGAAGCCATAGTACGGGGTGATCTTGTTCGCCTTGAACAGCATCGCGATGCCGCCGGTGAACTGCTTGACGATCTTGTCCTTGCGCCCGACCATCGCCTCGACGTCGATCTTG
Source organism: Xanthomonas hyacinthi (assembly GCF_009769165.1). Lineage (NCBI taxonomy): Bacteria > Pseudomonadati > Pseudomonadota > Gammaproteobacteria > Lysobacterales > Lysobacteraceae > Xanthomonas > Xanthomonas hyacinthi. The sequence goes on from NZ_CP043476.1 coordinate 4,027,789, forward strand.
GCGTCCTTGAAGCTGATGCCGTGCTCGCCGAACAGGTGGCCCATGTTCCAGAACTGGCGCGAGGAATCCAGCAGTGCCTTGGACGGGATGCAGCCCACGCGCAGGCAGGTGCCGCCCAGCGCCGGCTTGCCGTCCTTGCCCAGCGCCGCGTCGATGCAGGCGGTCTTCAGGCCCAGCTGGGCGGCGCGGATGGCCGCGTGATAACCGGCCGGGCCGGCACCGATGACGACGACGTCGAATTGTTCGCTCATTTCATTTGCTCACACGGGAATGGGGAATAGGGAATGGGGAATCGCAAAAGCGCATGCGTCTGCCGCTTCCCATCCAGGTCCAGGCGGGAACAGGGCGGGGACGTGGGCGCTTGTCCCATTCCCCACTCTCCATTCCCGATTCCCGGCTCTTACAGGCCGAACAGCATGCGGCCCGGGTTTTCCAGCTGGTTCTTGATGTCCACCAGGAACTGCACCGAGTCCTTGCCGTCGATGATGCGGTGGTCGTAGGACAGCGCCAGGTACATCATCGGCGCGATCACGACCTGGCCGTTCTCGGCGATCGGGCGCTCCTTGATCGCGTGCATGCCCAGGATCGCGCTCTGCGGCGGATTGATGATCGGGGTCGACAGCAGCGAGCCGAAGGTGCCGCCGTTGGTCACGGTGAAGGTGCCGCCCTGCAGTTCCTCCAGGCTCAGCTTGCCGTCGCGCGCCTTCTTGGCGTAGTCGGCGATGCCCTGCTCGATGTCGGCGAACGACTGCCGCTCGACGTTGCGCAGCACCGGCGTGACCAGGCCCTTCTCGGTGGACACTGCGATGGAGATATCGCTGTAGCCGTGGTAGATCACGTCCTCGCCGTCGATCGAGGCGTTGACCAGCGGGAAGCGCTGCAGCGCGTTGGCTGCGGCCTTGACGAAGAAGCTCATGAAGCCGAGCTTGATGCCGTGGGCCTTCTGGAACTCGTCCTGCAATTCCTTGCGCGCGGCCGAGACCTTGGCCAGGTTGACCTCGTTGAAGGTGGTCAGCATCGCGGTCGTGTTCTTCGACTGCATCAGGCGCTCGGCGATGCGCTTGCGCACGCGGGTCATCGGCACGCGCTCTTCCGCGCGCGCGCCGGCGGCCTTGCCGGCACCGCCGTTCTTGGCGTAGTTGAGGATGTCTTCCTTGGTCACCGCGCCGCGGCGGCCGGTGCCGTCGACCTGGGCCGGATCCACGCCTTCGGTGATCGCCGAGAAACGCGCGCCCGGGGGCAGGCTGGAGACGTCGCCGGCGGCCTTGGCCGACTCGACCTTGGCGGCGGCCTTCGGCGCCTCGGCGGCAGCGGCTTTCGGCGCCTCCGGCGTCGGCGCGTCGGCGGCCTTGGCCGCAGCCGGGGCCGCCGCGGCGGTCGCGCCTTCCTCGATGATCGCCAGCAACTGCGAACTGGTCACGGTGGCGCCGGCCTCGAACTTGATCTCCTTCAGCACGCCGTCGACCGGGGAGGGCACTTCCAGCACGACCTTGTCGGTCTCCAGGTCCACCAGGTTCTCGTCGCGCTTGACCGCGTCGCCGGCTTTCTTGTGCCAGCTGGCGATGGTGGCATCGGATACGGATTCGGGCAGTACCGGAACTTTGACTTCGGTGGCCATTGCAGGGGGCGTCCTAGTGGGGTCTTTTGGAAGGTGAAGAAGGTTTATTCAGCGACTTGGTCGTTGAACGGATTCAAGAGCGCGTCGGCAACCAGCTTCTGTTGCTCCTCCAGGTGCTCGGCGAAATGGCCGGCGGCGGGAGACGGCGAGCGCGGGCGGCCGGCGTAGTGCAGGCTCTGCGCCTCGCCCAGGCAGGCCTGCAGGTGGTGCTTGATCTGGTACCAGGCGCCCTGGTTCTGCGGTTCTTCCTGGCACCAGACCAGGTCGGTGGCATTGCCGTAGCGCTTCAGTTCGGCGGCCAGCAGCTCGCGCGGGAACGGATACAGCTGCTCCAGGCGCAGGATGGCGACGTCGTCCTGGCCGCGCTTGGTCTGGTCCTCGAGCAGGTCGTAGTAGACCTTGCCCGAGCAGGCCACCACGCGCTTGACCCGCTGCGGATCGGCCTTCGCATCCGGGATCAGGTGCTGGAACTCGCCGTCGGCCAGTTCTTCCAGGCTCGACACCGCCAGCTTGTGGCGCAGCAGCGACTTGGGCGTCATCACCACCAGCGGCTTGCGCGTGGTCATGCGCATCTGCCGGCGGATCATGTGGAAGCACTGTGCCGGGGTGGTCGGCACGCACACCAGCATGTTCTCCAGCGCGCACAGCTGCAGGAAGCGCTCCAGGCGCGCGGAGCTGTGCTCCGGGCCTTGCCCTTCGTAGCCGTGCGGCAGGAACAGCGACAGGCCGCTGATGCGGCCCCACTTGGCTTCGCCGGCGGCGATGAACTGGTCGATCACCACCTGCGCGCCATTGGCGAAATCGCCGAACTGCGCTTCCCACACGCACAACGCGTTGGGATCGGTGGTCGAGTAGCCGTACTCGAAGCCCATCACCGCTTCCTCGCTGAGCAGCGAGTCGATCACGGTGGCGTCTTCCGGATTCTCCACCAGCTGGCGCAGCGGCAGGTAATAGCTGTCGGTCTTCTGGTCGTGCAGGATCGCGTGACGGTGGAAGAACGTGCCGCGGCCGGCGTCCTGGCCGACCAGGCGCAGCTTGTGGCCCTCGCCGAGCAGGGTGGCGTAGGCCAGGTTCTCGGCGAAGCCCCAGTCGCCCGGCAGGTCGCCGGCGGCCATCTTCACCCGGTCATCGTAGATCTTGGCCACGCGTGGGTGCAGCTCCACGCCGGCCGGAATCGTGGTGATGAGTCTGGCCAGCTGGTCCAGGGTCTTGCGCTTGACCCGGGTATCGACCGTGTCGGTGACCTTGCCGGACAGGTACTTGGACCAGTCGATGGCGAATTCGTCCGGCTTGCGGGTCGCCAGTTCGGTGGTGTATTCGCCCGAGTCGAGCTTGGTGCGGTAGCTGTCGACCAGCGCCTGCGCCTGCCCGGCCTGGATCACACCCTCGCTTTCCAGCTGCGCCGCGTACAGCTCGCGGGTGGTCTTGTGCTTGCGGATGGTCTGGTACATCACCGGCTGCGTCGCCGCCGGCTCGTCGGCCTCGTTGTGGCCCCAGCGGCGGTAGCAGACCAGGTCGATGACCACGTCCTTCTTGAACTGCTGGCGGAAGTCGTAGGCCAGGTTGGCCACGAACGCCACCGCGTCCGGATCGTCGCCGTTCACATGGAACACCGGCGCGCCGATCATCTTCGCCACGTCGGTGCAGTACAGCGTGGAGCGGGCGTCGTCGCGGGCGCTGGTGGTGAAGCCGATCTGGTTGTTGATGACGATGTGCACGGTGCCGCCGACCGCGAAGCCGCGCGCCTGCGACATCTGCAACAGTTCCATCACCACGCCCTGGCCGGCGAACGCGGCGTCGCCGTGGATCACCACCGGCAGCACCGTCTCGCGCGCGGCGTCGCCGTAGCGCTCCTGGCGCGAGCGCACGCTGCCGACCACGACCGGATCGACGATTTCCAGGTGCGAGGGGTTGAACGCCAGCGCCAGGTGCACCGAGTTGCCGTCGGCCACCGCCACGTCGGCGGAGAAGCCCATGTGGTACTTGACGTCGCCGGTGTGGGCGCGGTCGTCGTGGGCATGCTCGAACTTGCCTTCGAACTCGTCGAACAGCTTGCGCGGGTTCTTGCCCAGGGTGTTGACCAGCACGTTGAGGCGGCCGCGGTGGGCCATGCCGACCACGATGTCCTTGACCGCATCGGCGCCGGCGCGGCGCACCACCACGTCCATCATCGGGATCAGCGCATCGCCGCCTTCCAGCGAGAAGCGCTTCTGGCCGACGTACTTGGTGTGCAGGTAGCGCTCCAGGCCTTCGGCGGCGGTGATCCGCTCCAGCGTGCGGCGGCGGCTGTCGGCGTCGCCGGCGATGTTGCCGCCGGCGTTCTCCAGCCGCTGGTAGATCCACTGGCGCTGCTCGAATTCGGAGATGTGCATGAATTCGCTGCCGATCGACCCGGTGTAGGTCGCCTTCAGCCGTGCCAGCAGGTCGCGCAGCTTCATCCGCGGCTGGCCGCCGAGGCCGCCGGTGCTGAACTCGCTGCCCAGGTCGCTTTCCGACAGGCTGTGGAACGGCAGGCCCAGGTCCGGCGGGTTCACCGGGGGGGTCAGGCCCAGCGGGTCCAGGCGCGCGCCGAGGTGGCCGCGCGAGCGGTAGGCGGTGATCAGGCGCCCGACATGGCGCTCGCGCTCGTCGCCGCCGGGGCTGCTGCCGCTGTTGGCGGCCTGGCGCGCGGCGCTGGCGATGTGCGCGATGACCGCGGAGTGGGGAACGTCGCCGGCATCGCGGCCCTGGAAGCCGTCGAAGTAGGTCTTCCACTTGGGGTCGATGCTGTCGGGAGAGACCAGATACTGCTCGTACAGGTCTTCGATATAGGCGGCATTGCCGCCGGCGAGTTGCGATGACTGCGCAAACTGCTTTAGGAGATTGTCCACGATGGTGGGGTCGGGTCGCTTTGTGGGTTGGCTTGCGGTTGGAACCGGCGGACGCGTGGCCTGCGCGGGCGTAATCAAGCGAAAAAATTATACTCCCATGAGCCAGCCGCGGTGTGTATTTCGGAGACACAGGGGCGACGCAGGGTTTCATCGATGCGCACGCCGGCTGCGGGCATGGCGGGCGGCTCAGTGCTGTGCGTCGGCATCCTCGTCGCCGTGGTCGGTGTCGTCGTCGGCCTGGTCCAGCGGCTGGTAGACGCCGGCTTCGACCAGGTGCAGCAGGGTTTCGCGGCCGGCGGCGGACAGCGCCGCGTAGGCGCCGGCGTCGATGCGCTCGGCCGCGGCCAGACGCCGCGCGTCCTTCAGCGGCAGGGCGAATTCCAGGCCGCTGCAGAACAGGGTGGCGCCGCGCGTGGCCCGGCGCCAGGCCGGCCGCGCCCAGGGGTGGCGCTGCAGGACCAGGCCCTGTTCCAGCGCCGCGGCCACTTCCTGCGGCGCCGGCGGGTTGCCCGGCGGCAGGATCTCGCCGGCGGCGCGGTAGGTGGTGATGAAGCGGCCGAACCAGGCGCCGAGGCGGTCGGGGTCGTTCATGCGCAGCGCGTTCAGCGCCTCGACCACGCGGCCCATCGCCGCGGCATCGATCTCGTACGGATCGGCCGGCACCTGCAGGTCCGCGTCGTGGTAGCGCAGCGCCTCGTCGGCGCCGTCGATCAGGGTGTCCAGGTAGTCGCCGATCAGTTCGGCCGAGGATGGCGCGCGCGTGCCCACCGAGAAGGTCAGGCAGGCGTCTTCGGCGACGCCGTGGTGCGGCACCAGCGGCGGCAGGTACAGCATGTCGCCGGGGCCGAGCACCCAGTCGTGGGTGGGGCTGAAGCTGCGCAGCAGCTTCAGCTCGACATCCTCGCGGAAGTCGGTCGGCGGCGCCTTGTGGCCCAGCGCCGCGCTGGCGTCGATCTGCCAGCGGCGGTGGCCGTGCGCCTGCAGCAGGAATACGTCGTAATGGTCCACGTGTGCGCCAACCGAACCGCCGGGGGCGGCGAAGCTGACCATCACGTCGTCGACCCGCCAGCGCGGCAGGAAGCGGAACTGCTCGAGCAGGGCGCGGATGTCCGGATCCCACTTGTCCACGTCCTGCACCAGCAGGGTCCAGTCGTGGTCGGGCATGCCGGGGAATTCGCTTTCCTGGAACGGACCGTTGCGCACGCTCCAGCGGTCGCTGGCGCGGTCGTGCACGATCAGCCGCGACAGCGCGGCCTCTTCGCAGGCCAGCCCGGCCAGGTCGCCCGGCTCGATCGGCGAGACGAAGCCGGGGAAGGCGTTGCTGATCAGCAGCGGCCGCTTGTGCCAGTAGTCGCGCAGGAAGCGCGCGGCGGGCATGCCCAGCGGCAGCTGCCCGGTGGCGTCGATGGCGATCGGGAACGAGGCGGGTTTCTTCATGGGCGGGCGGTCCGGCAGGCAGAGGCCGACAACGGCGCCGGCAACGGCCGCCATTGTCGCCCAGCCCGCCGCGCGATGCGTTGTCCCTGCGCGCATGGCTGCCGGCGCGACGATGCGCCGGTGCAGGACCGATGCCGCGAGCCTGCGCCGGGGGTGCGCGTCGGCGCGTCCCTCCGTCTCCAGCGTCTGTCTGCCTTCAACGGCGGCGAACGGGGGTGCGGCGGGAGTCGGAACGGTGGGGATGAGGGGCGGCGCCGCGTCCCCGCGGCGGCGGCCTTCAGGTCGCGCGTCAGATCGCGCGCGCCAGGCGCTCGGCCAGGCCGATGTAGCCGCCCGGGGTCAGCGCGCGCAGGCGTTGCTTGGCGTCCTCGGGCAGTTCCAGGGTCTCGATGAAGGCCTGCATCGAGGCGGCGGTGATGCCCTGGCCGCGGGTCAGCGCCTTCAGCTGCTCGTAGGGGTTGGGCAGGCCGTGGCGGCGCATCACCGTCTGCACCGCTTCGGCCAGCACTTCCCAGGCCGCGTCGAGGTCGGCATCCAGGCGCTCGGGATTGACGGTCAGCTTGCCCAGGCCCTTGCCCAGCGAATCCAGCGCCACCTGGGTGTGGCCGAACGCGGTGCCGAGCGCGCGCAGCACGGTGGAATCGGTCAGGTCGCGCTGCCAGCGGCTGATCGGCAGCTTGGCGCTGAAATGCTCGAACAGGGCGTTGGCGATGCCGAAGTTGCCTTCGGCGTTCTCGAAGTCGATCGGGTTGACCTTGTGCGGCATGGTCGAGGAGCCGACTTCGCCTTCCTTCAGCCTTTGCTTGAAGTAGCCCAGCGAGATGTAGCCCCAGATGTCGCGGGCCAGGTCGATCAGGATGGTGTTGGCGCGACGGCTGGCATCGCCGAGTTCGGCGACGTTGTCGTGCGGCTCGATCTGCGTGGTGTACGGGTTGAACACCAGGCCCAGGCCCTCGACGAAACGTTGCGCGAAGGCGGGCCAGTCCACGTCCGGATAGCTGGCCACGTGCGCGTTGTAGTTGCCGACCGCGCCGTTGATCTTGCCGGTCAGCTCGACCGCGGCGATCTGCCGGCGCTGGCGCTGCAGGCGTGCGACGACGTTGGCGAGCTCCTTGCCCAGGGTGGTCGGCGAGGCGGTCTGGCCGTGGGTGCGCGACAGCATCGGCTGCGCGGCCTGCGCATGCGCCAGTGCGCGCAGCGAGGCGACCACGCCGTCCAGCGTCGGCAGCAGCACCTCGCGCCGCGCCTGTTCCAGCATCAGCCCGTAGCTGAGGTTGTTGATGTCCTCGCTGGTGCAGGCGAAATGCACGAATTCCAGCGCCGGGCCGAGCTCGGCGTCGTCCTTGAGCTGCTCCTTGAGGAAGTACTCCACCGCCTTGACATCGTGGTTGGTGGTGCGCTCGATCTGCTTGACCCGCGCCGCATGCTCGACGCCGAAGCCGTCGGCCAGCGCGCGCAGCCGCTGCGTGGCCGCGGCCGGGAACGGCGCCAGTTCGGTGATGCCGGGTTCGGCGCCCAGCGCCAGCAGCCATTCGATCTCCACCTTCACCCGCGCCTTGATCAGGCCGTATTCGGAGAAGATCGGCCGCAAGGCATCGACCTTGCCGGCGTAGCGGCCGTCGAGCGGGGACAGGGCGAGCAGGGCGGAATCCGACATGGGCAGGGGCAGGGCGGCAACGGTGGGGCGGGTATTCTAGCCGGCCGCGCCGGGCATGCCGCGCGGCGGCACCAGGCTGAACGGCGCGCGCCATGCGTGTGGCGGGCGATAAGCGAACCGCCGCGTACGCTTTTATGGTGTCGCATCCCCGCCGCCGTGGCTTTCCGATGCGCTCGATCCTCGCCTGTCTCGCCGTTGCCGCCACGACCGCCGCAGTGCCGGCGGCGGCACAGGATCCCGGTTTCGGCGCGCAGGCGGCGGCGCTGTACCGGGTGCCGCCGGCGATCGCCGAGTGCCGTGCCGGCGAACTGCAGCCTGCGCAGCGGCGCCGGGTGCTGGCGCTGATCAACGACATCCGCCGCCTGCACGGCCTCGGCGCGGTGGACTACGACGCGGCGGCCGAGGTCGAAGCCACCCAGGCGGCGCTGATCATCGCCGCCAACGGCCGGCTCAGCCATGCGCCGACGCCGGCATCGCGCTGCTACTCCGCGGCCGGCGCCAAGGGCGCGCGCAGCAGCCTGATCTACGGCGGAGTCAGCTCGCCGTACCTGGCGTTCGCCGGCATCGAGCAGATCGTGGTCGACTGGCTGACCGACACCAGCAACGTCAGCGCCGGCGGACTGGGCCACCGCCGCTGGCTGCTGGACCCGTTCCTGCAGCGCGTCGCCTTCGGCATGGTCGCCGGACGCGACGGCGCTGGCTTCAGCAGCGGCGCCGCGCTGCGGTTCGTCCCTGGCGCCAGCGGCACCGCTGCGCGCAGCGCGGACGACTTCGTGGCCTGGCCGATCGGCGACTACCCGCGCCGCTACTACGCCGACGGCGCGCTGCTGTCGTTCAGCGCGCTGCCCGAGCGCACTCGCAAGTTCGCCAACCGCGACGTCGACTACGCCGACGCGCAGGTGCAGGTCGGCGAACGCGGCGGGCGCCGGTTGCAGGTGCGCGGCCTGAGCGACGACCACGAGGGCTTCGGCGTGCCCAATAGCCTGCAGTTCCGGGTGCCGGCGCTGCAGCCGGGCATCGTCTACGAGGTCTCCATCCAGGACGTGCGCGTGCGCGGGGAGCGCCGCGACTACCGCTATTGGTTCCGCATCGCCGACTAACCGCGCGGCGCGATGGCCGGCGCCTCCAGGCATTGCTAACATCCGCTGGCGCACACTGCTGACGCCGGGCGCTGCGCCGCGGATAATGCCTGCGCCAGCCGCAGCTCCGCCAGCCTGCCTTTCCGGACGTCCCGCGCGACAGCGCCGGGTGGATTCCTCACTTTTATGCAGATGCGGAGATTGCGCAATGAGCGACAAATTCAGGGTCGAGCACGACAGCATGGGCGAGTTGCAGGTGCCGGCCGAGGCGCTGTGGGGTGCCCAGACCCAGCGTGCGGTGCAGAACTTCCCGGTGTCCGGACAGTCGATGCCGCGTGGCTTCATCCGCGCGCTGGGCCTGATCAAGGCCGCCGCGGCCGGGGTCAATGCCGAATTGGAACTGCTGCCCAAGGCCGTGGCCAAGGCGGTGCAGGCGGCCGCGCTGGAGGTGGCCGACGGCAAGCACGATGCGCACTTCCCGATCGACATCTACCAGACCGGCTCGGGCACCTCGTCCAACATGAATGCCAACGAGGTCATCGCCACCTTGGCCTCGCGCGCGGCCAAGCCGGGCGTGCCGGCGGTGCACCCGAACGACCACGTCAACCTCGGCCAGAGTTCCAACGACGTGGTGCCGACCGCGATCCGCGTCTCCGCCCAGCTGGCCACCCAGGAACGGCTGCTGCCGGCGCTGAAGCATCTGCGCAAGGTCATCGACAAGCGCGCCAAGAGCCTGGACACGGTGGTCAAGACCGGCCGCACGCACCTGATGGATGCGATGCCGCTGACCTTCGGCCAGGAATTCGGGGCGTGGTCGGCGCAATTGTCCTCGGCGCAGGAACGGCTGCAGGACAGCCTCAAGCGCCTGCGCCGGCTGCCGCTGGGCGGCACCGCGATCGGCACCGGGATCAACGCCGATCCGCGTTTCGGCGGCAAGGTCGCCAAGGCCTTGTCCGCGCTGACCGGCAGCAAGTTCGACAGCGCCGACAACAAGTTCGAAGGCCTGGCCGCGCAGGACGATGCGGTGGAACTGTCCGGCCAGCTCAATGCGCTGGCGGTGGCGCTGATCAAGATCGCCAACGACCTGCGCTGGATGAACGCCGGGCCGCTGGCCGGCCTCGGCGAGATCGAGCTGCCGGCATTGCAGCCGGGCAGCTCGATCATGCCGGGCAAGGTCAATCCGGTGATTCCCGAGGCCACGGTGATGGTCTGCGCGCAGGTCATCGGCCACCACACCGCGATCACCGTGGCCGGACAGACCGGCAACTTCCAGTTGAACGTGGCGCTGCCGCTGATCGCGGCCAATCTGCTGGACTCGATCAACCTGCTGGCCAACGTGTCGCGGCTGCTGGCCGATTCGGCGATCGCCGGGCTGAAGGTGCGCGAGGAGCGGGTGCGCGAGGCGCTGGACCGCAATCCAATCCTGGTCACCGCGCTGAATCCGATCATCGGCTACGAAAAGGCGGCGGCGATCGCCAAGCGCGCCTACAAGGAGAACCGCCCGGTGCTGGAGATCGCGCTGGAGGACAGCGGCCTGGGCGAGGCCGAGCTGCGCAAGCTGCTCGACCCGGCGGCGCTGACCAAGGGCGGCATCCACGCCGGCGCGGGCGGCGGCTGAGGTATGGCCGCATGCGGCGGCGGGTGCCGTGCCATGCGGTTGCTGTGTCGTGTTTGCGAGCGAAGCGAGTGAGCTGCGATGCAGCCGCGGGCTTGCGACGTCATCCGTGAGGGATGATGCAGCAGAGGTTTAGGGTGGTCTCGAACCCGCTCTGACGCCGAAAGGTTGATGGCTGCGCCAATCGGGGTTGATGGCCCAGGGCCTCCGCGGAGCCGCTGGACGAATTTCCCGGCAGGTCGGCCATCAGCCCCGACAGGTTGCGACGCCTGCAACTTCATGGCTTCGCTGGTCGCGGCTGAAGTCGCTCCCGCACAGGAGCGACGGGAATGCCGGCTGGATGCACTGTGGGAGGGGATTCAGCCCCGACAGGATCCGGCGTTGCAGGTCCATCGTCACTGCAGCGGTCGCGACCGATGCCGCTTCTGCGGCAGGCGCCAGCTGCCTCAGCGCCGCTCCGCCTGCAGGTTGCCGAAGCTTTCCTGGTAGGGCTGCAGCGACGGGATGTCGTGCAGCACCGCGTTCTGCAGGGCGCTGATCTCCGGCGTGGTCGTGAAGCCGACCGAGCGCATGTTCGGGTCCGGCGCGGCGGTTTCCAGGGTGCGCTGGCGCTGCATCTGCAGCTGCATGAACAATTGTTGCAACTGGGTACGCTGCGCCTGCGGCAGCGGCAGTTCGATGTCGTCGATGCGCAGGCTGCCGTCGGGGCCGATCGAGGCGTTGGCGGCCGGTGCGCGGCGCAGCATCACGGCCATGCTGTCCACCGCCACGCGCGGCTTGCCGCGCTCCGCGCGCGAGGACGACGCTGCACCGTCGCGCGCGCCGCACGCCGCCAGCAGCAGGCACAGCGCTATCAGGGAAAACCAGGCGGCTAGCGTCTTCTTCATCGGTCGATTCGGAGCAGGAAAGTCCCGGCCATTTTAGGCCGGGTCCGGTGCAATTACTTGACCGATTTGTCGCAGTCGCTGATGTCGCTGGCGTCGAGGCTGGCATAGGGACGGAACGCCGGCAGCCGCTGCGCCAGCGTGTCCTGCGCCTGGCGCAACGTCGCCACCTGCGCGCAGATCTTCAGCGCTTCCTGCTTGAGCTTCCCGGCCTGCGCCTCGATGTGCTCGCCGACGTGGTCGGTGTTGCCGCTGATGACCCCGGCCAGCGCGTCGCCGGCCGCTTTCACGCCCAGCGCGGCGCCTTGCCTGCCGACCTCCAGGCCCTGCATGCCGATCGCGCCGAGTTGCGCGCGGTAGGCCAGCAGCAGCGCGTGTTGCTCGGCGCCGAGCGCGACCTGCTTGCCATCGATCAGCAGGTCGCCGGCACGGGTGATGGTCGCCGGCGGCTGGCCGGACACCTTCAAGGTGATGTCGCCGTTGTCGAAGCTCAGGCTGCGCTTGCCGCCGCTGTCCGCGCTGGTGGTCTTGTCCGCCTGCGGCGTGGAAGGGTGGCAGGCGGCCAGGGCCAACAGGGCGATCAGGGCGATGCCGGCCAACGGCAGGGTACGCTGCTGCATGGGGGTGTCCTCGATCGAAGCGAAGGGGAGCGCCGCGCGTCAGCGCGGCTTGGGCACGTTGACGCTGCCGCGCACGCCGCTGTGGCGGATGTCGCCGCTGCCGACCCGCTCCACATTGAGGTTGCCGCCGACGCCGCTGACTTCCAGGTCGCCGGAGCCGATCGATTGCAGCGCCACGCTGCCGGTGACGTCGTGCAGCTGCGCATCGCCGGAGCCGATGCTGCCGATCTGCACCCCGCCGCGCACGCCGCGCACGGTCAGGTCGCCGGAGCCGACGGTGCCGATCTTGACCTCGCCGCCGACCTGGCTCGCCTTGACGTCGCCAGAACCCAGTGTCGGCAGGCTGAGGCTGCCGATATCGCGCAGTTCGATGTCGCCCGACCCGACCGTGGCGCTGACCGCGCCGCGTACGCCGTGCGCATGCAGGTCGCCGGAGCCGACCGTGGCCTCGAGCGAGGCCACGCCGCCGATGTCGGCATCGCCCGAGCCCAGCCGCAGCTGCAGCGGCAGCGCGCTCGGCACGCTGCCGGCGAGGTCCAGGTAGGCATAGCGGGTGCCCAGGCTGAAGCCGTGGATCGTGCCATCGTGCTGCAGGGTCACGATCAGCGTGTCGCCGTCGCGGCGCTGGCGCACGGTCAGCTCCTTCAGCATGTCCGCATCGGAGGCGCAGGCGCGGCCGCGCAGTTCGAACGCCGCGGCGCTGGCGCCGGCCAGCTTGAGATTGTTCTGCTGCGCGTCGAACACCACTTTCCTGACCCCGGCCAGGTCCAGTTTCAGGTTGCGCGGCTCGGAATGCCTGCATTCGTCGGCCAGGGCCAGGGCCGGTACCAGCAGCAGCGCGCACAGCGCGAGGGTCTTGCGCATCATCGGGAACTCCTTATGGGAAAGAGGGAATCGGAAAAGGGACGGCGATGCGGCGGTGCGGATCAGGCTTCGTCGCGCCAGCGGCGCAGGTAGATCGCCGCGACGATGAAGGCCACGCCGATCGCCGCGCCGATCCAGATGTCGGCGCTCTGGAAGATGCGCCAGGCGTCGCTGAGCTGGATCGCGTTGGCCAGGTCCTGCGCGCCGTCGATCTGCACCGGCGGCGCGCTCTCGTTGAGCACCGGCAGCCAGGTGCCGGGCAGCACGCTCAGCAGGCCGCGGTAGACCACCGTGTACCAGATCAGATTGTGGTTCACATGCAGCATCGGCAGGATGCCCATCATGCTCGCCATCACGCAGCCCAGGATCGGGATCAGCACCGCCCACAGGAACGGCTTGGTCCGCGCCCAGGCCGAGCAGAACATCAGCCAGCCGATGGTCGGCAGCGACCACATCACGTAGATCGGCAGGTTCGACAGCACCCCGCCGATGATGCGCAGCGGATGCGAATGGGTGAACACCGCGCTGCTCTGGGTGACGCCATTGACCGACAGGGTCAGCGCGGTGACCAGCCACAGGCCGATGCCGATCAGCAGGCCGATGCCGATCGCCAGCACCGGCGCCAGCAGCAGCGCCCAGGCGGCCTTGGACAACACCGTGCTCAGGTCCGACAGCGGCAGCGACTTCCAGAACAGCACGCTGCGGTCGCGGCGGTCGTCGTACAGCGCACCCAGCGCGTAGAAGAACACCACGAAGCCCAATACGACGCAGGCCAGGACCACGCCGGCGAGCATGGTGCCGTCGCCGACCGCACCGATCATCTCGTGCAGTTTCTCCGGGCCGCCGTCGATGTTGAAGCTGTCGCCGCGGCCGTTGCCGCGACCGGCCACGGTGCCGATCAGCGCGAGCAGCGCGTACAGCATGGTGATCACGCCGCCGGCGATGACCGGCGCCCACAGGAAGCCGCCGCGGTGTTCCCAGAACTCGCGCTTGAGCAGCCATTTGAAGGTGGACAGCGAAGAGATGGACTTGGCGGGTGCGTTCATGCGTAGGTCCCCTTCATGATGGCAACGAACAGATCGGCCAGGCCGGGAGTGCGGGTTTCGCCGAGCGCGACCAGTTGCGCCTGCGGCACGCCGTCGTACAGGAACACGGTCTTGCCGAACGGCAGGCTGCGTTCGTCGATCGGCTGCAGCGCGCGCGCCGCGTCGATGCGCTCGGCCGGCACCAGCAGTTCGCTGTAGCGCGTGGCCATGTGCTCCATGTCGGCGCTGAGCACGATGCGGCCGTCGCGGATGAACAGCACGTCGGTGAGGATGTGTTCGATCTCCTCGACCTGGTGGGTGGTGATGATGATGGTCTTCTGTTCGTCGAAGTAGTCCTCCAGCAGGCGCTGGTAGAACTCCTTGCGGTACAGGATGTCCAGGCCCAGGGTCGGTTCGTCGAGCACCAGCAGGCGCGCGTCGATGGCCATCACCAGGGCCAGGTGCAGCTGCACGATCATGCCCTTGGACATCTCGCGCACGCGCAGCTTGGGGGTGAGCTTGGTATTGGCCAGGAAGCGCTCGCACTTGGCGCGGTCGAAGCGCGGATGCACCCCGGCGACGAAGTCGATCGCCTCGCGCACCCGCATCCAGCGCGGCAGCACCGCCACGTCGGCGATGAAGCACACCTCGTTCATCAGTGCGTTGCGCTGCTTGCGCGGGTCCATGCCCAGCACGCGCAGTTCGCCTTCGACCGCGGTCAGGCCGAGCACCGCCTTCAGCGCGGTGGTCTTGCCGGCGCCGTTGGGGCCGATCAGGCCGACGATGCGGCCCGGTGCGATCGCGAAGGAGGCATCGGCCAGCGCCGGCGTGTGGTTGTAGGTCTTGCGCAGCGCGCGCGCGGAGACGACGGATTCGGATGCGGCGACAGCGGCAGTCATGGTGTTTTCCCCGGTGGCAACAAGTCTTCCAATGTCAGGCCCAGGCGCTGGATCCGTTCCAGCACCAAAGGCCACTCTTCGTTGAGAAAGCGGTCGCGCTCGCTGCCGCGCAGCTTCTTGGCCGCTTCCTCGGTCATGAACATGCCCAGCCCGCGGCGCTTCTCGACCAGGGCCTCGTCGGCCAGTTCCTGGTAGGCGCGCGAGACGGTGATCGGGTTGAGCTGGTATTCGGCGGCGACCTGGCGCACCGAGGGCAGCGCGTCGCCGGGCTTGATGATGCCGTCCAGCATCATCGCGATCACGCGATCCTTCAGCTGGCGGTAGATCGGAGCGCCATCGCTCCATTGAATATCGCTCATGGTCAGCTCCGTGGGCGCAGCGGATGCGCGAAGGAGAAATAGGGCATCGACAGCGATGCACGCATCCGCCGCACCGGCGCGGGCGCGGCGGGAGGGGCGTGGCTGTCTTCCTGCGGCGCGCTGGCGCCATAATCGGGCGACCGTCCCTGGCTGCCTTGGGCGCCGACCCAACTCCCCGAGAGCAGGGCGCCGACGATGACCAGGGCCGGAAGGCTGCGCTGCATGCGTTGGAGGTTCATCGTTTGCCCTGCTCTGGATGATTGGTGTTGTATTTAACTATAACACCGTCACACGTCATGTCAACACGATGATCGACCCAACGGATGGCCTGGCGCCTCCGCGTTTCCCTTTCTTCTTACGGTGCCCCGATGAAACTATCCAAGCGTTTGTTTTTCCTCGCGATCCTGGCCGCTGCCGGCACCGTCGGCAGTGCCTGGGCGGCCTCGCTGCTGGACCAGGACTACCGTCCGCTGGCCGGCAAGGACAAGGTGAACCTGAACAAGACCTACGGCGGCAAGGTCTTGCTGGTGGTCAATACCGCCAGCAAGTGCGGCTTCACCCCGCAGTACGACGGCCTGGAACAGCTGCAGCAGCACTACGCCGCGCAGGGCTTCAGCGTGCTCGGCTTCCCGTCCAACGACTTCAAGGGCCAGGAGCCCGGATCGGAGAAGCAGATCCAGGAATTCTGCACGCTGACCTACGGGGTCAAGTTCCCGATGTTCGAGAAGGTGCATGTGCTCGGCGCCGAGGCGACGCCGCTGTACAAGCAGTTGACCCAGGCCACCGGCGTGGCGCCGGGCTGGAACTTCCACAAGTATCTGATCGCGCGCGACGGACGCGTGGTCGCGCAGTTCCCCAGCAAGATCGCGCCGGACGATCCGGCCCTGCGTGCGGCCATCGAACGCGAACTGAAAGCGCAGCCGGGATCACATTGAATCCGGGTCGATATCGTTGCCGCGCATGCGACAATGCGGCTTCTGCGCCATCGCGGCGCCTCTAGTTCACTTCCAGGAAAGTAGCGAATGAAGATGGGAATGCGCGGCGTTGCGGCGTCGCTGTTGATGGGGATGGCGGTGGTGGCCGCTGGCGCGTTCGCACAGGCACCGGCGGCGCCGGCGGCGGCCAAGCCGGCGGCACTGGGCAGCGAGAAGCAGAAGGTCAGCTATGCGATCGGCATGGATGTGGCGCGCTCGTTCGAGCCGATTGCCCAGGACATCGATCTGGACGCCATGCAGCGCGCGATCGAGAATGCGTTCAAGGGCGGCAAGCCTTTGCTGTCCGACGAGCAGGCGCAGGCCACCGACAGCGCATTGCGCACGCAGATGGCCGCGCGCAGCGGGCAGACGCTGCCGGGCATGGCGCCGGGCAGTCAGCCGCCGCCGGTATCCAGGCAGAACGTGGGCCTGATGCTCGGCGACCGCGCGGTCGGCCCGTCGCTGGCGCGGATCCAGAACGAGATCGATCTGGCCACCTTGATGGCTGCGGTGCGCACCGTGTTCGCCAAGGGCGACACCGCGATGACCCAGGAGCAGGCGAGCGCCACGCTGCAGGCGTTCAGCGCGTCCAAGCAGGCCGCCGCGGCCACCGAGAACCGCGAGAAGGGCAACGCCTTCCTGGCCCAGAACAAGACCCGGAAGGGCGTGGTCGGCACGCCGTCGGGCCTGCAGTACATGGTGCTGCGCCAGGGCAGCGGCGAGCGGCCGATGCCGACCAGCAAGGTGCGGGTGAACTACGAGGGCAAGCTGCTCAACGGCGAGGTGTTCGACAGCTCGTACAAGACCGGCCAGCCGGCCGAGTTCTTGCTCAGCCAGGTAGTCCCGGGCTGGAGCGAGGGCGTGGCGCTGATGCCGGTCGGTGCCAAATACCGTTTCTGGATTCCGTCGAACCTGGGCTACGGACCGCGGGGCACGCCGGGCGGCCCGATCGGCCCGGATGCCATGTTGACCTTCGACGTGGAACTGCTGGGCATCCTTCAATAACCGAAAGGAGATTACATGCGCGTCGCGATATTCGGCACCGGCTACGTCGGGCTTGTCACCGGAACCTGTCTGGCCGAGGTAGGCCATCACGTGGTATGCGTGGACATCGACCAAGCCAAAGTGGATGGGCTCAACAAGGGCGTGGTCCCGATCTACGAGCCTGGCCTCTCGCCGATGGTCAAGGCCAATCACGCCGCACGCAGGCTGTTCTTCACCACCGATGCGGCCAGCGCCATCGCGCATGGAGATATCGTGTTCATCGCCGTCGGCACGCCGCCGGACGAGGACGGCAGCGCCGATCTGCAGTACGTGCTGGCGGTGGCCCGCACCATCGGCCAGCACATCCACGGCCCGACCGTGGTGGTCAACAAGTCGACGGTGCCGGTCGGGACCGCCGACAAGGTGCGTGCGGCGATCGCCGCCGAGCTGGACAAGCGCGGCGAGACCATCGAGTTCGACGTGGTGTCCAATCCGGAATTCCTGAAGGAAGGCGACGCGGTCGCCGACTGCATGCGTCCGGACCGCATCGTGATCGGCAGCAGCAAGCCGGGCACCGCCGCGCGCCTGCGCCGGCTGTACGCGCCGTTCAACCGCAACCACGACCGCATCGTGGAGATGGACGTGCGTTCGGCCGAACTGACCAAGTACGCGGCCAACGCGATGCTGGCGACCAAGATCAGTTTCATGAACGAGATCGCCAACATCGCCGAGCGGGTCGGCGCCGACGTGGAGAAGGTGCGCCAGGGCATCGGCTCGGATCCGCGCATCGGCTGGCACTTCATCTATCCGGGCGCCGGTTACGGCGGCTCGTGCTTCCCCAAGGACGTGCAGGCGCTGGCGCGCACCGCGCAGCAGTACGGCCACGAGGCCAAGCTGCTGGATGCGGTGGAAGCGGTCAACGAGGCGCAGAAGGGCCACCTGTACGCGCTGATCCAGCGCCACTACGGCGGCGCCAGCGTGGCCGGCAAGACCTTCGCGGTGTGGGGCCTGGCGTTCAAGCCCAATACCGACGACATGCGCGCCGCGTCCAGCCGCCGTTTGCTGGCGCAGCTGTGGGAGGCCGGGGCGACGGTGCGTGCCTACGATCCGGAAGCCACCGAGGAAGCCAGGCGCATCTTCGGCGAACGCGACGACCTGAGCTTCTGCGAGGATGCCTTCGCGGCGCTGGAAGGCGCCGATGCGCTGGTCGTGGTCACCGAATGGAAGCAGTTCCGCAGCCCGGATTTCACCCGGATCAAGGAACTGCTCGGCGACGCGGTGGTGTTCGACGGCCGCAATCTCTACGATCCCCAGGAAATCGAGACCTTCGGCCTGGCTTACTATGGCATCGGCCGCGGGCGTTCGATCAGTGAAGCATGACTTCTCCACCCAGGATCGATTGCTGGAGAACCGGTTGATCGAGCTGGAGACGCGCCTGTCCTTCCAGGAACAGGCGCTGTCCGAGGTGAGCGATGCGTTGGCCGAGGCGCGCGCCGAAAGCCAGCGCAATGCCGTGCTGCTGCGCCACCTGCTCGAAGACCTGGGCAAGGTGCGCAGCACGCTGTATGCCGATCCGGCCGACGAACCGCCCCCTCCGCATTATTGATATAGAACTGATCCGATCCTGCCACGATGAGCGATACCCTCCGCGACCAGCTGCTGGGCCTGGGCTTCAAGCCTGTGCCGAAACCCGAACACCCAGAGCGCAACGCCACGCCCGCGCAGCCAGCGCGGGGGCGGCCCGGCCAGCCTCCGGCGCATGGCCACAAGCCGGCGGGCGCAGGTGGCGAACGCCGGCCCGCCGCTGGCGCAGCCGCCGCCAAGCCCGCTGGCGGCCGCGCGCATGACGGCGCCGGCCGTCCGCGTGGCATAGGCGACGGCGCCGGCCGTCCGCACGCGACAGGCGATCGCCGTGGTCGTCCGCAGGGCGCGGGCAGGCCGCAGGGCGCGCCTGGCCAGCAGCCGGCACGGCCGCAGTCGGCGCGGCCGCCGCGCACGCGCGAGGACATCGATCTGGCCAAGGCCTATGCGATCCGTGCGCAGCGCGAGAAGGACGAGCGCATCGAGGCCGAGCGACTGAAGCAGGAGCAGGCGCGGCTGCGCCGCGAGGCGCGGGCCAAGCTCGACGAACTGCTCAAGGACCAGACGCTGAATCACGCCGAGGCCGACATCGCCCGCCATTTCCCCTATGGCGGCAAGATCAAGCGCATCTACGTCACCGCCGAGCAGCTCAAGGCGCTCAACGCCGGCGAGCTGGGCGTGCTGCAGCAGAACGGCCGCTACCTGCTGGTCACGGCGGCTTTGCTGGATCAGGCCGAGGCGATCTTCCCGGCGTCGGTGGCGCTGCGGGTGGACCCGAACGCCACGGCCGAAGAAGATCCCTACGCCGATCCGAAGTACCAGATCCCCGACGACCTGGTCTGGTAAGCATGGCTTTCCCAGGGATGGGGACAGCAGGGACCGAGCGCCTGCACACGCCATCGCCCGCGCACGCGGCGGGCGGCTATCTGCCGTATATCGACGGACTGCGCGCGCTCGCGGTGCTGGCGGTCATCGCCTATCACCTGGATCCGGCCTGGTTGCCGGGCGGCTTTACCGGCGTCGACGTGTTCTTCGTGATCTCCGGCTTCGTGGTCAGCGCCTCGCTGCAGCGTTTGCCGGCGGCTGGCAGTTGGGGCGTGTTCGCGCAGTTCTACGCGCGGCGCATGCGCCGCATCGCGCCGGCGCTGCTGGCCTGCCTGCTGGCGACCGCGCTGGCCAGCGGCCTGTTCATTCCCGACTCCTGGTTGAGCGAGACCAGCGCCAAGACCGGGCGCATGGCTTTCGTCGGCCTCAGCAACTGGGTGCTGGCCGCCACCGGCAACGATTATTTCTCGCCGAAGGCCGAGTTCAATCCGTACACGCATACCTGGTCGCTGGGCGTGGAAGAGCAGTTCTACCTGCTGTTCCCATTGCTGTTGCTGGCCTGGAACCGCGGCGGCCGCGGCCGCGTGTGGTCGATGCTGCTGGTGGCGCTGGCGTCGGTGGCATCGCTGGCCTACGCATTCGTGCGCAGTCGCGGCGGCGGCGAGGCCGGCGATGCGTTCTACCTGACCACCGCGCGCTTCTGGCAACTGGGCAGTGGCGTGCTGCTATACCAGGGCCTGGCGCTGAGCGGGCGCTTCGACGCCGTTGCCGTGGCGGCACCGCGTGCGGGCTGGAACTGGCGCTCGCCGCTGCTGGCGTTGGCGTTGGCCGCGGTCGGCTACGGGCTGTGGCGCGCGCGGCCGGGCCATTCGCCGTGGCCCGACGGCCTGTGGCCGGTGCTGGGCACGCTGGGCCTGCTGGCCTTGCTGCACGGCGCGCCCGCCGGCTGGATCAGGCGGGCGTTGTCGCAGCGCGCGGTGGTGGCGATCGGCCATGTCTCCTATTCGCTGTACCTGTGGCATTGGCCGGTGTTCGTGTTGTTCCGCTGGACCGTGGGCCTGCAGTCGGCGCTGGCCAAAGCGCTGGCGCTGCTGCTGGTGGCGGCATTGGCGATCGCGTCGTACCGCTGGGTGGAACTGCCGTGGCGCAGCGGCCGCATCGGCAGGATGCGCACCCCGGCGCGGACCATCGCCGCCGGCGTGGGCGTGATCGTGCTCGCCGCCGGCGTGCATGCGCTGCTGCTGGACACGCAGCGCTACTACTCGCTGAGCACGGTGAGCCGGCATCCGCTGGACTGGTATGCCTATGCCAAGGGCATGCGCAAGGAGTTCCCGCACTGCGCGCTGAAGACCGGACGGGCGCCGCTGCAGGTCGGCAGCGCCAAGCTGTTCGAGCGCGGCGATTGCGACCTGCATAACCGCGATGGCGGGCAACTGTTCGTCGCTGGCGATTCGCATGCATTGGCCTACAACGAACTGCTGCGCCGCTTCGCGTTGCGCAGCGGCGTCGCGGTGCGCCTGTACGCCGTCGGCGGCTGTCCCATCGTCGGCCTGCAGGCCTGGCAGGCGACGCACGCCGGTTGCCAGGCCTACGAGCGCAGCACTCTGGCCGACGTGCAAGCGCATGCGCGCGACGGCGATGTGCTGTTCCTGCCCGCGCTGCGCTTGCTGCGCCTGGCCGAGCAGACGCAGCTGTTCGACGAGGCGGCGGTGATGGCCGAGCAGGGCGGTGCACAGGCGCAGGCGGTACGCGCCGCCGGCGAGGACGCGGCGGTCGCGCTGCTGCAGCCGCTGGCGCAGCGCGGCGTGCGCATCGTGTTCGAAGCGCCGAAGCCGCTGCTGCGCGCGCCGCCGTACCGCTGTTCGGACTGGTTCAACCGCGGCAATGCGATCTGCGCGCGCGGCACGCAGATCCCGCGCGATACGATGGAAGGCTACCGTGCGCCGGTGCTGCAGAGCCTGCAGCGCATCGCCGCGCGGCTGCCGCATGCCTCGGTCTGGGATCCATTGCCGGTGCTGTGCGAGCCGCAGCGTTGCGCCGGCATGCGCGACGGGCGCCCGCTGTTCTTCGATGCCGACCACCTCAGCGGCTACGGCAATCGGCTGCTGTTGCCGAGCTTCACTGCGCACTTCAAGGCGGTGCAGGCAGAATCGGGTGCGACGCCGTGAACGGCGGCGTTGCCCAGCCTCGCGCAGGTAGTCCATCTCGGTGTCGGCGCCGGCCCGGATCTGGAGGGCGGGCGCAATCTCGCGCTGTACGCCAACCTCTGCGACAGCGACGACGGCCACGGCTGGACCGTGTCGCCGAGCGATACCTTCTATGCGCAGGGCGACTTCAGCGCCTCTATGCCGAAGCCGGCGGCGGCGAGGACGAGATGCGCGCGCTCGGGACCGGCTTGACCTGGCTGATCGCGCAGCGCGTGCAACTGGATCTGTCGGTGCTGCGTGGGTTGTCCGCATCGACGTCGGATTGGCAGGGCGGGACCGGCGTATCGGTGCTGTTGCGCTGAGCGCTGCAAGCCCCTCTCCCCTCGGGAGAGGGGTTGGGGTGAGGGTCCGGCGCGAAGCGTCTCGCTGGGTTTGGGTGCGCGAGGCTTCGCCCATACCCTCATCCGGCCCTGCGGGCCACCTTCTCCCGGTGGGAGAAGGAACAGCCGTGGCGTGCGTCCCAATGAGGGAGGGAAGTTGCTACGCCCCTCACTCCGGGTCGTAGTCCAGGTTCGAGGCCAGCCAACGCTCGGCCTGCAGCAGCGGCACGCCCTTGCGCCGCGCATAGTCGGCGACCTGTTCCCTGCCCAGGCGCCCGACCACGAAATACTGGCTCTGCGGGTGACTGAAGTAATAGCCGGACACCGCCGCGGTCGGCAGCATCGCGAAGCTTTCGGTCAGCGCCATGCCGGCGTTGCGTTCGGCGTCGAGTAGCGCGAACAGGGTCTTCTTCTCGCTGTGCTCGGGGCAGGCCGGATAACCGGGGGCAGGGCGGATGCCGCGGTACTTCTCGGCGATCAGCGCCTCGTTGTCCAGCGCCTCGGCGTCGGCATAGCCCCAGAATTCGCGGCGCACGCGCTGGTGCAGGCGCTCGGCCAGGGCCTCGGCCAGGCGATCGGCCAGCGCCTTGAGCAGGATCGCGTTGTAGTCGTCGTGCGCGGCCTCGAAGCGCGCCACGTGCGGCTCGATGCCGATGCCGGCGGTGACCGCGAACGCCCCGATCCAGTCCTGCTTGCCGCTGTCCTTGGGCGCGATGAAATCGGCCAGGCAGAAATCGGGCCGCTCGACGGGTTTGTCGACTTGTTGGCGCAGGAAATGCAGGGAATGGGGAATGGAGAATCGGGAATGGTCAGGAGCCGAAGCATGGCTTTCCGATTCCCCATTCCCGGTTCCCGATTCCCGGTCCGTCAGGACCTCAACATCGTCGCCCACGCTATTCGCCGGCCATAGCCCGAACACCGCCTTGGCGATCAGCCACTTCTCGGCGACGATGCGCTTGAGCATCGCGCGCGCGTCGCGGTACAGCTCGCTGGCCTGGCTGCCGACCACCGCGTCGCTGAGGATCGCCGGGAACTTGCCAGCCAGTTCCCAGGCCTGGAAGAACGGGGTCCAGTCGATCAGTTCGATCAGTTCGGGCAGCGGGTAGTCGTCGAACACGTGCAGGCCCGGCTGCTTCGGCGCCGGCGGGGTGTAGGCGTCCCAACCGCCGTCGAAGCGCTGCGCGCGCGCCTTTTCCAGCGACACCAGGCGCTTGGCGTCGCCGCGGTTCCTGTGGCGCTGGCGGATCTCGGCGTAGTCGGCGTCGTTGGCGGCGACGAAGGCGGCGCGCAGGTCCTTGGAGATCAGCGACTGGGCCACGCCGACCGCGCGCGAGGCGTCCTTGACCCACACCGTCGGCGCCGCGTAATGCGGGTCGATCTTCAGCGCGGTATGCGCGCGCGAGGTGGTGGCGCCGCCGATCAGCAGCGGCATCGAGAAACCCTGCCGCTGCATTTCGCGGGCGACGTGGCTCATCTCCTCCAGCGATGGGGTGATCAGCCCGGACAGGCCGATGATGTCGGCGTTCTCGGCGCGCGCGCGGTCGAGGATGGTCTGGGTCGGCACCATCACCCCCAGATCGATCACGTCGAAGTTGTTGCAGGCCAGGACCACGCCGACGATGTTCTTGCCGATGTCGTGCACGTCGCCCTTGACCGTGGCCATGATGATCTTGCCGTTGGACTTGCCGGTGTCGCCGCTGCGCAGCTTTTCCGCCTCGATGTACGGCAGCAGGTAGGCCACCGCCTTCTTCATCACCCGCGCCGACTTCACCACCTGCGGCAGGAACATCTTGCCGGCGCCGAACAGGTCGCCGACCACGTTCATGCCGTCCATCAGCGGGCCTTCGATCACGTCCAGCGGACGCGTGGACAGCTGCCGCGCTTCTTCGGTGTCCAGTTCCACATAGGCGTCCACGCCGTGCACCAGCGCGTGCGCCAGCCGCGCGCGCACCGGCTTTTCGCGCCAGGCCAGGTCTTCGACGCTGCTCTGGCCCTTCTTGCCCTTGTAGCGCTCGGCGATCTCCAGCAGGCGCTCGGTGCCGTCGCGGCGGCGGTTGAGGATCACGTCCTCCACGCGCTCGCGCAGGTCCGGGTCCAGGTCGTCGTAGATCGGCATGCCGCCGGCGTTGACGATGCCCATGTCCATGCCCGCGGCGATCGCGTGGTACAGGAACACCGAGTGGATCGCCTGGCGCACGGTCTCGTTGCCGCGGAACGAGAACGACACGTTGGACACGCCGCCGGACACATGGCAATGCGGCAGGGTCTTGCGGATGATGCGGGTGGCCTCGATGAAGTCCACCGCGTAGTTGTCGTGCTCCTCGATGCCGGTGGCCACGGCGAAGATGTTCGGGTCGAAGATGATGTCTTCCGGCGGGAAACCGACCTGCTCGGTCAGGACCTTGTAGGCGCGGCTGCAGATCTCGACCTTGCGCGCGCAGGTGTCGGCCTGGCCCTGCTCGTCGAACGCCATCACCACCGCGGCGGCGCCGTAACGCAGCACCTTGCGCGCGTGCTCGACGAACACCGCTTCGCCTTCCTTCAGCGAGATCGAGTTGACCACGCTCTTGCCCTGCAGGCACTTCAGCCCGGCCTCGATCACGCTCCACTTGGAGGAATCGACCATGATCGGGATGCGCGCGATGTCCGGCTCGGACATGATCAGGTTGAGAAAGCGGGTCATCGCCTTCTCCGAATCGATCAGGCCCTCGTCCATGTTGACGTCGAGGATCTGCGCGCCGCTGGCGACCTGCTGGCGCGCCACCTCCACCGCTTCCTCGTAGCGTTCTTCCTTGACCAGCTTGCGGAACTGCGCGCTGCCGGTGACGTTGGTGCGTTCGCCGACGTTGACGAACAGCAGGTCCGGGGTCAGCAGCAGCGGCTCCAGGCCGGACAGGCGGGTAATGCGGACGGACATGGGGTTCAGCCTTCCAGAAGCGTTGCCGTGGCTGCGCAGGCGCGGCCGGCGGGCGCAGCGCACGCCGCGCGACGCGCCTGCAGTGCCAGAGCGTAAAGCGGCCGCGGATGTACGCGCATCTCAGGCCGCCTGCGCCTGCGCCGCCAGCGGCGTGCGCGGACGCAAGCCGCGCACCGCCTCGGCGATCGCCTGGATGTGCGCCGGAGTGGTGCCACAGCAGCCGCCGACCAGGTTCAGCAGGCCGGATTCGGCGAACTCCTTCAGCGTCGCCGCCATTTCCTCCGGGGTCTCGTCGTATTCGCCGAAGGCGTTGGGCAGGCCGGCGTTGGGATGCGCGCTGACGTAGCCGTCGGCGATGCGCGCCAGGGTCTCCACATGCGGGCGCAGGTCGCTGGCGCCGAGCGCGCAGTTCAGCCCCACCGACAGCGGCCGGCCGTGCGCGACCGAGGCGTAGAACGCCTCGGCGGTCTGCCCGGACAGGGTGCGCCCGGAGGCGTCGGTGATGGTGCCGGAGATCATCACCGGCAGGCGCCCGCCGCGCGCGTCGAACACTTCCTCGATCGCGTACAGCGCCGCCTTGGCGTTGAGCGTGTCGAAGATGGTTTCCACCATCAGCGTGTCGGCGCCGCCGTCGATCAGGCCTTCGACCGCTTCGCGGTAGGTGCCGCGCAGCTCGTCGAAGCTGGTGTTGCGGAAGCCGGGATCGTTGACGTCGGGGCTGATCGAGGCGGTGCGGCTGGTCGGGCCGAGCACGCCGATCACGAAGCGCGGCTGGTCTGGCCCGCCTTCACGTAATTGCTGCGCTTCGACCGCGTCGCAGCAGTCGCGCGCGACCCGCGCGCCGGCCTTGTTGAGTTCGTAGACCAGGTGTTGCAGATGGTAGTCGGCCTGGCTGATCGAGGTGGCGTTGAAGGTGTTGGTTTCGAGCAGGTCGGCGCCGGCGTCGAGGTAGGCGCGGTGGATGCCGGCGATCACTTCCGGCCGCGACAGCAGCAGCAGGTCGTTGTTGCCCTTCAGGTCGTGGCCCTGCGGGGCGTGGTCGCAGCCGGGGCCGTGCACGTGCCCGGCATGCGCGCTGTCGTAGCCGGCGGCGAAGCGCTCGCCGCGGTAGTCGGCCTCCTGCAGATCGTGGCGCTGGATCATGGTGCCCATCGCGCCGTCGATGATCAGGATGCGTTCGGACAGCGCCTGCAGCAGTTTTTGCGCGCGCTGCGGATGCAGCCAGGGAAGCTGGGACTGAGGAGACACGGAGGAGGTGCTCATGCGGTTGCTCCTGCTTTTGCATTTGCCTTTGCGATTCCCGAATCCCCATTCCCGATTCCCGGCTTCACCGCAATCAACGACACCACCTCGAAATGCGGCGGGCGCTTCTCGCGGGTCACGGTTTCCAGGCTGGACACGTCCAGCCCGGCCTTGTGCACGAACTTGCGCAGTTCCTTGGAAGAGAAGCCCAGGTTGACGTGGCCGTAGGCCTGCACCGCGGCCTTGTGCTCGTGGCGGGCCAGGCTGCACAGCAGCAGGCGTCCGCCGGGGCGCAGCACCCGCGCCGATTCGGCCACCGCCTGCGCCGGCTTGGCCGCATAGGTCAGCGCATGCATCATCACCACCAGGTCGAAACTGGCGTCGGCGAACGGCAGCGTGTGCATGTCGCCTTCGCGCACTTCCACGTTGCCCAGCCGGCGCAGGCGCTCGCTGGCCGCGGCCACCACCCGCGCGCTGGTGTCGATGCACACGTAGCGGCGCGCATGCGGGGCGACCAGTTCGGCCAGCACGCCGTCGCCGGAGGCGATGTCGAGCACGTCGCCGGTCTCCAGCAGCGGCAGCGCGGTGCGTGCCAGCGCTTCCCAGGTACGCCCGGGCGAATAGTGGCGTTCCATGTCGCCGGCCACCGAATCGGCCCAGTTCTGGTCGGCGGCGCGGTTGGCCAGCACCGCGGCCACGCGCTCGGCGTCCTGGCGCAGCAGCGGATCGTCGCTGCCGGTGCTCAGCGCCAGCCACAGCGCACGCTGCGCCGGGTCCAGTGGCGCCTCGTCGAAGCGGTAGTAGGCCGACACGCCGGCGCGGCGGTCGCGCACCAGCCCGGCCTCCTTGAGCTTGGCCAGGTGGGTGGACACGCGCGGCTGCGCCAGCCGGGTGATCGCCGACAGCTCGGCCACGGTCAGCTCCTCCTGCTCCAGCAGCGCCAGCAGGCGCACGCGGGTCGCATCGGCGAACACCTTCAGCCGGGTCGACCAGTCCTCCAGATCCATAATATCTTCCTATCGCGATATAGAGATATTCTGGTGCCGCGGGCGGACCGGGTCAAGTCGCGCACACGCCTGCGTATGGTTTGGGTGGCTACAATGGCGCACCAGACAGCCCGGGAGGGGTTCTACGTGGATTTCAGCTTTACTGAAGAGCAATTGATGATCCAGGACGTGGCGCGACGCATCGCCAAGGAACGGATCGCCCCGAGCGCCGAGCACCACGACCGCACCGGCGAGTTTCCGCTGGAGAACATCCGCCTGCTCGGCGAGAACGGATTGATGGGCATCGAGGTGCCGGAAGAATACGGCGGCGCCGGCATGGACCCGATCGCCTACGTGCTGGCGATGGTCGAGATCGCCGCCGGCGACGCCGCCCACTCCACCATCGTCTCGGTCAACAACTCGCTGTTCTGCGCCGGCATCCTGAAGAACGGCAACGAGGCGCAGAAGCAGAAGTACGTGCGCGCGATCGCCGACGGCAGCCACATCGGCGCGTTCGCGCTGACCGAGCCGCAATCCGGTTCCGACGCCACCGCGATGCGTTGCCGGGCGGTGCGCCAGGACGACGGCAGCTTCGTGATCAACGGCAAGAAGAGCTGGATCACCTCCGGCCCGGTCGCCAAGTACATCGTGCTGTACGCGCTGAGCGAGCCGGAGCAGGGCGCACGCGGCATCACCGCGTTCATGGTCGACACCGACAAGCCCGGCTTCCACCGCGGCAAGACCGAGCCCAAGCTCGGCATCCGTGCCTCGGCCACCTGCGAGATCGAGTTCCAGGACTACGTGGCGACCCCGGACGAGATCCTGGGCGCGCCGGGCGAGGGTTTCAAGATCGCGATGAGCGTGCTCGACGCCGGCCGCATCGGCATCGCCTCGCAGGCGATCGGCATCGCCCGCGCCGCCTACCAGGCCACCCTGGACTACGTGAAGGAGCGCAAGGCGTTCGGCTCGCCGATCGGCGCGTTCCAGATGACCCAGTCCAAGATCGCCGACATGAAGTGCAAGCTCGACGCCTCGCTGCTGCTGACGCTGCGCGCGGCGTGGCTGAAGGGGCAGGGCAAGCGCTTCACCACCGAGGCCTCGGTGGCCAAGCTGACCGCCTCCGAGGCGGCGATGTGGATCACCCACCAGGCGGTGCAGATCCACGGCGGCATGGGCTATTCCAAGGAAATGCCGCTGGAGCGCTACTTCCGCGATGCAAAGATCACCGAGATCTACGAAGGCACCTCGGAGATCCAGCGCCTGGTGATCGCGCGCAACGAGACGGGGTTGCGCTGAAGAGCTGGGAATAGGGAATCGGGAATAGGACCGGTACTGCGACAGGCATTGCTGGAACCGAAAAACGCAAAAAAGCGGCCGTTAAGGCCGCTTTTTTGTTTGCATCTGGAGCTTGCGGTCTTCGGGGATTCGGGATCCAGCCGCGAATCCCGAATCCCCAATCACAAATCCCGGCCTCTCACCGATCCGGCTGATTCCGCGTCTGCCCTTCCTGCTGGATCGCCACGTACTCCTTCGACGGCTCGTCCAGCTTGTCGCCGAGCATGCGCCGCATCACCACGAAGAACAGCGGGATGAACAGCACGCCGAGCACGGTGGCGAATACCATGCCGCCGATCACGCCGGTGCCGATCGAGTGGCGCGCGTTGGCGCCGGCACCGGTGGAGATCGCCATCGGCAGCACGCCGAGGATGAACGCGAACGAGGTCATCAGGATCGGGCGGAAGCGCAGGTGCGCCGCTTCGGTAGCCGCTTCGCGCAGGGTCTTGCCCGCCGCACGCTGCTCCACCGCGAACTCCACGATCAGGATCGCGTTCTTCGCCGCCAGGCCGATTACCGTGATCAGGCCGATCTTGAAGTAAGTGTCGTAGGGCAGGCCGCGCAGCAGCGAGAAGGTGACCGCGCCGAGCACGCCGATCGGCACCACCAGCAGCACCGACACCGGGATCGACCAGCTCTCGTACAGCGCCGCCAGGCACAGGAAGACCACCACGATCGACAGCACCAGCAGCAGCGTGGCGCTGTTGCCGGCGATGATTTCCTGGTAGGACATGCCGCTCCAGTCGAAGCCGAAGCTCGGCGGCAGGTCGTTGCGGATGATCTCCTCCATCGCGCTCATCGCCTGGCCGGAACTGCTGCCCGGGGCCGGGTTGCCGACCACGTTGACCGCCGAGTAGCCGTTGTAGCGGCTCAGCGATGGCGAGCCGTAGATCCACTCGGCCTTGACCACCGTGCTCAGCGGGATCATCTGCGGCAGGCCGTCGCTGTCGGTGCTGCTGCTGCTGGGCACGTAGAAGTTGCGCAGCGACTCCGGGCCGGTGCGGTACGGCGCGTCGGCCTGCACGTTGACCCGCTTGACGCGGCCTTCGTAGAAGAAATCGTTGACGTAGACCGGCGCCAGCATCAGCTGGATCGATTGGTAGACGTCGTTGACCGACAGGCCCATCGACTGCGCCTGCACGCGGTCCACGTTCAGCTGCAGCTGCGGCGCGTTCTCCAGGCCGTTGGGGCGCACCCCGGTCAGCGCATCCTGGCGTGCAGCGGCCTTGCCCAGCAGGATATTGCGCGCCTGCAGTAGCGCTTCCTCGCCGGCGCCGGTGCGGTCCTGCAGCCACATGTCGAAACCGCCGAACTGGCCCAGGCCCTGTACCGTGGGCAGGTTGACCACGAAGATCTGCGCGCCCTTGATGCCGTAGAACATCCCATTGAGCTGCTGGATCAGCTGATCTGCGGTGATGTCGCGTTCATCCCATGGCTTGAGCCGCACGAAGCCCATGCCGACGTTCTCGCCGCGCCCGATGAAGCTGAAGCCGGTGATCTGCAGCATGCCTGCCACGGCCTTCTGCTGTGCGAGCACGCCGCGCATCTGCGCGAACACCTCGTTGGTGCGCGCCTTGGTCGCGCCCGGCGGCAACTGCACGATCGCGATCGCGAAGCCCTGGTCTTCCTCGGGCAGGAAGCTGCTCGGCATGCGCGCGAACAGGAACCCGCACAGCACCACCAGCAGCGCGAACACCGCCATCCAGCGCGGCGCGCGGCGGATGGTGCCGCCGACCGCAGCGACGTAGCGGTGCGCCAGCTTGTCGTAGTACTTGTTGAAGGTGCGGAACATCCAGTTTGGATTGTCGTTGTGGGTGGGCTTCAGGAACGCCGCGCACAGCGCCGGGGTGAAGCTCAGTGCCAGGAACGCCGAGAAGCCCATCGCCATGGCGATGGTGAGCGCGAACTGCTTGTAGATCGCGCCGGCGGCGCCGGGCTGCAACGCCGAGGGCACGAACACCGCCGCCAGCACCACGGTGATCGCCACCACCGCGCCGGTGATCTGGGTCATCGCCTTCTGCGTGGCCGCCTTCGGCGCCAGGTGCTCCTCGGACATGATGCGTTCGACGTTCTCGATCACCACGATCGCGTCGTCGACCACGATGCCGATCGCCAGCACCATCGCGAACAAGGTCAGCTGGTTGATGGTGAAGCCGATCAGCCACATGCCCAGGAACGTGCCCAGCAGCGCCACCGGGATCACCAGGGTGGGGATGATGGTGGCGCGGAAGTTCTGCAGGAACACCAGCATCACCAGGAACACCAGCACGATCGCTTCGATCAGGGTCTTGACCACTTCCTCGATCGAAATCGTGACGAAGGTGGTGCTCTCGTACGGCGTGAACCAGCTCACGCCCTGCGGGAAGCTGGCCTGCAGCGAATCCATCTTGGCCTTGACCGCCGCCGACACGTTCAGTGCATTGGCCCCGGGCAGCAGCTGGATCGCGAACGCGCCGGTCGGCTTGCCGTTGTACTGGGTATCGAAGCCGAAGTTATTCGGGCCGAACGCGACCCGCGCCACGTCCTTCAGCCGCACCACGGTGCCGTTGCTGTCCGCACGCAGGATGATGTTCTCGAACTGTTCGGGCGAGCTGAAGCGGCCTTCGGCCGAGACCGTGGCGGTGAACGATTGCCCGGTCGCGGCAGGGTCCGAGCCGATCGCGCCGGCGGCGAACTGCACGTTCTGCGCGCCGATGGCGTTGTACACGTCGCTGGCCGACAGGTGGTAGCCCTGCAGCTTCTCGGGGTTCAGCCAGACGTCCATCGCGTACTCTGCACCGAACTGCTGGGTGCTGCCGACGCCGGGCACGCGCGAGATCTGCTCCAGCACGCGCGCGCCGACGATGTCGTTGAGCGCGTCGCGGTCGATCGAGGGATTGTCCGATTGCACCGCGACCACGCTGAGGAAGCCGGAGCTGGCCTTGGCCACCACCACGCCCTGCGCGGTTACTTCCGAAGGCAGGCGCGGCGACGCCAGCGACACTTTGTTCTGCACCTGCACCTGTGCGATATCGGCATTGGTGCCGGTCTCGAAGGTCAGGGTGATGGTCGAGTTGCCGTTGGACGCGGACGTGGAACTGAAGTACAGCAGGTGGTCGATGCCGGTCAGCTGCTGCTCGATCACCTGGGTGACCGAGCGTTCGGTGGTGCTGGCGCTGGCGCCGGGGTAGGTCGCGGTAACGGTGACCTGCGGCGGCGCGATCGAGGGATAGGATTCGATGCCGAGGTTGAGGATGGCGATCACGCCGGTGAGCGAGATCAGGATCGCCACCACCCAGGCGAAGACCGGGTGTTCGATGAAGAACTTAGGCATGGCGGGGGTCCGTTACGGCTGTTCGGGCTTGGAGTCGGCCGCGGCGGCGGGCTTTTCGCCGTTCGCTGCGCCCTGCGGTTGGCCGGCGGCCTGGCCCTGCGGCGCGGCGCCCTGGCCCGGCGCGCCCGGCGTCCATGGGATGGCCTTGGCCGGCATGCCTTCCTTGGCCTTCTGCAGGCCGCTGACGATGATCTGGTCGCCGGCCTGCAGCCCGGAGCTGATGATCCACTTGTTCTCCTGCTGGCCGACCGTGGCCACGTTCTTGCGCACCACCTTGCCGTCCTTGCCGACCACCAGCGCGTAGGCGCCCTGGGCGTCGCGCTGGATCGCTTCCTGCGGGATCAGGTAGACGTTGTTGCGCTGGCCGAGATTGGCCGCGAAGCTCACGAACGCGCCGGGCAGCAGCACCCGGTCCGGGTTCGGCAGCAGCGCGCGCAGGGTCACCGAGCCGGTGCTGGGGTCGACCGAGGTGTCGGAGAAGTCCAGCATGCCGGGCTGGGTATAGGTGCTGCCGTCGCCCAGCTTGACCTGGACCGTCGACTTGTCGTTGGCGTTCAGCGCCACGTTGCCCTGCGCCTGCGCCTGGCGCAGCTGCGCCAGTTCGTCCGAACTCATCGAGAAGTTCACGTACAGCGGGTCGAGCTGGTCGATGGTGGTCAGCAGGGTGGTGTCGCTCTGGCCGACCAGCGCGCCTTCGGTGACCTGCTGCTTGCCGGCGCGGCCGGCGATCGGTGCGGTGACGGTGGCGTAGCCGAGATTGATGCGCGCGGTTTCCACCGCGGCGCGCGCCTGCTGCACCGACGCGGCCGAGGTGCGCTCGGTGGCCTCGGCGCTGTCCAGGTCGGACCTGGACACATAGGCCTGCGGGGCCAGGCTGCGCGCGCGGGCGGCGGCGACCTTGGCGTTGGCGTAGGTGGCCTCGGCCGAGGCCAGCTGACCCTGTGCCGAGGCCAGCGAGGCGCGCAGCGGCGCCGGATCGATCTGGAACAGCGGCTGGCCTTCCTTCACGTCGGTGCCTTCGGTGTACAGGCGCTTTTCCAGCACCCCGGCCACGCGGGCGCGCACGTCGGCGCTGCGGTACGCGGACAGGCGCCCGACCAGTTCGCGCTGCAGCGGCAGCGACTGCGGCTTGGCTTCCAGCACGCCCACGTCCGGCGGCGGCATGGCCTGCTGTTCCTGTTTCTTGCAGGACGCCAACACCACCACGACGGCGCAGGCCAGGGCGAGGGAACGCAACGGGGAGGTCATCGGGTGGTACTCCGGTCTGGTGTTGAAAACGGAAGGGAAGGGGACGCGGCGAACGCGCGCAGGAAACCGTCGACGGCGAATTCGGCCCAGGCGCGCTGCGCGGCGGCGTCGCTGCGATGGGCGGTATGGAAGCGCTGGCGCTCGAAATCCATGCCGACGATCATGCCCAGCAGCAGTTCGGCCATGAAGTGCGGATCGTCATGGCGCAGCTGGCCGGCGGCCGCCGCCAGTTGCAGGCGCTCGCTCAGGCGCTGCATCAACGTCTCGGCGCTGTCGCGGAACAGGGCGCGCACCTGCTCGGGGAAATGCCGCGATTCGGCCGCGATCAGCTGGCAGCTCTGCAGCACGCGCGGCTCGGACAACTGCTCCAGGTGCTCGCGGGCGAAACCCAGCAGGCTGCCGCGCAGTTCGCCCTGGGCCGGACCCAGGTGGGTGGTGCTCAGTTCCATATGCTCCTGCATCACCCGCTGCAGCAGGCCCTGCTTGCTGCGGTAGCGGCTGTACAGGGTCTGCTTGGAGCAGCCGGCGCGTGCGGCCACCGCATCCATGCTCAGGCGCATGCCCGCTTCGGCCAACAGTTCGCGCACAGCGGCGTACACGCGCTGGTCGCGCGCCTGGGGCAGGCGGGGCGGGGTGGGGGAGGCGGTCATTGAAGTGGACTATACCGTCCAGTTTAGAATTGGAACAGCCTTGACAGCCGTGCGCCGATCGCCACAAGCCGCGCCATCGGCGACGCGCTGCCTGAACAAGTGATGACGGCGTGACGGCGGCGCTCGCGCGACGTTGCCCGATATGGCGTGTCATTTCACTCCCTGATCCCGGTTTGCGCCATGCAGCAAGGTAGTTGCACGCACCGCCGGTACAATTCTGACTTTCCCAACGAGCATCGTTGTTGCTCCCCGTCATGAAACCCAAATCAGACGCCTCCCGTTCCAGCACGTCCTCGGCCGGATCCTCCGGCAAGTCCGCGTCCAAGCCCGCTCCCACCTCGTCCAGATCCGCCGCGGCGGCGTCCGCCAAGAAGGCCAGGGCCGCGCCGGTCGCGAGCAAGCGCGGCGCGGCGCGCGCGGCCGCCAATGCGCGGGTGATCGATGCGGTGCCGGCCGCGGCCGCTGGCGGCTTCAGCCTGGAGCCGGTGTACGCGGCGCTGCGCCAGCGCTATCCGGGCGGCCGCCAGGCCGAGGCGCAGGTGTTCGCCGAGCAGTTCTACAAGCGCATGGAGGAGGACGAGTTCCCCCACCACAGCGCGCAGGAGTGGGCGGCGCTGGCGGCGTCGATGCTGGACTTCGCGCGCAAGCGCAAGCCGGGCACGGTCAACGTGCGGGTGTTCAATCCGAGCCTGAAGGAGGATGGCTGGGAGTCCTCGCGCACGGTGCTGCAGATCGTCAACGACGACATGCCGTTCCTGGTCGATTCGGTGAGCATGGCGCTGTCGGAGCTGGGCATCGGCGTGCACGTGCTCGGCCATCCGGTGCTGCGCATGAGCCGCGACAAGGGCGGCAAGCTGGAGACGGTCGGCGAGGGCAGGCCGGAATCGCTGATGCTGCTGGAGATCGACCGGCAGCCGCCGGAGGACATGCCGCGGGTGGACGCGGCGATCCAGCGCATCCTCGGCGAGGTGCGCAACATCGTGCGCGACTGGAGCGGCATGCGCGAGAAGATGCTGGCGCTGGCCGACGACCTGACCACGCGGCGCCTGCCGGTGGACGACAAGGGCCGGCGCGAGGCGCAGGAGTTCCTGCGCTGGGCCGCGGCCGACCACTTCACCTTCTTCGGCTACCGCGAGTACCGGGTCGAGAAGCAGGGCGGCGAAGACGTGCTGGCGCCGCTGGAGGACAGCGGCCTGGGCCTGCTGCGCGGCCACGACAAGTCGCCGGCGCGGCCGGTGCGCACGCTGGCCGCGCACGGCCTCAGCGAATCCGGGATCAAGGAAGCGCTGATCCTGACCAAGACCAATGCGCGCTCGCGGGTGCACCGCAGCGGCTACATGGACTACATCGGCGTGCTGGAATTCGACGCCAAGGGCCGCATCGTCGCCGAGCAGCGCTTCCTCGGCCTGTTCACCTCCAGCGCCTACAACCGCCGACCGTGGGAGATCCCGCTGGTGCGCGAGCGCCACGACTACGTGATGCGCAAGTCCGGGCTGACCCCGAGCAGCCACAGCGGCAAGGCGCTGCGCCACATCCTGGAGACGCTGCCGCGCGAGGAGCTGTTCCAGTCCAACGAGGAAGAGCTGTACCGCACCGCGATGGGCATTCTCGGCTTGCAGGAGCGGGTGCGCAGCCGCCTGTTCCTGCGCCGCGACAAGTACGGCCGCTTCATTTCCGCGCTGGTCTACCTCCCGCGCGAGCGCTTCAACACCGACGTGCGCCTGCGCATCGAGGCCTTGCTGAAGGACGCGCTGCACGGCGAGTACATCGACTCCAGCGTGGTGCTGGGCGAATCGCCGCTGGCGCAGCTGCACCTGATCGTGCGGCCCAAGCCCGGCGAGGCGCTGGAATTCGATACCACCGAGCTGGAATCGCGCCTGGCGCGCCTGCTGCGCAATTGGCAGGACGATCTGCGCGAGGCGCTGGTCGCCAGCCGCGGCGAGCGCGACGGCCTGCGCCTGGCGGCCAACTACGGCCGCGCGCTGCCGGCCGGCTACATCGAGGAATCGACCGCGCAGATCGCCGCGCGCGACGTCGAGCGCCTGGCCGCGCTGCGCGGTCCGGACGACCTGCACCTGAGCCTGCAGGCGCTGCGCCGCGACGGCGCCGACAGCCTGCGCCTGAAGCTGTACCGCCAGCGCGACGACCTGCCGCTGTCGGACGTGCTGCCGATGATGGAGAACCTGGGCCTGCGGGTGATCTCCGAGCGTCCGTACCGGCTCACCGTGGACGGCACCCTGCTGTACATCCAGGACTTCGAAGTGGAGCCGCTGGCCGGCAGCATCGACGTCGCGCGCGCCGATGCGCCGCTGTGCGAGGCGTTCGTGCGCATCTGGCGCGGCGATGCCGAGAACGACGGCTTCAACCGCCTGATCGTCGGCGCCGGCCTGGGCTGGCGCCAGGTGGCGATCCTGCGCGGCTACTGCAAGTACCTGCTGCAGACCGGCGTGCCGTTCTCGCAGGCCTACGTCGAAGAAACCTGCAGCCGCTATCCGCTGCTGGCGCGGCTGCTGGTGGAACTGTTCGAGGCGCGCTTCGATCCGGCCACCGGCAACGAGAGCAAGGCGCAGATCGCCGACGGCCAGGCCGCGCTGTCGGCGCAGCTGACCTTGCTGGCGGCCGGCGACGACGCCGCGCTGAAGGCGCTGCAACCGGTGATCGACGCGCGCCGCGGCGACCGCGATGCGCAGCTGGAAGCGGCCAATGCCGCGCTGCTGAAGCTGTTCGACCAGGTCGCCAGCCTCGACGAGGACCGCATCCTGCGCAGCTTCAAGGGCGTGATCGAAGCGACCCTGCGCACCAGCTACTACCAGACCGGCAAGGATGGCCAGCCGGGCCATTGCATCGGCTTCAAGCTCGATTCGGCCAAGGTGCCGGAACTGCCCAAGCCGCGCCCGTACCGCGAGATCTTCGTGTACGGCCCGCGCGTGGAAGGCGTGCACCTGCGCTTCGGCGCGGTGGCGCGCGGCGGCCTGCGCTGGTCGGACCGGCGCGAGGATTTCCGTACCGAGGTGCTGGGCCTGGTCAAGGCGCAGATGGTCAAGAACACGGTGATCGTGCCGGTCGGCGCCAAGGGCGGCTTCTTCTGCAAGCGCGCGCCGGTCGGCGGCGACCGCGACGCGGTGCTGGCCGAGGGCATCGCCTGCTACAAGCTGTTCATCCAGGGCCTGCTCGACATCACCGACAACATCGTCGGCGGCAGGATCGTGGCGCCGCCGCAGGTGGTGCGCCACGACCAGGACGATCCGTACCTGGTGGTCGCCGCCGACAAGGGCACCGCCACGTTCTCCGACATCGCCAACGGGCTGGCGCTCGACCACGGCTTCTGGCTCGGCGACGCGTTCGCCTCCGGCGGCTCGGTCGGCTACGACCACAAGGGCATGGGCATCACCGCGCGCGGCGCCTGGGAGTCGGTCAAGCGCCACTTCCGCGCGCTGGGCCGCGACTGCCAGAGCGAGGACTTCAGCGTGGTCGGCATCGGCGACATGTCCGGCGACGTGTTCGGCAACGGCATGCTGCTGTCCAGGCACATCCGCCTGCTGGCCGCGTTCGACCACCGCCACATCTTCCTGGATCCCACGCCGAATGCCGCGGCCGCGTTCGCCGAGCGCGAACGCCTGTTCAAGCTGCCGCGCTCCAGCTGGGCCGACTACGACGCCAAGCTGATCAGCGCCGGCGGCGGCATCTATCCGCGCACGCTGAAGTCGATCGAGATCAGCGCGCCGGTGCGCGAGGCGCTGGGCCTGGAGGCGGGGGTCAAGCAGCTCTCGCCCAACGCGCTGATGAATGCAATCCTCAAGGCGCCGGTGGACCTGTTCTGGAACGGCGGCATCGGCACCTACGTCAAGGCGGCGAGCGAGAGCCATGGCGACGTCGGCGACCGCGCCAACAACGGCCTGCGCGTCAACGGCGGCGAGCTGCGCTGCAGGATCGTCGGCGAAGGCGGCAACCTGGGCCTGACCCAGCTCGGCCGCATCGAGGCCGCGCAGGTCGGGGTGCTGCTCAACACCGACTTCATCGACAACTCGGCCGGCGTGGACACCTCCGACCACGAGGTCAACATCAAGATCCTGCTCAACGACGTGGTGCAGGCCAGGAAGCTGAGCGTGGCGGCGCGCAACACGCTGCTGGCGTCGATGACCGACGAGGTCGCCGCGCTGGTGCTGTGGGACAACATCCGCCAGAACCAGGCGCTGAGCCTGATGGAGCGGATGAGCGTCAAGCGCCTGGGCTCCAAGCAGCACTTCATCCGCACCCTGGAAGCGCAGGGCCTGCTCGACCGGCAGATCGAATACCTGCCCTCGGATGCGGAGATCTCCGCGCGCAAGGCCCGCGGCCAGGGCCTGACCCGGCCGGAGCTGGCGGTGCTGCTGTCCTACTCCAAGCTGGTCGCGTTCCAGCAGCTGCTGGAATCGGACATCCCTGAAGACCCGTACCTGTCCAAGGAGCTGCAGCGCTACTTCCCGCAGCCGCTGCAGAAGAAGTACGCCGATGCGATGGAGCGGCACCGGCTGAAGCGCGAGATCATCGCCACCGCGGTCACCAACACCACCATCAACCGCATGGGCGCGACCTTCCTGATGCGCATGCAGGAAGACACCGGGCGCAGCATCGGCGAGGTCGCCAAGGCGTACACGATCAGCCGCGAGACGCTGGACGCGCGCGCGCTGTGGACGCAGATCGACGCGCTGGACGGGCAGGTGCCCGAGTCGGTGCAGATCGATGCGCTGGAAGTGATCTGGAAGCTGCAGCGCGCGTTCGTGCGCTGGCTGCTGTTCCGTCCCGGCCCGATGCCCGGCATCACCGCGGCGGTGGAGCGCTACCACGAACCGTTCAACGACATCCGCGTCGCCTCCGGCGTGCTCTCGGACGCACAGCGCCCGCTGTACGAGGCGCTGGTGCAGGAGTGGCAGGACAAGGGCCTGCCGGCGGCGCTGGCGCAGCAGCTGGCGGAACTGCGCTTCCTGGAGCCGGCGTTCGACATCATCGAGATGGCGCGTACCCGCAAGCTCAGGCCGGTGGAGGTGTCGAAGGTGCATTTCCGCCTCGGCGAGGCCTTGCAGTTGCCGTGGATCTTCGAGCAGATCGATGCGCTGGAGGTCAACGGCCGCTGGCATGCGGTGGCCCGCGGCGTGCTGCGCGACGAACTGGCCAAGCACCACAGCGCGCTGGCCGGGCAGGCCCTGGCGTTGCCGGGCGGCAACGCCGAGGCCAAGGTGCAGCAGTGGCTGCAGCGCGACGACAGCAGCCTGCGCTTCACCTTGAACATGCTGCAGGAACTGTCGGCGCAGAAGGCGCTGGACTACCCGACGGTGTCGGTGGCGGTGCAGCGGCTTGGGCAGCTTGCGGCGCACGGTGTGTAACACCGTGGTCAGGCCCGCTCTGCGGGCCTGACCCAAAGTTTGCGGCGCAAACTTTGGCGCCGCACGGCCACTTCGCCTATCCCCCGCGGCTGTCGCCGCGCCCCCCTTAACAGAAGGGGGGCTTTGCTCCAGAGGCATTGCGTGTCGTCCAGCTTGCTGGACGGCATGCGTTACCGATGGACTCGAAGCGCGCGGGTAACGGTGCGCCGGGTATGATCGAGGCCATGAATGCTTCCGTGCTGCCTTCCGCCCCCCGTATCTGTTTTCTTGCCAGCACTGCGCCGCCGGCGCTGCAGGCGCGCGATCAGCTGGTCGCGCGCTATGGCGACTGCGCGCCGGCCGATGCCGACGTGCTGTGCGCGCTCGGCGGCGACGGTTTCATGCTGCAGACCCTGCACCGCCACGGCGGCCTGGGCAAACCGGTGTTCGGCATGAAGCTGGGGGCGGTCGGTTTCCTGATGAACCAGTACCGCGACGACGACCTCGCCGAGCGCCTGGCGCAGGCCGAGCCGGCCAAGCTGCGGCCGCTGGAGATGCTGGCGCAGACCGAGTCCGGCACCACCACCGGCTCGCTGGCCTACAACGAAGTGTCGCTGCTGCGGCAGACCCGCCAGGCCGCGCACGTCAGCATCGACCTCAACGGCCAGACCCGGGTCGACGAACTGATCTGCGACGGGGTGATGGTGGCCACGCCGGCCGGCAGCACCGCCTACAACTCCTCGGCGCACGGCCCGATCCTGCCGCTGGGTTCGCACACGCTGGCGCTGACCCCGATCGCCCCGTACCGCCCGCGGCGCTGGCGCGGCGCGATCCTCAAGGCCGACATCGAGGTGCGCCTGCGCGTGCTCGACCCGTACAAGCGCCCGGTCAGCGTCACCGCCGACTCGCACGAGACCCGCGACGTGGTCGAAGTCACCATCCGCGAGTCGCGCGACCGCATGGTCACCTTGCTGTTCGATCCGGAGCACAACCTGGAGGAGCGGATCTTGAGCGAGCAGTTCATGGTTTGAGGGCTGGGAGTGGGGAATCGGGAATGGGGAATCGCAAGAGCGGTTTCCTGACAGCTTCCTTTCCCTGCATAAATTCCATGCCCGTAGACCGCTTTTACCTATTCCCCACTCCCGATTCCCCATTCCCAGCCCCCAAATGTCCGACAACTTCCCCCGCCTGCTCACCGTCGCCATCACCTCGCGCGCCCTGTTCGATCTGGAAGAGGGCCATGCGCTGTTCGAACAGCAGGGGGTGGAGGCGTACAGCGCCTACCAGCGCGAGCGCGAGGACGACGTGCTGGCGCCGGGCGTGGCGTTCCCGGTGGTACGCAAGCTGCTGGCACTGAACCAGGGCACGCCGCCGGAGACGCCGCCGGTGGAGGTGATCCTGCTGTCGCGCAATTCCGCCGATACCGGGCTGCGCATCTTCAATTCGATCCAGCACTACGGGCTGGGCATCGTCCGCGCCACCTTCACCTCCGGCGAGGCCACCTGGCCCTACGTCAAGCCGTTCGGCACCGACCTGTTCCTGTCGGCCAATCCCGAATCGGTGCGGCGCGCGCTGAGCCATGGCATCGCCGCGGCGACGATCCTGCCCAAGGCGCCGGGCGAACATGCGCAGGAGGCGGCCGCGGCGGCGGGGGCGATCGATTCGGAGCGCCTGTCCACGCAGCTGCGCATCGCCTTCGACGGCGATGCGGTGATCTTCAGCGACGAGGGCGAGCGTTTCTCGCGCGAGCAGGGGGTGGAGGCGTTCGGCCGCCACGAGCGCGAGAACGCGCGCGAGCCGCTGACCGGCGGGCCGTTCCGCAATTTCCTGTCCGCGCTGCATGCGCTGCAGGCCGCGTTCCCGGCCGGCGAGGCCTCGCCGATCCGCACCGCGCTGGTCACCGCGCGCTCGGCGCCGGCGCACGAGCGGGTGATCCGCACGCTGCGCGAGTGGGGCGTGCGCCTGGACGAGGCGCTGTTCCTCGGCGGCCGCCACAAGGGGCCGTTCCTGCAGGCGTTCGGCGCCGACATCTTCTTCGACGACTCGCAGCACAACATCGACAGCGCCGCGCGCGAGCGCGTGGCCGCCGGGCACGTGCCGCACGGCGTGGCCAACGTCATCGCCAAGCCGTGAGCGCGGCCTCCGGCGGCAACGGCGGCGGAGCCAACCGCTGGGCCACGCTGCGCCAGCTGCTGCGGCCTGACAGTTCCGCGACCAGCGGCATACGCCCGGGGCGGCCCTACCTGGAGCGCGGCTGGCGCTATACCAGCCTGCAATTCAAGGGCGAAGTGACCCAGAGCCGGATGCTGACCTGGTGGCCGCACCTGCTGGAGGTGGGCTATACCCGCAGCATGCTCGGCGCGCTGTTGCTGCGGCCTGATCCGCGCTGCATCGGCATCGTCGGCCTGGGCGGCGGCTCGCAGGCCAAGTTCTGCTACCGGCACCTGCCGCAGGCGCGGATCGAGGCGATCGAGGCCGACGCCGACGTGCTGGCGCTGCGCGAGGCCTTCCATATCCCGGCCGACGATGCGCGCTTTCAGGCGCTGCACGGCGACGGCGCGCTCCTGTTGCCGCAACGCCGCGGCCGCTACGACCTGTTGCTGCTCGATGCCTACGATGCCGAGGGCATCCCTGCGGCGATGCGCACGCGCGGTTTCTACGAGGCCTGCCATGCGGCGCTGGCCGCCGGCGGCGTGCTGGCGGTGAACCTGTACGCCACCGACACCCGCCAGCACGTGGCGCACCTGCGCAAGATCTTCGGCGGCTGCGTGCTGCGCCTGGACGAGCCGGAGGGGGACAACCATGTGGTGTTCGCCTGGACCGGCGATGTGCAGGCGCTGGATGCGCGCGCCGCGCTGGCGCGCCTGCCGTGGTCGGCGCGCTGGCAGTTGCGGCCGACGTTCCGGCGCCTGCAAAAGGCGTTTGCCGCTATGGCGCGTTCGCCCCTGTAGGGCGCGTACGGCCACGAACGGCGTCGGCATCGGCATCGGCATCGGCCGTTGCGAATCAAGCCTGGCATGCCGCATATGGTGCGGCGGTCGGGATGGTGATGAATTGTGCCGTCGCCGATGGCGCGAGCTGTGGGGTCACGGTGTGAGCGTGTGCCGCTCGTACCAGCCGCGCGAGCGGTTGACCACACGCACCACCAATAGCATTACCGGCACTTCGATCAGCACCCCGACCACGGTGGCCAGTGCCGCGCCGGAGTGGAAGCCGAACAGGCTGATGGCAGCGGCGACCGCCAGTTCGAAGAAGTTGCTGGCGCCGATCAGTGCCGACGGGCCTGCGATGCTGTGTTTCTCGCCGGCCTGGCGATTGAGCCAGTACGCCAGGCCGGAATTGAAGAACACCTGGATCAGAATCGGCACGGCCAACATGGCGATGACCAGCGGCTGCGTGACGATGGCTTCCCCCTGAAAGGCGAACAGGAGCACCAGCGTCAGCAGCAACGCCGCGATCGACAGCGGACCGATGCGCTGCAGCGTCCGCTCGAAGGCGGCCTGGCTCCGGCGCAGCAGCGCCCTGCGCCAGAGTTGCGCGAGGATCACCGGAATGACGATGTACAGCGCCACCGACACCAGCAGCGTGGCCCATGGCACCGTAATCGACGACAGGCCCAGCAGCGGGCCGACGATGGGAGCGAAGGCGAACACCATGAATCGTGTCGTTGAGGGCGACTTGCGACAGCGTGAATACCGGGTCGCCGCCGGTCAGCCGGCTCCATACGAAGACCATCGCCGTGCACGGTGCGGCGGCCAGCAAGATCAGGCCGGCGATATAGCTGTCCAGCTGTTCGGCCGGCAACCATTGCGAGAACGCATGGCGGATGAAGATCCACGCCAGCAGCGCCATCGAGAACGGCTTGACCGCCCAGTTCACGAACAATGTCACGCCGATGCCGCGCCAGTGCTGCCCGACCTGGCCGAGTGCGGCGAAGTCCACTTTCAGCAGCATCGGCACGATCATGATCCAGATCAGCACGCCGACCGGCAGGTTGACCTGGGCGATTTCCATCCGGCCGATGGCCTGAAACACGCGCCGCGCGAACTGGCCCAGCGCGATGCCGACGACGATGCACAGCGCCACCCACACGCTCAGGTAACGCTCGAAGCCGCTGATGGCGGATGGCGCTTGGGAGACGTCGGTTGCGGTGGTCATGGCGCCTGCCTCACTGCCGGCCGATATCGCGCAGTTCGCGCTGCAAGGACATGCTGTCCAGGCGCTGCAGAGGCAGCGACAGGAACAGTTCGATGCGCCTGCGCAGCGTGATTGCCGCGTCGAGGAAGACCTTGCGCTGCTGTTCTTCGGAGTCCACGACCGCGGCCGGACCTCGGCGCAGCGGGCGCGACAAATTCGTCCCAGCGCTTGCTGCGGTAACCCGTCGTCGGCAGGCGCAGCCGTTGCAGCGTCGCCAACGCCAGCGGATGAACTTCCCCTTTGGGTGGCTGCCGGCCGAATAGGCATGAAAACGGCTCTTGCCCAGCCCGTTGAGCAAGCCTTCGGCATGGATGGAACGGGCCGAATTGCCCGTGCAGATGAACAGCGCGTTGCAGGTGGTGTCGGTGGTCATGACGTCAGCAGTCGCGGCGAGTGGAAGGAGCAGCCTCGCTGACCTCGCAGATGCCGCCTTGGCAGCAGTGCTCGGTCAGGTAGCCGATCAGGCCGTTCATATGGCCGTACTCGGCGCGATAGATCAGGTTGCGGCCCTGCTGCTCGATATGCTTGCCGATTGCAAGGAAGTCGCGTCCGGCATATGGTTGCGGGTACCAACCAATTCAGTGCATGGTCTGATGCCTGCCAGCCGCGATGCCAAGCTCGACGACGATGCCCGCGCGCTAAGTGAAGCGCTGGCCGATCTGGTGAGGCTTTATCAGTTTCGGGACCGCGATCAGCTGTCCTGTTTCGGGATATCGGTGACCCAGTGCCATGCCCTGGAGACCTTGGTAGAGCAGGGGCCGTTGCGGGCGGGGGACATTGCCAGGCGGCTTTTCTTGAACAAGAGCACGATGAGTCGCGTCGTTGACGCGCTGGAGCGCAAAG
This sequence comes from Xanthomonas hyacinthi, assembly GCF_009769165.1. Taxonomy (NCBI): domain Bacteria; kingdom Pseudomonadati; phylum Pseudomonadota; class Gammaproteobacteria; order Lysobacterales; family Lysobacteraceae; genus Xanthomonas; species Xanthomonas hyacinthi. The sequence continues at coordinate 4,071,680 of NZ_CP043476.1, forward strand.
GCCATGTCAGGCGCCAGGCCGACGCGACGGACCAACGCGCGTGGCTGCTCGAAGTCACCGAGTCCGGCCATGCCTTGCATGCCCGAATCAAGGCGGATCTGCTCAGGCAGCACAAGGCCATCGTGGCCGACTTCGACGCGCAGACCCGGACCAGCGCCACCACGGTGATCCGCCGCTTCGCCAACGCCGCCGCGCAGCGGTTTCATTCGGCGACACCCCCAGCTGCCGCTTCTGAGTAAAGCCGGCGTGTTCCCGCACGTGGCGATAGTTGTTTGAGTACATGGTTGCCACCAACAACGAAATAGGAGGGCCACTGCATGCCGATTCGAACCGCCACCCAGGACGACGCCGCAGCCATCGCCGCGATCTACAACCAAGGTATCGCCGAGCGCCGTTCGACGTTCGAGACCCAGCCGCGCCGTACCGAGGAGATCCGCGAGAAGCTGGGAGTGCAGGGCCTCATGCCTTATCTGGTCGCGACCGATGCCGACGGTGCTGTTCTGGGCTGGGCCAACATCAGCAGCTATCGCCCGCGCGCCTGTTACGCCGGGATCGGAGAGTTCTCGATTTACCTCGAACGCGCATCGCGAGGCCGTGGCATCGGCCTGGATTTACTTGAAGCGCTGATTGCGCAAGCCCGTCGCCTGGGCTACTGGAAGCTCTTGTCGCGCATCTTCCCGATCAACGCGGCAAGCCGTGCGTTATGCGCGCGATGCGGCTTTCGTGAGGTGGGGATCTACGAAAAGCACGCGCAGCTGGAAGGTGAGTGGCTGGACGTGGTGATTGTCGAGCGACTGATCGCGGAAAACCTGACACCCGAGCGCGTGCTCGAAATCACCGAGAAGGCTTCCTATCGCACTGGCGCGTGCTAGTCGAAGCACTCGACTGGATCGGCATATCGCGAATCGGGCGGGGCGTCGATCTCGGCTGAATCCCACAGTGGGATTTCCTGGGGCGCGGATGTCGCAGTCCATGGCTCGAGCGTTACCCGGAGATTCCTACAACGGCAGCAGGATGTTGCTGAGCTTCCAGCGCAGCCCGTCGCGGGTGAACACGCAGGGCACCGCGGTGCCGTCGGCGGTGTGGAGGGTGGCGACGAAACGCGAGGTCGATTCGAAGCGGTGTTCGGCCTGCCGCAGCGGTTGCGGCGGGCGCGGCGCGGCATAGCTGTCGCCGCCCACGGTGTCGCCGCTGGCGCGCTTCCACAGCGCATCGCCCTGCAGCAGCGCGCCGATCCCGGCCGGGGTGACCATTGCATCCACGCCGATGCCGCTGACGCTACCGGCCAGCGACAGCAGCGCGCCGCCGAACAGGCCGGCCTGCAGCTCCGGCCCGGCGCGGCGCAGCAGCGCATCGTCGACCTGCGCCTTCAGGTTGACCCGCAGGGTGGGGAAGTCGACGTAGCGCTCCAGCGCCGCCGCGTCGCGCTGTTCCAGCGCCTGGCTGATCCCGCGGATCGCCAGGTAGGGTCCGGCGGCGACATAGCCGCCCAGCGCGAGCAGGGCGAGGAACAGCAATGCCAGCCATTTTTTCATCGTGTGCCTCTGCCTCGTGGTTCGGCCAATGGACAGCGTTGCATCTCTAGAATTCCAGATCCAACGCCGCGCACAAATAATCCACGAACGGGGCCAGCGTCTGCAGGTCGGCGGCGATCAGCGAGCGCAGCTTCGGCCCGGTCATGGTGGCGTCGTCGAGCTGGCGCCAGAACACCCAGTTCTTGTGCTTGAGGTCGTCGATGAATTCGAATTCGGCCGGGAAGCCGCGCGGCGGCCGCACCAGCACTTCGCTGGCCTCGAAATCGAAGCGGCGGCGCAGCTTGGGCGCGTGCGCGGCGGCTTTCCAGCTGCCGGGGTTGTCGAAGATGAACTGGCGCACCTTGCGCTGCGTGTCCGCTTCCGGATGCCACAGGCCGGCGCCGACGAAGCTCTCGCCCGGCTGCAGGTGGAGGTAGAACGAAGGCGCCGGCACCTGCTTGCGCCGCTCGTGGAACAGGCGCGCGCCCTGCCAGGTCTTGTACGGCGATTTGTCGTGGGAGAAGCGCGCGTCGCGATGGATGCGGAACAGCGAGCCGCCGACCCCGCGCGGGTCGGCGCGGAAATGCTCGCTGACCTGGGCCAGGTCCGGCTGCAGGTCGGTGATCAGGCGCAGGAACGGCTGGCGCACGTGTTCTTCGTACTTGTGCCGGTTGTCGTTGAACCAGGCCTTGTCGTTGTGCCGCGCCAGGGCACGCAGGAACTTGAAGCTGGCGTCGCTGAAATAGCTGGTCATAGGGTGCGTTGCAGGTCCTGGCCCCAGGCGGCCAATTGGTCGAGCAGGGCCTGCTTGGTAGCATCGTCGGGGTGAGCCAGACGTAAATCGGTGAGCTGCGCGTAGTAGCCGTCGAAGCCCAGTTCCGCCAGGCCGCTGTCGCCATGCAGGCGCCGGCGCCGGTAGTCATCCCAGCGGCCCTGCTCGGCGATCGACAGCGTTTGCGGCCAGTTGCGCGCGCGGTAGCGGAACAGCAGCTCGGGCAGGCGCGGGTCGCGGAAGCCCGGATCGCGGAAGCCATGCGCCAGCGGCGCCAGCTGCGCCGGCGGAGTCGCGCGCACCTGCGCCATCGCGCGCTTGTCGGTGTCGGCCAGGAAACCGTCGTACAGCGAGGCATCGACATCGGCGGGGGCCGACGCGCGTTCGCTGCCGAACACGCGGCGCACCTTCTCGGCCAGCTCCGGCCCGGCTTCGCGCAGGCGCGCGGCCTTGGCCAGGATCTGCGCCGGGTCGATCTGCAGGCGGGCGAAGTCGGGCTCGCGCAGGTGCGCCCAGGCGACCAGCGCCGGCGCCTTGTTCAGGTGCACTTCCTTCAGCGGGATGCGCTGCTCGCCCTCGGGCAGGTCGGCCTGCGGGGTGTACAGGCGGTCGGCGATCTGCTCCGGCGTGTAGCGCAGCAGCGGTTCGATGTCGCCTTCCAGGTCGAACACCAGCACCCGGCTGTCGATGCGCGGATGCCGCGCCAGCGGCAGCACCGGCGCCGCGCACAGGCGTGCGGCCGGATAGCGCATCGACACGTGCAGCACCGGCTGCATCGCCAGCACGTCGAGCAGGCCGCCGCAGAAGCGCTTGTCGCGCAGTTTCAGCGCGTAGTCCCACAGCCGCGGTTGCCGCTCGCGGAACAGCCGCGCCATGCCGATGGTGGCGTAGACGTCGGACAGCGCCTCGTGCGCGTCGCCGTCGCGCACGCCGTTGGCCAGCGCCAGCTGCTCCAGCTTGAACGAGGTGGCGCCGTCGTCGCGCTGCGGCCAGACGATGCCGTCCGGGCGCAGCGCGTGCATCAGCCGCAGCATGTCCAGCAGGTCCCAGCGCGAATTGCCGCCGCGCCACTCGCGCTCGTACGGATCGTGGAAATTGCGGAACAGGCCGTGGCGCACGAATTCGTCGTCGAAGCGCAGCGAGTTGTAGCCCAGCGTGCAGGTCTGCGGCCGCGCCATCTGCTCGGCGATGCGCGCGAACGCATCGGCCTCGTTGACCCCGTCGCGCAGCGCCTGCTGCGGCGTGATGCCGGTGATCAGCGTGGCGATCGGCGAGGGCAGCAGGTCGTCGGCCGGCTGCACGAAGAAACTGACCGGCTCCTCGACCACGTTCAGCGCCGCATCGGTACGCACCGCCGCGAACTGGGCGATGCGCGTGCGCCGCGGATCGGCGCCGAAGGTTTCCAGGTCGTAGAAGAGAAAGCTGTCGGGCATGTGGGGTCGGCGGCTATGTGGGGAAGGCTTCGGCCGCGAATGCGCCGCCGGCTGCGGCCAGTGCCGCGTCGCGCCTTTCCCATCCGTGGCGGGGCGACGTAGAGGGTAAGGCAGATCGGCTCAATGCGCGCCCTCCAGCGGTGCCAGGCGTTCGTGCACGGTTCGCTGCAGCCACGCCCAGTCGATCCGCGACAGGTCGCTGTGGCCCTGCGTGGCCTGCAGCAGGATCTCGCGCTGGATCTCGCTGCGCCGCAGCGCCAGCGCGTACGGCGTGCGCAGGAAGGTGACCATGGTGTAGTGCGGCACGAAGCGGGTCGGATGGCGCGCCTGCAGCGCCTGCTCCAGTTCGCGCTGCAGCAGGAAGCCGGCATCGCCGACGCGGTCGCGCATCTCGATGTAGTTCTCCAGCGCCATCTGCTGGATCGCGCTGGCGTTGGGCTTGCGCTCGGCCTCGAACGCGGCATAGGCGCGGCCCAGGTCCGGTTCGCGCTGCAGGTGCGCGGCCAGCGCCACGCAATCCTCGAACGCGCAGTTCATGCCCTGGCCGTGGAACGGCACCATCGCATGCGCGGCGTCGCCGAGCAGCACCGCGCGCCCGTCCAGGTGCCAGCGCTGCAGCCGCAGCGTGCCGAGCAGGCCCGGCGGGTGCTGCTCCCAGTGTTCGGCCAGTTGCGGCATCAGCGGCAGCGCATCGGCGAAGTCGCGTGCGAACAGCGCCAGCGCTTCGGCACCGGTGCGGGTGGTGGCGAAGCTGGGGTCGCCCTTGTTGGGCAGGAACAGGGTGACGGTGAAGGTGCCCTCGTCGTTGGGCAGGGCGATGCACATATAGTGCCCGCGCGGCCAGATGTGCAGCGCGTTGGCCTCGATGCGGAAGCTGCCGTCGGCGTTGGGCGGGATCTCCAGTTCCTTGTACGAATGGTCCAGGAACTCGGTGTGCTCGGCCATCGGCGCCTTGCGCTGCATCGCCGCGCGCAGCGCCGAGCCGGCGCCGTCGGCGCCGATCATGCTGTGGAAGCGGATGTCGTGCGGCTGGTCGTCGCGGTCGTCGATGAAGCGCGCGTAGCCGGCGTCGAAGTCCACCGTGTGCAGGCGCCGGTAGAAATGGATGCGCGCGCCGGCTTGCTCGGCCAGCTGCAGCAAGGTGATGTTGAGGTTGTTGCGGTGCACCGACCAGATCACCTCGCTGTCGTCGCGGCCGTAGCGCTGCAACTGCTGGCGGCCGTCGGCGAAATGCACCATGCGCCCGCGCATCATCACCGCCTTGGCCATCACCGCGGCATCGGCGCCGGCCTGGCGCAGCGCGTGCAGGCCGCGCTCGGCCAGCGCCAGATTGATCGAGCGGCCGCGCTCGTAGTCCTGGATGCGCGGATCGCCGCGGCGCTCATAGACGGCGACGCGCCAGCCCTGGCGCGAGAGCAGGATGGCGAGCAGGGAGCCGGCCAGGCCGGCGCCGATCAGGGTAATGCTGCGGGGGGAGGCGCTCAAGGAGAAGTCCGGCATGACGCGCGGCGGCGGCCGCGCAGGAGGGGGTGGCTCAGACGCCGGCCCAGGTTTCCGCTTCCTCGACGAAGCGGTAGATGTCGCGATAGCGGGTATACAGCGGCACCGGGCTGATCCGGATCACGTCCGGCTCGCGCCAGTCGCCGAGCACGCCGACCGATTGCAGGTACGCGAACAGCGCACGGCCGCGCGCGCGCCCGCCGATCACGCGCAGCGACAGTTGGCAGCCGCGCTGCGCCGGGTCGGCCGGGGTGAGGATCTGCAAGGTGTGCGCCAGGCGCGCGCGGATCAGCGTCTCCAGGTAGCCGGTGAGCTGCTGCGACTTGCGCCGCAGCGCCGGCAGCCCGGCGCGTTCGAACAGTTCCAGCGAGGCGCGCAGCGGCGCCATGCTCAGGATCGGCGGATTGCTCAGTTGCCAGCCGTCGGCGCCGGGCGCGGCGACGAACTCCGGGCGCATCTGGAAGCGGGTGCGCTTGTCGTGGCCCCACCAGCCGGCGAAGCGCGGCGTGTCGCCGTGGCCATGGCGTTCGTGCACGAAGGCGCCGGCGACCGCGCCGGGGCCGGCGTTGAGGTACTTGTAGTGGCACCACACCGCGAAGTCGGGCGCGGTGTCGTGCAGGGTCAGCGGGATGTTGCCGACCGCGTGGGCGAGGTCGAAACCGACCGCGGCGCCGGCCGCGCGCGCCAGCCGCGCCACCGCGTCCAGGTCGAAGGCCTGTCCGGTGCGGTACTGCACGCCCGGCCACAGCACCAGCGCCAGGCGCGGGCCGTGTTCGCCGATGGCGCGCTCGAGCGCGGCCAGCGACACGATGCCGTCGGCGCCGTCCGGCTGCACTTCGATCAGCGCGGTGGCCGGATCGAAGCCGTGAAAGCGGATCTGCGAGGCCAGCGCATGCTGGTCGGACGGGAACGCGCCGGCCTCGATCAGGATCGCCGGGCGCTCGCGGGTGGGGCGGTAGAAGCTGACCATCAGCAGGTGCAGGTTCACCGTCAGCGTGTTCATCGCCACCACTTCGTGCGGCAGCGCGCCGACCAGCTGCGCCAGCGGCGCGGCGAGCAGTTCGTGGTAGGTCATCCACTGGGTGTCGCCGGTGAAGTGGCCTTCCACCGCCAGCGCCGACCATTGGTCCAGCACCTCCTGCACCGCGGCGCGGGCGCCACGCGGCTGCAGGCCGAGCGAGTTGCCGACGAAGTAGGCCTGGTCGGCGCCCTGGTGCTGCGGGAACAGGAATTCGCGGCGCAGCGCGCGCAGCGGGTCGGCGGCGTCGAGCGCGGTGGCGTGGTTGCGGGTCAGGATCTCGTTCATCGGCAGCGGGCAGCAGGACGTGGGCACAGTCTACCGGTCGCGCTGCGGCGCTTGCTCGGCGGCCGGCAGCATGGCGCTGCGCAACAGGTGGGTGAGGGTGCCGACGCTGTCGGCGACGCGGTCGCTGGTGTCGGCCAGCGCGGTCAGCGCACCGGCCTCGGCGGCATCGGGCAGCTGCGCGGCCAGCGCCTCGGCCAGGCGCCGCTCGTCCGCGCGCAGCGTCGCCTGGCCAGGCGCGCTGCCGCTGCGCAGGCTGTCGGCCAGTTGCGTCAGTGCGGCATGCGCCTGGCGCCGGAACCGCTCCAGTTCCGGCAGCGGCGGCAGCGATGGACTGTCGCGCAGCACCGCTTCCAGCGCCAGCGAGGCGCGGATCAGACGGTTGCCGTTGGCCAATACCGATTCGGCCAGGGTCAGCTCGCGCAGGTTGCGCTTGCGCCGCGGCTCGCCGCGCAGCCGCTCGATCGAGGCCTGCACGTTGGTGCGCGCGGTGCGTGAGGCGGCGCGGGTTTCCGGCAGCGCCTGCAGGCGGCCTTCGAGCAGCGCGGCGAGATGGTCGCGATAGGCCAGCAACAGTTGCGCCAGGGTGGCGCGGATGTGCCGGCGCTCCCAGGTCGGCCACAGCGCGTAGGCGACCAGCGCCAGTGCGCTGCCGAGCACGGTGGCCTGGATGCGCTCGCCGATCGCCTCGCCCGGGGCCATGCCCTCGAACGACAGCAGCAACACCAGCATGCCGGTCAGCGAGGCCACGCCGAGGCCGTAGTTGACCTGGGTCAGCAGGCGGAAGCCCAGGCAGAACACGGTCAGCAGCAACAGCCGCACCACCGTGCCGTCCATCGTGAAGTGGGCCAGCACGGTGGCCAGCAGCAGCCCGGCGAAGGTGCCGGCCACGCGCAGCGCGCCGAAGCTGAGGGTGCCGCCGAAATCCGGCTTGAGCACGATCGCGGTGGTCATCGGGATCCAGTAGCCGTGCGGGATCGCCTGCCAGCGTTCGAACAGCACCGCCAGGCTCAGGCACACGCCGCAGCGCAAGGCATGCCGGAACGCGACCGAGGAAAAACCCAGGTTGGCGCGCAGGGTCTGCAGCGGCGCCAAGGGACGCAGCGCCGCCGGCAGCCGGGCCTCGGCCAGCTCGGCCTGGATCTCGCCGCGGCTGCTGGCCCAGTGGCCATTGCGCACCAGCGCGCGCAGCTGTCCGCCCAGGCCCTGCGCGCGGGCCACGGCGATGCGCAGCAGGCGCCGCTCGCGGCTGTCCTGCGCTTGCGCCTGGGCCAGCGCCAGGGCCTCGGCCAGCGCGTCGAAGCCGGTCATCGAGGCCTCCGCCGCGGCTGGATCGGCGGCGTTGTCCAGCGCGTAGGCGAGCTGGTCCAGCACCACCGCGCTGCGTTCCAGCACCCGCTCGATCGGCCGCCGCGCGCGCGCCGCCGCGTCCAGGCGCCCGTGCAGGTCGGCCAGGGTCAGCAGTTCCAGCCGCGTGCGTTCGCACAGCTCGGCGATGATCCGGAACGACTGCACCGCCAGCCCGCGTGCGCGGTGTTCGCCGTGCAGCATCACCATCGCTTCGAGCACCGCCTCGGTGGCCGGCGGCGCCAGCGTCGCGCTCGGCCGCTGGCGGGCGATGCCGGCCAGCTGCCGCATCAGCTCGGCCAGCGCGAACCGCTCCGGCCGGTAGCGCTGCAGCGGCCAGGCGGCCAGCGCCATCAGCATCTGCAGCATGCCGCCGGCGAAGATCAGCGCGGCCACGCCGACGCTCTGCGCGGCCGGCAGGCGCACGTCGGCGCTGACCACCAGCAGGATCATGCTGGTCAGCCCGACCCGCGCCGCGACCGGGCCCAGCGCCACCAGCAGGCCGCCGCCCAGCCCCAGCAGCAGCGCCGCCAGCGCCAGCGCCGCGGTATGCGCGCCGATCAGCATGCCCAGCAGCGCCGCGGCGCCGGCCGCCAGCGCCGCCATCAGCATGCGCTGCATCCGCGCCCGGTACGGCCCGGGCTGGTCGGAGAACATGGTGTTCAATGCGCCGGTGGCCATCGCCAGGCCGAGCGCGGCATGGCCGCTGGCCACGCCCACGGCGAGCGGGGCGACCACCGCGAAGGTATTGCGCAGGGCGACGCGCAGCGGAACGTCGCGCGGCTTCAGCGCGATCAGGCTGTGCAGCATCGCAGCCTGGCGCGGCGGTCGGCGAGGGCGCTCACGGCGCGGCGGCGGGCGCCGGCAGCGGGTGCACCTGTCCGCAACGGCCGCAGGTGCGCAGCGCCTCGGAGGCGTAGAAGCGCGCGAACACCGGCGGAAAATCGGTCTCGATGTTGCGCAGCGGGAAATATTCTGCGTACAGCAGGTGGTTGCAGCGTTCGCAATACCACTGCAGGCCGTCGTTCTCGTGCGGCAGGCGGCGGCGCTCGATCACCAGGCCCACCGAATCGGGCAGGCGCTGCGGCGAATGCGGCACCTTCGGCGGCAGCAGGAAGGTCTCGCCGGCGCGGATCGGGATCTCGCGCACCGCGCCGTCCTCCTGGATCTTCAGCACCATCTCGCCTTCGAGCTGGTAGAACCACTCGGGGCCTTCGTCGTAGTGGAAGTCCGCGCGCGCGTTCGGCCCGCCGACCACCATCACGATGAAGTCGCCGGCGTAGATGCACTTGTTGCCCACCGGCGGCTTCAACAGGTGCCGGTGCTGTTCGATCCAGGCGTGCAGGTTCAGCGGGGCGGGGAGCATGCGGTGTCCTTGGGTGGTCGCGTCGGCGCGGGTGCCGACAGCGGATCAGCGATCCTCGCGGTCCTGGCAGATCCGCGCCAGTGCGGCATCGTAGCGCGGCGCCAGGTCCTCAATGCGCTCCAGTTCCATGCCCAGGTCGTGCACGCGGCCGTCGCGCAGGCTGTAGACCCAGCCGTGCACGGTCAGTTCCTGGCCGCCGGCCCAGGCGTCGCGCACGATCGAGGTGCGGCTGACGTTGACCACCTGTTCGAGCACGTTGAGCTCGCACAGCCGCGCATGCTGCAGGCTCAGGTCGCCGGCCTGCTGCAGGCAGCCTTCGTGCTTTTCGGCCACGTCGGTGACGTGGCGGATCCAGTTGTCGACCAGGCCCAGGCGCGCGCGGGTCAGTCCGGCATGCACGCCGCCGCAGCCGTAGTGGCCGACCACCAGGATGTGCCGCACCTTCAGCACCTCGACCGCGAACTGGATCACCGACAGGCAGTTGAGATCGGTATGCACGACCACGTTGGCGATGTTGCGGTGGACGAACACCTCGCCCGGCGCCATGTCGATGATCTGGTTGGCCGGCACCCGCGAATCCGAGCAGCCGATCCACAGGTATTGCGGGGTCTGCTGCTTGGATAGGCGGCCGAAGAATTCCGGGTCCTCGCGATTGATGCGCTCGGACCAGGCGCGGTTGTTGTGCAGTAGCTGATCGATCTTGCTCATAGCCGCGCATTATTCCAGAAGCCGGCGCGCGCATGGGCGCGCCGCGGCGGCAGCGGGCGTGGCGCGGTTCATCGGCGCGTACACACGCAGGCGTATGTTGGACCGCGATGAGCGGCGCGTCTGCGCTCGTGTGCGGCTGCAGGCGCGGTCAGCGCCGCTGCAGGCGCGCGCGCATCAATGCGGCCACCGCCTGCGCGCCAGGATCGGCCTGCGCCTGCAAGGCGTCGCTGACCGCCGTCACGTTCGCGGCAGGATGGTTCTGGCTGAGCTTGAATTTCAGTTCCACCCGCTCCGGTTCGAAGCGGAAGCCGACGATGCCGCGCAGCTGGCGCCGCTGCGCGTCGTTGTGCGGTTCGTAGCGCCAGTCGCTGCCGAGCGCGCGCTCGTGGCGTTCGCTGAGCCGCGCCACCAGATCGGCCAGCAGCGCTTCGTCGTCGCTGACCTGCAGCTGGCCATGCAGCTGCGCGGTGGCGTAGTTCCAGGTCGGCACCCGTGCCATCGCTTCCTTGTCCGGATACCAGCCCGGCGACACATAGGCATGCGGGCCGTGCACGATCAGCAGCGCCGGGCCGCGGTGCTGCGATTGCGGATTGGTGCGCGCCCAGTGGCCCTCGATCACGATGCGCGCGCCGTCGCGCCGGTACAGCACCGGCAGCGGCGTGGCGCAGGGCAGGCCGTCGTCGCCGACGCTGACCAGGGTCGCGAACGGATCGCGTGCGATCAGCGCGTCGAGCGCGCCCAGGTCGGTTTCGGCGAACGCCGGTGGGACGTGCATCGGCGGCTCAGGCGCGCGCGCCCAGGGTCTGGGTCATGCGCCCGCGCAGCCCGGCATCGTCGTCGGCCTGCGGCGGCGCCACTGCGTGCAGCGAGAACCCGCGCGCCAGCGCGTCGTCCTCGTCCAGGCCGTCGTAGGCGACGAACTCGGCGTCGAACAGCGCCGCTTGCGCGGTGTCCTCGCTGTCGTAGCTGAGCGTGTTGCCGTCGCTGTCCAGCACATCGGCGGTGCCGGCCTCGCGCACCCGCAGGCGCGCCCACACCAGGATGCGGCCGAGGCTGGCCAGGTACCACCGATCGGCGGCGGATGCGTCTGAAGTCATGGAATCACCAGGGAAAGCAGCCAGAGCAGGGCGGCCATGCCCAGGCCGAAGAAGATGGTCAGCAGCGACAGCCAGGCCGGCGTCGCCAGCCCGGACAACGAGCGGTCGCCTAGCGGGCGGTAGCGCCGCGCCAGCAGCCAGCCCAGCGCCACCGGCTTGAGAAACGCGCCGGGGCCGAACGCCGCCACCAGCGGCGGATGCCGGTCGCGGATATGCACCAGGGTCAGCGGCCAGAAGATCAGGAACGCGCTGAACCCGGCAATGGCCACGCCGACGAAGCACAGCGCGAAGAACAGGATCATGCTGCGGCCTCGGGATGCATCAGAACTCGGCGCTGCCCGGCGCGCGCGGATAGGGGATCGCATCGCGGATGTTGCTCAACCCGCAGATGTAGACCACCAGGCGCTCGAAGCCCAGGCCGAAGCCGGCGTGCGGCACCGTGCCGTAGCGGCGGAAGTCGCGGTACCAGCCGTAGTGCTGCGGATCCAGGCCGAACTGCACCATGCGCGTGTCCAGCACGTCCAGGCGCTCCTCGCGCTGGCTGCCGCCGATGATCTCGCCGATGCCCGGCGCCAGCACGTCCATCGCCGCCACGGTCTTGCCGTCGTCGTTCAGGCGCATGTAGAAGGCCTTGATGTGCTCGGGGTAGTTGGTCACCACCACCGGGCGGCCGACGTGCTGCTCGGTCAGCCAGCGCTCGTGCTCGGTCTGCAGGTCCAGGCCCCATTCCACCGGGAACTCGAACGTGTGCCCGGACTTCTGCAGCAAGGCGATCGCATCGCCGTACTCGATGCGCTCGAACGGCGAGTTGATGAACGCCTCCAGCTTGCTGATCGCGGTCTTGTCCACGCGCTCGGCGATGAACGCCAGGTCGTCGCCGCGCTCATCCAGCACCGCACGGAACAGGTACTTGAGGAAGTCCTCGGCCACCCGCGCGTCCTCGGCCAGGTCGGCGAAGGCGATCTCCGGCTCGATCATCCAGAACTCGGCCAGGTGCCGGGTGGTGTGGCTGTTCTCGGCGCGGAAGGTCGGGCCGAAGGTGTAGACCTTGCTCAGCGCCAGGCAGTAGGCCTCGACGTTGAGCTGGCCGGACACGGTCAGGAAGGTCTCCTTGCCGAAGAAGTCGCGGCCGAAATCGACCTGGCCCTTGGCGTCGCGCGGCAGGTTGGCCAGGTCCAGGGTCGACACGCGGAACATCTGCCCGGCGCCTTCGGCGTCGGAGGTGGTGATGATCGGGGTGCTGATCCAGTTGTAGCCGTTGTGGTGGAAATAGCGGTGCACCGCCTGCGCCAGGCAGTTGCGGATGCGGGTGACCGCGCCGAACAGGTTGGTGCGCGGGCGCAGGTGCGCGACCTCGCGCAGGAACTCCAGCGAATGCGCCTTCGGCTGGATCGGGTAGGTCTCCGGGTCCTCGACCCAGCCCACCACCTCGATCGCCTCGGCCTGGATCTCGAAGCTCTGGCCCTGGCCCTGCGAGGCGACCAGGCGCCCGCGCGCGATCACCGCGCAGCCGGCGGTCAGCCGCTTCACTTCCGACTCGTAGTTGGGCAGTTCGGCCGGCGCCACCACCTGGATCGGCGCGAAGCAGGAGCCGTCGCTGACGTTGACGAAGGACAGCCCCGCCTTGGAATCGCGCCGGGTGCGGACCCAGCCGCGTACCGTCACTTCGCCGCCCGCCGGGATCTTCCCGGCCAGCGCATGCTCAACGCTTGCCACCGTCATGACTTGAATCCTCGCCGCAGCGACTCGATATGGAACGGGCAAGTGTACTGGCTGAACCGCGGCGCTTGCGAGGCGTGGCGCGCATCCGCCGCATCGGTTCCTCCCTATAATGACCGTTCGCTGTTCCCGGAGTCGTTCGCCATGGCCATCCACCTCACTCCCGTCGCCTTCGAACGCGTGCAGCGCTTCGTCGCCCAGACCCCCGGCGCGCTGGGCCTGCGCTTCGGCGTGACCCGCACCGGCTGTTCCGGCTGGGGCCACGTCACCGAGCTGGCGCGCGAAGCGCACCCGGAAGATGCGGTGTTCGAGCAGGATGGGGTGCGCATCTACGTCGATGCCGCCAGCCTGCCGCTGGTCGACGGCACCGAGATCGATTTCGCCAGGCAGGGCCTGGGCGAGACCTTCATCTTCCGCAATCCCAACGCCACCGCCGAATGCGGCTGCGGGGAGAGCTTTACCGTGGACGATTCACACCGTCCCGTAGAGGCCTAGTTTCCTTCTAATTCATTGAATATTCAGTGTTTTTTGTCCGGCGACGTCTCAGGAGGTCCTCGGACGTCTCCGAGGTTTGGGGATATCTGAGGGGGTACAACGCTAAGCCCGGGGATAAGATACCCCCAGTGCGGATGCGAGGACTCTCTCATGGCTGTGGACAAGTTGACCGCGCTTCGGGTGCGGACGGCTCCGCCGGGCAAGTACTTCGATGGCGGCGGGCTGTACCTACCTGGACGTCAAGATGAACGGAGCGCGCTACTGGCGGATGAAGTACCGCTATGGCGGACGCGAGCGCTTGACGGCGTTTGGGGTCTATCCGGACGTTTCGCTTGCAGAGGCACGCAAGCGCCGCGAGAAGGCAAAAGCGCTAGTACGTGAAGGCATCGATCCCAACGAGGCCAAGCGCCAGGATCGCATCGCGACTGCAACGCGGTTGACCAATAGCTTCGAGACCGTCTGCCGCGAGTGGATTGCCGTCCGCGGCGTCAGGTGGACCGAGCGTCACCGAAAGAACCTGATTGCGCAGTTGGAGCGGGATGCGTTTCCGAAGCTGGGCGTCGCCCTGTCACCGCATTGACGCCGACCGAGATCCTTCCCGTCCTCAGGGAGGTAGAGGCACGCGGGTCGCTGGACTCCGCGGGAAGGCTGCTTCAACGGATACGAAAGGCGTTCAACTATGCCGTTTCTACGGGGCGCATAGAAACGAATCCGGTTCGCGACCTGGACGGAGCGCTGACACCTCCCGAGCGTGGACACCACGCCGCCCTTCCCTGGGCAAAGGTGCCCGATTTCCTGAAGGCATTGGCGAAGTACCCGGGCAACCCCGAGACGCGCATCGCATTGCACCTGATGCTCTTGATCTTCGTGCGTAGCGGTGAGCTACGCGGAGCGCGCTGGTCGGAGTTCGAGCCCGAGTTTCTTGAGGCGACTGGCGAGCGGTTGGCATTGTGGACCATTCCTGCCGAGCGCATGAAGAGCAGGCGCGACCATATCGTGCCGCTTGCGCCGCAGGTCGTGGCGTTGTTCCGTCAATTGCATGAGTTCTCCGGAAACACCGAATTCGTGCTTCCGCACCGTACGCGCGCCAAGACGGGAATGAGTGAATCGACATTGCGGGAGGGCATGCACAGGATCGGGTTCGGGGAGTACACCGTGCACGGCTTCCGAGCGCTGGCCTCGACCGAACTCGATGGCCTGGGCTTTCGCCCTGACGTAATCGAGCGACAACTCGCGCATGTCGAGGCCAACCGGGTGCGTGCTGCCTATCATCGAACCGACTATCTGGAGGATCGTCAGCGCTTGATGATCAAGTGGGCCGATATTGTCACGTTGTCCGGAAGGCACGAAGCCGAGGTGGTTGGGGGAAGCAAGCGTCTGGAGGATTCGCTTCCTCCACTCGTCTCGGAAAGTACGGTCTTTCGGCAGCGGCGCCGCATGATGGTGCGCGGTTTGCGCAAAACCCGCGTGACTGGGTCTTCGTACAAATCGACGCAGCCGCACGGCGCGGATTGATTCAATCCCCAACATCTCAAGCGCAGCTTTCCAACTGTTCCTCGACGTAATCCTGGAAGTCGAAGAAGCGAGCGACCCCGGTCGTATCGCGCCGTGCCCAACGAGATGTCGGCTAGTGTGGAATTTAGCCGCGAGAGGGCGTAATTTTCCGTTCAAACGGCAGAGTGCGTTCGTAGTCTGAGTGTCCCTTCCAGCTCGAGCAACAAGTGCCAAATGCGAAAGCTCGTCTTCTATGGCTGCATTGCGCTGGGCGCAGGCGTTGGCGTGCTCCTCGGTGCCGACCAAGGCAGCTGGGGACTGGCGGTGCTGTTTGGCCTGAAGCTGGCGCTCGTCGGCCTCGCGCTGGGCGGCCTGCTCACTTTTTTCGGAGGCAAACCGATGAAGCGGAAGCGAACCAAGGCGAACCCCAGGCGGGACTGAGGAATGGGAGCGTCTCGCGAACCCCATCCGGGACGGGTCAGGGACCAGTCCGGAGGAAATGGACGAGAACTTGTGGGCGGCCACGGGGCATCATCCCATCGCCAACCCGGAGTACCTGGAGGATGTTCGTCGGTCGGAAGAGTTGCTCAGGCATGCCGGAGGCGCGCAGGGCCTTCCGCCAATGGTGGATCGAGACGATTTCGATCCGGGTCGGTGAGGCGCCGCGGGTTCATTCGCCATCGAGTCTCTTCTTGATCGCTTCCTTGGCGCGTTGATACAGCGACTGAGTCACCTCCTTGGCTTCTTCGGCCATGATGCGACCGTCCTGAAGCACCTGGCCGCCGGATTGCATTCCCAACGACTTCCTGCTGGCGAGGGTGCCGTCCTCGGTCTCGACGATCTGGGCGTTCTCCTCGAACCCGCGGCGGGCTTCCTCGGTCTGAGTCCTGATCCGTGCTCCCTCGCCGCGGACGTCATCGCGCAGCGTACTCGGCGCGGTGTCCATCTCGATGCCGTCGGGCGTGTTGTCGAACGTGGAGACTGCCCCGCGATGGCGCTCCTGACTGCCGGACACATCGGCAGTCCGTGCGATAGCGCCGCGTTGCTCGGTGTGGCGCGCGTGGATGCTGTCGAAGGAGTCCGGCACTGCGGTTCCGTCGCTGAAGGTCCGGTTGGGCGAGAGGCCCTGGCGTGCCAGTTCGAACTCCATCATCGCGAACGCGGCGGCGCTGTTGCCGCCGTAGTCCTCCGCGTAGCGGCGGAACATCTCCAGGTTGTGGGGATCCTGGGCGATATCGATGGAGATTGATTCGCCGCGCTCGCGTGCGCTGGAAAGCTGCTCGGTGTAGGCCAGACGTTCGGCATAGCTGGCGTCAGCACGCTGCGACAACGATGTTGTCGAGGACAGCCGGGATGCCATTTCCTGCGCCTCACGCCCATCGCTCGCAATCGCGTTGATCAGGCTGCGATCATGCGAAAGGCGGTCGGCGAAGTGCCGAAATTCCTGGATCTGCTCGCTCGTCATCGAGTCGAGTGCCTTGCGCTCGTCCTGCGACAGGCCCGATGTGTAGTTTTTGGCGGAACTTGCCGTCACTCCGGAGGAAACGCTGTGCGCCCCCTTGCGCTTGCCCCATTGGTACGCACCGGGCAGCCTGAACGCAGCGCTGGCGATCTGAGATTGTGTCAGTCCCGTCGTTTCAGCCACGCGCCGCGAGATGCCGTCCAATCGGCTGAGCGACCCGCCAAGCTCCTCGGAGCTGCTATCCGTGGTTCCCTCGCTGTGGCGAATGGACTGGAGCTTGGTCAACCCCCTCGCAAACGTGTCGGTCAGGGCTGCGGACCGCTCGCGGTTCGCCGAGATCGCTTCACTGCGCGCACTGTCGGCCATCCGGCTGGCCTCGCTGACATCCTGCTCGGACACCCGCATCGATACGACCCGCGACGCGAAACCCTCGTTGCGCAGCATCGACATGGCCGCGCGCCCGGTCAGCGCATTGCTGGTCAGCGTGTTCCCGCTGATGTCGTCCTGCAGGCTGCCCATGAACGCCGAGGTGCGGTTCGGTGCCAGCCGGGTCTGGTCCATCGCCACGTTGCCCATGCTGACGTTGCCTGCCGCCGCCGCCCCGGTGGCCCCGGACAACGTGGCTTGCAGCCCGGACAACCCACCGACCAGGGCGGTGCCGAAGTTCTCCATGCGCTTGAGTGCCGCCCAGGCGATGAACGGGATGCTCATCGACAGGTAGCCAACCACGGCCTCGCCGGAGATGGCCCGGGAGTAGATCGTCGAGGCGGTCTGCAACGACAGTGACTTGGTGCCGGTGCCGAGGTCGGCCGCCGCGCTCAGGTCGTAGGCCGCGTAGGTGGTGGCCATGTAGTTGAGCACGGCATACAGCGGGGGCCAGAGCTGGATCCAGATCAGGACCGAGGCGTAGCCCTTGAACGCCATCATCGTTTCCTTGCCGCTGGTCAGCAGCAGCAACAGCACGAACAGCGGGAACAGGGCGTAGGTGATCGCCTCGATCACGTTGCGGAACACGGGCAGCGCCTGCTCTGCGACTTTTCCGTAGTTGATCCAGGCAGCGTTCTGCTGTGCGGTGGCCTGGGCACGGCCCATCGCCAACACCATGGCGGCTGGATCGTTGGAGCGCTGGCCGGCCAGCTTGCCGGCATCGTGGATGACGTTCAGTACCGCATTCTGGCGGATCAGGTCGGCGGTCGTGGCCGAGGCGTCGGCGATGCGGTTCTTCAGGTAGGCCTGCTGCACCTGGCCGGCGATCGCCGCCGCGGCGGCGGTGCCGGGCAGGGTGGGGTTGAGCTGGAAGGCGAGTTTTCCCTGGATGCGGCTGATCTGCGCGGGTAGCCGGTTGTCGAGGTTGAGGTAGACGTTTGGGCAGGTGTCGACGGTGCTGCCGGCGGCGGTGGACAGCGTGCTGAACCGGGCCGGGTTCGGGGTTCCGAGCAACGGCCAGACGTCGGCCGAGGTCGAGAACGTGGCCGGGTCCACGGTGCCGTCGATCAGGTCGTATACCGTGCAGTTCAGCAGGAAATTGATCGTGTCGGTGCGGAAGTTCGGGTCGGGGAACGCCACGTTGCCGGCTTCCCGGATCAGCCGGTTGCCGAACATCAGGCCATTCTGGGCATAGGCCAGCTCGCTTGGCAGCGCGCCTTCGCCGGGAATCGTCTGGAAGGCGGTCTCGAACAGGCCCGTCAGGGTGTGGCCAATCGTACTGGTCACGCTGCCGAGCACCGCTACGCCGAACGGCACGTTGTCCACGACCCGAACCGGCGAGCCGCCGGTCTTGTCGACGATGCCGACCGTCACCTTTGGCACGATCAGCAGGGAGAACACCAGCACCACCGAGCCCAGCCACTTCCAGCCCAGCAGTTTCTCCGGGGCGAAGGCATAGGCGATCAGCGCGGCGACGAAGCCGCTGAACGCCACCGCGGCGATCGCCGACAGGTAGTCGCCCGATGCGTGGATCGCTGCTGCGGCATGGAAGATGCCGTAGAGGCTCGCGGAATTCTGGTAGGCGTAGATCTCCCACATCTCAGTTCCCGACGGACGTACTCCGGCATGCGCGGAGTCCGGCGATGCCTCGGCCTGCCCCGACAGAGTCCCAGCTTGCGGTTCGGGCTGGGGGCAGTCCTTGGGAAATGGGGCGAATTGGCCCCGGTTTTCGTTGTCAGGCCTCGTTTCTGTACTCCGGGCGCTTGTGCCGTCAGCCGATGCTTTGCCGGCCATCCGGGCGTTGACGGGAGGCGAATAAGCGGCATAATCGCTTCAATAGATGATCTGATTAGGTGGCTAATGGCCTCGCGGCGCTGGATTTGGGAGTCCCCGGACTGGCCCGGTTTTACCTGGGATCTGGCGCGGCTTGCGCCAGCATTGGCGGCGGCCCGCAGGTCGCAGGGGGAGCTGGCCGGGGCTGCGCGCCTGCTGGATGCCCCGTTGCAGACGCGGGCCGGGGCTGACCTGTTGCTGCAGGACGCACTGGGCACCAGCCAGATCGAAGGCGAACATCCGAATCCCGATGGGGTACGTTCCTCGATCGCCCGTCGCCTTGGCTTGCCGCATGCCGGGCTGCCTGCGCCGGAGCGAACCACCGAGGGGCTGGTCGACATGCTGTTCGATGCCACTCAACGCTATCGGGAGCCACTGACGCTGGAACGCCTGTGCGCCTGGCAGGCGTCCCTGTTTCCCGAGGATCGCCCGCTGTTGCGCCGTATCCGCACCGGCCAGCTACGCGGCGATGAACCCATGCGCGTGGTTTCCGGCCCGCTCGAGCACGAGAAAGTGCATTACGAAGCTGTACCCCGGCCGCAGCTGGAAGCGGAGATGGAGCGCTTCCTGGCATGGTTCGCGCAGCCCCCGTCTGATCTGGATGGCCTGCTTCGCGCCGGAATCGCGCATGTGTGGTTCGAGCTGATCCACCCGTTCGAGGATGGCAACGGCCGCGTGGGGCGGGCCTTGATGGACATGGCCCTGGCGCAGGATGAACAGCGCAGCTTGCGCTTGTTCAGCCTCTCGGCACAGTTCCTGCGCGAACGCGGCGACTACTACGCCTTGCTGGAACGGGTCGGCAAATCCGGTCTGGACGTCACCGACTGGCTGCTGTGGTTCTTGCAGCAGGTTCAGGCCGCCAGTGTGGCGGCACAGGCCACCTCGGCCTCCGTACTGGCCAAGGCCCGGTTCTGGATGCATCAGGCCACGACCTCCCTCAACGAGCGCCAGCGCAAGGTGCTTAACCGTCTTCTCGATGCCGGCCCGGATGGTTTCGAGGGCGGGATGACCACGCGCAAGTACGTGGGCCTGGCCAAGGTCAGCCGCGCCACGGCCTTCCGCGAACTGGCGCACATGGTGGAACAGGGTTGCCTCGTCCCCACGGCCTCCAAGGGGCGCAGCGCGGCGTACGAGATCGACTGGTCGCGGTGGACATAACGGCACTGTTTCCTCGGAGATGTCTCTGCCTGTCCCGGGGACGTCCAGCTTGCAGTCCCCCGCAGGGGACTCTCCTTGGGAAATGGGGCGAATTGCCCCCGGTTTCGTTGTCAGGCCACGTCCTCGCGGGCGGGGCGTTCCAGATCGAAGGCGAACATCCGAATTCCGAGGGGCGTGTTCCTCGCGCGCCGGAATCGCGACAGCGCCCCGGTGCGCCGGATCACGGTCCGATGCCCTGGCAAGGACAGCGATCCGGTGCTGGTCACCCACAGGCTGACCCGTTCGGCGGCTGAGGTGGCCGCCTGCTACAAAGCGCGTTGGCAGATCGAGTTGTTCTCCAAGTAGATCAAGCAGCACCTGAAAATAAGAACCTTCTACGGCCGCAGCGAGAACGTGGTCCGCATCCAGGTGCTCCTCTACAAGGGCATCGCCAAGTAGTCCTGCAGCCGCGGCACCATGAAGTCCAGGAACGCGCGTACTCGCTGCGGCATCCGCGGGCCGCCGCGGTACAGCGCGTTGATCTGCTCCTGGTCGGAAATACCGGCACCGGCCAGCACCTCGACCAGCCGTCCGGCTGCCAGGTCCGCGCGCACGTGGTAGTCGCCCAGGCGCGCCAGGCCGACCCCGGCTACGGCCAGTTGCCGCAGCGTCTCGCCGTTGTTGGCCAGCAGCGAGCTGCCAGCCTGGCCCGGCCACTGCGGCACCACGCGACGGAAATTGAAGTCCAGGCAGTTGTGCGCGGCCAGGTCCTCCGGCGTGCGCGGCACGCCGTGTCGCTCCAGGTAGGCCGGCGCGGCGACGATCCGGCGCGGGATCGTGGCGATCGTGCGCGCATGCAGCGCTGAATCGTTCAACCGCCCCACCCGGAACGCCACGTCGGTCCGGTCCAGGTACAGGTCCGTCAGCTGGTCGGACGCGGACAGGTCCACCACCACGCCCGGATGACTGCGCCAGAACGCCGGCAGCAGCGGCGCCAGCGCCAGCGTGGCGAAGGCGATCGGGGCGTTGACCCGCACGATCCCGCTGGCGCAGTCCGCCCCCTGTGCCAGGGTCTGGTCGATGTCATCCAGCTCGGCCAGAAGCGCCTGCGCGCGTTCGTAGTACAGCCGGCCCTCGGCGGTCGGCGCCAGGTGCCGGGTCGAGCGCTCGATCAGGCGCACCCCGAGCCGGCGCTCGATCCGCGCCACCAGCTTGCTGACGGTGGAGGGCGTCATCTGCAGCAGCCGCGCCGCCGCCGAGAAGCTGCCGGCATCGATCACGCCCAGGAACACCCGCATTTCCCCAACCCGGTTGTCCATGTCCACACCTGTGAAACAGATTCCACAGTCTTGTGCGCAGCCGACGGATTTTCAAGGGAATTGATGCACGGTAGCGTATGGATCTTCTCTGTCATCCCTCTCCCCGCCCCCATGTCTTCCTCCTCCGTCCCCTCTGGCGCTCCCGCGCCGGCATCCCCAGACCGTTCCTCCGTCCTGCCCCTGCTCGCGCTGGCGATCGGCGCCTTCGCCATCGGCGTCACCGAGTTCGCGCCGATGGGCCTGCTGCCGGTGATCGCCGCCGGCGTGGAGGTCTCCATTCCCAAGGCCGGCCTGCTGGTCAGCGCCTACGCCACCGGCGTGCTGGTCGGCGCGCCGCTGATGACGCTGGCGCTGTCGCGTTTCCCGCAACGCCAGGCGCTGATGTTGCTGATGGCCATCTTCACCGTCGGCAACCTGCTGTCCGCGCTGGCCACCGGCTATACCGGCCTGCTGCTGGCGCGGCTGGTCACCAGCCTCAACCACGGTGCGTTCTTCGGCCTGGGCGCGGTGGTGGCCGCCAGCGTGGTGCCGCCGCAGCGGCAGGCCAGCGCGGTGGCAACCATGTTCATGGGCCTGACCATCGCCAACATCGGTGGCGTGCCGGCGGCGACCTGGCTGGGACAGACGCTGGGCTGGCGGCTGTCGTTCGCCGCCACCGCCGGCCTGGGCGTGCTGGCGATGGCCGCGCTGTGGCTGGCGCTGCCGGCCGGCGAGCGCGGGCGCATGCCCGACGTGCGCGCCGAGCTGCGCGTGTTGACCCGCCCGGTGGTGCTGGCGGCGCTGGCGACCACGGTGCTGAGTGCTGGGGCGATGTTCGCGCTGTACACCTACATCGCGCCGTTCCTGCAGGAGCGCACCGGGGCCTCGCCGGGCTTCGTCACCGCGATGCTGGTGCTGGTCGGGGTGGGCTTTTCGATCGGCAATGTCGTGGCCGGCCGCCTGGCCGACCGCTCCGTGGACGCCACCCTGATCGGCGTGCTGGCCGTCCTGGTCGCGATCATGCTGCTGCTCCCGATCCTGGCCGGCACCCAGCTCGGCGCCGCGCTCGGCATCCTGGTGTGGGGCGCGGCCGCCTTCGCGGTGGTGCCGCCGATCCAGATGCGGGTGATGCGCGCGGCGGCCGAGGCACCGGGGTTGGCGTCGTCGGTCAACGTCGGTGCCTTCAATCTCGGCAATGCGCTCGGCGCTGCCGCTGGCGGCGCGGTGATCTCCGGCGGACTGGGCTATGCGTCGGTGTCCGCCGCAGGCGCCGTGTTGGCCGCATCGGCGCTGGCACTGGTGGTGGCGCAGGTGGCGGCGACGCGGCGTGCCGCGGCGGCTTGCGACTGCACCAATCCGTAGGCCGGCAGCCTTCCGGCCGTCGTCCCTACACAGGCACACTGCTGTCCGGGGACGTTTCGTCGATTCGCGAGCCGAGGCGAGGGAAACAGGCATGCTTTGGGTGGCGACGTATTGTAATATGCGCTACGATCCATCGCCCGAGACGGCTTAGGAGACACGTCATGCCCCGTATGGCCGAGCGCAAGGACCACCCACTTTCGATGCGGTTGCCCGACGCCGACATCGCCATCATCGATCGTGCCGCGACGCTACGTGGGCGTTCGCGGACCGATTTCGTGCGCGAGGCCGCCGTGCGAGCGGCCGAGGACGTGCTGATGGAGACGGCGCCTGTCCGAATGACGCCGGAGGGCTTCGACGCCTTCATGCAGGTGCTGTCCGGCCCCGTGGTCCCGGTGCCCGAGATGGTGGAACTGCTTCGGCGCCGCGCGCCATGGGAGCGGCAGGACGCGATGAGCCGCCAGGATTGAGACGTGTCGCTCTCTGCTCCGGAGCCGCTCGGCTCGAAACATGAGGTATCGGGGTTCACGTGCGGCAAGCCGGCCCTGGATCGTTGGTTGAAGACGCGCGCGCTGTCCAACCAGGAGAAGGGCTTTACCGCGGTGATGGTGGTTCATGAGGACAACCGGGTGGTCGGCTACTACGGTCTTGCACCGACGGCCATCGTGCCCGGGCGGATGCCGCGTTCCATTCGAACCGGACAGCCGCCCGATCCGGTCCCCTGCCTGCTGCTGGGGCAACTCGCCACGGATGAGCGATGGAAGGGCAAGGGCATTGGAACCGGGCTGCTCAAGCATGCTCTGCGGCGGTGTGTCGCGGCGGCGTCCCTCGTGGGTGGCAGGGCCCTGATCGTGAATGCGGTCGACGCGGAGGCCGCAACGTTCTGGGGGCGACGCGGTTTCATTGCGTCCAAGGATGATCCCCTGGTGTTGTTCCGCTCCATCGCCGATATCGCCGCTTCCATCGATCAGGCCGGCTAGCGTTTCGATCCCGCCCGTGCGCCGCAGCCCCCGAGGTTCCCTTGCCGGCACGACCGGGGTCAGTTCATGTAGGCGGCCTGCTGGCCGAGCATGTCGATCACCTGCTGCGGCAGGTTCGAGCGCAACTGACGCTCCAGTTGTTCAAGGTGATTGGCCACGGCGCGGAACGAGCCGACCTTCTGGTAGAGCAGGTTCTTCTCCTGCGACAGCTGCAGCAGCATGGCCTGCGCCCGCTGGCGGACTTCCTGCGCCCGTTCCCGCTGGATCTGGTCGAGCTGGAAGTCCTTGTCCAGCGCTGCCATGCCAACGCGCAAGTTGCGTTCGAGGAACACGTACGCGTAATCGGCGGCGATGACGTCGCGGTACTGCCCGATCAGGCTGTCGGTCAGGCCGGAGCCGGGAATCGTCGAACCGATCGACAGCATCTTGTAGACCGGCTCGCTGACCTGGTTGACGAAGCCGACCTCGGGTGAGGGGTTCGGGATCGGTGTGCGCGAGGCGATCTTGTCGGCGATCGAGCGCATCATCGTCTCGACCCGCTGGGTGAACGGCACGTGCTGGTAGCCGGTGTCGATCGTCACCTGGTCGCAGTCGCTGTAGTTGTTGCACTTGAGCAGGTGCTGGACGACGTTACTGCCGGAGGCCGCCTGGCCGTAGAGCAGCTGGCTGATCGAGGTCAGTGTCGGCGCCATCGGCGTCGGGTCGCGATTGTCCTCTTCCGGGTAGTAGATGACTGTGCCGACGAGGCTCATGATCAGTTCGCGCTCGGCGTCGTCCAGGTAGGACCCGGCGTGCTGCAGCGCCTTCCACGTGAGGTTTCCAACGAACGGGGCCTTGTTGCGGATGGCGGCATCGGTGGAGGCGCGGGCGCTGGACAGGATGCTCGCGCGGTTGCTGCCGCAACGCCGGCGGGCGGCGTCGCGATCGCTTTCCAAGCCCATCTCGATGGCTAGATCCGCGCAGGTTTCCTGGGTACTGAACCCCACCGATTCGGCCGCGGTGCTGACGATGGCCTTGGCGGTCTCGCAGGAGTTGATGCGGGCGTTGTTGATCCAGGTTTCCAGGCCCTTGGCCCATTTGCTCAGACCCCCAAGCAATGGCGAGACCACTTCCAGTGCGAGCTGGAAGGCGATGCCGGGCAGGGCGGCGGTGATGTTGCGCAGCATGTTCTTGAACTCCTCGGCCGAGATGTGGGAGAAGGAGCCGCCGAACACGTCGATGCCGCCGCAGCCGGCTTTCGCGCTGGGGAACTGGATGGCCGCCAGCTGATAGACCTTGTTCGGCGAGCGCATGATCAGGCTGCCGCCGGTGTAGGTGTTGTAGGCCTGCCCACGGAACGCGCCGGGGGCGGTGTAGTTCCCGATCGCCCCCAGTTCGTCGAACATCGCATTGACCTCGCTGTTCAGATCGCCGGCACGTACCTGCAACGGCAGGGCGAGCGCGAACAGGCACAGCGCGGTGCCGATGGCGATCAGGAGTTGGCGAACGATGGCGGGCAGGGGCATGGCACGCTCCTTGGGTCATTGCAGACGGGTGACTTGGCGCAGGCCCGGCAGCATCCGTTCGCTGTCGGGTGAGGCCAGGGTGGCGATGCGTTCGAGCAGTTCGGCTTCGGACAGCACGCCGAAGCCGATCGGGGTGATCCGGCCGCTGTAGGGCTGGGCGAGGAACACGGCCGGCACCTGGTCGACGTACAGAGTGGTGGCGATGCCGTTGTCGTGCCGCGCGTTCGGGAAGCCGGGCATCGGCCCGCCATCGACGCTGATCGCCAACACCTGCAACCCGTAGCGGGTTTGGAAGGCTTCCAGCGTCGGCGCGAAGGCATGGCAGTACGGGCAGTCGCTGCGGAAGAAGAACAGCAGCACGTGGTCGCGCCCCAGCTCGGTCACCGTATGGCTGCGCTCGGCGTTTTGCTGCTGCTCGTAGACCTCCAGCGCCCGGGCGTTGACCGGGCGGCCTTGCAGGGTCGGATCGAGGTTCGGATGGGTCCAGGCGACGCGCTGGGCGACGTCGGCGAAGTACGAGGCTCGCTCGATCACTTGTGCCTCCAGCTCCATATAGCGACGCACGTTGACCTCGGTGGGTCGCATGATCGCAATGTTGCGGGTGTCCTCGACCGCCTTTTGCAGGCGCTGGAAGTCGCGCAGCACGACCGATTCTGTCGAAGGCGTGGCCTTCGGAGGCTCGGCTTGCGGTGCTTCGGGTTCCGGTGCCGGATCCTCGTAGAAGTGCCAGCCCCGCCACCAAAGATTGCGCAACGGCGGACATCGGCGCCAGCGCCAGCGCCAGCGCGGCGACAAGCAGCCATCGAAGCCGACGCGGGCTCATGGCCGGATCTCCAGCGATTTCGGCGGCGAGCCGTCGAGGCAGTAGTTGATGCCGAATTCGATGGTCTGCCGTTGTGGCTGGGCAGCGCCGGGCAACAGGACGCCGTCCTGCCAGAAGGTGACGTTGAGCCGGCCGCAACCGGGCTGGATGTAGCGATGTGCCGTGGTGACATCGATGAAGATCGGGCTGCCGGACTGGAACCGGCGGCCGATCGCCTCGGCCAGCTCACCGCTGAGGCGACCATGGGCTTGTCCATCCGGGGCGCGCAGCGCCGCCAGCAGCAATGGGCGGGCGTCGGGAACCGGCACGCGTTCGGCGGCGCCGGCCGACGCCAGTCCCAGCAGCACGCTTCCGGCGAGTCCGGACAGGATCATTGGCATTGCCCCTGGCCGTAGTAGCAATTCGCGATCTGGCCAGCATTGGCGTCGCGGATCGCCTCGACATTCGGGAGCGTCGGCACGATCGAGGCATAGAACTCGCTCAGGTCCATCGCCGCGAAGTTCATCGCCTGCAACTGGGCGATGGTGAACCCGGAGCAATCCGGTGCCTTCGCTTCGCCCCAGCCCTTGCCGAACTGCTGGCGGCCCTGCTTGTTGATGATCCGCGCCAGCACGCTGTTGAAGCAGCACTTGCCCGTGGTGCGCTCGATGCAGGACACGCAGTGGCCGAGCACGCGGATGCACGACGAGCTTCACTACCGACGCCGAGCATGCGGCGGCCGCCGCGCGCTGAGCGCCGGCGTCTGGCTGGCGAAAACCGGGCGTGCGAACGCCGGGCATAGCCGGTCTAAGGTCGCCGGACCAGGGTCCAGGTCCACCAGGTCCAGGTCCCGGCGCGCGACGCCGATCGCGCATGCCATGCGCGCATGGCGTCCCGCGGCTGCGCGGCGCGCCTGTCCAGCCAGGGCCTTGCGGCTAGGCCCCCGCGCTGCCATACTTTCCGGCTTCCTGCGCCCGTCGTGGCGGGATTCCTTGCCCCACCGCACCCGTCCCGGGCCTGGCGGGGGGCTGTCCGGCCCTCGGGCCACATCCGAAAGGTATAACCACATGAGTCGTCATTACGAAATCGTGTTCCTGGTCCATCCGGACCAGAGCGAGCAGGTCCCGGCCATGATCGAGCGCTACAAGTCGCTGGTCGAGAACGGCAGCGGCACCATCCACCGCCTGGAAGACTGGGGTCGCCGCCAGCTGGCGTACCCGATCCAGAACCTAGTGAAGGCGCATTACGTCATGCTCAACATCGAAGTGGACCAGGCCATCCTCGCCGAGCTGGTCGAGAGCTTCCGCTTCAACGACGCGGTGCTGCGCCACCTGGTGATCAAGCGCGACGGCCCGGATACCGAGCAGTCGCTGATCATGAAGAGCAAGGACGAGAAGGGCGACAAGCCCGAGCGTAGCGAGCGCCGTCGCCGCGACGACGAGGAAGGCGATGCGCCTGCCGCCGCCACCGAAACCGACGGCGACGCCGCCGAAGCCGCCTAAGGAGCACTGCCATGTCCAAGTTCTTCCGTCGCCGCAAGTTCTGCAAGTTCACCGCCGAGGGCGTCAAGGAGATCGACTACAAGGATCTCAACACCCTGCGCCAGTACCTCACCGAGAACGGCAAGATCGTGCCGAGCCGCGTGACCGGCACCAAGTCCAAGTACCAGCGGCAGCTGGCCACGGCGGTCAAGCGCTCGCGGTTCCTGGCGCTGATCCCGTACACGGACAACCACGATATTTGATGTGATGGCGTCGGAAGCGCCCGCAGATCTGTGCGGGTCCTTCCGCAACAGCCCGCACCTCCAGGTGCGGGTTACTCAATGGAAGTCTGGCGATTGAAGAGTGCGGTGTTGGTTGGGGATTTTGCGATTCCCGATTCCCGATTCCCGATTCCCGGCTTCTCCTATTCGGACAGCAAACGTTGCGGGCGCCTGAAGGCGCTCGCTAACGAATAACGGAGCAACACCATGCAACTGATTCTTCTGCAGAAAGTGACCAACCTGGGCGGTCTCGGCGACAAGGTCGAGGTCAAGCCGGGCTATGGCCGCAACTACCTGGTGCCGCAGGGCAAGGCCGTGCCGGCCACCGCCGCCAACGTCGCCGAGTTCGAAGCCAAGCGCGCCGAATACGAAGCCAAGGCGCAGTCGATCCACGCCGACGCCGAGGCCCGTGCGGCCAAGCTGGAAGGCGCCAGCGTCACCGTCAAGGCCAACGCTTCGACCGAAGGCAAGCTGTACGGCTCGGTCGGCCCGCGCGACATCGCCGAGGCGTTCACCGCCGCCGGCCTGCCGCTGGAAAAGGGCGAAGTGGTGCTGGGCGAAGGCGCGTTCCGCAACATCGGCGAGTACGAGGTGCTGGTGCGCCTGCACGCCGACGTCGAGACCACGGTCAAGGTCGTGGTCGAAGCCGACGCCTGATCCACGGCGTCCATGCTGCACCGAAACGGGCGCCGCAAGGTGCCCGTTTCGTTTGCGGCCTCCGGCCCCGGCGCCCGCTGAGGCCGTTATACTCACCGGTTCGTGCCTGTTTCCTGTCCGGCGATCGTAGTCGTATCAAGGGTTTGGAAGCGGGACTTCACCTGGATATTCACTAGCGGCAGCGCGTGCCGGCCTGCCGGCCGCGCCTGCCATGGATTGCCTGCCCCATGCGCCTGTCGACCATCAAGCTGTCCGGCTTCAAGTCCTTCGTCGATCCGACCACGCTGCACCTGCCGACCAACATGACCGGCATCGTCGGTCCGAACGGCTGCGGCAAGTCGAACATCATCGACGCGGTGCGCTGGGTGATGGGCGAAAGCTCGGCCAGCCGCCTGCGCGGCGACTCGCTGACCGACGTGATCTTCTCCGGCTCCTCGGCGCGCAAGCCGGTGTCGCAGGCCACGGTGGAGCTGATCTTCGACAACGCCGACCACACCATCTCCGGCGAGTACGCCGCGTTCAATGAGATCTCGGTCAAGCGCCAGGTCAGCCGCGACGGCAGCAGCAGCTACTATCTCAACGGCACCAAGTGCCGGCGCCGCGACATCACCGACCTGTTCCTGGGCACCGGCCTGGGCCCGCGCAGCTACTCGATCATCGAGCAGGGCATGATCAGCCAGATCATCGAGGCGCGCCCGGAAGACCTGCGCGTATACCTGGAAGAGGCCGCCGGCATCTCCAAGTACAAGGAGCGGCGCAAGGAGACCGAGACTCGCATCCGCCATACCCGCGAGAACCTGGAACGCCTGGGCGACCTGCGCGAGGAGATCGGCAAGCAGCTCGAGCACCTCAAGCGCCAGGCGCGCCAGGCCGAGCAGTACCAGGCGCTGCAGGAAGAGCGCCGGGTCAAGGACGCGCAGTGGAAGGCGCTGGAATACCGTGGTCTGGACGGGCGCCTGCAAGGCCTGCGCGAGGCGCTGGGCCAGGAAGAGACGCGCCTGCAGCAGTTCATCGCCGAGCAGCGCGACGCCGAGGCGCGGATCGAGACCGGCCGCGTGCGCCGCGAGGAAGCCGCCGACGCCTTGAGCAAGGCGCAGGCCGAGGTCTACCAGGTCGGCAGCACGCTGGCGCGCATCGAGCAGCAGATCCAGCACCAGCGCGACCTGTCGCAGCGCCTGCACAAGGCGCGCGACGAAGCGCAGCTGGCGCTGGCCGAACTCGGCCAGCACATCAGCGGCGACGAGGCCAAGCTGGCGCTGCTGCGCGAATCGGTGGACATCGCCGGGCCGCAGCTGGAGCAGTTGCAGGAAGACAACGACTACAAGCAGGAAGCGCTGCGCGAGGCCGAGACCAGACTGGCCGACTGGCAGCAGCGCTGGGAAGCGCACCAGCGCTACACCGCCGAGGCCTCGCGCGCCGGCGAAGTGGAGCGCACCCGCGTCGATTACCTGGACCGGCAGTCGCTGGAGGCCGAGCGCCGCCGCGAAGCGCTGGCCGCCGAGCGCGCCGGGCTGGATCTGGACGCGCTGGCCGCCGCGTTCGAACAGGTGGAGCTGCAGCACGAGACGCAGCGCGCCGCGCTGGACGGGCTCAACGAACAGGTCGAAACCCGCAAGCAGGCGCTGACCGCGTTGCAGGAACAGCAGCGCGGCGCGCAGGCGGAACTGGCCGAGGTACGCAAGCAGGCGCAGGCCGCGCGCGGCCGGCTGTCGTCGCTGGAAACCCTGCAGCAGGCCGCGCTCGGCCAGGAGCAGGGCGCCGCGGTGGCCTGGCTGCAGGCGCGCGGGCTGGATGCGGCGGCGCGCGTGGGCGAGCGCATCAGCGTCGAGAGCGGCTGGGAAAACGCGGTCGAAGGCGCGCTCGGGCAGTTGATCGAGGGCGTGCTGGTCGCTGCGCCGGGCAATTCCATCGCCAGCGAGCTGGTCGATGCGCTGGGCGAACTCGGCGAGGGCCGCATCGCCCTGGTCGGCAATGGCGAAGCGGCCGGCAACTTCGCGCCGACCTCGCTGGCGGCCAAGGTGCAGGGTCCGATCGCGATCCGCCGGCTGCTGTCGCGGCTGCACGCGGCCGAGGACCTTGCCGCCGCGCGCGCCTTGCTGCCGCAACTGGGCGAGGGCGACTCGATCGTCACCCGCGACGGCGCGCGCCTGGGCGAGGGCTGGCTGCGCGTGTCGCGCTCCGGCGCGGCCAAGCAGGGCGCCTTGCTGCGCGAGCGCGAGATCCAGGCGCTGCGCGGCCAGATCGACGCGCTGCAGGACCGCGAAGCCGAGCTGGACCAGCGCCTGGCGAGCCTGCGCGAGCAATCGCTGGCCGCCGAGCAGCAGCGCGAGGACGCACAGCGCCAGCTGTACCAGGCGCACCGCAGCGTGTCCGAACTGGCCGGGCAGTTGCAGAGCCAGCAGGGCAAGGTGGATGCCGCGCGCACCCGCATCGAGCGCATCGAGACGGAAATCGCGCAGCTGCTGGAAACCCTGGACAGCAGCCGCGAGCAGGCGCGCGAGGCGCGCTCCAAGCTGGAAGACGCGGTCACCAGCATGGGCGACCTGGAAACCACCCGGCACACGTTGGAAAGCGAACGCCGCCAGCTCACCGAAGCGCGCGACCTGGCCCGCGATGCCGCGCGCCGGGTGCGCGAGGCCGCGCATGCGCTGGCCCTGACCCTGGAATCGCAACGCACGCAGATCGCCTCGCTGAGCCAGGCGCTGGAGCGCATGGGCAACCAGCGCGGGCAACTGGATTCGCGCCTGGGCGAACTCAGCGCGCAACTGAGCGAAGGCGATTCGCCGGTGCATGCGCTGGAAGCCGAGCACCAGGCCGCATTGAGCGAACGCGTGCGCAGCGACCGCGTGCTCGGCGAGGCGCGCGCACTGCTGGACGGCATCGACAACGAATTGCGCGGCCTGGAACAGACCCGCCAGCAGCGCGACGAACAGGCCCTGGCGCAGCGCGAGCGCATCGCCCAGCGCCGCCTCGACCAGCAGGCGCTGGTGCTCAGCGCCGAGCAGCTGTCGGCGGCGGTGGTCAAGGCCGGCTTCGTGCTCGAGGACGTGATCAACGGCCTGCCCGAACAGGCCGATCCGGCCGAATGGGAACAGGCGGTGCAGCAGATCGACGGACGCATGCGCCGCCTGGAGCCGGTCAACCTGGCCGCGATCAGCGAATACGGCGAGGCCGCGCAGCGCGCCGAATACCTGGAAGCGCAGGACATCGATCTGAACACCGCGCTGGAAACCCTGGAGGACGCGATCCGCAAGATCGACCGCGAGACCCGCGGCCGCTTCAAGGACACCTTCGACCGGGTCAATGCCGGCGTGCAGGCGCTGTATCCGCGCCTGTTCGGCGGCGGCCACGCCTATCTGGAACTGACCGGCGAAGACCTGCTCGACACCGGCGTGGCGATCATGGCGCGCCCGCCGGGCAAGCGCGTGTCCAGCATCTCGCTGCTGTCCGGCGGCGAGAAGGCGATGACCGCGGTGGCGCTGGTGTTCGCGATCTTCCAGCTCAACCCGGCGCCGTTCTGCCTGCTCGACGAGGTCGACGCGCCGCTGGACGAAGCCAACGTCGGCCGCCTGGCGGCGATGGTCAAGGAAATGAGCGAGAAGGTGCAGTTCCTGTTCGTCAGCCACAACAAGGCGACGATGGAAGCGGCGCACCAGCTCAGCGGCGTCACCATGCGCGAGCCGGGCGTCAGCCGCCTGGTCAGCGTGGATCTCGAGGAAGCCGCGCGTTTGGCGGGCGCGGCCTGACGTGACATGCTAAATACCGTGTCTTCCCCCTACGCACCCCTGCCGGAGTAACCCCGCAATGTCCGACATGGCAATGCTGCGCATCGGCATCCTCGCCGCCGGTCTGCTGCTGATCGCGGCGATCTTCCTGTTCGGCCGCCCGAAGAAACCGACCCAGGGCCGGCGCGTGGAACCGGCCGACCCGGCCGCGCCGCGGCGCGAGCCCTCGCTCGGCGATGCCGCGGTTGCCGCCGACGGCGACGCGATCGCCGCGCCCGACCAGGACGGCGTCCTCGGCGGCCAACCCGAACTGGGCCTGTCCGCCGCCGAGGCGGCCAATGCCGAACTCGGCAAGCGGCCGAGCCAGGACTTCGACAAGATCGTCTCGCTGTACGTCGCCGCGCGCGCCGGCCAGGTGCTGCGCGGCGAGGACATCGTCGTCGCCGCCGAGAAGACCGGGCTGGTGTTCGGCCACATGAGCGTGTTCCACCGCCTGGTCGAAGGCCATCCCGAGCGCGGCCCGATCTTCAGCATGGCCAGCATCATGAAGCCGGGCAGTTTCGACATGGCCCACATCCGCGAGATGGAGACCCCGGCGATCGCGTTCTTCCTGACCCTGCCGGCGCCGCTGACCGCGCTCGACGCCTGGGAAAAGATGCTGCCGACCGTGCAGCGCATGGGCGAACTGCTCGACGGCGTGGTCCTGGACGACAGCCGCAACGCGCTCGGCCGCCAGCGCATCGCCCACATCCGCGACGACCTGCGCGCCTACGACCGCCAGCACCAGGCGCCGCCGTTGACCAAGGCGCCGCGCTGGTAGTTGGGGTGAGCTCGGGACCGGGGATTCGGGGGATGGCCGCGAGTGCGCTGCATCTTTGCTCTCTGTAGGAGGGGCTTCGGCCCCGAGGCCTTCCCGGCAAAGCGTCGGGGCTGAAGCGTCTCCTACAGAAAAGCGCTGTGCTGGGATGGCAGGAAGGCCGCTTTTTTTCTTCAAAAAACTGGCACTTTTTTCGTCAAATCGCTTGACAGCGCTGTCCCCCGGGACGGCATCCTGCCGTCCCGCGTCCGCATTTCCCGTTGCCAGGCACCCAGTTACTATCGCTCCCCTCTCCGTTACCAGGCTCCGGCCGCGCATGACCGCTCCATCCGAACTCCAGCAGCGCGTTGCCGCGTTGCGCCAGCGCATCGAAGACGCCAACGACCGCTACTACGTGCACGACGATCCGTCGATCACCGATGCCGAGTACGACGCGCTGATGCGCGAGCTGGAGGCGCTGGAAGCCGAACACCCGCAGCTGGCGCGCGCCGACTCGCCGACCCGCAGCGTCGGCGCGCGGCCGGACGGCGGCTTCCCGGAAGTGCGCCACGCGATCCCGATGCTGTCGCTGGCCAATGCGTTCGAGACGCCGGGCGTGGCCGACGCCGCCGACGACCGCACCCGCTTCGCCGAGGTCGCCGATTTCGAGCGGCGCATCGAGCGCGAACTGGAGCTGGCCGCGCCGGTATTCTCGGTCGAGCCCAAGCTCGACGGTCTGGCGATCAGCCTGCGCTACGAAGACGGCGTGTTCGTGCAGGGCGCCACCCGCGGCGACGGCAGCACCGGCGAGGACGTCACCGCCAACCTGCGCCAGGTGCGCTCGGTGCCGTTGAAGCTGCGCGACCTCGGCACGCCGTTTCCGGTGGTGCTGGAGGTGCGCGGCGAGATCTACATGCCGCGCGCCGCCTTCGCCGCCTGGAACGCCAAGGCGCTGGAGCGCAACGAGAAGCTGCTCGCCAACCCGCGCAACGGCGCCGCCGGTTCGCTGCGCCAGCTCGATCCGGCGGTCACCCGGCGGCGGCCGCTGGCGTTCTTCGCCTATTCGGTCGGCGAGGTGCGCGGCCTGGAACTGCCCGAGACCCATTCGCAGACCCTGGCGCTGCTGCGCCGCTTCGGCTTCCCGGTGGCGCCCGAGGTCGCCACGGCCACCGGTTTCGACGGTCTGATCGCGTATTTCCGCCAGATCGGCGCCAGGCGCGACGCGCTGCGGTACGACATCGACGGCGTGGTCTACAAGCTCGACGACTACGACCAGCAGGCCGCGATGGGCTTCGTCTCGCGCGCGCCGCGCTGGGCGCTGGCGCACAAGTTCCCGGCGCAGGAACAGTCCACCGTGCTGCGCGCGATCGAAGTGCAGATCGGCCGCACCGGCGCGGTCACCCCGGTGGCGCGGCTGGAGCCGGTGCAGGTCGCCGGCGTCACCGTCACCAACGCGACCTTGCACAACGCCGACCAGATCGCGCGGCTGGATGCGCGCGAAGGCGACACCGTCATCGTGCGCCGCGCCGGCGACGTGATTCCCGAAGTGGTGCGGGTCATCGAAGAGCGCCGCCCGGCCGGCACGGTGCCGTGGACGATGCCGGCCGCGTGCCCGGTGTGCGGCTCGCACATCGTGCGCGAAGAGGACGCGGTGGCCTGGCGCTGCAGCGGCGGGCTGGCCTGCGCCGCGCAGCGCAAGGAGGCCGTGCGCCATTTTGCCTCGCGCCGGGCCATGGACATCGAGGGCCTGGGCGATCGCCAGGCCGATGCGCTGGTCGAGTTCGGCTTCGTGCATTCGCTGGCCGATCTGTACGCGCTCAGCGTCGAAGACCTGGTGCGGATGAAGGCGGCGCTGGACGCGGCGACCGCGGTCGATCTGGCCCAGGCCGTGGCCGACAGCAAGGGCGCGCTGCTGCTGGATACGCAAGGGCAGGCGTTGCTGGCGCAGGACGCGCCGGACTGGAAGCGCGCCGAATTCCTGCGCGCGCACCTGGCGGTGGATCTCGGCGGCAAGCTGGCGACGAAGTGGGCCGAGAACCTGGTTGCCGGCATCGCCGCCAGCCGCGCCACCACGTTGCCGCGCTTCCTGTTCGCGCTCGGCATTCCGCAGCTGGGCGAGACCACTGCCAAGGCGCTCGCCTACTGGCTGGGATCGCTGGACTTCGTGCGCGCCACGCCGGCGGTGCTGCTGCAGGCGCTGCCCGATATCGGTGGCGAGGTCGCGCGCTCGATCGCAACGTTCTTCGAACAACCCGGCAACGCCGCCGTGGTCGATGCGCTGGTCCAGGCCGGCATCCGCTTCGCCGACGAGGGCCGGCCGCCGGCGCAACTGCGCGAGCGACTCGACCTGGCGCATCTGCTGGCGACGCTGCCGGTGGACAAGCTCGGCGGCAAGAGCGCGCAGCGGCTGGCCGCGACCTACGCCACGCTCGAGGCGCTGCTGCGCGCCAACGAAAGCGGCTGGGCCGGCGCCGGGCTGTCGGCGGCCGGCGCGGCCAACCTGGCCGCCTACCTGGCCGATGACGCGAAAGTGCAGGCCTTGCGCCAGGCCGATGCGGCGATGCGGCGCCTGCTGGATGCGGCGCCAGCGCAGGCCGAGCGCCGCGCCGCGCCGCTGGACGGGCAGACCGTGGTGCTGACCGGGACGTTGCAGCAACTCAGCCGCGACGCGGCCAAGGCGCGGCTGGAGGCGCTGGGCGCGAAGGTCGCCGGCAGCGTGTCGAAGAAGACCAGCTTCGTCGTCGCCGGCGCCGAGGCCGGCTCCAAGCTGGACAAGGCGCAGGAGCTGGGCATTGCGGTGTGGGACGAAGCGCGGCTGCTGGTGCTGCTCGGCGCGCACGAGGGGCAGGAATGAGCCGCCTGCACGCATCGCGCTGGTCCTGCGGATCGCCGCGATGAGCGACGCCGTGGACATCGCCGCGCTGCGCCTGCGCGCCGCGCTCAACGCGCGCATCCGTGCCTTCTTCGCCGCGCGCGACGTGCTCGAGGTGGAGACGCCGATGCTGTCGGCGGCCGGCAACACCGAACCCAACATCGACAGTTTCCAGACCCGCTTCAGCGGCCACGTCGATGCTGGCCCGTCGCTGCGCTGGCTGCGCACCTCGCCCGAATATCCGCTGAAACGGCTGCTGGCCGCCGGCGTCGGCGACTGCTACGAGCTGGGCCGGGTGTTCCGCAACGGCGAGGCCGGCGGCCGCCACAATCCAGAGTTCAGCATGCTGGAGTGGTACCGGGTCGGCTGGAATCATCTGCAGCTGGTGGACGAGGCCGTGGCGCTGGTGCGCGAGGCGCTGGCGCTGGTCGCGCGCACGGCGACGCTGCACGTGGTCACCTATCGGCAACTGTTCCTGGATATGCTGGGCCTGGATCCGTTGCTGGCGCCGCTGGAGGCGCTGCAACAGCCATTGCGCGAGGTTCGCATCGACGCTGCAGGGCTGACCCGCGACGACTGGCTCGACCTGCTGATGAGCCATCGCCTGCAATCGGCATTCCCGGCCGATCGCATCACCGTGGTCCACGACTGGCCGGCCACGCAGTGCGCGCTGGCGCGCATCCGCGACGCGCAGCCGCCGCTGGCCGAGCGCTTCGAGCTGTACCTGGGCGGCTACGAGCTGGCCAACGGCTACCACGAACTCAACGACGCCGCCGAACAGCGCCGCCGCTTCCTGCGCGATCACGCGCTGCGCCGTGCGCGCGGCGCGCCGCTGCCGCCGCTGGACGAGCATTTGCTGCAGGCCTTGCCGGCGCTGCCCGATTGCGCCGGCGTCGCCGTCGGCGTGGATCGCTTGCTGATGGCGATGCGCGGTACCGCGCTGATCGGCGATGTGCTCGCCTACGATTTCGCGCACGCCTGAACCGTGCGGCGTTCATGCAGCGTCTTCTTGCTTTGTCGACACCGATGATGGTTTGATCCAGCCGAGCATGCGCTCGAGGCGCGACGTGGATGTAGTGGTCTTGGTTGTTCAGGTTCTACGCACGGGGGCAGCGCCAAGCATGAAGTGGTCGTACGGGCTCGGTGGCTGGTGTTGGCTGGGGTTGGCGGTATCCGCATGGCCGGCGGCGACGCTGGCGCAGGTGCCCGACGCGTATGCGGCCGCGGTGGTGCGCTGCGAATCGCGCGACATGAGCTGGGTGCATTGCCCGATGCCGACCGAGCAGGGCGTGGAACTGGTCCGGCAACTGTCCGACAACGACTGCGTCCGCGGCAGCGAATGGGGCTCGGACGGCAGCGGGGTGTGGGTGACGCTGGGCTGCCGCGCCGAGTTCCGTTCCAATCCGCCGCAGCCCACGCGCAGCGCGATGCGCCGCGTGCTGCGCTGCGAATCAGACGGCCGGGTCGAAAGCTGTCCGGTGATGCTGCGCGGCGCGCCGGTGCGGCTGATGCGCCAGCTGTCCTCGGTGCCGTGCCGCGAGGAGCGCAGCTGGGGCGTGCGCCGCAACGAGATCTGGGTATCGCGCGGCTGCCGCGGCGAGTTCGAGATCGGCGCCAGCGACGGGTCCGGCTTTCCGGCCGGCGCGCGTCCGGTGCTGTGCGAATCCAAGGGCCGTTCGCGGCGCCGCTGCGGAGTCAGTATCCACACCGGCGTGCAGCTGCGCCGGCAGCTGTCCGGCACCGCCTGCGTGCAGGACGACAGCTGGGGCTGGGATCGCGACGGCATCTGGGTGGACAAGGGCTGCCGCGCGGAATTCAGCGTCAACTGAGCGCCGCAGCCACCGCGCGCCGACGCTGCGGCAGACGCCAGCCAGGCGAGAGGCGAGGGCCTACAACCGCCGCCGCGCCGCATTTGCGAATCCCCGCTTTTCCACAGCCGTATGGCTGGTCATCCCCCATCCCGCACCGTTTACAATACTGCGATGAACGCCGCCCTCGCTATCGATTACGCCCGCTACGACCATATCCGCCCGATCCGGTGGACCGGCGAGGCGCTGGAGCTGCTGGACCAGCGCAAGCTGCCGTTCGTGGTCGAGCACCTGCAGTGCCGCGACAGCGACCAGGTCGCCGCGGCGATCCACACCCTGGCGGTGCGCGGCGCGCCGGCGATCGGCATCGCCGCCGGTTGGGGCGTGGTGCTGGCCGCGCGCGCGATCCAGGCCGACGACGGCGCGCAGGCGTTGGCCAAGCTGGAGCCGGCACTGCAGCGGCTCAAGGCGGCGCGGCCGACCGCGGTCAACCTGGCCTGGGCACTGCTGCGCATGCGCAAGACGCTGGCCGCGGCCGGTGCCGACTGGCGCCAGGCGATCGCGCGGCAGGCGCAGGCGATCGCCGAGGAAGACCTGGCCGCCAACCGCCACATGGGCGCGCTCGGCGCCGCCCTGATCGCGCCCGGCAGCGGCGTGCTGACCCATTGCAACACCGGTTCGCTGGCCACCGCCGGCTTCGGCACCGCGCTGGGCGTGATCCGCGCCGGCATGGCCCAGGGCCGCATCGCCAAGGTGTTCGCCGGCGAGACCCGGCCATGGCTGCAGGGCGCGCGGCTGACCGTGTGGGAACTGCAGCAGGACGGCATCGAGGCGACCCTGATCGCCGATTCGGCCGCGGCGCACCTGATGAAGACCGGTGCGGTGCAGTGGGTGATCGTCGGTGCCGACCGCATCTGCGCCAACGGCGACACCGCCAACAAGATCGGCACCTACCAGCTGGCGATCGCCGCGCGCCACCACGGCGTCAGGTTCATGGTGGTGGCGCCGTCGTCGACCGTGGACATGGACAGCGCCGACGGCGCGCAGATCGAGATCGAGCAGCGCGACCCGGGCGAGCTGTTCGGCGTGGGCGGGGTGCGCACCGTGGCCGAGGGCATCGCCGCCTGGAACCCGGTGTTCGACGTGACCCCGGCCGCGCTGATCGATGCCATCGTCACCGAGCGCGGGGTGATCGAGCGTCCGGATCCGGCGCGCATGCGCGCCGCGTTCGGCGGCTGAGCCGCGGCAACCGCGCCAGAGGCCCAGCACGGCCCTGCACGGCCCCGCAAATCCACGCAAGTGCTTGTTCGGGCCGGCAAAAATCGGGCATTCGCACGCCTGTCATGATAGAATCCGGCGGTTCGATCGACCGCTGTGCGCCGTAGGTTTCCGGTGCCGGCAGGCCCGCTTGCCGCGGGCCGGCGTCCTGGTCGATTAGCCACCAGACTTACGGAACCCGAATGGCAGAATCCGCCAAGGAAATCATCCAGGTCAACCTGGAAGACGAGATGCGCAAGAGCTACCTCGATTACGCGATGAGCGTGATCGTGGGGCGTGCCCTCCCGGATGCGCGCGACGGCCTCAAGCCGGTGCATCGCCGCGTGTTGTTCGCGATGAACGAGCTGGGCGCGCACAGCAACAAGCCCTACTACAAGTCGGCGCGTATCGTCGGCGACGTCATCGGCAAGTACCACCCGCACGGCGACCAGTCGGTGTACGACACGCTGGTGCGCATGGCGCAGCCGTTCTCGCTGCGCTACCTGATGGTGGACGGGCAGGGCAACTTCGGCTCGGTCGACGGCGACTCCGCGGCGGCGATGCGCTACACCGAGGCGCGCATGTCGCGCCTGGCCCACGAAATGATGGCCGACATCGACAAGGAAACCGTCGATTTCCAGCCCAACTACGACGAGAAGGAACTGGAGCCGACGGTCATGCCGACCCGGTTTCCGAGCCTGCTGGTCAACGGCTCGGCCGGCATCGCGGTGGGCATGGCGACCAACATCCCGCCGCACAACCTGACCGAATCGATCAACGCCTGCCTGGCGCTGATCGACAATCCGCAGATCGACGTCGACGGGTTGATGGAATACATCCCCGGCCCGGATTTCCCCACCGCCGGCATCGTCAACGGCACCAGCGGCATCGTCGCCGGCTACCGCACCGGCCGCGGCCGGGTGCGCATGCGCGCCAAGGCCGAGATCGAGATCCAGGACAACGGCCGCGAGGCGATCGTGGTCAACGAGATCCCGTACCAGGTCAACAAGGCGCGGCTGATCGAGAAGATCGCCGAGCTGGTCAAGGAAAAGAAGCTCGAAGGCATCAGCGAATTGCGCGACGAGTCCGACAAGGACGGCATGCGCATCTACATCGAGATCAAGCGCGGCGAAGCCGCCGATGTGGTGCTGAACAACCTGTACCAGCAGACCCAGATGGAGTCGGTGTTCGGCATCAACATGGTGGCGCTGGTCGATGGCCGCCCGCAGCTGATGAACCTCAAGCAGATGCTGGAGGCGTTCATCCGCCACCGCCGCGAGGTGGTCACCCGCCGCACCATCTTCGAACTGCGCAAGGCGCGCGCGCGCGCGCACATCTTGGAAGGTTTGACCGTCGCGCTCGCCAACATCGACGAGATGATCGAGCTGATCAAGACCTCGGCCAACCCGACCGAAGCGCGCGAGCGCATGCTGGCCAGGCGCTGGGATGCGGGCCTGGTCGGCGCGCTGCTCGGCGCCGCCGGCGCCGATGCCTCGCAGCCGGAAGACCTGCCGGCCGGGGTCGGCCTGCTCGCCGACGGCTACCAGCTGACCGAAGTGCAGGCCACGCAGATCCTGGAAATGCGCCTGCATCGCCTGACCGGGCTGGAGCAGGAGCGGCTGACCGAGGAATACAAGCAGCTGCTGGAAGCGATCGCCGGGCTGATCCGGATCCTGGAAAACCCCGACGTGCTGTTGCAGGTGATCCGCGAGGAGCTGCTCAGCATTCGCGAGGAATACGGCGATGCGCGCCGCACCGAGATCCGCCACAGCGAGGAAGACCTCGACATCCTCGACCTGATCGCGCCGGAAGACGTGGTGGTGACGCTGTCGCATGCCGGCTACGCCAAGCGCCAGCCGGTCAGCGCCTACCGCGCGCAGCGCCGCGGCGGCCGCGGCCGCAGCGCGGCGGCGACCAAGGAAGAGGATTTCATCGACCAGCTGTGGCTGGTCAACACCCACGACACGCTGCTGACCTTCACCAGCAGCGGCAAGGTGTTCTGGCTGCCGGTGTACCAGCTGCCGGAGGCCGGCCCGAATGCGCGCGGGCGCCCGATCATCAACTGGATCCCGCTGGAGAACGGCGAGCGCGTGCAGGCGGTGCTGCCGGTGCGCGACTATGCCGGCGGCCGCTACGTGTTCTTCGCCACCCGCAACGGCATGGTCAAGAAGACCCCGCTCAGCGAATTCGCGTTCCAGCGCAAGATCGGCAAGATCGCGATCAACCTCGACGAGGGCGACGCCCTGGTCGGCGTGGCGCTGACCGACGGCGAGCGCGATGTGCTGCTGTTCGCCTCCAACGGCAAGACCGTGCGCTTCTCCGAGCGGCCCAAGGACGATGAAGCCGAGGACGGCGCCATCGACGAGGGTGCCGGCGACGACGGCGTGGACGAGGACGCCGCGCTGGCCGATGTGGCCGAGGACGGCGACGACGCGCGCAGCCCGCGCCGCAAGAGCCGTGGCGGGGTCAAACCGACCGGCCGCAGCAGCCGCGGCGTGCGCGGCATCCGCCTGGCCAAGAGCGAATACGTGGTCAGCCTGATCGTGGCCGAGCCGGCCGAGGGCCAGGACGAGGACGCCGAGGACGTCGAGCCGGCGCTGGAGGCGGACGCCGACGCCGATGCCGAAGGCGTGCTGCGCAACGGCGACGAGCCCGATGCCTACATCCTCACCGCCACCGAGAACGGCTACGGCAAGCGCACCCCGCTGGCCGAGTACCCGCGCAAGGGCCGCGGCACGCAGGGCGTGATCGGCATCCAGACCAGCGGGCGCAACGGCAAGCTGGTCGGCGCGGTGCTGTTGAGCACCCGCGACGAGGTGCTGCTGATCTCCGATGGCGGCACCCTGGTGCGCACCCGCGCCTCGGAAATCTCCCGTGTCGGCCGCAACACCCAGGGCGTGACCCTGATCCGCCTGTCCAAGGGCGAGAAGTTGCAGGCGGTGGAACGGCTGGACGGGTCGCTGGTCGAGGAAGAGCCGATCGAGCCGATCGCGGGCCAGGATGGCAGCGTCGAGGCCGTCAACGCGCTGCCGCCGGAAAGCTGATCGCGCGCGCGAGGCATACGACGACGCCGGCGCAATGCCGGCGTCGTCGTTTCTGGCGCGGCGAGGGTGCGGCAATGTCGACGCCGCCCGTGCAATGAAGGCATGCATGCCATGCCGTAGGTCTGGCCTGCGGCGCCCGCAATGGAGAGTCCGCACGCGGAATCAAGCCCCTCTCCCCCCGGCGACCGAAGGAAGTCCTTGTGGGAGAGGGGTTGGGTGAGGGTACGGCATGGGGTGAGGGTACGGCAGCACGCCACCCATCCCGGCGCAGGAATGCCCACCAGGCCCGCTACCGCCGCCATCGCAAATCAGCGTTCCGGCGCCGGCCGCTGCAATCGACGCTCCGCGCCCCCAGTTCGAACCTGTCGCTTTGCAGGAACCCGCTCTCCATGAC
Source organism: Xanthomonas hyacinthi (assembly GCF_009769165.1). NCBI lineage: Bacteria > Pseudomonadati > Pseudomonadota > Gammaproteobacteria > Lysobacterales > Lysobacteraceae > Xanthomonas > Xanthomonas hyacinthi. The sequence goes on from NZ_CP043476.1 coordinate 4,113,545, forward strand.
GCCGATCTCCATCCTCGATCTCGCCCCGGTCTGCGAAGGCAGCGATACCGCGCAGGCCTTCGCCAACATGCTGGACCTGGCGCAGCACGCCGAGCGCTGGGGCTATCACCGCTACTGGCTGGCCGAGCACCACAACATGCCCGGCATCGCCAGTGCCGCCACCGCGGTGCTGATCGGGCATGTGGCCGGCGGTACCCGCCGGATCCGGGTCGGCGCTGGCGGCATCATGCTGCCCAACCACGCGCCGCTGCAGGTGGCCGAGCAGTTCGGCACCCTGGCCTCGCTGTATCCGGGGCGCATCGACCTGGGCCTGGGCCGCGCGCCCGGCACCGACCAGGCCACGGCGCACGCCTTGCGCCGCTATTTCGACAGCGCCGACCAGTTCCCGCACGACGTCGCCGAGCTGCTGCGCTATTTCGAGCCGGCCGAACCCGGCCAGCTGGTGCGCGCGGTGCCCGGCGCCGGCATCGAGGTGCCGGTGTGGCTGCTCGGCTCCAGCCTGTTCAGCGCGCGCCTGGCGGCGACGCTGGGGCTGCCGTTCGCATTCGCCTCGCACTTCGCCCCGGATGCGATGGACGAGGCGTTGGCGCTCTACCGGCGCGAGTTCCGTCCCTCGGCACGGCTGCGCGATGCATACGCGGTGCTGGCGCTGAATGTGGTCGGCGCCGAGTCCAGCGCCGCCGCGCGGCGTCTGTTCACCACCCAGCAGCAGAGCTTCGTCAACCTGCGCCGCGGCCGCCCGGGCCTGATCCCGCCGCCGATCGACGACATCGAGGCGTTCTGGCAGCCGCACGAGAAGGCCGGCGTGGAGCGCGCGCTGGCCTGCAGCGTGCTCGGCGATGCGGCCGAGGTCGCGCGCGGCATGGCGGACTTCGTCGCCCGCCACCGGCCCGACGAGCTGCTGCTGACCGCCAACATCCACGACCACGCGGCGCGGCTGCGCTCCTTCGCGATCGCCGCCGAGGCCTGGACCCAGGCCGTGGCCGCCTAGGCATCGGCCCGCGCAACCGCATCCCCGCCGCTGCGTTCGCGACGCGCATGGGCTGCGCTACTGCGGCGCGGCGCGTAGACGGGTCGCGCCATCAGGCCGCGCCATGCCGCCGGTTTTTCGCTTGGTCTTGCTTGCGCCTGGGCTCGGATCGGATGTCTGCAGCGCACGCCATACGACAACCGACAACCGACAACCGCGCGGCGCAGCCGTTGCGCAGGCAGGTGTTCGCCGAGGCGCCGCGTTCGGATTAGCGCCGCGTTGCGAGAGGGACATGCACGCCGCGCGCGGCGCGGCTTCGGCGCGAACCTCGGGCTACAGCTTGTGCATCCACTTGCGGCTCAGGTCCACCACCTGGTCCGAGGCCAGGCCCAGGCCGAGCGCCACCGCGAGGCCGCCCAGCCACGACACCAGCATCAGGCCGCCGTCGCGCTCCAGCAGGGCCAGCGAGAACAGCAGCAGCATCGCGCCGAAGGCGTAGTTGGTGAACGGGATCGGCAGCGACAGCAGGATCCCCAGCGCCACCAGCAGCAGGCCGCTGAAGGCGCGTGCCGGCAGCGTCTCGAGCAGCGCCGGCAGGCGCGGCTTGAGCAGCTTGTCCAGCCGCCGCAGCCAGGGCGCGATGCGCCCGACGAAGCGCTGCATGGTGCGCCGGCGCGGGCCGCGTTCGCCGATGAAGCGCGGCAGCCAGGGCTTGCGCAGGCCGATCAGCATCTGCGCGCCGATCAGCGTCACCAGCGGCCCGCTGATGCCGCCGGCCAGGCCCGGCACCGGCAGGAACGCCGGCAGGATCGCCACGAACAGGAACACGCCGAACGCGCTGTGCTGCAGGTCGGCCAGGATCGTGCGCAGCCGCAACTGCTCGTCCGGATCGCCGAGCAGGAAGGTGTCGAGCAGGGTGCGGATGCCTTCGGCGCTGTAGCCGTGGCCGGGCTCCGCGGCGGGCGCGTCACCCGGTGATGTCATCGCTGTTCTCGTCCTGCAGCTTGCTCAGCAGCAGCTTGTCCACGCGCGCGCCGTCCAGGTCGACGATCTCGATGCGCCAGCCGGCCCAGTCGAAGAACTCGCCGGCGTGCGGGATGCGGCCGAAGTAGTAGATGCACAGGCCGGCCAGGGTGTTGTAGTCGCCTTCTTCGGCCTTGGGCAGTTCGGCGCCGCCGAGCAGTTCGCGCAGGTCCTCGATCGCCAGCGAGCCGTCGATCAGCAGCGAGCCGTCGGCGCGGGTCACCACCAGCGCGTCTTCGTCGGCGTTGTCCACCGACTGCAGGCGCCCGACCACCGCGCCCATCAGGTCGCTGATCGTGACCAGGCCCTGGATCTCGCCGTATTCGTCCACCACCAGCGCCATCGACTGCTGTTCCTCGCGGAAGATCTCCAGCAGCTTCATCGCATGGGTGGATTCGGAGACGAACAGGGCCTCGCGCAGGCTCAGGAACAGTTGGGTGGCGTTGCCGTCCATGCGCGTGACCAGCGATTTCACTTCCAGCACGCCGGCGATGTCCTGGTCGCTGCCGCGGTACACCGGATAGCGCGAGAACGCGTGCTCGCGCATCGCCTGGAAGTTGCGCTCGGCCTCGGCATTGGCGTCGAGCCAGGCGATGCGGTTGCGCGGCGTCATCAGGCTGTCGGCGGTGCGGTCGCCCAGGCGCATGACCCGGTTCATCATGTCGCGCTCGTGGCTGTCGATCACCCCGGCCTCGTGGCTCTCGGCCACCAGCATGCGGATCTCCTCTTCGGTCACCGACGCCGACTGCGCGTTGCCCAGGCCGAGCATGCGCAGCACCAGTCGGGTCGAGTGCGACAGTACCCACACGCCCGGGGCGGCGATCCGGGCCAGCCAGCCCATCGGCATCGCGACGAAGCCGGCGATGACTTCCGAGCGGGTCAGCGCCAGGCGCTTGGGCACCAGTTCGCCGAAGATCAGCGTCAGGAAGGTGATCAGCACGATCGCCAGGGTCTTGCCGATCAGCGCCGACCAGGGCTGTGGCTGGCCGATCAGGGAGAAGCTGGCCGACAGCGCCGGGAACCACGCCTGCAGCTTGATCGCGATCGCCTCGCCGATCGCCTCGCCGCCGAACACGCCGGTCAGGATGCCGATCGCGGTGATGCCGATCTGCACCGTGGACAGGAAATTTTCCGGATTCTCGGCCAGCGCCAGCGCCTTGGCCGCGCGCGTGCTGGATTGCGCCATCTGCTTCAGGCGGCTCTTGCGCGAGGTCATCAGCGACATCTCGGACATCGCGAAGAAGCCGTTCAGCAGCACCAGGGCCACCACGATCAACAGTTCAAGCATGCGCGCGCTCCCTGGCGGCAAGGGAAGCGGGGACATGGGCGCCGAGGCGGCGCGGGGGAGGGGGGCTGGGGTGGTCGTCCATAGGGTGCGCCCGACAACGGCGCGGCTGCATGGTAGCAAACCCGGGTGCGGGCCGCGTCCATGCCGCGCCGACACCGCGCCGTCGGTCGCCCAACTCCCCCGTGTTGTCGGCAAACGGTCATAATTCCGCCCCGGTGCCGTCCCTCCCGCGACGGCGGAAGCGCGTTTCATGTTCTCGTTGCAGACCATCTTCGGTTCCGGCAAGCAGTTCTACACCCTGCTCGACGAAGCGGCGCAGGCCGCCTACGACAGCACCAAGGCGCTGCATTCGATGCTGCGCGAATCGGACCGGCAGCCGGCGCTGGACGCTTTCAAGCTGGCGCGGCTGCGCGAGCGCGCGGCGGCCGACAAGATCGGCCAGGCGCTGGTCGACAGCTTCATGACCCCGATCGAGCGCGAGGACATCGAGGCGCTGAGCTCGGCGCTGTACAAGATCCCCAAGCAGGTGGAGAAGTTCGCCGACCGCTATTCGCTGGCGGTGCAGCACCTGGAGCACATCGACTTCGCGCCGCGTGCGGCGATGCTGGAACAGGCCGCGGCGGTGGTGGTGGAGATGGTCCACGACCTGCGCAACATGCACCTGGACCGGATGAGCGCGCTCAATGACAGGCTGCGCTCGCTGGAGAACGAGGCCGACCGGCTGATGCTGGAGCTGTACCGCGACATCTACTCCGGACGCCTGGACAACCTGCAGATGTTCCTGCTCAAGGAGTTCTTCGAGATCCTGGAGAAGGCCATCGACCGCTGCCGCGAGGCCGGCGTGGTGGTCTACCAGATCGTGCTGAAGAATTCGTAATGGGCACGGTCCGGATCCGCTGCATGCGCGGCGGCGCCGCCATGCCCGCCGCCGCGGCCAGCATGCCCGAGGTGAGGAGCGCACGATGCTGACGCTGGTCCTGATCGTGATCCTGGCCGCGCTGGTGTTCGAGTTCATCAATGGCTTCCACGACACCGCCAATTCCATCGCCACGGTGGTCGCGACCAAGGTGCTCAGCCCCGGCTGGGCGGTGGTCCTGGCCGCCGGCATGAACCTGGTCGGCGCGTTGACCGGCACCGCGGTGGCGATGACCATCGCTGCGGGCCTGCTCAACACCGACGTGGTGACGGTCACCCCGCAGGTGATCCTGTGCGCACTGCTCGGCGGCATCGTCTGGAACCTGACCACCTGGTGGAAGGGCCTGCCGTCCTCGTCCTCGCACGCCTTGATCGGCGGCCTGTGCGGCGCCGGCCTGGCCGCTGCGCACAACAACTGGGGTGCGCTGATCTGGTCGCAGACCGTCGGCGACTGGGCCAGGAATAAGGGCCTGCTGTGGAAGGTGTTCGTGCCGATGATCACCTCGCCGATCGCCGGCTTCCTGCTCGGCATCGCGGTGATGCTGCTGCTGTGGGCGATCATCGCCGGCATGGCCAGGCTCGGCGGGCCGCTCGGGCGGCTGGCGCGGCCGCGCTGGGTCAACGCCTTCTTCGGCAAGGCGCAGATCGCCTCGGCCGCGTACATGGGCTATGCGCACGGCCACAACGATGCGCAGAAGACCATGGGCATCATCGCCATGACCCTGGTCGGCGCGCAGAGCACCGGCGCGCTGGACGAGCTGCCGGCGTGGCTGGCGTTCCTGCACCCGGCGGCCAGCCAGGGCCAGGGCATCGCCACCTGGATCGTGCTGACCTGCGCGGTGGTGATGGCCGCCGGCACCGCGTCGGGCGGCTGGAAGATCATCAAGACGCTGGGCCACAAGATGGTCAAGCTGCACCCGATCCACGGCTTCGCCGCGGAAACCAGCTCGGCGACGATCCTGACCCTGGCCGCGCACTTCGGCATGCCGGTGTCCACCACCCACAGCATCTCCACCGCGATCATGGGCGTGGGCTTCGCCAAGAACCCGCGCTCGCTGCGCTTCGGCGTCATCGAGCGCATCGTCTGGGCCTGGATCCTGACCATCCCGGCCGCCGCCGGCGTGGCGTATTTGATCTTCCGGCTGTTTGCGCTGTTCGGGTGGGCGTGAAGGGCTGGGAACCGGGAATGGGGAAACGGGAATCGTAAAAGCCGAAGACACCTGTCCTTCGGATTCGCAGGGAGCCGCTTTTGCGATTCCCCATTCCCGATTCCCCACTCCCGCTAGTTAGCCCGATACATCGCCAGAACATCCCCGCGCAGCGCACGCTGGCTATCGGGACGGTTGTAGAACATGTGCCCGCCCGGATAGTTCCTGACCTGCACCCGGGTCGGGTCGTTGCCCATCACCGGCATCTGGTCCACGGTCAGCACCGAACCCATGAACGGGCACGACAGGTCGTTCCAGCCGTGCACGATCAGCACCCGCAGCCTGGGATCGATCGCCACCGCCTGGCGCAGCTCGGTCACCGAACCCTTGCGCAGTTCGTCGTTCCAGTCCCACAGCTTGTTCACGTCGTAGTTCAGCGCCTGGTAGCGCGCGTCCACCTTCCAGCCGACCACGCGGGTCACGAAATCGACCATCGCGGTGGTGGTCGGGGCGATGATGCTGTCCAGCAGCGGGTCGTTGGCGCGCTGCTCGGGCGCGTTCGGGAACGGGTCGAACGCGGTCACGTTGGAGTCGTAGCGGCTGCCGAGCTGGCCCTTGTCGCGGAACACTTCGCGCAGGTAGGCCTGGGTTTCTAGGCGGCCGCCGGCGCGGCGCACGTAGACCGGGTCCAGCCCGGTCATCGTCGCCACCTGCTGGATCATGCGTTCGCTGCCGGCCGCGTCCGAGCGTCCGCGCAGCAGCGCGGTGACGTAGTCGCCGCGGGTGTAGTCGATCACCTGGCGCATCGCCTCCGGGGTCAGCCGCTGCTCGCGCTCCAGGTGCGCGGCGGCGATCGAGGGCAGGGTCAGCATCCACGCCAGCGGCGACACGTCGCCGTTGTCGTCCAGGGTCGGGTTGAGGTACGGCGAGACCAGCACCACGCCGTTCATCGCCACGCCCAGCTGGGTCTGCAGGTAATGGGTGATGCGCGGCCCGCGGAAGCCGCCGTAGCTCTCGCCGACCAGGTACTTGCGCGACTGCAGGCGCTGGTTCTTCAGCAGCCAGTCGTAGATCGTGCGCGACAGGTATTCGATGTCGGCCTGCGGGTTGTAGAACAGCTTCTTGGCCTGCTCGTCGGCGACCCGCGCACGGCTGAAGCCGGTACCGACCGGATCGATGAACACCAGGTCGGTGAAGTCCAGCCAGGTGCCGGGGTTGTCGTGCAACGTCGCCGGCGCCGAGGCGCTGTCGCCCTCGCTGCCGAAGGTGACCACCTTCGGTCCGATCGCGCCCAGGTTGAGGTACACCGAGGCCGCGCCGGGACCGCCGTTCAAGGCGAAGGTCACCGGGCGGTCCTTGCCGTCCACGGTGTAGGCGGTGAACACCACGTCGGCGACGGTCTTGCCCTGTGCGTCCTTCACCGGCAGCGTGCCGACCGTGGCGGTGTAGCTGAGCGACCTGCCGTCCACGTGCGTGACCTGGCGCACCTTCGCGTCGGCCGGCAACGCGGCCGGCCTGGCCGGCTCGGCGCTGTCGGCCTTGTCGGTCTTGTCTGGCTTGTCGGCAGCGTCGGCATCGGCGGCCAGCGCGGCGGAGATCGGCAGGACGGCCAGCAACAACGCCGCCAGCAGCGGCTTGGACAGGTTCGGCACGGGGAGGGCGCTCGGCAGAAGGGAAGCCGGCATGCTAGGCCGCGGCGCAGCGCAGGCGGATGTGCACAAAGGCATGCTCGGCGTGCAGCGCGTCGCAGTGCCGGATGGCTCAGGCCGCCCTGCACTGCTCCAACCGATCACCGGCCCGCCACCAGCGGCGCTGCGGGTACCTCAGGGGGCTATCGGGCTAGCGCCAATCCCGACTCCCGACTCCCCAATCCCGGCTCCTCAGACCTCCAGCGAAGCCAGGTCGCCCTTGGTCTCCAGCCACTGCTTGCGATCGCCGGCGCGCTTCTTGGCCAGCAGCATGTCCATCAGCGCACGGGTCTCGTCGCCTTCGTCGACGGTCAGCTGCACCAGCCGCCGCGTGTCCGGGTGGATCGTGGATTCGCGCAGCTGCTGCGGGTTCATTTCGCCCAGGCCCTTGAAGCGGGTCACGCTGAGCTGGCCCTTGAGCTTGTCGCGCGCGATCTTCTCCAGCAGCGAGCGCTTCTCTTCCTCGTCCAGCGCGTAGAACACCTGCTTGCCCACATCCACGCGGAACAGCGGCGGCATCGCCACGAACACGTGGCCGGCCTTGACCAGCGCCGGGAAGTGGCGCAGGAACAGCGCAGTCAGCAGGGTGGCGATGTGCAGGCCGTCGGAGTCGGCGTCGGCCAGGATCACCACCTTGCCGTAGCGCAGCCCGCTGATGTCGTCCTTGCCCGGGTCGCAGCCGATCGCGATCGCCAGGTTGTGCACTTCCTCGGAGGCCAGCACGCTGCCGGAGGCCACCTCCCAGGTGTTGAGGATCTTGCCGCGCAGCGGCAGGATCGCCTGGAAGTCCTTGTCGCGCGCCTGCTTGGCGCTGCCGCCGGCCGAGTCGCCTTCCACCAGGAACAGCTCGGTGCGCGACAGGTCCTGGCTGATGCAGTCGGCCAGCTTGCCGGGCAGGGCCGGGCCGGAGGTGACCTTCTTGCGGGTGATCTGCTTTTCGGTCTTCAGCCGCGCGCTGGCGCGGTCGATCGCGATCTGCGCGATGCGCGTGCCGGTTTCCACGTTCTGGTTCAACCACAGGCTGAAGGCGTCGTGCGCGGCGCCTTCGATGAAGCCGGCCGCCTGGCGCGAGGACAGGCGCTCCTTGGTCTGGCCGCTGAACTGCGGGTCGGTCATCTTCAGCGACAGCACGAAGGCGACCCGGTCCCACACGTCTTCCGGCGCCAGCTTGACCCCGCGCGGCAGCAGGTTGCGGAAGTCGCAGAACTCGCGCAGCGCGTCGGTGAAGCCGCTGCGCAGGCCGTTGACGTGGGTGCCGTGCTGCGCGGTCGGGATCAGGTTGACGTAGCTTTCCTGCACCAGCTCGCCGTCGGCGACCCAGGCCACCGCCCAGTCCACGATCTCGCGGTCCTTCTTCAGATTGCCGACGAACAGGTCCGCCGGCAGCAGCTCGCGCTCGGCCAGTTCGCCCTTGAGGTAGTCGCGCAGGCCGTCCTCGAAGTACCAGGTGTCCTGCTCGCCGGTGGCCTCGTCGTGCAGCTTCACGGTCAGCCCGGGGCACAGCACCGCCTTGGCGCGCAGCAGGTGGCGCAGCGCGCGCACCGCGAACTTGGGCGAGTCGAAATACTTGGGATCGGCCCAGAAGCGCAGCCGCGTGCCGGTGTTCTTCTTGCCGACGCTGCCGACGATCTCCAGCCTGGAGGCGGGAAAGCCGTCGCCGAATTCCATCCGGTATTCGTTGCCGTCGCGCTTGATGAACAGCTCCACCTTCTTCGACAGCGCATTGACCACGCTGACGCCGACGCCGTGCAGGCCGCCGCTGAAGGTGTAGTTGCGGTCGTTGAACTTGCCGCCGGCATGCAGTCGGGTCAGGATCAGTTCGACGCCGGAAATCTTCTCTTCCGGATGGATGTCCACCGGCATGCCGCGGCCGTCGTCGGAGACCTCGCAGCTGCCGTCCTTGTACAGGATCGCCTCGATGTGCCGGGCGTGGCCGGCCAGCGCCTCGTCCACGGCGTTGTCGATGACTTCCTGCGCCAGATGGTTGGGGCGTGCGGTGTCGGTGTACATGCCCGGCCGGCGCTTGACCGGGTCCAGGCCAGAGAGAACTTCGATGTCGGCGGCGTTGTAGCGGGTATTCATGCGTCTCAACAGGTGGCGCGAAGCAGATCCGGAAGTGTGCGGTGTGCGGCGGCTTTTTGCACGTCGCCGGTGTTCAGGGCCAGTGCCGTGGCCGCGCGCTAGCCTGGCACTGGAAAAACCGCGACGGCATCCCCATTCTCGTTGCAGCCCTATACAGGAGTACGCCATGAACGTTCGCAAGCTGTTGACCCTGGTCGCGCTGGTCGCTGCCGCGGTCGCCATCCCGGTGGCGATGGCCCAGGCGCAGAGCGCCGAACCGGCCGCCTCCGGCGCCGCCGCCTACGAGGCGCAGGTCGCGAAGGAGAAGGCCGACGCCGACGCCAAGGCCAAGCGCCGCGCCGCTGCGGCCGCCAAGCACAAGGCCGGCAAGGATGCGGCTGCGCCGAAGAAGGAGGAAGAAGAGGAAGCGCGCAAGCCCTGAGCGCGCGCCCTGTTTCGACCTGCGACGCCCCGGCTGCTGCCGGGGCGTCTTCTTTTTGTGCAGTCGATCGGTCCGAAAGCGCTTGGGCAAATCGGCTTCACCCGTTAAACTATGGCTTTCCGGGAGGCCTTCGAGCCATGACCCCCCTGATCTTCGTTACCGGCGGCGTAGTGTCCTCGCTTGGCAAGGGCATCGCGGCCGCTTCGCTTGCATCCATTCTCGAAGCACGTGGCCTGTCGGTCACGATGATGAAGCTGGACCCCTACATCAACGTCGACCCGGGCACGATGAGTCCGTTCCAGCACGGCGAGGTGTACGTCACCGACGACGGCGCCGAAACCGACCTGGACCTGGGCCATTACGAGCGCTTCGTGCGCACCCGCCTGTCGCGCAAGAATTCGATCACCACCGGCCGCATCTACGAGAACGTGATCCGCAAGGAACGCCGCGGCGACTATCTCGGCGCCACCGTGCAGGTGATTCCGCACATCACCGACGAAATCCGCCGCTGCGTGGACGAGGCCACCGCCGGGTTCGACGTGGCCCTGGTGGAAATCGGCGGCACCGTCGGCGACATCGAGTCGCTGCCGTTCCTGGAGGCGATCCGCCAGGTGCGCACCGAGCGTGGTGCCGAGCGCGCGCTGTTCATGCATCTCACCCTGGTGCCGTACATCGCCGCCGCCGGCGAGCTGAAGACCAAGCCGACCCAGCACTCGGTCAAGGAACTGCGCTCGATCGGCATCCAGCCGGACGTGCTGCTGTGCCGCTCCGAGCAGGCGATTCCGGATTCGGAGCGGCGCAAGATCGCGCTGTTCACCAACGTCTCCGAGCGCGCGGTGATCAGCGCCGCCGACCTCGACGTGCTCTACGGCATGCCGCTGGAACTGCACCGGCAGGGCCTGGACGAGATCGTCATCGACCAGTTCAAGCTGCGCGACAAGGTCGGTCCGGCCGATCTATCCGAATGGGAAGCGGTGGTGGACGCCACCAAGCATCCGCTCGACGCGGTCACCATCGCCGTGGTCGGCAAGTACGTGGACCACCAGGACGCCTACAAGTCGGTCGGCGAGGCGCTCAAGCACGGCGGCCTGCGCCAGCGCACCACGGTCACCTTGAAATGGCTGGAAGCGCAGGAACTGGAAGGCAGCGACCTGTCGGCGCTGGCCGACGTGGACGGCATCCTGGTGCCCGGCGGCTTCGGCGACCGCGGCTTCGAAGGCAAGGTGCTGACCTCGCGCTATGCGCGCGAGCACCACGTGCCATATCTGGGCATCTGCTATGGCATGCAGGCGGCAGTGGTCGACTACGCGCGCCATGTCGCCGGCATGGACGGCGCCAACAGCACCGAGAACGACCGGCAGTCGCCGTATCCGGTGATCGGCCTGATCACCGAGTGGCGCACCGCCAGCGGCGATGTGGAAAAGCGCGACGAGAAGTCCGATCTCGGCGGCAGCATGCGCCTGGGGCTGCAGGAGCAGCGGCTCAAGCCCGGCACGCTGGCGCGCGAGATGTATGGCAAGGACGTGGTGGCAGAGCGCCACCGCCATCGCTACGAGTTCAACAACCGCTACCGCACCCAGCTCGAGGACGCCGGCCTGGTGATTTCCGCCAAGTCGATGGACGACACCCTGGTGGAGATGATCGAGCTGCCGCGCGGCATCCATCCGTGGTTCCTGGCCTGCCAGGCGCACCCGGAGTTCCTGTCCACGCCGCGCGAGGGCCATCCGCTGTTCATCGGCTTCGTGCGCGCCGCGCGCGAGCGCAAGGCCGGCGGCAAGCTGTTGAAGGAAGCGCGCGCCTGATTGATTCCTTCTCCCTCCGGGAGAAGGTGGCGCGAAGCGCCGGATGAGGGTACGGGCGCCACCCTCGCGCGCCTGAATTCCTCGAGGCTTCGCCCGTACCCTCACCCCAACCCCTCTCCCAATGGGAGAGGGGCTCAAACGATCAAGGTGATCTGATGCAACTGTGTGGCTTCGAAGTCGGCCTGGACCAGCCGCTGTTCCTGATCGCCGGCCCGTGCGTGATCGAGTCGATGCAACTGCAGCTGGACGTGGCCGGCAGGCTGAAGGAGATCACCGGCAGGCTCGGGATCAACTTCATCTTCAAGTCCAGCTTCGACAAGGCCAACCGCACCTCCGGCACCAGCTTCCGCGGCCCCGGCCTGGAAGAAGGGCTGAAGGTGCTGGAAGCGGTGAAGAAGCAGATCGGCGTGCCGGTGCTGACCGACGTGCACGAATACACGCCGATGCACGAAGTGGCGGCGGTGGTCGACGTGCTGCAGACCCCGGCGTTCCTGGTGCGGCAGACCGACTTCATCAGGAACGTCTGCGCCGCCGGCAAGCCGGTCAACATCAAGAAGGGCCAGTTCCTGTCGCCGTGGGACATGAAGCCGGTGGTGGACAAGGCCAAGTCCACCGGCAACGGGCAGATCATGGTCTGCGAGCGCGGCGCCAGCTTCGGCTACAACAACCTGGTCAGCGACATGCGCTCGCTGAGCGTGATGCGCGAGACCGGCTGTCCGGTGGTGTTCGATGCCACCCATTCGGTGCAGCTGCCGGGCGGGCAGGGCAGCACGTCCGGCGGCCAGCGCGAGTTCGTGCCGGTGCTGGCGCGCGCGGCAGTGGCGGTGGGCGTGGCCGGCGTGTTCGCCGAGACCCATCCGGATCCGTCCAAGGCGCTGTCCGACGGCCCCAATGCCTGGCCGCTGGACAAGATGGAAGCGCTGCTGGAGACGTTGATGGCGCTGGATGCGATCACCAAGCGCAATGGCTTCCTGGAGCATGGGCTGGGTTGATGCGGCGATGGTGGTACCGCGCCGCGTCTGCGCCGGACGCACCGTAGCGCTTGCCGCGGCGCCTGCGTGCGGGCGCCGATAGCGCCGCGTCCGACCCCGCGGCGGTGCGCCGTTCATTTGGCAAGCAGCGGCGCTGCGGCGATAATCCGAGGGTTTCCGGTGTCCCCCTCCTTTCCTGGTAACCGACTGGACCTATGACCACTATCGCCAAGATCCACGCCCGCGAGATTCTCGATTCCCGCGGCAATCCCACGCTCGAAGCGGAAGTCACGCTGGCCGACGGCTCGCTGGGCCGCGCCGCGGTGCCGTCGGGCGCTTCCACCGGCAGCAAGGAAGCGGTCGAGCTGCGCGATGGCGACAAGACCCGCTATCTGGGCAAGGGCGTGCGCAAGGCGGTGGAGAACGTCAACACCACCATCGCCAGCGCGCTGCAGGGCTTCGACGGTGCCGACCAGCAGGGTCTGGACCGGCGCCTGATCGACCTGGACGGCACCGAGAACAAGGGCCGCCTTGGCGCCAACGCGCTGCTCGGGGTGTCGCTGGCCAACGCGCATGCGGTCGCCGCCTCGCGCAAGCAGGCGCTGTGGCAGTACCTGGCGGGCGGCAACACCGCCAACGTCGCGTTGCCGGTGCCGATGATGAACATCATCAACGGCGGCGCGCATGCCGACAACAACGTCGACTTCCAGGAATTCATGGTGCTGCCGGTCGGCGCCGCCTCGTTCTCCGAAGCGCTGCGCGCCGGCACCGAGATCTTCCATGCGCTCAAGGCGGTGCTGAAGGGCAATGGCCTGTCCACCGCGGTCGGCGACGAGGGCGGCTTCGCGCCGGACTTCCGCAGCAACGTGGAAGCGCTGGACACCATCCTCGAGGCGATCGGCAAGGCCGGCTACACCGCCGGCGAAGACGTGCTGCTGGGCCTGGACGTGGCCTCCAGCGAGTTCTACGACAACGGCAAGTACCACCTGGTGGGTGAGGGCAAGCGCCTGACCAGCGAGCAGTTCGTCGACTTCCTCGCCGACTGGGCCGCGCAGTACCCGATCATCAGCATCGAGGACGGCCTGGCCGAAGACGACTGGGCCGGCTGGAAGCTGCTGACCGAGCGCCTCGGCAGCAAGGTGCAGCTGGTTGGCGACGACCTGTTCGTGACCAACCCGAAGATTTTCAAGCAGGGCATCGAGTCCGGCACCGCCAACGCGATCCTGATCAAGGTCAACCAGATCGGCACCCTGACCGAGACCCTGGAAGCGATCGCCATGGCCGACCAGGCCGGCTACGCGGCGATCGTCTCGCACCGTTCCGGCGAGACCGAGGACACCACCATCGCCGACATCGCCGTGGCCACCACCGCCACCCAGATCAAGACCGGCTCGCTGTGCCGCAGCGACCGCGTGGCCAAGTACAACCAGCTGCTGCGGATCGAGGAAGCGCTGGGCAGCGGCGCGCGCTACGCGGGGCGCGACGCATTCGTCTCGCTCAAGCGGTAAGCCGTGCGCAACTGGCGCTGGCTGCTGCTGGTGCTGGCGGGACTGCTGGCGTGGCTGCAGTACCGTTTCTGGCTCGGTCCGGGCAATTCCGGCGAGGTCCTGGTGCTCGAGAGCCAGGTCGAGCACCAGAAGCGCGATAACGAAGGCCTGCAGCAACGCAATGCCGCGCTCGCCGCCGAGGTCAAGGACCTCAAGGACGGCGAGGCGGCCATCGAGGAACGCGCGCGCAGCGAACTGGGCATGATCAAGCCGGGCGAGAAGTTCTACCGTGTCGTCGAGGACGCGCCGGTGCCCGTCGCACCGGCCGCCGACGGCACGCCGGCGCAGGCGCCGCCGAGCGAGCAACCCTGATGGCCACGGTCTGGGCGGTGGTGCCGGCCGCCGGTCGCGGCACCCGTTTCGGCAGTCCGCTGCCCAAACAGTATCTGCAGGCCGGCGGCCAGCCGTTGATCGCGCATGCGCTGCAGGCCTTGCTGGCGCATCCGGCGGTGGCCGGGGCGATGGTCGCGCTCGGCGCCGACGATGCCGATTGGCCGGGCTGGACCGAGCTGGCCGGCAAGCCGGTGCTGACCTGCATCGGCGGCGCCAGCCGTGCCGGCTCGGTGCTGGCCGCGCTGGATGCCCTGCCGGACACGGTCAAGGCGGACGATTTCGTGCTGGTGCACGATGCGGCGCGCCCGAACCTGGCCCTGGCCGACCTGGACCGGCTGCTGGAAACCGGGCGCGGCGATCCGGTCGGCGCGATCCTGGCCGCGCCGGTGCGCGACACGCTCAAGCGTGCCGGCGACGACGGCGGCATCGACGCCACCGAGCCGCGCGAGCGCCTGTGGCGCGCGCTGACCCCGCAGTTGTTCCGGCGCCTGCAACTGAGCAGGGCGCTGGAACAGGCCGCGGCGGCCGGGGTCGAGGTCACCGACGATGCGATGGCGATGGAGTTGCTGGGCCTGCGGCCGCTGCTGGTCGAGGGCGCCGAGGACAACTTCAAGGTCACCACCCCGGCCGACCTGGCGCGCTTCGAGTTCGAACTGTTCCTGCGTGCGCGGCAGCCGTGAAGCGGCCGCGCCGCGCTGCGGCGTCGCGCCGCCGATGCCTTTCCTTTTTCCTTTTGCGATCCTGCGATGCCCATGCCTGAATTTCCTCCCTTCCGTATCGGCCAGGGCTACGACGTGCACGCCTTCGGAGATGGCGACCACGTGATGCTCGGCGGCGTGCGCGTGCCGCACACGCGCGGCGTGCTCGCGCACAGCGACGGCGACGTGGTGATCCATGCGCTGTGCGATGCGCTGCTCGGCGCGTTGGCGCTGGGCGACATCGGCCAGCATTTCCCGCCGTCGGACCCGCGCTGGAAAGGCGCCGACAGCGCCCAGTTCCTGCTCCATTGCGAGCAGCTGTTGCGCGAGCGCGGCTGGCAGCTCGGCAACGCCGACGTCACCGTGATCTGCGAGCGGCCCAAGGTCGGCCCACATGCGCTGGCGATACGCGAACGCCTGGCCGCGCTGCTGCAGGTCGGCATCGAGCGCGTCAGCGTCAAGGCCACCACCAGCGAGCAGTTGGGGTTCACCGGCCGCGGCGAAGGCATCGCGGCGCAGGCGGCGGTGTTGCTGGTGGCGCTGTGAGCGACTTGCCGCGCGCGTTCGGCGCCGCGCCGTTGCAGGCGCGCATGCGCAGCGTGGTCGAAGACTTCCAGGTCGATGAAATGCCTGCGTTCGAGCCGAGCGGCGAGGGCGAGCATTTGCTGCTGACCGTGCGCAAGCGCGGCATGAACACCGCCTTCGCCGCACGCCGCCTGGCGCAGTGGGCCGGTGTGGCGGAGATGGCGATCGGCTATGCGGGCATGAAGGACCGCCATGCGCTCACCACCCAGCGGTTCTCGGTGCACCTGCCCAAGCGCGTGGCGCCGGCGCTGGAGGCGCTGCACAGCGAAGACCTGCAGGTCGTGCAGTCGCAGTGGCACAACCGCAAGCTGCCGCGCGGCGCGCTGGCCGGCAACGGCTTCGTGCTGGTGTTGCGCGAGGTGCGCGGCGAGCGCGCCGCGATCGAGGCGCGGCTGGCGCAGATTGCCGCGCGCGGCATCCCCAACTGGTTCGGCGAGCAGCGCTTCGGCCGCGACGGCGGCAACGTCGGCAACGCGCTGGCGATGTTCGGCGGGCGCCGGGTGCGGCGCGAGCAGCGCGCGCTGCTGCTGTCGGCGGCGCGCTCGGAGCTGTTCAACCGGGTGCTGGCCGCACGCGTGGCGGCGGGCAACTGGGACAGCGCGCTGGACGGCGAGGTGTGGCTGCTCGACGGCAGCCGCAGCGTGTTCGGCCCGGAACCCTGGTCCGACGTATTGGCCGAGCGGCTGCAGCGCTTCGACATCCATCCTTCGGCGCCGTTGTGGGGTGCCGGCGAGCTGCGCAGCGCCGCTGCGGCGCGCGCGCTGGAACTGGCCGCGCTGGACGATGCGACGTCGACACGCCTGCGCGAGGGGCTGGAGCGCGAAGGCCTGAAGCAGGAACGGCGCGCTACCCGCTTGCGCGCGGCCGAGCTGCAGTGGCGTTGGCTGGACACGCACGACGACGTGCTGGAACTGCGGTTCGCGCTGCCGCCGGGCAGCTATGCCACCGCGCTGCTGCACGAGCTGGGCGAGGTGGTCGACGCGGGGCAGGGCGCGCAGGCCGAGCCGGCGGCGCAGGAATGAGCGGTGTGGCGCCGTTTCAGCGCCGCGCCAGCAGCACCAGCATCGCCCCGGTGCCGCCTTGCGCAGGCGGGGCGGAATGGAACGCCAGCACGTCGTTGCGCTGGCGCAGCAGGCGATCGACCAGGTTCTTCAGCAGCGGGATGCCGCCGGACTGCAGGCCCTTGCCGTGCACGATGCGCACGCAGCCGAACTCGTGCGCATGCGCCTCGGCGATGAACTGGCGCAGCAACGCCTCGGCCTGCGCCGCGTTGGCGCCATGCAGGTCGAGTTCGTCCTGGGCGGAGAACAGGCCGCGGCGCAGGCGCTGGAACACCCGCGCCGGCACGGTCTCGCGGCGGTAGCTGGCCACGTCGCCGGCCTCCAGCGGCGCGCTGTCGCGCAGCAGGCGCTGGAACTCGCTCCGCGCCTCGGCATCGTCGCGCTCGGCCATGCGCGCGCGCGGCTTCGGCCGCGGCTTGGCGTTGGCCGGCGGCGTCGCGTTGAGCGGCGTGACCGCGCCGATCGCCGCGCGGAACAGCGCGGCGGGATCTTCGTCTTCGGGCTGCGACATGGCGCACAGCGTAACCCGCTGGCGCGGTCGCGCAAGCGCGCTGTCAGCGACCTGGCAGGATGCATCCGGTATCATGCCGGGGGTTTCCGAGGAGCATCATGCGCGTACTAGTGAGCAACGACGACGGCGTCGACGCCCCCGGCATCAAGATGCTGGCCGAGCAACTGCGCGGCGCGGGCCACGAAGTGACCGTGGTCGCACCCGATCGCGATCGCTCCGGCGCCAGCAACTCGCTGACCCTGGACCTGCCGATCCGGATCAAGCGCATCGACCCGCACACCTGCAGCGTCGCCGGCACGCCCACCGATTGCGTGCACCTGGCGCTCACCGGCATGCTCGAGGACGAACCGGACATGGTGGTCTCCGGGATCAACAATTCGGCCAACATGGGCGACGACGTGATCTATTCGGGCACCGTGTCGGCGGCGATGGAAGGGCGCTTCCTGGGCCTGCCCGCGCTGGCGATGTCGCTGGTCACCCACAACCACGAACCCAGGCACTTCCAGACCGCCGCGCGCGCGGCGGTGGAGATCGTGGCGCGGCTGAAGGCCGATCCGCTGCCGGCGGACACCATCCTCAACGTCAACGTGCCGGACCTGCCGTGGAGCGAGGTCAAGGGCTTCGAGGTCACCCGGCTCGGCAATCGCCACCGTTCCGAGCCGTGCCTGCCGCAGCCGGACCCGCGCGGCGGCACCGTGTACTGGATCGGCCCGGCCGGCCGCGAGCAGGACGCCGGCCCCGGCACCGATTTCCACGCCGTGCGCACCGGCTTCATCTCGATCACCCCGATCCAGGTCGATCTGACCCGCTACCAGGCGCTGGAGACCGTCGCCAGCTGGGTCGGTGGCCTCAGCGCCGCGCTGAGCGACCCGGCATGACCCCGCGGCTGCGCCTGCAACCGGAAGCGATCGGCATCGGTATGACCTCGCAGCGCGTGCGCGACCGCCTGGTCGAGCGCCTGCGCGAGTCCGGCATCCACGACGAGGCCGTCCTCAACGCGGTGCGCACGGTGCCGCGGCACCTGTTCATCGACGAGGCGCTGGCCTCGCGCGCCTACGAGGACACCGCGCTGCCGATCGGCCACGGCCAGACCATCTCGCAGCCGTGGGTGGTGGCGCGGATGACCGAGACCGTGCTCGAGGCGGCGCCGAAGAAGGTGCTGGAAGTGGGCACCGGCTCCGGCTACCAGGCCGCGGTCCTGGCCGCGCTGGGGCTGGAGGTCTATACCGTGGAGCGTATCGGCGACCTGCTGCGGCAGGCGCGCAAGCGCTTGCGCCAGCTCGGCATGAACGTGCGCAGCAAGCACGACGACGGCCGCATCGGCTGGGCCGAGCACGGCCCCTACGATGCGATCGTGGTCACCGCCGCGGCGCCGGCGCTGGTCGATGCGCTGGTCGAGCAACTGGCACCGGGCGGCTGCCTGGTGGCGCCGGTCGGCGGCCCCTCCTCGCAATCGCTGGTGCGCCTGCGCCGCGATGCCGACGGCCGGATCGAACAAGACGTCCTGGCGCCGGTGACCTTCGTCCCGCTGCTGTCGGGCATGCTGGATTGAATCACCCTGGATTGAAGCACCCTAGATTGAATCAGCGGAGTTGGGTTGGATGAAGATATTCGGGCCGTTGTACGAGCGTGCCATCGGCTGGTCGCGGCACCGCCGCGCACCGGCGTTCCTGACCGGACTCAGCTTCGCCGAGGCGATCGTGTTCCCGGTGCCGCCGGAGGTGATGATGGCGCCGATGTCGCTGGCGCAGCCGCGGCGCGCGCTGTGGTTCGCCACGTTGAGCCTGATGGGCTCGCTGGCCGGCGCGCTGGTCGGCTACATGCTCGGCCATTTCGCTTTCGCCGCGGTGCAGCCGTTGATCGAATGGCTGGGCTGGACGCAGAAGATCGATGCGCAGGTGAGCCATCTGCGCGAGGTGGTCGCCGAGTCGCCGTGGCGTGCGTTCTGGCTGCTGGTGCTGGCCGGTTTCACCCCGATCCCGCTGAAGATATTTACCTGGGCCTCAGGCATCGTTGGAATCCCGCTGCTACCGTTCCTGGCGAGCATGCTGGTCGGCCGCGGCAAGCGCGTGTATCTGGTGGCCGGCGCGATCCGCCTGGGTGGGCCGCGTGCGGAAGCCGCGTTGCGGCGCTGGATCGAACCGCTCGGTTGGATCGCGATGGCGATCCTGGCGCTGCTGGTGGTGTGGGTCATATGGAGAGCGAAGTACGGATGAGCGTCGATCGGGTGGTGCGTAACGGCCTGCGTGGCAGCGTGTGCTTGCTGGTGGCGATAGGTCTGGGCGCATGCAGCAGCGCCACCGTGGTGCGTACGTCCGGCAAGCCCAGCGCGGCGGCGCCGCGTCCGTCGGTGCCCAAGCCCGGGGTCAGTACCACCGTGCGCCGCGGCGACACGCTGTATGCGATCGCCCGCGTCAACAACATCGCGCCGCAGGACCTGGCCGCCTGGAACCGGCTGCCGCCGCCGTACACGATCTACCCCGGGCAGTCGTTGAAGCTGTATCCGCCGGGCGGTGGCAGCACGGTTGCCGCGCGACCCGGCAGCGCCGCGGTGCCGCCGCCGTCCTCGTCGGGAACGGCGGCGCGTCCGCCGGCCGCCGCTGCGCCGACCCCGGTCAGCAGCGGCTTCAGCTGGCGCTGGCCGGCCGACGGCGCGGTGGTCAGCCGTTTCGTGGTCGGCGAGACCACCAGGCAGGGCGTGGACATC
This sequence comes from Xanthomonas hyacinthi, assembly GCF_009769165.1. Lineage (NCBI taxonomy): Bacteria > Pseudomonadati > Pseudomonadota > Gammaproteobacteria > Lysobacterales > Lysobacteraceae > Xanthomonas > Xanthomonas hyacinthi. The sequence continues at coordinate 4,133,295 of NZ_CP043476.1, forward strand.
GCCGGCAGCAGCGGCCAGGCGGTGCGTGCCGCCGCCGATGGCGTGGTGGTGTATTCGGGCGCCGGCCTGGTTGGCTACGGCGAACTGATCATCATCAAGCACAACGAGCAATGGCTGTCGGCCTACGGCCACAACCGCAAGCGCCTGGTCAACGAAGGCCAGAACGTGAAGGCCGGCGAGCAGATCGCCGAGATGGGCCGCAGTGGCGCCGCGCGCGACATGCTGCACTTCGAGATCCGCTACAACGGCAAACCGGTCGACCCATTGCTGTACTTGCCCAGCAAGTAATCGGCACGTCATTGATCGGGCGGATCCCCGGCCCGGCACAGCGCGCCGGGCGCTCAGCGGCGACCGCAAGCGGCGCCGCTTAGTCCGCTACAACGGCAAGCCCGTCGATCATCTGTTGTATTTGCCGAACAAGTAATCGGCGCGTCGGTGATCGGGCGGATCCCCGGCCCGGCGCAATGCCAGGCCCGGCGCCGCGCACCAGGCAGGCGCCGCGAGAGACCGCTCGGAAAGCGAAACGTGGCCCGCACAACATGTGGCCGCGGCGTCGCTCAGCCTTCCAGCAGGAACCCGACCGCCACGCGCCGGCCTTCGGCGGCCAGCACGTTGTAGGTGCGTGCCGTCGCGGCGTTGTTCATCACTTCGATGCCGATGCCGCGGGTGAGGAACAGCGCCAGCGCGGCGGCGGGCGGGAATACCTGGCGCTCGCCGGTGCCCAGGATCACCAGCGCCGGATTCAGTTCCAGCAAGGGCTGCAGGTGCTGCGGCTGCAGCTCCGCCGCGGCCGGGGCGTCCCAGTGCTCGACCAGGGTGTCCGGGGTGAGAATGAAGCTGCGGGTGAGCAGGCGATCGTTCACCTTGGCCTGGCGGCCGTCGGCCATGCGCAGGGTGTAGGCGTAATCGGGCAGGTCCTGGGTCAGCTGCATGATGTCACCGGGAAGCGGATCAGCCGCGCGGCAGCACGATCTGGCGGTCTTCCTTGGCCGGGCGGTACAGGATCGCGGTATGCCCGATGCGCTGCACCAGCACGCTGTGCGATTGCTCGACCAGGCTGGCGATGCTCGCGTCGCGGACTTCGCGGTCGTCGCCGCCGACCTTCACCTTGACCAGTTCGTGGCGCTCCAGCACCTCGTCCAGTTCGGCCAGGAAGGCCGGCGTGATGCCCTTGCCGCCGATCTGCAGCAGGGGTTTGAGGTCGTGCGCCAGGCCGCGCAGGAAGCGGTTCTGGGTCGGGGTCAGGCTGATCGACATGCAGGCGGGAACGGGGTTGCCAAGGGCGATCAGGGTATCATGGCCGCCCACCACGACCGCGATCCCATGGCAACCCGCAGCAAAAGCAGCCAACGCTGGCTCCGCGAACATTTCGCCGACCCCTTCGTGAAGAAGGCCCGGGCCGAAGGCATGCGTTCGCGCGCCGCCTACAAGCTGGAAGAGCTGCTGCAGCGCGACAAGCTGCTCAAGCCGGACATGCTGGTGGTCGATCTCGGTGCCGCGCCGGGCGGCTGGTCGCAGCAGGTGCGCAAGTCGCTGGGCGAGCGCGGCCGGGTGCTGGCGCTGGACATCCTGGAGATGCCGCCGCTGGCCGGTGTGGAGTTCCTTCACGGCGACTTCAGGGAAGACGCGGTGCTATCGCAGTTCGAGGCGATGCTGGGCGGCAACCCGGTAGACCTTGTGCTGTCGGATATGGCCCCCAATAAAAGCGGCATGGATGCGGTGGACCAGCCGCGGATGATGCACCTGGCCGAATTGGCGATGGCGTTCGCCGATGCCCACCTCAAACCGGGCGGGGCGTTCCTGATCAAGCTGTTCCAGGGCGTGGGGTCCGACGACTACATCCGCGAGATGCGTCGCCGCTATGAAAAGGTGTCCATCCGCAAACCGGCCGCCTCGCGCAAGCGCTCGCCGGAGGTCTATGTCCTCGGACAGGGCAAGCGTGCCCGGATCGAGTAAGCTGAACCCGTCGCATAACGCATCGAGAATAGAGTTGAAGGGACACCGGAGCCAATGAGGATGAACGACTTGACCAAGAATCTGTTGCTGTGGGTAGTCGTCGCCGTCGTGCTGATGGTGGTGTTCCAGAGCTTCTCGCCGCGGCTGGCCGGCGGTGCCGGCAACGACACCGTCACCTACACCCAGTTCCTGAAGGAAGTGGATGGTGGGCGGGTGAAGACGGTCGATTTCACCGACGACACCGGGCTGTCGGTGACCGCGATCCGCTTCAAGCGCAACGACGGCAGCGAGAGCATGGTCTACGGGCCGCGCGACGACAAGCTGGTCGATGTGCTGTACGGCAAGAACGTGGAGATGACCCGGCAGAAGCCGGCCAACGGCCCGAGCTTCTGGTCGCTGGTGCTGAACTTCCTGCCGGTCATCCTGATCATCGGCTTCTGGCTGTTCATCATGCGCCAGATGCAGGGCGGTGGCGGCGGCGCCAAGGGCGCGATGTCGTTCGGCAAGTCGCGCGCCAAGCTGCAGGGCGAGGACCAGATCAAGATCACCTTCGCCGACGTCGCCGGCTGCGACGAGGCCAAGGAAGAGGTCGGCGAACTGGTCGACTTCCTGCGCGACCCGACCAAGTTCACCAAGCTCGGCGGCAAGATTCCGCGCGGCGTACTGATGGTCGGCCCGCCCGGCACCGGCAAGACGCTGCTGGCCAAGGCCATCGCCGGCGAGGCCAAGGTGCCGTTCTTCAGCATTTCCGGCTCCGACTTCGTCGAGATGTTCGTCGGCGTCGGCGCCAGCCGCGTGCGCGACATGTTCGAGCAGGCCAAGAAGCACGCGCCGTGCATCATCTTCATCGACGAAATCGATGCGGTCGGCCGCCACCGCGGCGCCGGCCTGGGCGGCGGCCACGACGAGCGCGAGCAGACCCTGAACCAGTTGCTGGTGGAGATGGACGGGTTCGAGGGCGGCGAAGGCGTGATCGTGATCGCCGCGACCAACCGTCCGGACGTGCTCGACCCGGCGCTGCTGCGCCCGGGCCGCTTCGACCGCCAGGTGGTGGTCGGCCTGCCGGACGTGCGCGGCCGCGAGCAGATCCTGAAGGTGCACATGCGCAAGCTGCCGCTGGCCGACGATGTCGAGCCGATGGTGATCGCGCGCGGCACTCCGGGTTTCTCCGGCGCCGACCTGGCCAACCTGTGCAACGAGGCGGCGCTGTTCGCCGCGCGCGAAACGGTCAAGGAGGTCCGCATGGACCACTTCGACCGTGCCCGCGACAAGATCCTGATGGGCGCCGAGCGCCGCTCGATGGCGATGAGCGAGGAAGAGAAGACGCTCACCGCCTACCATGAGGCCGGCCACGCCATCGTCGGCCGCCTGGTGCCCGAGCACGATCCGGTCTACAAGGTCACCATCATCCCGCGCGGGCGTGCGCTGGGCGTGACCATGTACCTGCCGGAAGGCGACAAGTACTCGATCAACCGGGTCGCGATCCAGTCGCAGCTGTGCTCGCTGTACGGCGGCCGCGTCGCCGAAGAGCTGATCTTCGGCACCGACAAGGTCACCACCGGCGCCTCCAACGACATCGAGCGGGCGACCAAGATGGCGCGCAACATGGTCACCAAGTGGGGCCTGTCCGACGAGCTGGGACCGATCGCCTACGGCGAGGAAGACGACGAGGTGTTCCTGGGCCGTTCGGTCACCCAGCACAAGAGCGTGTCCGACGATACCGCGCGGCGCATCGACGAAGTGGTGCGTTCGATCCTCGACAAGGCCTATGCCAAGACCACGCAGATCCTGACCGAGAACCTGGACAAGCTGCACGTGATGGCCAAGCTGCTGCTGGAGTACGAGACCATCGACGTGCCGCAGATCGACGCGATCATGGAAGGCCGCGATCCGCCGCCGCCGATGGGCTGGAACAAGTCCGGCAAGGATGGCGGCAACGACAAGGGCAATTCGCGGCCGCTGCCGCCGATCGCCGGGCCGGCCGAGCAGCTGTAAGCGCACGCTCGGGTCCGCCAGAAAGCCAGGGAGCGATCCCTGGCTTTTTTGTTGCCGATGCTTGCGACAGCGACGCTGCAGGGTCGCCAGCCGTAGCGGCGGACGCCATGTCTTGCACGCATCCCGCCGCCACGTCGTCGCACGCACGCTGGCTGCGCGACAATAGCCTTCCGTTACCACCATAAGCCGCCCATGCCATCGCCCCTTTGCCCGTCGCCGCCGCCCGTTGCGCATGCTGCCGTCTCCGCGACGATCCGCAGTGCTGCCCGCACTGCAGCGGACGCTACGCGCGGCATCCGCATGCGCTGCGGCAGCAGGCAGGAGCACCGCTGATGTTCGAGACCTCGCCGAGCCTGGATTGCGGCGGACGCCGCCTGCTGCTGGATCGTCCGCGGGTGATGGGCATCGTCAACGTCACCCCCGACTCGTTTTCCGACGGCGGCGCGCATGCGACGGTGGAGGCGGCTGTCGCGCATGGCCTGCGCCTGGTGGAGGAGGGCGCCGACCTGCTCGACATCGGCGGCGAATCGACGCGTCCCGGCGCCACCCCGGTATCGGTGGAGGAGGAATTGCGCCGGGTCATCCCGGTGATCGAGCGGCTGGCGGCGCAGACCGCATTGCCGCTGAGCGTGGACACGTTCAAGCCGGAGGTGATGCGCGCGGCGGTCGCCGCCGGCGCCGGCATGATCAACGACATCCAGGCCTTGCGCCGGCCCGGTGCGCTGGACGCGGCGGCAGACCTGCGCGTGCCGGTGGTGCTGATGCACATGCCCGACGACGCCTACGCCGCCGGCAGCGCGCCGCACTACGACGACGTGGTCGGCGAGGTGCACCGGTTCCTGGCCGAGCGCATCTTCGCCGCGGAAATGGCCGGCATCGACAAGCGCCGCCTGCTGGTCGATCCGGGCTTCGGTTTCGGCAAGGGCACCGCCGACAACCTGCAGTTGCTGGCGCAGCTGTCGCGTTTCGTCGAACTCGGCGTGCCGGCGCTGGCCGGGCTGTCGCGCAAGCGCAGCATCGGCGAACTGACCGGGCGCGCCGCGCCGGAGCAGCGCGTGGCCGGCTCGGTGGCGGCGCACCTGCTGGCCGCGCAGCGCGGCGCGCTGCTGCTGCGCGTGCACGATGTCGCCGCCACGGTGGACGCGCTGAAGGTCTGGCAGGCGCTGGCGGCGGTGCCGCTGCCGCGCAGCGGCGCCGCATCCGCCGCGATCCGTTGGCCGGATGAGGATTGATGGCGGCCGACCGGCGCCCGCGCGCGATCGCGTTGATGGGGCCGACCGCATCGGGCAAGACCGCCGCGGCGATCGCCCTGGCCGAGCGCTACGGCGGCGAGATCGTCAGCGTCGATTCGGCGCTGGTGTATCGCGGATTGAACATCGGCGCGGCCAAGCCCGATGCCGCGCAGCTGGCGCGCGTGCCGCATCATCTGCTGGACCTGCGCGATCCGTGGCAACCCTATTCGGCGGCCGAGTTCGCGCTGGACTCGCGCGCCGCGCTGGACGCGATCGTGGCCCGCGGCCGCCTGCCGATCCTGGCCGGCGGCACCGGCCTGTATTTCCAGGCGCTGCTGGAGGGCCTGGCGCCGATGCCGCCGGCCGATCCGCAGCTGCGCGCGGCGCTGGCCGCGCGCGCGCAGGTCGAAGGCTGGGCGGCGCTGCACGCGCAGCTGCAGCAGGTCGATCCGCTGGCTGCGCGGCGGATCCGGCCCGGCGATGCGCAGCGCATCCAGCGCGCGCTGGAAGTGTTCCAGCTCAGCGGCCGCCCGATCAGCGAGTGGCAGGCGCAGCCCGGACCGCCGCGGCTGCCGCTGCAGGTGCTGAAGCTGGTGCTGGCGCCCGCCGCGCGCGCGCTGCTGCATCGGCGCATCGAGCTGCGCTTCGACGCGATGCTGGCGCAGGGCTTCCTCGACGAGGTGCGTGCGCTGCGCGCGTTGCCGGCGCTGCGCCAGGTGGCGCAGCCGCTGGAGCTACCGGCGCTGCGCGCGGTCGGCTACCGCCAGGCCTGGGAACACCTGGACGGCGCCAGCGATGCGGCGACGTTCCGCGATCGCGGGATCTTCGCCACCCGCCAGCTGGCCAAGCGGCAGTTGACCTGGCTGCGCGGGGAACTGGACGTGCGCTGGTTCGACCCCGAATGCGACGGCGCGCGGCTGGATGTCGCCGTGGCGGACTTTCTTGGCTGATTTGGCTACACGCCTTGCTGTGCTGGTGCCCGCGGTTGTGTAACATCGGCGGTCCGGGCCACGGCAGGGGAGCTGCAGTGCCGTGCCGGGCACATAAAAACTATAAACGGGAGTGAAGCATGTCCAAGGGGCAATCCTTACAGGATCCTTTCCTGAACGCGCTGCGTCGCGAACGGGTGCCGGTCTCGGTGTACCTGGTCAACGGCATCAAGCTGCAGGGTACCATCGAGTCCTTCGACCAATTCGTGGTGCTGTTGCGCAACACCGTGAGCCAGATGGTCTATAAACACGCCATTTCCACCGTGGTGCCCGCGCGCAACGTGCGCGTCGGACCGGGCGGTGGCTATGTGCAGCAGAACGAGGGTGGTAGTGCGGACGATGACGAAGCCGAGTAGGACGCTGTTGAAGACCGGAGCCGCGGGTGTTTGATCGTTCCCGCCGCGGCGAACACGCACTGCTGATCCAGCCCTATGCCGGGGGACCGCTGCAGGACGATGTGCTGGAGGAGTTCGCCGACCTGGCGCGCTCCGCCGGCGCCAGCATCGCCGCCACGCTGACCGCGCGCATCGACAAGCCGAGTCCGTCGACGCTGATCGGCAGCGGCAAGCTGGAAGAGGTCAAAGCCGCGGCCGACGCCAGCGGCGCCGACCTGATCCTGGTCAACCATGCCTTGAGTCCGGGCCAGGAGCGCAACCTGGAGAAGTACCTGGAGCGGCGCGTGATCGACCGCACCGGACTGATCCTGGACATCTTCGCGCAGCGCGCGCGCAGCCACGAGGGCAAGCTGCAGGTCGAGCTGGCGCAGCTGCGCCACATGGCCACGCGGCTGGTGCGCGGCTGGACCCATCTGGAGCGCCAGCGCGGCGGTTCGATCGGCCTGCGCGGCCCCGGCGAAACCCAGCTGGAAACCGACCGCCGGCTGCTGCAGAAGCGGGTCGAGCAGTTGCAGAAGCGGCTGGAGAAGGTCGAGGTGCAGCACACCCAGATGCGCCGTGCGCGGGTGCGCAGCGAACTGCCGCGGATCGCGGTGGTCGGCTACACCAACGCCGGCAAGTCGACCCTGTTCAATGCGTTGACCGGCGCGGAGGCCTACGCCGCCGACCAACTGTTCGCGACGCTGGACCCGACCGTGCGCCGCATCGCGCTGCCCGGCGGCAATGCGATGCTGGCCGACACCGTCGGCTTCGTGCGCAATCTTCCGCACGAGCTGGTGGCGGCGTTCCGCTCGACCCTGTCCGAGGCGCGCGAGGCCGATTTCCTGCTGCACGTGGTCGATGCCGCCGATCCGTTGCGCGCAGAGCGCATCGCCCAGGTCGACGAGGTGCTGCACGCGGTCGGTGCCGGCGATCTGCCGCAGCTGCTGGTGTTCAACAAGATCGACCGCATCGACGGCGCCGAGGTGCGCCACGATGCGCAGGACGGCGTGCCGGACGAGGCGCGCCGCGAGCGGGTGTGGATCTCGGCGCGCGACGAACGCGGCCTCGACCTGCTGCAGGGCGTGCTCGGCCAGCGCCTGGGGCTGCAGCACGTGCAGGGCAGCCTGCGCCTGCCGCCCAGCGCCGGCCGCCTGCGCTCGCAGCTGCACCAGCTGCAGGTGATCCGCCGCGAGCAGGCCGACGAAGACGGCTGGCTGCTGCAGGTGGACATCCCGATCACCGAGGCCGAACGCCTGGCCGCCAGCGCCGACGGCGCGCCGATCCGCGCGCTGCTGCCGCCGCGCGCGCAGGAGGAGTGGCAACAGCATTAGGCGCGCCGCCGACATCGCCTGGTGTGGCGCACCGGCCCGATGGCTGGCATGCTTGCCAGGTGTTAGCGCCTGCGCCGCAGGCATCCTCCCTAATACGGAGACCAGACGCATGGCAGCAACCGATCCGACCACGCCACACTACAGCGCCGAGGAGAAGCGGCACCGCGTCTTCGCCATCATGGCCGCCTCCTCGGGCAACCTGGTGGAATGGTTCGATTTCTACGTCTATGCGTTCTGCGCGATCTACTTTTCCGGCGCGTTCTTTCCCCAGGCCGACCGCACCGCGCAGCTGCTGAACACCGCCGCGATCTTCGGCGCCGGGTTCCTGATGCGCCCGGTCGGTGGTTGGCTGTTCGGCCGCATCGCCGACCGCTATGGACGCAAGCGCTCGCTGCTGATCTCGGTGACGATGATGTGCGGCGGGTCGCTGCTGATCGCCTGCCTGCCGACCCATGAGCGCATCGGCGCGCTGGCGCCGCTACTGCTGTTGCTGGCGCGGCTGATCCAGGGCCTGTCGGTGGGCGGCGAGTACGGCACCACCGCCACCTACATGAGTGAAGTGGCGCTGCGCGGCCAGCGCGGCTTCTTTTCCTCTTTCCAGTACGTGACCCTGATCGGCGGCCAGTTGCTGGCGGTGCTGACCATCGTGATCATCGAATCGGTGCTCAGCGAGGCTCAGATCCGCGCCTGGGGCTGGCGCATCCCGTTCGTGATCGGCGCGATCGCCGCCGTGGTGGCGCTGTTGCTGCGCCGCACCCTCACCGAGACCCAGAGCGCCGAGCAACGCCAGAGCGAGGAGGCCGGTTCGCTGGTGGGGCTGTTCCGCAACCACGCTGCGGCGTTCTTCACCGTGCTCGGCTATACCGCCGGCGGCTCGCTGATCTTCTACACGTTCACCACCTACATGCAGAAGTTCCTGGTCAACACCGCGCATCTGCCGAACAAGACCGCCAGTTTCGTGATGACCGGCGCGCTGTTCCTGTACATGTGCATGCAGCCGCTGTTCGGCATGCTCTCCGACCGGATCGGGCGGCGCAACAACATGCTGCTGTTCGGCGTGCTCGGCACGCTGTGCACGGTGCCGATCCTGACCGCGCTGCAATACGTGCACGATCCGCTGCCGGCGTTCGTGCTGATCGTGCTGGCGCTGGCCATCGTCAGCCTCTACACCTCGATCAGCGGCATCGTCAAAGCCGAGATGTTCCCGGCGCAGGTGCGCGCGCTGGGGGTGGGCCTGGCCTATGCGATCGGCAACGCGCTGTTCGGCGGCTCGGCCGAATACGTGGCGCTGGGTCTGAAGAAGCTCGGCCACGAGGAGGCGTTCTTCTGGTACGTGACGGTGATGATGGTGGTGGCGTTGCTGGTCAGCCTGCGCCTGCCGCGCCAGGCCAGCTACCTGCACCAAGACCGCTGAAGCCGCGCCTGGCGCCTGGCGCCGCGCCGTGCAGGCGCGACAGCCGTGCTGAATTCGGCTACAAAGCGCATTGGTTTCTCGGGTAATGCCATGACCGTCCCCACCGATCCGCAACTCCTGCAGCTCGCCACTGCGCTCAGCGACCAACTGCGCAGCGCGCGCGAGCGCCTGGTCACCGCCGAGAGCTGCAGCGGCGGCTGGATCGCCAAGGCGATGACCGACATCGCCGGCTCCTCGGACTGGTTCGACTGCGGCATGGTCGCCTACAGCTACGAAGCCAAGCAGGCGCTGCTCGGCGTGCGTCCGCAGACGCTGGAGCACCATGGCGCGGTCAGCCGCGAGACGGTGATCGAAATGGTGTCCGGCGCCTTGGTCAATTCCGGCGCCAGCATCGCGGTGGCGGTGACCGGCATCGCCGGCCCCGGCGGCGGTTCCGCCGACAAGCCGGTCGGCACCGTGTGGGTCGGCTGGAAGCGGCGCGGCGGCTACGCCAGCGCGCAGTTGTTCCATTTCGACGGCGACCGCGACGCGGTGCGCCGGCAGACCGTGGCTGCCGCGTTGCGCGGGCTTGGCGCGCTGCTGTGAGCGCTGGCGGACTCTAGATGGCGACTGCGATGTGGGAGGCGCTGAGCACGGTCCGCGACCTGGGGCGATTGCAGGAAATCGCCTCGGTGCTGATCCGCTACGGTTTCGGCGACGTGGTCCGCCGCATCGGCATGGCCGACGTGCTGGAACGCGCCGGGCGCCTGCTGCACTGGCATAACGCAGAAGAAATGCTGCGCATGTCGGCGCCGCAGCGGGTGCGGCGCGCGCTGCAGGATCTCGGCCCGACCTTCGTCAAGCTCGGCCAGGTGCTGGCCACGCGTGTGGACCTGCTGCCGCCGGAGTGGATCGACGAACTCGGCGAACTGCAGAACGCAGCCCCGGCGCTGCCCTACGCGCAGATCCTGCCGCAGCTGCTGGAGGCACTGGGCCAGGCGCCGTCGGCGATCTTCGCCCAGGTCGAGGAAACCCCGCTGGCCGCCGCGTCGCTGGCGCAGACCCACCGCGCCTGGCTGCACGACGGCACGCCGGTGGTGATGAAGGTGCGCCGCCCCGGCATCCGCGACGTGATCGAGGCCGATCTGCGGCTGTTGGCGCGGCTCGCCGAGATCGTCGAGGCGCGCGCGGCCGACCTCAAGCGCTACCACCCGGCGGAGGTGGTGCGCCAGTTCACCGTGTCGCTGCGGCGCGAGCTGGATTTCGCCGGCGAATGTCGCAACGCCGAGCGCATCGCCGCCAATTTCCAGGGCCACGACGAGATCGTGATCCCGCGCGTGCACTGGCAGTGGACCTGCGAGACCCTCAACGTGCAGGACTTCGTCGCCGGCATCGGCGGGCGCGACCTGGCGGGTGTGGATGCCGCCGGCCTGGACCGCCGCCGGCTGGCCCGCGTGGGTGCCGACATCGTGCTGAAGATGGTGCTCGAGGACGGCTGCTTCCACGCCGATCCGCACCCGGGCAACATCTTCTATTTGCCCGGCGAGCGCATCGCGGTGATCGATTTCGGCATGGTCGGGCGCATCTCCGAGCAGCGCCGCTACCAGGTCGTGCAACTGCTGCACGGCCTGGTCGCGCAGGAGGCCGAGGCGGTCGCCGACGTGCTGCTGGAATGGACCGACGGCGACGTCGAGATCGACGAGGCGCGGCTGCAGCTGGAGATCGCCGGCTTCGTCGATCAGTACCGCGGTGTGCCGTTGAAGGAGTTGCGGGTCGGCGCGATGCTCGGCGACGTCACCGCGATCCTGCGTCAGCACGCGTTGGCGCTGCCGGCCGACCTGGCGCTGATGATCAAGACCTTCCTGACCCTGGAAGGGATAGGGCGCCAGCTCGATCCGGACTTCGACATGGCCGGCGCCGCGGCGCCGTATCTGGAGCGGGTGATGCTGCAGCGCTTCGCCCCGCGCGCGATGGCCAAGCGCGGCCGCCGCACCGTGCTCGGCGCGCTGGAACTGCTCGGCGACCTGCCGCGCGACGCGCGCCGGCTGCTGCAGGCGGCGCGGCGCGGACGGCTGCAGCTCAACGTCGAGACGACCTCGCTGAAGGGCTTCGGCGACCAGGTCGACCGCGCCGCGAATCGGCTGACCATGGGCATCGTCACCGCTGCATTGATCATCGGTTCCTCGATTGTGATGAACAGCGTCGGCGGCGTCTCCAGCCGCTGGCTGCTGGCGATCGGGGTGGGCGGCTTCATCGGCGCGGCGCTGTCGGGCGTGTGGATCCTGATCTCGATCTGGCGCAGCGGCCGCTGAGCGGAGCGGTGCTGCGCCGCCGAAGTGATGATGCGGCGGCGGGCCACACAACAGTTGCCCATTTCCGTTTTTAGTAGTATTACTACTAACCATGGAACTGACCGAAACCCAGCAAGCGATCCTCGACCTGATCGCCGAGCGTATCGAGCACGACGGCGCGCCGCCCTCGCAGATCGAGATCGCCCGCGCCTTCGGCTTCAAGGGCGTGCGCGCCGCGCAATACCATCTGGAAGCCCTGGAGCAGGCCGGCGCGATCCGCCGGGTGCCCGGCCAGGCGCGCGGGATCCGGCTGGTGACCGGCGCGGCCGCGCCGGCACCGGCGCCGCAGGTGGACAACGCCGACATCCTGCGCCTGCCGGTGCTGGGGCGGGTCGCCGCCGGCTTGCCGATCGGCGCGGACATCGGTTCGGACGATTTCGTGGTGCTGGACCGGGTGTTCTTCTCGCTGGCGCCGGACTACCTGCTCAAGGTGCAGGGCGACTCGATGCGCGACGAAGGCATCTTCGACGGCGACCTGATCGGCGTGCACCGCACCCGCGACGCCCGCTCCGGGCAGATCGTGGTGGCACGGATCGACGAGGAGATCACGGTCAAGCTGCTCAAGATCGGCAAGGACCGCATCCGCCTGTTGCCGCGCAACCCGGACTACGCGCCGATCGAAGTGCTGCCCGACCAGGACTTCGCCATCGAAGGCCTGTACTGCGGCCTGCTGCGGCCCAATCGCTGATTTTAGGACATTGCACTACACCGCCAGCCGGATTTTTCCGACCTGGCACATCGCCATTCGCCGCTGTCGTACATGGGCTCGGACGGATTATTTTTTCTTCGCCGCACACCGTCTCAGCCCGTGCGATACCTGGCCGCTAAATTGAACCTACCCCGTAAATCATCCTCACCTCCGAAGGACACCAAAATGGACGAGAACAAGAAGCGCGCGCTCGCTGCCGCCCTGAGCCAGATCGAGAAGCAGTTCGGCAAGGGTTCGGTGATGCGGATGGGCGATCGCATCATCGAGGCCGTCGAGGTGATTCCGACCGGCTCGCTGATGCTGGATATCGCGCTGGGTATCGGCGGCCTGCCGAAGGGCCGTGTGGTCGAGATCTATGGTCCGGAATCCTCGGGCAAGACCACGCTGACCCTGCAGGCCATCGCCGAGTGCCAGAAGAAGGGCGGCACCGCGGCGTTCATCGATGCCGAGCATGCGCTGGACCCGATCTATGCCGGCAAGCTCGGCGTCAACGTTGACGAACTGCTGCTGTCGCAGCCGGATACCGGCGAGCAGGCGCTGGAAATCGCCGACATGCTGGTGCGTTCTGGCTCGGTCGACATCGTGGTGATCGACTCGGTCGCCGCGCTGACTCCGAAGGCCGAAATCGAAGGCGAGATGGGCGACCAGCTGCCGGGCCTGCAGGCCCGCCTGATGAGCCAGGCGCTGCGCAAGCTGACCGGCAACATCAAGCGCTCCAACACGCTGGTGGTGTTCATCAACCAGCTGCGCATGAAGATCGGCGTGATGATGCCCGGCCAGAGCCCGGAAGTGACCACCGGCGGCAATGCGCTGAAGTTCTACGCCTCGGTGCGCCTGGACATCCGCCGCATCGGCGCGATCAAGAAGGGCGACGAGATCATCGGCAACCAGACCAAGATCAAGGTGGTCAAGAACAAGCTGGCACCGCCGTTCAAGCAGGTCATCACCGAGATCCTGTACGGCGAAGGCATCAGCCGCGAAGGCGAGCTGATCGACATGGGCGTGGAAGCCAAGCTGGTCGAGAAAGCCGGTGCCTGGTACAGCTACGGCAGCGAGCGCATCGGCCAGGGCAAGGACAATTCGCGCCAGTACCTGCGCGACAACCCGCAGGTGGCGGCGAAGCTGGAAAGCGAGCTGCGCGAGAAGTTCCAGCCGACGGAAATCGCGCCGAGCGCGGCCGAAGCCGAAGACGCAGACGCCGAGGCGTGATGGTCTTCTGCCGGGGGAGCGGTGGAGTCAGTGCCGCTCGTCTCTCTCGGCAGTCTTGAGCAAGCCAGGAGGGCAGGTGCCAAGGACGGCACATTGACGCGCGTGGTGGTGAGCCTGCATGGGTGACGACGAACAAGCACAGGAACCGCGCCGGCGCCGCCGGCAGCCGGAACAGACGCCGCTGCAGCGGGCCTTGGGCCTGCTGGTGCGCCGCGAACATTCGCGCAAGGAATTGACCCGCAAATTGCGGGTGCGCGGCGTGGAGCCGGACGCCGCCGCCGCGGCGGTGGAGCGCCTGGCGGGCGAGGGCTGGCAGGACGATGGCCGCTTCGCCGAGCTGCTGGTGCGCAGCCGTGCCAATACCGGCTACGGACCGTTGCACATTCGCGCCGAACTGGGCACCCATGGCCTGGACGGCGAGGCCATCGCCACCGCGATGGCCGCATTCGACGGCGACTGGACCGAAAACGCCCGCGATCTGGTGCAGCGGCGCTTCGGCGCGGCCGGACCGGCGGACCTGCCACAGCGGCGCAAGGCCGCCGATCTGCTGGCGCGGCGCGGTTTCGATGGCGACAGCATCCGCGCGGCCACGCGCTGCGCGCCGGAGGACTGAGCGGGCCGGGCCTGCTAACCTTGGCGGATTGTCTTGTCCGGTTTGCGCACGCCCTCATCCTGAGGGGGGAGGCCCGGAAATCCGTCCGCTCGTCTATAGCCAGCCCATGAACGCATCTGCCAAATTCTCCACCTCCCAGATCCGCAGCGACTTCCTCGAGTTCTTCCGCGGGAAGGGCCATACCATCGTCCCGTCCGCACCGCTGGTGCCGGGCAACGATCCGACGCTGCTGTTCACCAATTCCGGCATGGTGCAGTTCAAGGACGTGTTCCTGGGCGCCGAGAAGCGCAGCTACGTGCGCGCGGCCGACGTGCAGCGCTGCCTGCGCGCCGGCGGCAAGCACAACGACCTGGATTCGGTCGGCTATACCGCGCGCCATCACACCTTCTTCGAAATGCTGGGCAACTGGTCGTTCGGCGACTACTTCAAGAAAGAGGCGATCGCCTGGGCCTGGGAACTGCTGACCCAGGTCTGGAAGCTGCCTGCGGAGCGCCTGCTGGTCACCGTCTACCACACCGACGAGCAGGCCTACGAACTGTGGCGCGACATGATCGGGGTGCCGCCGGAGCGGATCGTGCGCATCGGCGACAACAAGGGCGCGCCGTACGCCTCGGACAACTTCTGGCAGATGGCCGACACCGGCCCCTGCGGCCCGTGCACCGAGATCTTCTACGACCACGGCGCGCATATCGCCGGCGGCCCCCCGGGCTCGCCGGACGAGGACGGCGACCGCTTCATCGAGATCTGGAACCTGGTGTTCATGCAGTTCGATCGCCAGCCCGACGGCACCCTGGTGCCGTTGCCGGCGCCGTGCGTGGATACCGGCATGGGCCTGGAGCGCCTGGCCGCGATCCTGCAGCACGTGCACAGCAACTACGAGATCGACCTGTTCCAGACGCTGATCCGCCACGCCTCCGAGCTGACCGGCATGGCCGACCTGGAGAACAAGTCGCTGCGCGTGATCGCCGACCATATCCGCGCCTGCTCGTTCCTGGTCGTCGACGGCGTGCTGCCGTCCAACGAGGGCCGCGGCTACGTGCTGCGCCGGATCATCCGTCGCGCCCTGCGCCACGGCTGGATGCTCGGCGTGCGCCAGCCGTTCTTCCACAAGATGGCGGCCACGCTGTCCGAACTGATGGGCGAGGCCTATCCGGAACTGCCTGCGGCGCTGTCCACCGTGCAACGCGCGTTGCAGGCCGAGGAGGAGCGCTTTGCCGAGACCCTGGATTCGGGCATGAAGATCTTCGACGAGATCGCCGCCCGCGCCAGCGGCAGCATCCCCGGTGCGGATGCGTTCCGCCTGTACGACACCTATGGTTTCCCGGTCGACCTCACCGCGGACATCGCCCGCGAGCGCGGCATGGGCGTGGACATGGCTGGCTTCGAAAGCGCGATGGAGCGCCAGCGCGAGACCGCGCGCGCGGCCGGCAAGTTCGGCGGCGGCACCACGTTGCCGGCCGACCTGGTGGCGCAGCTGGTTCCGACGGTGTTCCTCGGCTACGACGGGCTGCAGGCCGATGCACTGAAGGTGGTCGCCTTGTTGCAGGACGGACGCCCGGTCGAGGCGATCGAGGCCGGCGATGCGGCGATCGTGCTGCTCGATCGCACGCCGTTCTATGCCGAATCCGGCGGCCAGGTCGGCGACCTGGGCCAGTTGAGCGCGGACGGCGTGCTGTTCCAGGTCGTGGAGACGCAGAAGTTCGCCGGCCAGTTCCACGGCCATGTCGGCCAGCTGCGCAGCGGCCGCCTGCAGGTCGGCGCCACGCTGTCGGCGCAGGTCGACAGCGACCGCCGCGGCGCCACCATCCTCAACCATTCCGCCACGCACCTGCTGCACGCCGCGCTGCGCGAGGTGCTCGGCACCCATGTGCAGCAGAAGGGCTCGCTGGTCGCGCCGGACCGGCTGCGCTTCGACTTCTCGCACTTCCAGCCGCTGAGCGCCGAAGAACTCGCCGTGGTCGAGCGCAAGGTCAACGCGCAGGTGCGCGCCAACCATGCGGTCGAAGTGCACCACATGGGCATGCAGGAAGCGCTGGACTTCGGCGCGATGGCGCTGTTCGGCGAGAAATACGGCGAGCGCGTGCGCGTGCTGAAGATGGGCGACTACTCCACCGAGCTGTGCGGCGGCACCCATGTCGCGCGCACCGGCGACATCGGCCTGTTCAAGATCGCCAGCGAGGGCGGTGTGTCCGCCGGCGTGCGCCGGATCGAGGCGGTGACCGGGCAGGGCGCCCTGGACCATGTGGCGGCGGAAGAGGCCAAGCTGCGCGAGGCGGCCGAACTGGTCGGCGGCAGCGCCGGCGATGTGGTCGAGAAGATTCGCCAGCTGGGCGACAAGCACAAGCGCCTGGAGCGCGAGCTGGAGGCGTTGAAGGCCAAGCTGGCTTCCGGCGCCACCGCCGATCTGGCCGCCGCCGCGGTCGAGGTGGCCGGGGTGAAGGTGCTCGCGGTGCGCCTGGAAGGCTTCGATGCCAAGGCCTTGCGCGAGGCGATGGACCGCCTGAAGCAGCAATTGGGCGACAGCGTGATCGTGCTGGCCGGTGCCAGCGACGGCAAGGCGGCCCTGGTCGCCGGGGTGAACGGCAGCCCAATGGGCCGGGTCAAGGCTGGGGAACTGCTGAGCCATATCGCCGGTCAGATCTCGGGCAAGGGCGGCGGCCGCCCGGACCTCGCCCAGGGTGGTGGCGAGGACGGGTCCGCCCTTGCCCTTGCGCTTGAGGGCGTGCCCGCCTGGGTCAAGCAACATCTCCCCTGAACACGAAGTCGCGCCGCCTTGCTGGCAGGGCGTGGCTTCCCTTAACATCGATCCTCTTTGTTCCCTTTCGTGATGGGGCGCCCCAGGTCGGGACGCCGTACCGGTGGGAATCACCGGTTCCCTGGAGAATTTTAAAAATGTTGATCCTGACTCGCCGGGTAGGCGAAACCTTGATGATCGGCGATTCGGTCACCGTGACGGTGCTCGGGGTCAAGGGCAATCAAGTACGCATTGGCATCACCGCACCAAAAGACGTCCCGGTGCACCGCGAAGAAATCTATCAGCGCATCCAACGCGGCGACGAACAACACACCTCGCACGGTGGCGGTCACGGCGATCAATCTTCCGATTGATGCGCCGAAAGGGTTTACCTGAAGCCCTACAAACCGGTATCCTTCGCGCCCGGTCGCGGAATATCCGCAGCGTTTAGATCCGGAGTGATGCCCGAGCGGCTGAAGGGGCTCCCCTGCTAAGGGAGTATAGGGTCAAAAGCTCTATCGAGGGTTCGAATCCCTCTCACTCCGCCAGTGTCAAGAAACCGCCCGCAAATCAACGATTTGCGGGCGTTTTTCTTTTTCCCGACCTTGGACACTCGCTTGGACACTTCCATGCGAGTAGCGCACTACCTCACCCGCGGCACGACCGGCCGCTACTACGTTCGTTTGCGCATTCCTGCGGATCTGCAGGCGCGCTTCGGGCGCAAGGTCATCAAACGCAGCGCTGGGACGACGTGCGATCGCGCGGCGCTTGGCTACGCGTTGCTGTTGCAGCAGCGCTATGCTCGAGCCTTCGCAGCCATCAGGAACGGCAGCATGGGGTCAGAGCTGGATGAGCTCTTGAGGAGCCTGGAGGGCACGTCGTCGCTCGAGCTGATCCTCAAGGACGTGAAGCTGCCGGGTGGGGCCTCGTTCGGGCAGGTGGAGATCAACGACCACAACGACTTGTCGTTGTTCCAGAAGCTGACGGCGGAGCACTCGGCGCCCGCGTCGACGCTGGCGCCGTTCCCGCGCCGGTGCCCGGTCCAACGAGGTGGCCAGGCTGGAGCTGGAGGATTGTCGGGAGGAAGACGGCATCCCCATCTTCCATTTCACCTGGATGGGCGAGGACAAGAGCCTCAAGACGGATGCCAGCGAGCGGAAGACCCCCGTGCACCCGGATCTTATCAAGTTGGGCCTGTGGGAGCGCGTGGAGCGGCTTAAGGCGGCCGGCGAAACCAAGCTCTTCCCCGAACTCAGCTTCGACGCCAAGAACGGCCCGGCAGGCCGGACCCAGCACGCGTTTTCACGCTACCTGGTCAAGCTGGGCATCAAGGCGCGGGGCGGTGGCAGGGTGGGGCACCACAGCTTCCGGGATACGGTCATCGGGGCCTTGAAGGCGGCTGGGGTCCACCGGGAGATGCGGGAGGAATACACCGGGCACGAGCTGTCAGACCGGTAAGAGCATGCCCACGCATATGAGACGGAGTTCAGTCCTAGTGCACTGGCAGACGCGTGCCACCCAGCTCTGGGGCGGGCGATAAGGGAATTCAGGGAGGGCTCGTTGCCCAACGGTTGATTTGACAAGAATGCCAACATCATGTAGATTTTTAGCATATTTGGCGCGAGCTGATCAGCGGAGATCAAAATGAGTACCCGTAAGGAAATCAATACCTTTGTCGGTCTCAAAGCCGAACGGGAAGTGTCTAGCCTTGTTCACTTTCAGATTTCGGTGCCGGCCTCTCGGCTAGCAACGCTTTCGTCTTTGACTGAAGCGCTGGAAAGAACTGCTCATCTGATGCTGCAGGCTGATCCGACACCGTTGTTGCGTCGAGCTGAGCAAGTGGCTGAGGCCGTTGTAGAAAGCGCAACCCCTAACGAGTCGCTTTTGCTTGAGCGCATTGCGCAAAGGCGCTCCATGCAAACCATTATTGAGGCTGATGAGTGGCTAACGGCTGAGCAGATCAATGAAATGCAAAGTTCGCCTCCAGCGAACAAAAATCATCCCGCCAGTGATTGGAAGAGGCGCGGACGGATTTACTCCGTTGATATGGATGGGAAGGATCGCTATGCAAGTTATCAGTTCGATGTGATGGGGCGTCCTCTTCCTATAATCAAGGATATTCTCGCCGCTCTCGGCCCTATTCCAGATTCTTGGTCAATCGCCTCATGGTTTCACTACCCGAATGGGTGGATTGCCGGCCAAGATGGAAGTGCGGTTGCTCCTAAGGAAGCTCTGGATCGGCCGGCTGACGTTGTGAAGGCCGCCAGCAAACGGTTGCGCAGTTATCAAGCCTAAGGAGTTTTTGAATGAAATCGCCAGGAAAGGCGGAAGATTTCAATCTGTCAGTTCTCGATGAAGAAGATCCAGGCTTCTGGTATCACGTCTACGCTACGCATTCCTATAGCAACACGGCCTTCACCTTCTCACAAGGGTGGGGGGATACTCGTTTTGCGCCGATAAATCTTCCCGATGGATCCGCCGCACATACCTACTACGTTGCTTCAACGGCGAGAGCGGCCATCATGGAGTCTGTTTTTCACGATGTGCCACTAAGCCCGCCTGGCCATCTTTCTGTGTCAAGTTTGGCTGGATATCATTTAGTCAAGCTGCGACTGGCTAACTCGCTTAGCTATGTGAGTTTTCATAGTCAATTTTTACCGGCTTTGGGATTGACGCGCACGGAACTGATTGAGAGCATGCCTGCGTTTTACAGGAACACTAGGCCTTGGGCCGAGGCGGCGTTCGCACAGCGGCCAGAAGCTCAAGCTATAGGCTATGGGTCAAGGCTTCATGACTCCTCTCGCTGCCTAACGCTAGTTAAGCAGCGTTTGTTGGATCCTCCATTTGAGGTGCTCAGTGACGAGTGTCTTGCCGTGGAGCCACTGCGCCGAAAGGTTCTGGATTTTGCTCGTCAATTACATATATCCGAAACGCCCTAGCGATTCGCACGGCGCGCTGTAGTGCCACTATTATCGGTTTTGTCCAGCGGTCCTAAGTGGTTAGCTGGACCCAGATCACAATGAGCGCCATCGGCAACCATTTCAGAAAGGCCAGCGCTCCTATCGCCATCATGGCGGCCAGGGGCGTCATGACCCACCACTGGCCCCAAGTGAAACCTTGGTCCCGTTGCCGAGCAGCGTAGGCCTCCAGCGGATAGAGCCGCTCTGCTTTGAACCGCCCCGGGAATTCCGGAGGCTCCATTTCTTGAGAAGATGGAGCCATGAGCAGAGCAAGCAAGTTCTCCCCGGAAATCCGGGAACGTTCGGTGAAGATGGTCCTGGAGCACCAATGCGAGTACGAATCGCAATGGGCGGCGATGGTGTCGGTGTCGGCCAAGGTGGGCTGCACGGCCGAGACGCTACGGGGTTGGGTGAGGCAGCACGAGCGCGACGTTGGCAAGCGCGAGGGGATGACGACGTCCGAGAAGGAGCGCATCAAGGCACTTGAGCGCGAGGTTCGCGAGCTGCGCCAGGTCAACGAGATCCTGCGCAAGGCGTCGGCGTATTTTGCGCAGGCGGAGCTCGACCGCCCCTTCAAGCGATGAAGCAGTTCATCGATGAGCATCGAGTCGTCCACGGGGTCGAGCCGATCTGCAGGGTGCTGCCGATCTCCCCGTCGACCTACCACGCGCACGCGGCCAGGCTGGCCGATCCCGCGTTGCGCTGCGCGCGCGCGAAGACCGATGAGGCGTTGATGCCGGAAGTCCAGCGCGTGTGGGACGACAACTTCAAGGTCTACGGTGTGCGCAAGGTCTGGCGGCAGATGCGACGCGAGCAGTTCGACGTGGCGCGATGCACCGTACAGCGGCTGATGAAGCGGCAGGGTTTGCGGGGCGTCATTCGAGGCAAGACCGTGCGAACGACGGTGAGCGACCCGAAAGCACCGTGTCCGCTCGATCATGTGAATCGGCAATTCAAGGCCGATCGGCCGAACGCGCTGTGGGTCAGCGACTTCACCTACGTCTCGACGTGGCAAGGATGGGTTTACGTCGCCTTCGTCATCGACGTCTTCGCCCGTCGCATCGTGGGCTGGAAGGCGTCGTCCTCGATGCAGACGGACTTCGTGCTCGACGCGCTCGAACAGGCGCTCTACGCGAGGAAGCCGGTCGGCCCGGATCGCCTGATTCACCACAGCGACCGAGGCGTTCAGTACGTGTCGATCCGCTACACGGAGCGGCTCGCTGAGGCCGGCCTGGAGCCCTCGGTAGGCAGCGTGGGGGACTCCTATGAGCGCGAAGCCTGCCCTCGGGGCACAACGCGCTGGCCGAGACCATCAACGGCCTCTACAAGGCCGAGGTCATCCATCGCAGGTCGTCCTGGCGAACGCGCGAGGAGGTCGAGTGGGCCACGCTCACCTGGGTCGACTGGTTCAACAACCGCCGATTGCTGGAGCCGATTGGGAATATCCCGCCGACCGAGGCGGAGGCCAACTACTATTCGCACTCCCCTGAGTCCGTCATGTCGGCGTGACTCAAACCAAGGGGCCTCCGGAAAACCCGGGGCGGTTCAGCACGAACCCGCTGAGTTTCCTGGGGTCTTCACGCTCGCTCATCGCCTGCATGATCTTGTGCTTCATGCGCCAGGCCGCCTTGTAGTTCACCCCCAAGTGCCGCTTCAGCTCCAGCGCCGCCAGGTTGGCCTTGCTGGAGGTGAGCAGGTAGATCGCCTGCATCCACAGGCGCAGAGGCAACTTGCTGGACTGGAGCAGCGTTCCGGCGCGCAAGGTGGTTTGATGGCGGCACGCTCGACACTGGTAGTAGACCTGGGCATCGCGACGAAAGCGCGAGCGCGCACGACCATCGCACTTCGGGCAGCGGAATCCTTTCGGCCAACGCCACCGGTACAGCGCCCGGTAGCACCTGGCATCGGTGCCATCGCGATCCGTGAACTCACTCATCGACAATCCCGGCTGAAACTGCACGACATTGATGCCCATGGCCCACCTCCGTTATTCGCGACGATGCCATCGTCCGGCTACACCGTCGCAAATCCTGCAACTGGTGGCTGAGCAACGGGGCTAATCAGGATAGGTTTTGTTAGCCGCTCTAAGCAGTGGGCGCGGACGTTGCGGCAGCCGCAGCGTCTTCGCGGATGCGTGCCGCCTGCATTTCGGTGGACAGTAAAGTGCCGCGCAAATCGGTTGTGTACTGGCGGGCCTGCTTCATGCAGAAATGCGCGAAGCCTGTGGCACCTGGCTGCGGCGTGATTTCGTTCGCGGTCAATACGCCGATCAGGCGCTGTTGCAGCCCTTGCATCCTATTTCCCGCGCGCTCATTTTTTTTCGTGTCCGAACTTTCCAGCTCTTCCTCTGCCATGCCCAGCTCTTCAAGCATCAGGTTCACGGTTCGCAGCTGGAATTCGTCGCGCTCATGCGCTTCACGCAATTGCACCGTCAGGCGTGTTTGCGCCTGCTGAGCGGGCGTGCGTACGGTCTCTGCGTCACGGGCCGGACCAGTGGCGGCATCCATCGGTGGGAGCTCCACACGCGCGCGCAGTTTGGATTGAAGATATTTTTTCTGTAACTCCAGGCAACATTGCATGTACGCAATCTGTGGCTTGACCGAGCCTGGCGTTTGCAGCCACTGCGCCAGTCCTGTTTCGGTCAACGTGTCGGTGTGTTTTGCATAGCTTCGTGCGGCTTTCTCGCCAGCCTCGTGGGGCTTGCCGGTCAGCACGGCGCGTCCGTAGGTCGCACCTGCAAGAAGCGCTGCCTTGGCCCGTTTCTTGAGCGAGGCCTTGTGAGCCGGTTGCCCGGTTGCCCTGTGCTCGTCGGTGGAACGCGGCACGGCACGATAATGTTTTTTCTGGTCGTCGGCGCAGCTCTGCAAGAACGTTTCCCGTGCTTTCTCCTGACCGTCGGTACAGGCATGTAGTGCGCTACGCAGTTCGAACCCATGCTGCGGAGCGGTGCGAGCGGTCTCGGTAGCAGGCAGCGCATCGGCCACAGCAGGCAATGCCTGATCCGCCTTTGCCGGTTGAGCGGTTGCCGCGGGTTCGTCGGTGCAGCGGGGCATGGCGTGGTACTGCTTTTGTCGGTCGGCGGCGCTGCCCTCCACAACCATATCCGGCGCCGTTTCCCGATCACCGGTACTGGCGGGCAGTGCACTGCGCAGTTCGGACTCGCCTTGTGTGGCCGCGGCGGTTGCCTTGCTGGCGGGGAGCAGGTCGGCCACTGCGAGCAATGCCCGGTCCACGTTGGGCATGTCCGACGTCTCGTAATTGCGATAGCGTTTCTGCCTGCCATGCGCCAGCAGGAATTGATGTCCGCCGACACCCATCGTGGCCGCGCCCAGCAGGCCGGCGCCGACAATCAATCCGGTGCCCACTGGTCCGGTCACGGTGGCGGCACTGAGCAACACGGCGGCGCTGATCCCGGTTTTTGCAAAGGCGCTGGCCGTGTAGGTGGCGCCGCCGACGACGAAACCCTTGTTCCAGGTGTTGAAGCTGCCAGCAAAGCCACTGCGCTGCGCCAGCTTGGTGCTCAAGAAGTGCTGGTAGCGTTGTGCGCCAGGGCTGAGGTCGCTGGGTTCCAGTTGTTGGAGAAAGCTTTCGACACGCGCCACATCGGCAACGACGCGCGCTTTCTCCTTGCGCGACTGGTGCAGGAACGTGCCGCCCAGCCCGACGGCCGCAACGCTTGCCAACGGGGCGAGCACGAAGGTGCCGGCAATACCGGCTGCGGACGCGGCGCCTGCTGCAGCGGTGCTGTGGCCGATCAAGCCAGCAGCAGTTGCGCTCTTGGCACCGATTGCCAGCCCGCCCTGGATTGCGAGTTCCTCCGCAGCCTTCGTGGAGATCACGGCGGCGGATGCCAGCGAGGTCACCGCAATGCGGCCATCGCGTGTGTTGCGTTGTTGATGATAAGCGACTGTATCGATCGCATCGTTCAGGGCATGGATCTGAGCGCCTGCTGCATCTGCAAGCGTGTCGCTCTCCAGTGCCGGTTGCAGCAACGTCCGCTGCGACTGCAGCTGGTGGCTGCGCTGTCGCAATGCGCTGCGTTGTTCGGTTACCTCGCGTGTTTCCTTGTAGGCGGCGTAGATCGCCAGGCCCGACAACGGCAGCATCGCACCGCTGATGCTCAAACTCATCGCCAGTTCGAAGGTGCCGTCCGGTGCGCCGTTTTCGGCCAGTGTGTGCAGGATGCTCTCGCGCGTTGCATGTGCGATCGGGTGCAGATCCTGGCGATGCCCGGCATCGACAGCGGGCTGAGCGTGGTGGTGTGCCGGCACTGGCGTGTGGTTGGCATGCGTGTGTTCGTTGGGGACGGGCTGCTCGGCTTTCGGGGGATGCTCGGGTTCGCCTGACATGGGCACTTCATTGATCAGTTCGGCCGTATTGTCGGCCGTGCCATGCAGTGGGTCGGCGAGGTATTTGGCGACGACGAATACGTCGTAGGCTGCTTCGGCCTCCTGGATTTCGGCGACGGTGTTTTCGCCACGGTGCCGCTTGGGCGCGTGGCCGGAGTCCGACCGTCCCTGCACCGGATTCTTTTTCAACGCTTCTAGCCCAAGCGGCCAGCCGTAGGCGACTTGTGTGTGTTTCGGTGCGACTGGCACGTCTGGGATGGATGGATCGAGCGGGCAGGCAGAACTGCGTGTGTGCTGTTGGATACGCATATCAAAATCCACAGGATGCGATGCGGCGATGCTCCGCTCTGCATGCGCAGGGGCGCATTGGGTCTGCGAATGTCCAGATTCTGGAACGAAATAACCAACCTGCGCTTTGGGCGAACATTCATTCCAGGTAAAGCAAATTGAAATCCGCAGTTTTTGAATATCTGACTAACCGGATAACGTTTCAAAAATTTATCGGCTTTGCGGCTTATGACGCGTTTAGCCTGAAACCTTCGTTCAGACGAAGTCGAAAATCCGCTGAAGAACAGATCCATCAAATCCGGTGGCCGAGGATACCGCCTGTCCGCCTTTCCACTCGGCTCGGTATGTCGGCTGAATTGGGTTGCAACGCATTCCATCTCCACCAGCGCCGGGCCTCTTGAAGGGAATCCTGGCGTCGCTGTCCCGACCGCAAGGCATGCCTCCTCCCCGGCGCTGGCATTCTGTTGCGGCTCTTCGCTGCGCGCCGCTTGCGCGGCGCTCATTCCCGGACACGGTAGGGTCTGAAGCTTCGCCTGCCGGTTCCCACGATGCGCATGTCGTGCCGGCGGATAAGAACCCGATGAAGCGCATCCAAGACCAGTGGCTATGCGAAGTCCGGCCGCAGCATCCTTGCCCGCACGCTTGTCTTGCTCCGGCGTGTGCCGATCAGAATCTGTGCGGCATTCGAGGGGCGTGCGCCTCGAGGGCTGCCATGACGATGGGCTTGGCCCATTCCGGAGTTTGCTCGAACTCCTCGGCGGCGAGTGGGTAATGGACGCGGCTCTGCTCCATTTCCAGCACCAGCAGCGCAGCGACCTGGCCGTCGGTATCTGCGGGGCTGCTGTTGTCGTAGACGTGCAGGGTGGTCAGGTGGGGAATCAGGTCGATCAGGTTGGCGCGAGAGGCGTCATAGCGGTGACGGATCCTGGCTTCCGGAATGTCATGCCCGCCGTGCGCCACCCGGGCAGCCACGCGCTGCAGGTGCAGATCCACGCTTGCCAGGCCGCAGAACCAGATCGTCACCTCGTGCTGCTCGCAGGCCTGGCGCAGCAGGGCGGGAATCGTGGTCGCCCCGAGCGTGGTCTCGAAAGCGTAGTCCGTGCCTTCGGCGAGGGCGCGCTGCAGCCTCCGCCTGCTCTCATGCCAAGCCTGGGCATTGGCTTCCTCGAGCGGCCATCCTTGTTCCGTCAGCGCTCGAGTGAAGGAGTCCGGATTGAACCAGGTCGCCTGGTCCTCTTGCAGCATCGCACCCAGCAGCGAACTCTTGCCGGCGCCGTTGACGCCGGCCAGGACCAGAATCCTGCCCACGGCCTACAGGGATTTGCCGAGGGCGATTTTCTTGCCGCGTCGGGCAGGGCGGCTCAGCGCCTGGGCCAGGCTGCTTGCGTCCTTCAAGGAGGCCAGGTGCGCGTCGAATTTCGCTTGCAGCGCTTTGAGCGACTGGGTGCGGGCAATGGCCGTGGACGCGGCGCTCGCTTCGGCCACGAGCCGGCGGTATTGCTCCGCGTCCACCACCACCGCTTCGGGATGGTGGTGGTTGGTGACCACGATGGCACCGTTCGCACGCACCTTGCGCATGAGGCCGGGCCAGCCTTTGGTCTTGATGTCGCTGGCGGGGGCTTTTTCCAGGTCGAGGAAGTCCAGGGGGAGTGCCATGGGGCATGCCGAGGGAGTGGGTAGGACTCAAGCCTACTACCAAAATTCCCAATTTTGGTAAATTGGGACGATGCAGCGTCCAAAGGCGCGTCCGGCGTCGAAGCGAGGAATGTTGCGCCATCCGTGGCGCATCGGGCGGGGGCCAGATTCCAGCCGGGGCTGGGATCGTGCGCCTGCCTTGATGCGGTTCATGGGTATCCAGGCAGGTACAAGCCGGCCGCTGCGGTGGTCGGAATGCTGGAATCGTGTCCTTGGTCAGCCTTGGGTGAGACTGGTAATGATCTATTCGCGGCCTTTTCCATCTGTGTGCCGCCGGGATTGAGCCAGGTGAGATTGCGCACGCCGGCTTCCGGGCTGGCGCTGCGGTTCAGCGCGGCAGGTCGAACAACAGGAATTCCGTGTCCTGCGCGTCGGCGAAGCGCAGCTGGGGCTCATCGGCGATCTGCGCCGCGTCGCCGGCCTGCAGCGCCTGGCCGTTGAGCGTCAGCGCACCGCGGATGACCTGCACGTAGGCGCCGCGCCCGGCGGCCAGCGGGTAGGCGATGCGCTCCTCGCCGTCCAGGATCGCCGCATAGATGCGCGCATCCTGGTGGATCCGCACCGCACCGTCCTCGCCCTGCGGCGCGGCGACCAGGCGCAGCTGGCCGCGCTTGGTCTCCGGCGCGAAGTGCTTTTCCTCGTAGCCGGGTTCGATCCCGGCGCGTTCCGGCAACAGCCAGATCTGCAGGAAGTGCACCGGTTCGCTGGCGGAGTGGTTGAATTCGCTGTGGGTGACCCCGGAGCCGGCGCTCATGCGCTGCACGTCGCCGTAGCGCAGCACTGAACCGTTGCCCATGCTGTCCCTGTGCTCCAGCGCGCCGTCGAGCACGTAGGACAGGATCTCCATGTCGCGGTGCGCATGGGTGCCGAAGCCCTGGCCCGGCTGCACCCGGTCCTCGTTGATTACCCGCAGCGGCCCGAAGCCCATGTGGCGCGGGTCGTGGTAATGGCCGAAGGAGAAGGTGTGGCGCGAGGACAGCCAGCCGTGTTCGGCGCGGCCGCGGGTATCGCTGGTGCGGATCTGCAGCATGGGAAGCTCCTGGTAGTGGCGGTATGTGCAAGTGGATCGATAGGCAGGGCGGTCGCGATATCTGCTTGATTTCGTGGCTGCCTTGCGGTGAGGGCAAGTATCCGCACTGTCGCCGGGTTTGAAAAACGGATAGATTCGGCACCTATCATCGAAAAATTCGAATGCTCAAGATCAGCCTCGACGCATTGCAGATCATCGACGCCATCGACCGCCGCGGCTCGTTCTCGGCCGCCGGCAAGGCGCTGTACAAGGTGCCGTCGACGATTTCCTACACGGTGGCCAAGCTGGAGCAGGACCTGGGCGTGCAGCTGTTCGAACGCCTGGGGCCGAAAGTGGCGCTCACCGCGGCCGGGGCCGAGCTGTTGCGCGAGGGCCGGCACCTGCTGCGCGCGGCCGGCGATCTGGAGCTGCGGGTGCGCCGCGTCGCCTCCGGCTGGGAGACCGAGTTCGCGCTGGGCCTGGATTCGGTGTTCGCGCCGGACTGCCTGGCCGAGGACGTGGCCGCGTTCTATGCGGTGGCCGACCAGACCCGGCTGCGGATCCTGCAGGAATCGCTGTCCGGCACCTGGGAGGCGCTGCTGGACCGGCGCGTGGACCTGCTGCTCGGCGCGGCCGGGGAGGGACCCGGCGGCGGCGGCTATGTCGCCGAAGCGTTCGGCACGCTGGCGTTCGTGTTCGTGGTCGCGCCCACGCATCCGCTGGCGCAGGCGGCCGAGCCGCTCGGCCGCAGCCAGCTGGCCGAGCATCGGGCGATCGCGGTCGCCGATTCGGCGCGGCGGCTGCTGCCGCGCACGGTCGGGCTGTTGTTCGGCCAGGATGCGCTGACCGTGCCGGACATGCGCAGCAAGTACCGCCTGCAGTTGGCCGGGCTGGGCTTCGGTTTCCTGCCGGAACCCTACGCGCGGGCGGCGCTGGCGCGCGGTGCGCTGCTGCGCAAGCAGGTCGAGGAACCGAAACCGGACGAGCTGTTCCAGCTGGCGTGGCGCAGTGGCGAGGAGGGCGCGGCGCTGGCCTGGTGGCGCGCGCGCATGCGCCAGCCTGGCGTGTTCGAGGCGTGGCTGGCGCGCTTGCAGTTGCGATTGGACTGAGAGGGCGGGCGGGTCTGTTCCGCCGGTGGTGCGCGGTCGCGCGCGCCGGACACCGATGCCGGGAGGATAATGCCGCATCCCTTCTTCTTCCGGGCGCAGGCACGGCCATGCAGGAACTGATCGCGCGTTACGGCCTGGGCCTGGTCTTCGTCAATGTGCTGGCGCTATCGCTGGGCCTGCCGGTGCCGGCATTGCCGACCCTGATCCTGGTCGGCGCGAGCTATGCGCTGCTCGACGGCGGCGCGGTGTGGAGCGGCCTGCTGGCGGCGCTGTCGGTGTCGATGGCGGCCAGCCTGATCGGCGACCTGGTCTGGTTCGGCGCCGGCTGGCGCTACGGCACCCGCACGCTGCAGTCGCTGTGCCGCCTGTCGCTGTCGCGCGATACCTGCATGAAACAGACCGAGCGCTTCTACGCCCGCTGGGGCGTGCGTGTGCTGGCGGTGGCCAAGTTCGTGCCCGGCCTGTCGATGGTGTCGGTGCCGATGGCCGGGGCGATGCGCGCGCGGCCGGGTCTGTTCCTGTGCTACGACGCGCTGGGGGCGGCGTTGTGGGCCGGCTGCGGGTTGCTGCTGGGCCTGCTGTTCGCCGACCAGGTGCAGGACGTGCTGGACTGGTTGAGCCTGCTCGGCACGCGTGCGGTGCTATTGCTGGCCGGCTTGCTGGCGCTCTACGTGGGCTATCGCGCCTGGCGCCGGCATGCGCTGCTGAAATCGATGGAGACGCTGCGCATCGATGTCGATGAGCTGTACGCGCTGATGCAGGGCGAGGCGACGCCGGTGCTGCTGGACATCCGTGCGCCGGGCTATCGGGCGATCGAGCCGTTCGCGATTCCCGGCGCGCTGGAGGTGGACGATCGCCGCATCGACGCCATCGTCGCGGCGTTGCCGCGCGATCGCAAGATCGTCATCTACTGCGCCTGTCCGAACGAGGTGTCGGCGGCGGTGCTGGCCACGCGCCTGCGCCAGCGCCACTACGAGGACGTGGTGCCGCTGCGCGGCGGGCTGGATGCATGGCGTGCGGCGGGCTATGCGGTGATCGAGCTGCAGGGCGCGGCGGCAGCGCAGGCGCCCGGCATCGGCGGCAAGGTCGCCGCGTGAAGGCGTAGTGCGCGCGTTTGCGGCGCGCGCATGCGGCCAGCCGCAAGGCAAAAAAAACGACAAGCGCAGGCTTGTCGTTTTTCATCCGACTGGTGCGCCCGGAGAGATTCGAACTCCCGACCGCCTGGTTCGTAGCCAGGTACTCTATCCAACTGAGCTACGGGCGCGTGCTCAGGCGCGGGATTATTCCCGAGTTCTGCCAGTTCGTCTACACCGGCGTGCGCGGCTGCCGCAGGGCGTGCCGCGCGGCTTGCGCGCAGCGGTGCGCTCGCATTGCCTGCGTGCACGCGGCACGCACGCAAAAAAAAACGACAAACCGGGCTTGTCGTTTTTTATCTGACTGGTGCGCCCGGAGAGATTCGAACTCCCGACCGCCTGGTTCGTAGCCAGGTACTCTATCCAACTGAGCTACGGGCGCGTGATCAGGAGCGGAATTATTACCGAGTCCCCTGGACCCGTCAATGCCCTGCACGGAGAAAATTCATTCTGCGGCGCCGAGCAGGGCCTGCGCCACCGCCGCCGGCGGCTGCATCCAGGCGAAATGGTCGGCAGCGGTGCCCAGCTGCGCCGCATCCAGCGACTGCACCTCGAGCGTGCGCGGCGTGCAGGAACACCGCCACGCCGAGCGCGGGCAGCCACAGCAGCGCCTGGCGCGGCGCCGTGGGGATGCGCGCAAGCTACGGTCCAGCGCTGGCCGTCGCCGGCGCCGGCCGGCAGCGGCTGGCTCGATGCATGCGTGCATGCTCATGCGTGGCGCGCGGCGCCGAAGTGGTCCAGGACCACCACCTCGCTGCGGCCGGGGCGGTAGCCGCCCTGCAGCGCGCGGGCGACGTAGTCGATCGCCGCTTCGCAGGCCACCGGCAACGCCAGGCCCTGGCATAGCTGCGCGGCGATCGCCGCGGCGAGGGTGCAGCCGGTGCCGTGCGCCTGCAGTTCCAGCCGCGCGTGGCTGAATTCGCTGCGGCTGACGCCGTCGTCGTAGCGGTCGATCACCCGATGGCCTTCGGCCAGGTGGCCGCCCTTGAGCAGCACCGCCTGCGCGCCGGCCTCGAGCAGCGCGGCGGTGGCGTGTTCGGCATCGTCGGCGTTCTCGATCGCACGGCCCAGCAGCAACTGCGCTTCCGGCGTGTTCGGGGTGACCAGCGTCGCCAGCGGCAGCAGGCGCTGGCGCAGCGCATCCAGCGCGTCGTCCTCGAGCAGCCTGGCGCCGCTGGTGGCGACCATCACCGGGTCCAGCACCACGAACGGCGGGCGGTATTCCTGCAATGCATCGGCGACCAGGTGGATCACCGCGGCATTGGCGAGCATGCCGAGCTTGACCGCACCGATATCGAAATCGGCGAAGCAGGCGTCGATCTGCGCGCGCAGGAACGCCAGCGGCGGCACGTGCACGGCGCCGACCCCGCGGGTGTGCTGCGCGGTCAGCGCGGCCACCGCCGACAGCCCGTGCACGCGATGCGCGGCGAAGGTCTTCAGATCGGCCTGGATGCCGGCGCCGCCGCCCGAATCGGTGCCGGCGATGCTCAGGGCGGAGACGACGGAGGGTGCGCTCATGCGCCGATTGTGCAGCGCCCGCCGCGGCTTGGCGACTGCGCGTTCAGCGCTCGTGGCGCCGGTAGTGGGCCTGCAGCGCATAGCTCGTTCCGACCAGCCCGGTCAGCAGCGCCGGCGCGAGCAGCGCATCGAAGCCGACATGGCGGTAGGCCCAGGCGCCGAGCACGCCGCCAAGCAGGAAGCCGCCGATGATCAGCAGGCTGAGGCGGATGCGCCGCCGCGGCAGCGGCAGGCCGCGCAGCGCCTGGCCCAGGCCGATGCCCAGGTCGGTGAACATGCCGGTCAGGTGGGTGGTACGCACCACCGCGCCGCTGTAGGTGGTGGTCATCGCGTTCTGCAGGCCGCAGGCGCTGGCGGCGAACAGCGCGCCGAGGAGTTGTTGCTGCTTGAACGCCTGCATCGCCGCCAGCAGCAGCAGCGCCTCCAGCGCCAGCGCCACGCCGTAGCGGCGGCCCAGGCGCAGGCGGCTGTCCTGCACCACGATGCCGCTGAGCACGGCGCCGCCGAGGAAGGCCAGGACCACGCCGAGCAGCTGCCCGATCACGCGCATGTCGCCATCGGCCAGCGCCGCGCCGAGCAGGGTGGTGGTGCCGGTCAGGTGGGTCACCGCCTGGTGCTCGAAGCCCAGGTAGCCGACCACGTTGACCATGCCGGCGACGCAGGCCAGCGCGCCGGCGAACGCCCAGGCCCAGCGCGGCAGTTCGAAGTTCATGTGCCGCTGCGGCGCGCGGCGCGCGACGGGCTGGGCGAGGGCTGCCGGCGCATGCGCTGCGGCCTACTTCGCGCCGTTGACGGCGATCTCGGAGAAGGTGCCGCTGGCCGGGTCGAACACCGCGCCCCAGAAGCCGCCGCCGCCGCCGCACACGCGCACCGCATCGACGCTGGGGTCCAGCGCGCTGTCGTCGTGCGGCTTGAACGCGTTGACGTAGATCGCCTGCGTGCCGCGGTAGAGGATGCCGACGTACTGGCGGTCGTAGCTGCCCGGATCGGCGATCCCGGGCTGCAATTGCGCCAGCCGCGTTTCCAGCTGCGCGACCTGCTCCACGCTCGGCACCCAATAGCCGCTCACCGCGCCGTCGTGGCGCGCCGGGCTGTCGCGCGAGCAGGTGTCGAGCACCTGCGCGGCGGTGCTGTTGCGGGTGACGACCCACGACTGCCCGGCCTTGATCGCGGTCGGCACGCTGGCCGGCCCGCGCGTGGTGGTGCATGCGCCGAGCAGCGCCAGCGCCAGCGCCGCGCCGGCCAGGCGGGCGCTGGCGGCGTTCACAGCACCTCCGAGGCGTAGTCGGCCAGGCGCGAACGCTCGCCGCGGCGCAGGGTGACGTGCGCGCTGTGCGGCCAGGCCTTGAACCGGTCCACCGCATAGGTCAGGCCCGAGGTGGTCTCGGTCAGGTACGGCGTGTCGATCTGCTCGACGTTGCCCAGGCACACGATCTTGGTGCCGGGGCCGGCGCGGGTGATCAGCGTCTTCATCTGCTTCGGGGTCAGGTTCTGCGCTTCGTCCAGGATCAGGTAACGCGACAGGAAGGTGCGCCCGCGCATGAAGTTCATCGAGCGGATCTTGATCCGGCTGGCGAGCAGGTCGTTGGTCGCCGCGCGGCCCCAGGCGCCGCCTTCCTGGTTGTGGGTGAGCACTTCCAGGTTGTCGGTCAGCGCGCCCATCCACGGTGTCATCTTCTCTTCCTCGGTGCCGGGCAAAAAGCCGATGTCCTCGCCGACGCTGACCGTGGCGCGGGTCATGATGATCTCGCGGTAGCGCTGCTGGTCCATGGTCTGCGCAAGTCCCGCCGCCAGCGCCAGCAGGGTCTTGCCGGTGCCGGCGGTGCCGAGCAGGGTGACGAAGTCGATCTCCGGGTCCATCAGCGCGTTGAGCGCGAAGTTCTGCTCGCGGTTGCGCGCGGCGATGCCCCACACCGCGTGCTGGCCGCTGCGGAAATCGTCGACCAGCGCCAGCGTCGCCTTGCGCTCGCCGCTGACCTTGACCACGCGCAGTTCCACTTCGTCGTTGCCGGGCAGGTACAGGTACTGGTTCGGATACCAGTCCTCGTCCTCGGCCAGTGCGATCTCGTAGCAGGTGCGGCCCTTGTCGCTCCAGCTGCGCAGGTCCTGGTTGTGCTTCTGCCAGAAATCCTCCGGCAGCTCGATCGCGCCGGTGTACAGCAGGCTGAAATCGTCGAGCGCGCGGTCGTTCTCGTAATCCTCGGCGATCAGGCCGCTGATCGCCGCCTTGATCCGCAGGTTGATGTCCTTGGAGACCAGGATCACCGGCGTTTCCGGGCCGTCCTCGCGCAGCGCCAGCACCGCGGCCAGGATCTTGTTGTCCGGCGCCACGGTGCCGAAGCTGCGCCCGGGCTCGACCGGGCGGGTCTGGAAGTACAGCCGGCCGATGCTGCCGCTGCTCTTGAGCTGGATGCCCTGCGGATGGCTGAGCGGGATGCCCGATTCGATCTGCTCGGCGCCGGCGCCTTCGATCAGCTCGTTGAGGAAACGGCTGACCTGGCGCGCGTTGCGGCTGACTTCGGACATGCCCTTCTTGGCGTTGTCCAGCTCCTCGATCACCTGCATCGGCAGGAACACGTCGTGCTCCTCGAACTTGAACAGCGCGGTCGGGTCGTGCATCAGCACGTTGGTATCCAGCACGTAGATGCGCTTGCCTCGGGTCATCGTGGATTCCTGGGAATGGGACAGGGAAAGACCATCACGGCCTGCGCAGGGCAGGGTGATGCGGCGTGCGGGAAACGCGAATGATCACTGCTGGGCGGCGGCCTGCAGCGCGTCGAACACGGCCTGGGCGTGGCCGGGAACCTTGACCTTGCGCCAGCTGCGCAGCAGCCGGCCCGAGGGCGAGATCAGGAAGGTGCTGCGCTCGATGCCGAGCACCTGGCGGCCGTACATGGTCTTTTCCTTGATCACGTCGAACGCGCGGCACAGGGCCTCGTCGGCGTCGCTGACCAGCGGGAAGCGGAAGCCCTGCTTGGCGCAGAAGTTGTCGTGCGACTTCAGCGAATCGCGCGAGACGCCGAGCACGGCGGCGTTGGCCTGCTCGAACTGCGGCAGCAGCGCGTTGAAGTCGATGCCCTCGGTGGTGCAGCCGGGGGTGCTGTCCTTCGGATAGAAATACAGCACCAGCCAGCGGCCGGCGTAATCGCCGAGCGTGGCGCTGGCGCCGCCGGACAAGGCCAGCGGCAATGCCAGCGTGGTGCGGTCCAGGGTGTCGCCGTCCTTCATCGGGTGTCCTCCGCGTGCATCGCCATCATCTGCGTTCGACTGCGTCGATGTCCAGCACCGCTCAGAACTTCATCGGGTCCATGATCGCGTCCAGGTTCAGGTGGTCGCAGAACTCGAGGAAGTCGTCGCGCAGCGCGGCGATGTGCATGTTCGCCGGCACCCCGATGGTCACCTGCGCCGAAAACATCTCCGCGCCGGTCTGCATCGCGCGGTAGCGGGTGCTCTGCAGGTTCTCGATGGTGATGCCCTGGCGGTCGAAGAAGTCCGCCAGCTGGAACAGGATGCCCGGCTTGTCGGCGGCGATGACCTCGACGATGTAGGGCAGCAGGTTGGATTGCGCCTGCTTGGCGCCGGTGCGGTACCACACCAGCTTCATGCCTTCCTCGCGGTCGAGCCGGGTCAGCATGGCCTCGAGCTTGGCCACCGAGTCCCACGAGCCGGTCGCCAGCGCGGTCACCGACACGTCGCGGCCGACCGTGGCCAGGCGCGCATCGACCAGATTGCAGCCGCTGTCGGCGATGCGCCGCGTCACCGGCAATAGCGGCGACTCCGGATGCGTCGTATAGGCGTTGATCAGGAGGTGGT
Source organism: Xanthomonas hyacinthi (assembly GCF_009769165.1). Classification (NCBI taxonomy): domain Bacteria; kingdom Pseudomonadati; phylum Pseudomonadota; class Gammaproteobacteria; order Lysobacterales; family Lysobacteraceae; genus Xanthomonas; species Xanthomonas hyacinthi. The sequence continues at coordinate 4,168,058 of NZ_CP043476.1, forward strand.
TTTCGGTCGGCGCGGGCCGGGGCGTGGTGTCTGTCAAAGGGGCTTCCGGCATTGCGTAAGGCTGAACGGCGTCCGGGCGGTCGCTCGGTGCAGTATGCAGCATACTTGCCCGCGCTTTCAGGCCGCAAGTAACATGCGGGACGAATCCCGTCCGTGCAGGCCGCACGCGGCCCTTCATCTTCACAGCGAGCATCCGGCATCTTGTCCCTCTCCGGCATCATCACCGCCCTGGCCACGCCCTTCCAGGGCAATGGCGACCTCGACCTCGACGCCTGGCAGCGCCTGCTCAAACGCCAGCTGGACGGCGGCGTGCAGGGCGTGGTGGTGGCGGGATCGACCGGCGAGGCGGCCATGCTGCTGGACGAGGAGTACGACCTGGTGCTGCGCGAAGCGGCGCAGGCGCTCGCCGGACGCGTGCCGCTGCTGGCCGGCACCGGCCTGTCCGGCACCGCCAAGACCGTCGCGCTGACCCGCCGCGCCGCGGCCAACGGCGCGCAGTACGCGCTGGTGGTGGCGCCGCCGTACGTGCGCCCGACCCAGGCCGGCCTGCTCGCGCACTACCTGCAGGTGGCCGAACACGGCGGCCTGCCGGTGGTGCTGTACAACGTGCCCGGGCGCACCGGCTGCGACCTGCTGCCGGAGACGGTGGCGCAACTGGCGCAGCATCCGCACATCGTCGGCATCAAGGAAGCCAGCAGCGATCCGCAGCGCATCGCCGCGTTGCTGGCCTTGCGCAGCGACGGCTTCGCCGTGCTCAGCGGCGACGACGGCAGCGCCGCGCAGGCCATGCTCGGCGGCTACGACGGGCTGATCTCGGTCGCCTCCAATGCCTTGCCGGGCGCCTACCGGCGCCTGTGCGACCTGGCGCGCGCGCGCCAGGTGGAACCGGCGCAGGCCTGGGATGCGCGGCTGCAGCCGTTCCATGCCTTCTGCGGCATCGAATCCAACCCGATCCCGGTCAAGGCGCTGCTGCAGCGCGTCGGTATCGGCCAGGGCCTGCGGCTGCCGCTACTGCCGCTGTCCGCGGCGCACCACGCCACGGCCGACCGTCTCGCCGCCGACGCAGCCGCGTTGGAAGAACTATCCAGCCGCGAAACGCTCGCGGCCTGACCTCAGGAGATTTATCGATGCATGCTTCCGTTCCCTACGTCCGCGTGCTGTCGGCCGCCGTGCTGGCGACCACCATGGTCGCGGCCACCAGCGGTTGCAGCTGGTTCCACAAGGGCAAGCCGCGCGGCGACTACGCGCTGGCCCCCGAAATGCGTCCGCTGGAAGTGCCGCCGGACCTGACCGAGCCGGACACCTCGGCGGCGATGAAGGTGCCGGCGCTGGCCTCGGCCGCGCAGCGCCCCGGCGCCAGCAGCGCGCCGGGCAAGGTACCGGCGGCGTCGAATAGCGGCTTCGTGGTGCCGGGCGCGCGCGACCAGGTGTTCGGCCAGGTCGGCGACGCGCTGGGCGGCATCGAGGGCGTCACCATCGCCAGCCGCGCGCAGGTGCTCGGTTCCTACGACGTGGCCTACGCAGGCAGCAACTTCCTGATCCGCGTGGTCGCGGTGGATGCCGGGGTGTACGTGTCGGCGGTCGACCCGCGCGGCCTGCCGGCCAGCGGCGATGCGCCGGTCAAGCTGATTGCGGCGCTGAAGGCCAAGCTCGGCCATTGAGCAAGCGCGCGCGTAGCCGGTTCGGCGTTCGCGCCGGCCGTTACGACGTAGAGCAACGGGCGCCGCAGGGCGCCCGTTGCGTTTGGGGCGAAGGGAGCGGGTTGCGGCGGCGCCAGTGCAGTGCGTTCGGATGCTTGCGGGTCTTGAAATCCCTTGTAGGAAGCGGCTTCAGCCGCGGCCGGGCTTTGCTGAGACAGCCCGTCGCGACTGAAGCCGCTCCTTGGCTGCGGGACTGCCCACGGAAATCGCCGCCCTCCGTCATCGCCGTCCTTGCGCTTGAAGCTCTTGTGCCTGGCCCTGGCCTGGACCAGCGTCCCGTCCACGCTGAAATGCTCGCCCGACAGCCAGCCTTGGCGATCGGCGATCTCCACAACTTCGATGTCGACCGACAGGGTGAACGACCCGATCGCCGACACGACGATTGGGGACCGAGAACAGTCTTTCCCAGGGAATCGACAAGAATTGGCGTTGATGCAAATGGGGATGACGACATCTGCCGGAGCAACGCGTCTTGGAGGGAACGCGGGAAGCGCTGCAGCGTCTGGTGGTCCGATAATTACCAAGGCGGCTCCCATGTACCGATGTGCGGCTGCGCTGAATACGTATGCAAGCACCTCTGCAATTCGCACATCGAGGTTACCCTAACGCAGCTTTCCGCGTGCCCACTGCGCACGCGATCTCTGCCCGAAGGGGGGCGTTGCATGACTCAGGCTGCATGGTGGCGCGGTGCCGTCATCTATCAGATCTATCCGCGCAGCTTTCTCGATGCGAACGGCGATGGCATCGGCGATCTGCCCGGCATCGTGCGCAAGCTGGACTACATCGCGTCGCTTGGTGTGGACGCGATCTGGATCTCGCCGTTCTTCAAGTCGCCGATGGCCGATTTCGGCTACGACATCGCCGACTATCGCGAGGTCGACCCGCTGTTCGGCACGATGGCCGACTTCGATCGCTTGCTGGCCAAGGCGCATGCGCTGGGCCTGAAGGTAATGATCGATCAGGTGCTCAGCCACACGTCGGTGGAGCACGCATGGTTCAAGGAAAGTCGGCAGAGCCGCGACAATCCCAAGGCTGATTGGTACGTGTGGGCGGATGCGCGCGAGGATGGCACGCCGCCGAACAACTGGATGTCGATCTTCGGCGGCGTCGCCTGGCAGTGGGAGCCGCGTCGCGGCCAGTACTACCTGCACAACTTCCTGTCGTCGCAGCCGGATCTGAACTTCCATAATCCCGAGGTGCAGCAGGCCGCGTTGGACAATGTCGCGTTCTGGCTCGCGCACGGGGTCGATGGGTTCCGGCTGGATGCGATCAACTTCTGCTTCCACGATCCGTTGCTGCGGGACAATCCGCCCAAGCCCCCGGAAAAGCGGCTAGGGCGGGGCTTCAGTCCGGACAATCCGTATGCGTTCCAGTACCACTACTACAACAACACGCAGGCGGAGAATCTGCCGTTCCTGCAGAAGCTGCGCGGTCTGCTCGATCGCTATCCCGGAACGGTGAGCCTGGGCGAGATCTCGTCGGAGGACTCGCTCGCCACCACCGCCGAATACACGCGGGCCGGGCATCTGCACATGGGCTACAGCTTCGAGCTGCTGACCGACGATTTCAGCGCACGCTACATCCGCGAGACGGTGTCGCGCCTCGAGGCGGTGATGACCGAAGGCTGGCCGTGCTGGGCGATTTCCAACCACGATGTGCCGCGTGCGCTGACGCGCTGGGGGCGCGGCGCGCAGACGCCGGCGCTGGCGCGGCTGCTGTTCGCGTTGCTATGCGCGTTGCGCGGTTCGGTCTGCGTCTATCAGGGCGAGGAGTTGGGCCTGGGCGAGGCCGAGGTGCCGTTCGAGGCATTGCAGGATCCGTATGGCATCGCGTTCTGGCCGAGCTTCAAGGGCCGCGATGGATGCCGTACGCCGATGCCATGGGACGACAGCGCGCAAGCGGGGTTCAGTACCGGGAAGCCCTGGCTGCCGGTGGCGCCGGCGCATCGCGCGCAATCGGTGGCGGCGCAGCTGGCCGATCCGCATTCGGTGCTGCTCGCGTTCCGGCAGTTCCAGGCCTGGCGCAAACAGCATGCGGCCTTGCGCGAAGGCGATATCGTGTTCGCCGAGACCGCCGAGCCGGTGCTGATGTTCCAGCGCCGGCATGCGCAGCAGACGCTGCTGCTGGCGTTCAATCTGTCGGCGCAAGCCGCCGAGGTGGCGCTGCCCGAGGGGCAATGGCGGGCGCTGGCAGTCCCTGGCATCGACCCAGGCAAGCGCGAGGGCGGCCTGCAGCTGCCCGGTTACGCGATGATGTGCCTGGAAGGCGTGTAGCCGTCGCTGCGCCCTCTGGCCCGCTGCCCGGCTTGCCGGGCAGCGAGGCCTAATTCTTCAGTATGGACGCCGCTGCGCAGCGGATACTGCAAGAAAAGCCCGCCGGCATGGCGCCGACGGGCTTGCTGCAGGCACCCTGGGTTGGCCTAGAACGTGTAGTTCACCCCGAGCACGTAGGTGCGGCCCCACTCGGTGTATTCCAGCGGGCGGTCCTTGCTGCCGGCATAGGTGCGGTACGCCTCGTTGGTCAGGTTGCTCGCCTGCAGGAGCAGGGTTAGTCCGCTCAAGGTACTGCTGTTGCCGAAGGTGTAGCTGAGCTGCGCGTCGGTCACGTTCTCACCGACTACGTAGCGCAGGGTGCGGTTGCCGTTGAAGTTGCCGATCTCGCCGATGAAGTCCGAGCGCCGGCGCTGGCTGACGCGCGCTTCGAAGCCGTTGCGCTCGTAGTAGGCGGTGAAGTTGTACACGCGCTTGGACAGGCCCGGCAGGCTGATCGGATCCGAACCAACGCTGGAGGCGCTTTCCGGGTCGAGGATCTTGATATCGCTGTCGTTGAAGGTGGCGCTGGCCTGGATGCCGAAACCGCGCAGGCCGTCGGTCAGCATGTCCAGCGGCAGCGAGGCGGTCAGTTCCAGGCCGCGCAGGGTGCCGCCCTTGCCGTTCTGCGGCGAGGAGAAGGTGCCGATGGTCTGCACCGGGGCGGTCATGCCCGGCGGCACCACATAGCTGGCGACCAGGTCGGAGAAGTCGTAGTCGTCGCGCGACTGCGTATAGACGTAGCTCTTCAGATCCTTGTAGAAGATCGCCGCGGCCACGTAGGCCTTTTCGTCGAAATATTTTTCGTATGACAGGTCCAGCGCGGTGGCGCGCCACGGATCCAGCAACGGGTTGCCGCCGCTGCCGCCGGGCCTGCCGGTGGAGGTGTCGACACCGAACTCCAGGCCGGCACGCAGCTGGTCCACGCGCGGGCGTGCGACCTGCTTGGCGGCGGCGAAGCGCAGGGTCTGCTGGTGCGGGAATGTGAAGGCCAGGTTCAAGCTCGGCAGCCAGTCGTTGTAGGTCTTGCCGGCATCGATCGGCAGCACGTTCTGGCCAGCCGGGCGCGAGCGATCGAAGTAGCTGGACTGCGAGCTCTGATCGGTGCGCTGCATCTGCACGCCGATGTTGCCGCGCACGGCGACCTCGCCGATATCGGTGTTGATGTTGGCGCGCAGCCAGGCGGTGGTGATTTTTTCCTGCACGGTCCACGACTTCGGAATCAGGTAGTCGAGGTCGGTAACCGGATTGAACGTCATGTAGCGTCCAACCGCAGCCGGGACGTTCCAGGCCGGGATGTAGCCGATGCCGGCGAAGCCCAGGTTGACCGGGTCGTACTGCAGGTCGCTGGCGATGCTGGTATCACCCTGCGCGCCGAGCAGGATGTTGCCTTCGGCCTGGGTCTTCTGCTTGCGCCGGTCGGCGTAGTTCACGCCCACATCGACATCCGAGAACCATGACAAGGCCTGCGGTACCGGGAAGGCAGCCGACAGGCGGACGCCCTTCAGGCGGTCCTCGATCTGCGGCACCTTGCCGTAGCCGGAACCATAGATGGTGTTGGTCAGCAACAGCGCATCGGGGTTGGAGTAGTCCAAGCCGGGGCTGATCTGCGAGAAGCCGTTCGGGTTGACCGTGACGCCGATGGTGTCGAACTGCGGGCGCGGAACAAGCTGGAGATTGTTCTCCAGGTTGGTCTCCTTGCGGGTGGCCTTGGAGTAATTCAGGTCGGCTACCAGCTTGACGCTCTCGAAGTTGAACGCGTTGTTCCAGCCAAACGCATCGATCTTGTCCTTGCGCTTGTTGTACATGCCACGCACCAGCGGATACGCGTTGGAAATCGTGCCGCCAGTGAAGCTGCCATCGGCGTTACGCCCGACGTTGCTGAAGACCGGCAGGATCGCATTCGGATCGTTGGCATCCTCGCCATTGCCGCTCAGGCTCAGCTCGAACTGGTTGGCGGTGTCGATCTGCTCGGCTTCGGTATGGAATGCATCGAAGGTGCTGGTCCACGCGTTGGACGGACGAAACTGCACGGTGGCCATCACGCCGTCGCGCTTGTTGTTGCCGGTGCGGCGCAACGCCTTGATGCCGTCGGAGAAATAGGTGCCCGGGGCCACGCCGGCACGATCGCCGGCGTCGGTATGCTCGGTGGTCCAGGGTTCGTACAGACCGACCTGGTTCTCCTGGATCGGGTTGTCGCTGTGCGCATAGCCGATCGAGATGCCCAGAGTCTTGTCGAAGAACTGGTCGATGTAGCTGGCGCTGAAGCGGTTGCCGAATGCGTCGACATCGGCGGCCTTGCCCAGTGAGGTCTTCTGCAGGCGGCCGCTGACGGCGATCACCCGGTCCGGGAAGCTCAACGGGCGTACGGTCTGCATGTCGATGGTGCCCGACAGGCCCTGGCCGACCAGCGCTGCGTCGGGAGTCTTGTACACAGTCACGCCGTTGACCAGTTCCGAGGGGTATTGGTCGAACTCGACGCTGCGGTTGTCGCCCGTGCTGACCACTTCGCGGCCGTTCAGCAGGGTGGTGGCGAAGTCGGGCGACAGGCCGCGCACGCTGATCACCTGTGCGCGCCCGGCCACGCGCTGCGCGGCCAGGCCGGGCAGGCGGCCCAGCGATTCGGCGATGCTCACGTCGGGCAGCTTGCCGATATCCTCGGCCGAGATCGCCTCGACGATGGACGTCGAATCCTGCTTGATCGCGATCGCGTTCTCGATGCCGCGGCGGATGCCGGTCACCTCGACCTTGTCCAGTTCGGTGACCGGACCGTCGGCAGCTGTGGTGGCGGCGGCGGGCGGCGTCTGGGACTGTGCGGCGGCCAGCATCGGCGTCATGGCGATGGCCAAGGCCAGCGTCAGCGCATTGCGCTTGTGGTTCAACATTTTCCCCTCCCAGGCAATGTTGTCTTGCGAATTTTTCTGATCCGGTACATCGACCGAATGTAGGGATCGCGCCGCCATTGTTCGGCGACGCGACTGCGACGTATGGTAGACACCGCGATCCGCCGCGACCGCCGGCTGCATACGTATTCACTGGGTTTCATCGCATTGGAATCGATTCCACGATGGCGATGGCGATGGCGGTGAAACGAGAGCGTCGTGATCGCGAGGTCGGTGTCGGGGGGATTTCGCGCTCAGTGCGCGGCGAAGTGCGTGGATGCGCGGTATGCAACCGGTGGTGGCGATCGACGCGTGCGGATGCGCAGGGACGATGCCTGGGGGAAAGGTGCAGATACGAGGCGCAGCCATTGCCATGGGCCAGGGCGGCATGCGTTCGCGCGTAGCATGCTCGGGCGACTGAATATGCTTTTCTCGCGGCTGTTGCAGGCTGGGGAATGGTTTCGGCCGCGACAGGCATTCCCGGCGAAGCCCGTCGCGACTGAAGTCGCACACAAGTCCTATCACCGCGTGACCGTGTTTGCAGCGGAAATGCGCTAGCGACGTGCCGCCGAATTGCCGCCGGCAGCGGCCGCAGCGTCCACCGGCGTGAAGCGGATCGCCTGGCCGCCGCCCGGCGCCAGCTTCAGTTGCAGATCATCGCCGCTGCCGACCTCGCGCTGCTCGCGCACGAAGTCGAACGGGTTGCTGCGGTAGTTGGCGGCGTCGCCGTCGCGGTAGATCTCGGCGCGGTAGCGCACACCCGGCTCCAGGAACGACAGCGACACCGGCAGCACCCGGCCGTGTTCGTCGGTGATGCTGCCCAGGTACCAGTCGCGGCTATGGCGGTCCTTGCGCACGATGGTCACGTAGTCGCCGACCTCGCCGTCGAGGACGCGGCTATCGTCCCAGTCCACCGCCACGTCCTCGATGAAGCGGAACGCGTCGCGGTGCTGCAGGTAATGCTCGGGCAGGTCGGCGGCCATCTGGATCGGGCTGTAGATCGCCACGTACAGCGCCAGCTGCCGCGCCAGCGTGCTCGGGATCGGCTGGCCGTCGCGGCCCTTCAGGCTGAGGATGCCCGGGGTGTAGTCCATCGGCCCGGCCAGCATGCGGGTGAAGACCAGGTTGACCTCGTGCTCGGGCGGGTTCGGCGGCTGCCCCCAGGCGTTGTATTCCATGCCGCGCGCGCCTTCGCGCGACAGCCAGTTGGGATAGGTGCGGCGCAGGCCGGTGTCCTTGATCGGCTCGTGCGCGTTGACCGACAGGTGCCGCGCCGCCGCTGCGCGCACCACCTTCAGGTGATGCTGCGCCATGAACTGGCCGTCGTGCCATTCGCGCCACAGCGGCCCGCCGGCCGCATTGCGCCGATCCACCTGGCCGTCGTCGCAGACGTAGCCGGTCTTGAACGTGTCCACGCCCAGGCGCGCATACAGCTCCAGGGCGGCATCGAGCTGGTCTTCGTAGTGCTGCACCGCGCAGCCGGTTTCGTGGTGGCCGATCAGGTGTACGCCGCGCTTGGCGGCATAGGCGCTGAGCGCTTCGATGTCGAAATCCGGGGTTGGCCGGGTGAAATCGAAGCCGCCGCCGTTGCCGAACCATTCGCCGTTCCAGCCGGGATTCCAGCCTTCCACCAGCACGCCACGGAAGCCGTGCGCGGCGGCGAAGTCGATGTAGCGGCGGGTGTTGGCGGTGGTCGCGCCATGCTTCGGCCCGGTCGCCCAGGTTTCCTGGTTCAAATGCATCGACCACCACACGCCCACGTACTTGGCCGGATGCACCCAGCGCACGTCGCCCAGCGCATTGGGTTCGTTGAGGTTGAGGATCAGATTGGAGTCGACCAGGCCGCCGGCGTGGTCGGCGATCTGCACGGTGCGCCACGGCGTGTCGAACGGCAGGCTGCGCTTGACCTTCCAGCCTTGCGCCGACGGCGACAGCTGCGCGTGCAGGCGCTGGCCGTCGCCGCGGCGCAGCCACATCCCGGCGTAATCGACCAGGGCGGCTTCGTGCAGGGCGATGTGCAATCCGTCGCGGCTGCGCAAGGTGATCGGGGTATGCGCCAGCGCGACCTGGTTCAGCGGCGTCTGCCGGTACAGGTATTCGGAGTGGATCGGCTCGCCGGCCGGGATCCACCACGCGGTCGCCTCCGGCACGATGTCGAACTCGGTCAGTTCCTCGTCGATGATCGCTTCGCGCAGGCCGGCTTGCTGCGGGAAGCTGTAGCGGAAGCCCAGGCCGTCGTCGTAGACCCGGAACACCACGGTGAAGCGCCGCCGCAGTCCGCTGCGCTCGCCCAGCTCCACGCGCAATTCGTTGTAATGGTTGCGCACGTAGCGGCGCTCGCCCCACGGCTGCTCCCAGGTTTCGTCCACGCTGCGCATGGCTTGCGCCAGCACCGCCAGATCGCGGTCCAGGCGCCCGTCGCGCAACTGGAAGCCCAGCCTGGATTCGCCGATCACGGTGTCGCCCAGGCGTTGCACGCGGTAGCTCGGCTTGCCGTCGTCCAGTTGCAGTGCGACCTGCAGCACCTTGCCCGGCGAGTCCACGCTGGCCACGGTCTTCGGTTCTGCGCGCAGCAGCGGTGCGATGCACAACAGCGCGGCCGCGAGCAGCATCCGCAGGGGCGGCGACGGACGCATGCGTGGCATGGCATGAAGCTGCGGCATATCCCCTCCCAAGGCGGCCGTTGCACCTGCGGCGACTATAGCGAGGCGCTGCGAGCCCGCTGCGGCCAAGGCGATGAATACGTATGCAGATGCGCGCGCTGCGCTGCGGCGCGTCTACCATGTCCGCAGCGCTTCTCGAAGAGGCCGCGACCGCGGCGCCGGCATGCCGGTGCGGCGAACCTACAATGCAGGCAAAGAGGGAGGGAGGCCGACGGGCGCGAGCCGGTCCGCCGCTTCGATGCTGAAGATGATCTGCTTGGCCGCCACCTTGGGTGCTGCGGTGTCGGTGTCTGCGTGGCAGACGTCGTTGCAATGGCGCGGCCGGACCGCGCAGGCCGCGGCCACCGCCGATGGCGGCTTCGTGCTGACCTCGGCGCAGGGCAGTCGCACGCTGGCGGCGCAGCCGCTGCGCAGCGAGACCGCCAGCCCGCTGTTCGATGGGTTGTTCGCGCTGGCGCAGCAGGAATTGCGCGACGACCAGGTGGACGCGATCCGCGATCCCGCCTTCGACCATGGCAAGCCGCTGCCGTGCGACTGCTACCAGACCGGCGAACGCTGGCCCTACGTGTGGACCCGCGACGTCAGTTATGCCGCCGATCTCGCACTGGCGCGGCTGGATCCGGAGCGCACGCGGCGCTCGCTGCGCTTCAAGCTGTCGGCGATGCGCGGCGCGGACGCGCGACCCGGGCTGTTCGTGGCCCAGGACACCGGCTCCGGCGGCAGCTGGCCGGTGAGCAGCGATCGCGTGGTCTGGTTCCTGGCTGCGCGGCATCTGCTCGACGATGCGCAGTTCGCTGCCGACACCCGTGCCGTGCTCGACGCGACGCTGGCGCAGGACCGCGAATTCGCGTTCGATCCGCACCTCGGCCTGTACCGGGGCGAGACCTCGTTCCTGGACTGGCGCGAGCAGACCTATCCGGCCTGGACACGCAACGACGTGCGCTTCATCGCCGAGTCGTTCGCGCTGTCCACCAATGTGTTGCACTACCAGGCGCTGCGCCTGGGCGAGCGCCTGGCGGGCGAGCAGGGCGACACTGCGGCGGCGGCGCGCTATGCCGGTTGGGCGGATGCGCTGAAACAGGCGATCGCGCAGCGCTTCTGGCGCGAGGACCGCGGCACCTACGTCAGCTATCTCGGCAGCGCCGCGCATCCGGTGGCCTACGAACGCTACGACCTGCTCGGCCTGTCGCTGGCGGTGCTGGCCGACGTGCTGCCGCGCGAGCGCGCACGCCAGGCGTTGGCGCGCTATCCGGCGGTGGAGGCCGGCAGCCCGGTGGTCTGGCCGCAGCAGCAGGACGTGCCGATCTACCACAACCGCGCGATCTGGCCGTTCGTCAGCGCCTATGCGCTGCGCGCGGCGCGGCATACCGACGACAGCGCGCGCATCGCCTTCGAAGTGCGCTCGCTGCTGCGCGGCGCCGCGCTGGCCGGCTCGAACATGGAGAACTACGAATTCCTGAGCCAGGCCGCGCATGTGGACGATGGTCCGCTCAGCGGGCCGGTGGTCAATTCGCCGCGGCAGCTGTGGTCGGTGGCCGGCTACCTGGCGATGGTGATCGAAGGCGTGTTCGGCGTGGAGGACGACGGCAGGGTCGCGCCGAAGCTACCGGTCAGTCTGCTGCCCATGCTGTTCGGCGATCGCAAGGAGATCGCGCTGCAACTGCGCGACCGGCGCATCGTGCTGCGGCGGCCCACGCAGCTGCACGGCGACCTGCTGGTGGCCGGCGACACGCGCACCGATGACGGCGTGACCACCGTGCAATTGGTCGCGCGCGACACGGCGAGTGCGCCGGTGCCGCTGCTTGTGGCTGCGGATGCTTTCGCCCCGTTGGCACCAATGGCGCCGCGCGTCGAGCGCGATGCACAGGGCTGGCGCATCGCGGCGGCCGCGGACACGGTGCTGTACGTCGACGGTCAGCGCCAGCCAGGCGCTGCCGACGGCGCGCGCCTGCCGTTGCGCGAGTACGTGCAGTGCCTGAGCCTGACCCGCCGCGATGCGCATTGGGAGTCGCTGCACAGCCCCACGGTCTGCATCGGCGACGCGGTCCGCCTGAGTGGGCGCGACGACTGGCGCTGGACCGCGCCACGCGATGGCGAGTACCGGCTGAGCCTGCGCTACGTCAACGCGCACGGCCCGATCAATACCGGCGTCACCGCCGCGGTGAAGCAACTGCAGCTGCAATGCGGCGCTGCCGCGCCGCAGCGCATGCCGGTGGTGATGCCGCACAGCGTCGGCGAGCAGGACTCCACGGCCGCCGTGTTCGCGCTGAAGGCCGGACAGGCCTGCCGCATCCGCCTGGCGCCTGCGGCCAACATGAGCGCGCTGCAGCATTTCGCGCGCTATACCGGCGGCCAGGGCGGCGCCGATGGCGTGGTCAATGCGGCCGAGATCGCCGCGCTGCTGATCGCGCCGGCCGGCGCCGTACAGGTGCGCCGATGAGCACGGTGCCGCGCACCAAGCCGGCGCTGTCGTTCTGGCAGATCTGGAACATGTGCTTCGGCTTCCTCGGCATCCAGTTCGGTTTCGCGCTGCAGAACGCCAATGCCAGCCGCATCTTCCAGACCCTGGGCGCGGACATGGAGCAGGTGCCGGGGCTGTGGATCGCCGCGCCGTTGACCGGGCTGATCGTGCAGCCGATCGTCGGCCATCTGTCCGACCGAACCTGGAACCGTTTCGGCCGGCGCCGCCCGTATTTCATGGTCGGCGCGCTGTTCACCACGCTGGCGCTGCTGGTGATGCCGAACTCGCCGGCGCTGTGGGTGGCGGCCGGCACGCTGTGGGTGCTGGATGCGTCGATCAACATTTCGATGGAACCGTTCCGCGCCTTCGTCGGCGACCAGTTGCCGCAACGCCAGCGCGCCAGCGGCTATGCGATGCAGAGTTTCTTCATCGGCGTGGGCGCGGTGGTGGCGAGCATGCTGCCGTGGCTGCTGGCGCAGTGGGGCGTGAGCAATACCGCCGGGCCCGGCCACGTGCCGGCCACGGTGCGCTACGCGTTCTACCTGGGCGGTGCGGTGCTGTTCCTGTCCATCGGCTGGACCGTGCTGCGCACGCGCGAGTATCCGCCCGAAACGCTGCAGGAGTTCGACGACGCGCCGCCGTCGCACGCCGCCGAACACGCGACAACCATGCCGCGTTCGGATGCCGCCGCGGCGATTTGGCTGCTACTGGGCCTTGCCGGCGCGGCGGCGATCTTCGGCAGCGGCGGCGACCGCATGCTGTACGTGCTGGCGGGCTTGTTCGCCGGCTACGGAGTGTTGCGATGGCTGGCGCCGCGGCTGCGGCCCGAGCACATGCTGGCCGCGATCATGCGCGACGTGCAGGCGATGCCGCAGGCGATGCGACGCCTGGCCTGGGTGCAGTTCTTCTCGTGGTTCGCGCTGTTCGCGATGTGGATCTACACCACCGCGGCGGTGACGCAGACGCACTACGGTGCCACCGACACCGCCTCGGCGGCGTACAACGACGGCGCCAATTGGGTCGGGGTGCTGTTCGGCGCTTACAACGGTTTCGCCGCGCTGGCGGCGATCGCCATTCCGCTGCTGGTGCGCTCAGTCGGCCTGCGCTTCAGCCACATGCTCAACCTGTGCCTGGGCGCGGCCGGCCTGCTGTCGTTCCTGTGGATCCGCGACCCGCAATGGCTACTGCTGTCGATGCTCGGCGTGGGCTTCGCCTGGGCCTCGATCCTGTCGCTGCCGTATGCCTTGCTGTCCGACAGCGTGCCGGCGGCGAAGATGGGCGTGTACATGGGCATCTTCAATTTCTTCATCGTGATCCCGCAGCTGGTCGCGGTCAGCGTGCTCGGCTTCGTGCTCACGCACTGGCTCGGCGGCCGCCCGCTGTACGCGCTGGGCATCGGCGGCGCCAGCCTGCTGCTGGCGGCGCTGTGCGTGCTGCGGGTTCCCGCCGAACCCGGAGCAAGACAATGACGTATCGGATTTCGCTGCTGGCGCTGGCCTTGCTGGGCGCCTGCGCGCAATCGGCGCGTGCGCAGGACGCGGCGGAGTATTACGGCACGCTGCAGCCGTTCGCCAGCGAGGCGGTGTATTTCGTGGTCACCGACCGCTTCGTCAACGGCGATCCCGGCAACGATCACCGCGACCAGGGCGGCGCGCACCGCAGCTTCGACATCCCGCTGCCGGCGCCGCCCGGCGAGAGCGACAACATCGGCTACCTGGGCGGCGACTTCAAGGGCGTGGTCGACAATGCCGGCTATCTCCGCGGCCTGGGCTTCAGCGCGGTATGGATCACCCCGATCGTCGACAACCCGGACCAGGCGTTCACCGGCGGCAAGCCGATCAGCTGGGGCAGCAACCTGAGCGATCGCGGCAAGACCGGCTACCACGGCTACTGGGGCGTCAATTTCTACAAGCTGGACGAACACCTGCCCAGCCCGGGCCTGGATTTCGCCGGCTTCACCCAGGCGATGCATGCGCAGCGGTTGAAGGTGGTGCTGGACATTGTCGGCAACCATGGCTCGCCAGCGTACACGATGCCGAAGCGGCAGCCGATGTTCGGCCAGGTGTTCGATCGCGACGGCACGCTCGTCGCCGACCACCAGAACCTGCCGCCGGCCAGGCTGGATCCGGCGCACAACCCGCTGCACGCGTTCTACAACACCGGCGGCGGCCTGGCCGAGCTGTCGGATTTCAACGAGCGTAATCCGGCGGTGATGGAGTATCTGGTCGGGGCCTATTCGCAATGGCTGGAGCAGGGCGCCGACGCCTTCCGCATCGACACCATCGGCTGGATGCCGGACAGTTTCTGGCACGAATTCGTGCGCCGCATCCGCGCGCAGCGGCCGGGCATGTTCATGTTCGGCGAGGCCTTCGACTACGACGCGCGCAAGATCGCCGGGCACACCTGGGCGCGCAACGCCGGGGTCAGCGTGCTGGATTTCCCGTTGAAGCAGGCGCTGTCCACGGTGTTCGGGCATACGCGCGGCGGCTTCGAGCAGTTGCAGGCGCCGCTGTACCTGGAGCGCGGCCCGTACGCCAACCCGTACGAGCTGATGACCTTCTACGACAACCACGACATGGCGCGGCTCGACGCCAGCGATGCCGGCTTCATCGACGCGCACAACTGGTTGTTCACCGCGCGTGGCATTCCGGTGATCTACTACGGCTCGGAAACCGGCTTCATGCGCGGCCGTGCCGAACATGCCGGCAGTCGCAACTATTTCGGCCAGGCGCGGGTGGATGCCGCGCCGCAGAGCCCGATCTTCGCGCCGTTGCAGCGCATCGCGACGCTGCGCCAGCGCACGCCGGCGCTGCAGCGCGGACTGCAGCTCAACCTGCGCCTGTCCGGCGACGAGGCGGTGTTCTATCGCGTGTTCCAGCATGCCGGCAGCACCCAGACCGCCTTGGTGCTGCTGAACAAGAGCGACGCGCCGAAGACGCTGCAAGTGCGGCGCTACCTGCAGCCGGGCACCTGGCACGACGGCTTCGACGGCAGCGCGCTCGAGGTCGCGGACCGCTTGCGTGCCGAGGTGCCGGCGCACGGGGTGCGCGTGTTCCTGTCCGACGCGCCGATCGTGCGTTCGGACCTGCGCGCGCGGCTGGATTGGCTGATGGCGGCCAAGGACGGCGTGGCGTCGTCGCAATAGCGTCTCCCTTGATGCTTGTTCTTGTAGAACGGGCCTTGGCCGCAACGCTTTATCGATAAAGCGTCGCGACTGAAGTCCCACAGGGACCTGCGGCGAGCCGGCTGGGTGCACTGTGGGAGGGACTTCAGTCCCGACTGCTTCCGAAGCTGGGTGACTGGACTGCGCCGTTCGTCGCGGCTGAAGCCGCCTACAAGAAGCTGGCGGTGTTCACGCCGCCGCCGGCTGCGGCTCGGCCCACACGCTGTTCGGTTCGCCATGCCGTGCACGGCGCGCGGTGGCGCGCGCCAATGCGGCGAAGCCGACCGCCATCGCCACGGCCATGCCGTCGACCCAGAACAACGGCCATTGCCCGGCGGCGGCGCTGGTCCACATCCACCAGCCGCTGGCCAGGCCGTGCGCCAGGGGGATCGCCGCGGTCACCGCGGCCGCGGTCCACAGCAGCTCGCGCGCGGCCTGCGCCGGCGCGCGCAGCGCCGCCCACAGCGCGCACAGCGCCCAGCTGCCGAAGCAGGTCCAGCGCATGCCGGCATCCACCGCGTCCGGCGCGGCGCGTTCCAGCACCTGCACCGCGACGAACGCCGCCGAGATCGCCACGCACAGACCGATGCACACGCCGACCGTGGCCCGCGCCATGTTGATCTGCGCGCGGCCCTGCTGCGCCTGGCGGCGCTTGCGCCGCGATTCGATCCACAACAGGTTGCCCGAATAGAACAGGAACGCGCCGCCGATGCCGAGCAGGAAGTACAGCCACGGCACCAGCGCATTGCCGTACTCGCCGAAATGCAGCGCGTAGGCCGAGGTCAGCGTGGCGTGGTTGGCGTCGCGGCGGCCGGGCAGCTGGGTGGCGATCACCTTGCCGCTGGCCGCGTCCAGCGCCACCGTGCCGGTCGGCCCCAGCGTGTCGGGCGACTCGCCGCTGATCTCTACCGTGGCGTTGCGGTCGCCGGCGTGCTGCAGCTTCATGTACACCGGCTCGAAGTCGTGCAGGCCCTGCCGCCGTGCCTCGGCGACGGCGCGCGCGTTCCAGTCGGCCAGCGTGCCCACCGGCGCAGGCGCGCCGCTGGCGCTGCGCACCGGCGCGGTGTCCATCGCCACCGGCACCGCCTCGGGCAGCTTGCCGTCGAAGACCAGCGGATTCAGCGCCGCCATCAGCACCAGCGACAGGCACAGCACCGCGCCGGTCACCGCGAACATCAGGTGCAGCGGCAGGCTCAGCACCCCGACCACGTTGTGCGCGTCCAGCCAGAACTGCTTGAGATTGCGGCCCGGGCGCAGCGCGAACAGGTCCTTGAGCAGCTTCGGCAGATGGATGATCACCCCGGACACGATCGCCACCGCGTACAGCAGGCTGACGATGCCCATCAGATAGATGCCGGCCACCGGCAGGCCGAGCGTGTAGTGCAGCTCGTTGACCAGCGTGGCTAGTCCTGCTTGCGGCAGGTCCGGCCCGCCCTGCAGATCGTCCAGCGTGGCCATCTGCCACACGCCCTCGGCATCGGGCCAGTAGATCAGCGCCTTGGGAAATTCGCTGCTGGGGAACAGCATGCCGAGCATCGGCTTGGCTTGCGGATGCCGCGCCAGGGTGGCGTCGAGCAGGCGCTGCGCATCGTCCAGGGTCTGTACCGGCACCACCTGCTGCGATTGCCAGCGCGGCAGGTCGTGGTGGAACACGGTGATCGCGCCGGCGTAGAAGGCCACGAACAAGGCGAAGCCGGCGACCAGGCCCATCCAGGTATGCAGCGTGGTGAAGGTGCGCAGGGTGGCGGCGTGCAGTTTCATGCGAATGTCCTCATTGCGCCCAGCCCAGGGCCTTCAGCGCCCATAGCAGGGCGAAGCCGGCCAGTGCCAGCGCGCTCAACCACAGCCAGGCGCGACGGCCGCTGGCGAACGCGAAGGCGCCGATCGCCACGCCCACCCACAGCGGCACGAACGCGATCAGCGCGGGGACCAGCGCCTGCTGCCACGGCCCGGGCGGCAGCCAGCAGACCAGGCCGGTCAGCGCGGTGGCGAGGAAGAAGCCGGCAATCAGCCCGGCCAGTCCACGGCTCCACATCATCGCGGCCGGCTCCGCACGCCGTGGCCCGGATCGCCGCGCAGCGCGCCGACGGTCGGTACCAGCATCAGCGCCAGCATCCAGCTGGCGAGCATCGCGCACAGCCCGGCGCCGACGCCCAATTGCGCGATCCAGGCCACCAGCGAGGCGATCGCCAGCGCCAGGCCCAGCCCGTTGCCGAACCGGCGCAGGCGCCGCAACGGCGCCAGGCGGCAGTTCGGCGAGCCCGCGTACAGAGCCAGCGCCGACAGCGCCGCGCACACCGCGGCCAAGGCGATCCCGGCAATGGTCACGCTCATCGGGCGCCGATCCACGCTGCCGACCGCACCTGCCTGCGGCGTGAGGCGGCTGTGGTCGGGAGCGGGGAGGTCGGGTGGGAAGCGGGACGGGCAGGGGGCATCGGCGTTCCAGGCGGCGGCGTGCAGCCGCGGCAGTCCGCGACGCTCTCTCGCGGATGATAATCATTCTGCTTTCGTAAGCAAAATCCGGCCGCGGCGCGCGGGCACGTTCTGGAGGCGGAAATGCTGCGGTGGCGGCCGCGTTCGCCGGCCGGCAAGCGCTCAGCTGCGCAGCGAGGAACCGCGCAGCGCCAGCGTCACCGGCAGGGTGCGGCTGGCGACCGGCTGCCCGGCGATCTGCGCCAGCAGGGTCTCGACCAGCACCGCGCCGGCCAGCTTGGTGTCCTGCTGCACCGTCGACAGCGCCGGCGCCACGCAGGCGGCGATCGGGATGTCGTCGAAGCCGGCCAGGGCCACGTCCTCGGGCACACGCAGGCCGTGTTCGCGCAGCGCCTTCAATGCGCCGATCGCGATCAGGTCGCTGGCGGCGAACACCGCGTCGAAGCGTTCGCCGCCGCGCAGCAGCGCCAAGGCCGCTTCGTAGCCGGATTGCTCGGTGGTGATCGCATCCAGCTGCAGGCCGGGCACGATGTCCGATCCGGCCGTGCGCAGCGCCTGGGCATGGCCGCGGTAGCGCTCGAGGAATTCGGGATAGTGGTTCGAGGCGTCGCCGAGGAAGGCGACGCGCCGGCAACCCTGTTGCAGCAGGTGCGCGGTGATGTCGTGGCCGCCCTGGAAGTTGTCGCTGCCGATCGACACCCCCGGCTGCCCGGGCAGCACCGCGCCCCAGCGCACGAAGTGGGTGCCTTGCTCGACCAGGTGCTGCAGCCGCTGCTGCGCCTGCAGGTAGTCGCCGTAGCCGAGCAGGATCAGGCCATCGGCCTTCTGGCTGTCGCCGTAGTCGGCGCGCCAGTTGTCCGACAGCTGCTGGAACGACACCAGCAGGTCGTAGCCGTGGCGCGCGCAGGCGCGGGTGATCGAGCCCAGCATCGCGTGGAAGAACGGGTTGATCAGCGAATCGTCGGTGGTCGGGTCTTCGAAGAACAGCAGCGCCAGGGTGCCGGCATTGCGCAGGCGCAGGCTGGAGGCGTGCTTGTCGACCTTGTAGTTCAGCGCGTTGGCGATCGCCAGGATCTTGCGCCGGGTCTGCTCGTTGACCGCCGGGCTGCCGCGCAGTGCGCGCGACACGGTGGGCTGCGATACGCCCGCCAGATAGGCGATATCGAGCGATGTGGCCTTGCCTTTGATGACGGCGCTCGCAGTGCAGGGAAACAGCTCGAAGCATGCCATGGCGTACGGAAGAGCACCTGCTGCGGCGCAGCGTAGGCTCGGGATTCGGGATTCGGGATTCGGGATTCGCGGCGGCAGCGGCGTTGCCGACGGTGCGAATTCACAATTCCGCCAAATGGGTTACCATTTGGTAATTCTTCAATGCGGAACTACGGGTGGCCCGCGGCAACGCCGGCCGAGCGTGCGACATGAGCACTACCATCGCCCCAGCATGAAACCCCGTCCAAGGCTGTCCGAGCAGGCGCCCTTGTGGCGCCTTCTTTGTATCCCGCGCCTTGCGCCGCCGGCTTCCGGCGCGGCGCGGGAAACGCCCGATCCGTCTCGCTCCCCTTCTTGCCGATTCCCATGATCACGATCACGCTCCCCGACGGCAGCCGCCGCGAATTCGAACACCCCGTCAGTCCCATGGACGTGGCCCAGTCCATCGGCCCGGGCCTGGCCAAGGCGACCATCGCCGGCCAGGTCGACGGCCGCCTGGTCGATGCCTGCGACCTCATCGACCATGACGCCAGCCTGCGCCTCATCACCGCCAAGGACGCCGAGGGCGTGGAGATCATCCGCCACTCCTGCGCGCACCTGGTCGGCCATGCGGTCAAGCAGCTGTACCCCGAGGTCAAGATGGTGATCGGCCCGGTCATCGCCGAAGGTTTCTACTACGACATCTACAGCGAGCGCCCGTTCACCCCCGAGGACATGGCGGCGATCGAGAAGCGCATGCAGGAGCTGATCGCGCAGGACTACGACGTGGTCAAGAAGGTCACCCCGCGCGCCGAGACGATCGAACTGTTCCGCCAGCGCGGCGAGGACTACAAGCTGCGCCTGATCGAGGACATGGCCGACGACGTCACCGCGATGGGCCTGTACTACCACCAGGAATACGTGGACATGTGCCGCGGCCCGCACGTGCCCAACACGCGCTTCCTCAAGGCGTTCAAGCTGACCCGCATCTCCGGCGCCTACTGGCGCGGCGATGCCAAGAACGAGCAGCTGCAGCGCATCTACGGCACCGCCTGGGCCGACAAGAAGCAGCTGGACGCCTACATCCTGCGCATGGAGGAAGCGGACAAGCGCGACCATCGCAAGATCGGCAAGCAGCAGGGCCTGTTCCATCTGCAGGAAGAGGGTCCGGGCCTGGTGTTCTGGCATCCGAAGGGCTGGTCGATCTGGCAGGTGGTCGAGCAGTACATGCGCAAGGTGTACCGCGCCAGCGGCTACGGCGAGGTGCGCTGCCCGCAGATCCTGGACGTGTCGCTGTGGCAGAAGTCCGGCCACTGGGACAACTACCAGGACAACATGTTCTTCACCGAGTCGGAGAAGCGCACCTACGCGGTCAAGCCGATGAACTGCCCGGGCCACGTGCAGGTGTTCAACCAGGGCCTGCACAGCTACCGCGACCTGCCGATCCGCTACGGCGAGTTCGGCGCCTGCCACCGCAACGAGCCGTCCGGCGCGCTGCACGGCATCCTGCGCGTGCGCGGTTTCACCCAGGACGATGGCCACATCTTCTGCACCGAAGAGCAGATCGAGTCCGAGGTCACCGCCTTCCACCTGCAGGCGCTGAAAGTCTATGCGGATTTCGGCTTCTCCGACATTTCGGTGAAGCTGGCGCTGCGCCCGGACAAGCGCATCGGTACCGACGAATTCTGGGACCGCACCGAGGAGACGCTGCGCCGCGCGCTGCGCGCGGTGAACGTGGAATGGGAGGAGCTGCCGGGCGAGGGCGCCTTCTACGCGCCCAAGATCGAGTACCACCTGAAGGACGCGATCGGCCGCACCTGGCAGCTGGGCACCATGCAGGTCGACTACTTCATGCCCGAGCGCCTCGGCGCCGAGTACGTGGACGAGCAGAGCCAGCGCCAAACCCCGGTCATGCTGCACCGGGCCATCGTCGGCTCGATGGAGCGATTCATCGGGATCCTGATCGAGCACCATGCCGGCGCGTTCCCGGCCTGGCTGTCGCCGGTGCAGGCAATGGTGATGAACATCACCGATGCGCAGGCCGACTATGTAGACAGCGTGCGGAAACTCCTTGCAAATCAAGGCTTCCGCATCGAGGCCGATTTGCGGAACGAAAAAATCGGCTATAAGATTCGCGAACACACGCTGCAGCGGGTGCCGTACCTGCTGGTGGCGGGCGACCGCGAGAAGGAAAACGGCGCCATTGCAGTCCGCACGCGATCGGGGGAGGATCTGGGAACCATGTCGGTTGCCGCCTTCGCCGAACGGCTGCGCGCCGAGCAACTGGCGTAAGACAACCCCGATGCGGGCGGAGCCTCCGTCCACGTCGGTCCGATTCCCCTGGGAGATTGCAACATCAGTACCCCTGACAACAAACAGAACCGTAAGAACCAAGAGATCCGCGTCCCGCGCGTTCGCGTGATCGGCAAGGACGGCGAGATGGTCGGCGTGCTGACCCGCGACGAAGCGCTGGCGCTGGCCGAAGAGGATGGGCTCGACCTGGTCGAGATCCAGCCGCAGGCCGATCCGCCGGTCTGCAAGATCATGGACTTCGGCAAGTTCAAGTTCGAGCAGCAGAAGAAGGCCAACGAAGCCAAGAAGAAGACCAAGCAGGTCGAGATCAAGGAAATCAAGTTCCGTCCGGTCACGGACGAGGGCGATTACCAGATCAAGCTGCGCAACATGCGCCGCTTCCTCGAGGAGGGCGACAAGGTCAAGGTCAACATCCGCTTCCGTGGCCGCGAGATGAGCCACCAGGAACTCGGGCGCGAAATGGCGTCGCGGATCGAGGCCGACCTCGGCGAAGACATCGTCATCGAATCGCGTCCGCGCCTGGAAGGCCGGCAGATGGTGATGATGATCGCGCCGAAGAAGCGCTGACCGCAGCGCGTCAGGATCGCGCCCCGCCTCGCGCGGGGGCGCGGCCGCCCCCGGGCGCCTGCTGGCGCCCGTATGCGTTTTCCGATCGTCGCTTCCTGCCGCCGCCTGGCGGTGGAGGCGCGTGGCTACCCGCTGCCTGGGGGCAAGTCGCCCGCCGTGCCCGTCCGGTGCGGCACGCAGGGCCAGGCCGGTATCCGTTCGAGGCGGCAGCACGCTGCGAGCGCTTCCCAGTCTGATGGTGCGACAAGTACCCGCCGATGCCGCAGCCTTTTCGATTTTCGATTTTCGATTCCCGGCGCCACGCGCCCGGATCGAAATACATGATTTGCAAGGCATTCCAAGCCCTGGCATACTGCGCGGCCCGGTGCATCGGGTTTGCCGTCAACGCGGCAATAGGACCCGCCCCGATTCTTTGAGGATCGAGGGCTTACAAGCCGGTACGGGCACGGACGGAAAGCGTGGCGCGGCCACCGCCCTGACCAGTGACAAAACACCATCAAGGACATTGCAATGCCCAAGATCAAGACCAACCGGGCGGCGGCCAAGCGCTTCCGCAAGACCGCCTCCGGCAAATACAAGTGCGGCCACGCCAACCGTAGCCATATCCTCACCAAGAAAGCGACCAAGCGGAAGCGCAATCTGCGGCAGACGAACCATGTTCGTGCCGAGGACGCTGGCCGTCTTGACCGTATGCTGCCTTACCTCTGAGGACTGAACCATGGCTCGAGTAAAACGTGGCGTCCAGGCACGCCGTCGTCACAAGAAAGTTCTGAACCTGGCCAAGGGCTACTACAACGCCCGTCGCAAGGTCTTCCGCGTCGCCAAGCAGGCGGTGATCAAGGCGCAGCAGTACGCCTACATCGGCCGCAAGCAGAAGAAGCGCGTGTTCCGTTCGCTGTGGATCACCCGCATCAACGCGGCGGCCCGCATCAATGGCCTGAGCTACAGCCGTTTCATGAACGGCCTGCTCAAGGCCGGCATCACCCTGGATCGCAAGGTGCTGGCGGACATCGCCGTGCACGACGCGCAGGGCTTTGCCGCCTTGGCGGAGAAGGCAAAGGGCGCGCTGGCGGCATAATGCAGGTCCCTCTGCAACGGCCCGCACATCCATGTGCGGACTGTTGAACAACAGCAGGGAAATAGCAGACATGCAGGGGAAGGGCGCGAGTCCTTCCCCTTTTTGCGTTTTGTGCCTGTCGCAAGTGAGATGTATCCCACTTGCGGGAGGTTTCCCGAGCAAAAGATGCGGATCGGGTGGTCGGCTGAAGTGAGGCGCGAGTGCAATGAACGAGATCCAATCCCTGAGCGGACAGGCGCTGGCGGACATCGCCGCGGCGGCCAGTCCCGAAGCGCTGGAGCAGCTGCGGGTCGCGCTGCTCGGCAAGAGCGGCAGCATCACCACGCAGCTGAAACAGCTCGGCGCGCTGCCGCCCGAGCAGCGCAAGCTGGCCGGCGAGGCGATCAACCAGGCGCGCGATGCGGTCTCCGCGGCGCTGGCCGCGCGTCGCGCGCTGCTGCAAACCGCGGCGCTGGATGCGCGCCTGGCGGCCGAGCGCATCGACGTGACCCTGCCGGGCCGGCGCGGCGAGCGCGGCGGGCTGCACCCGGTCACGCGCACGCTGGAGCGCATCACCGAGATCTTCGCGCGGCTCGGCTACGAGCTGTCCGACGGCCCGGAGATCGAGGACGACTGGCACAACTTCGAGGCGCTGAACTTTCCGCCGCACCATCCGGCGCGGGCGATGCACGACACCTTCTACATCGCCGATGACGGCAGCGGCGACCGGCGCCTGCTGCGCACCCATACCTCCGGGGTGCAGGTGCGCTACATGGGCCGGCTTGTCGAGAGTGGCGGCGCGCCGCCGCTGCGCATGATCGCCGCCGGCAAGGTCTACCGCAGCGACAGCGACCAGACCCATTCGCCGATGTTCCATCAGGTCGAAGGCCTGCTGGTCGACGAGCACTCGACCTTCGCCGACCTCAAGGGCACCCTGTCCGAGTTCGTACGCGCGTTCTTCGAGCGCGATTTCGAGATGCGCTTCCGCCCCAGCTATTTCCCGTTCGTCGAACCCGGCGCGGAAGTGGACATCGCCTGGCAGCAGCCCGACGGCAGCACCCGCTGGCTGGAAGTGCTCGGCTGCGGCATGGTCCACCCGAACGTGCTGCGCAGCGTCGGCATCGATCCGGAACGCTACACCGGCTTCGCCTTCGGCATGGGCGTGGAACGCTTCGCGATGCTGCGCTACGGCGTCAACGACCTGCGCGCGTTCTTCGAGAACGATGTGCGGTTCCTCAGGCAGTTCGCTTGAGGCTGGGAGTCGGGAAACGGGAATCGGGAATGGGTAAAAGCAAGGCTGAAGCTCGTTTCCCGCATCTCCATCCGTTCCAGTAAACCGCTCTTCCATTCCCCATTCCCCATTCTCGATTCCCGGCCCCTCAATGAAATTCAGCGAAAACTGGCTGCGCAGCCACGTTCCCACCCAGGCCACGCGCGATGAACTGGCCGCGACCCTGACCGCCATCGGCCTGGAGGTCGAGGAGGTCACGCCGCTCGGCGAATCGCTGCAGCAGGTGGTGGTGGCGCGCATCGTCGAAGCGGTGCGGCATCCGGAGGCCGACCGCCTGCAGGTGTGCCAGGTCGATGCCGGGCAGGGCGCCCTGTTGCAGATCGTGTGCGGCGCGCCGAACGCGCGCGCCGGGCTGGTCGCGCCGCTGGCGCTGGTCGGCGCCCAGGTCGGCGGCATCGCGATCAAGGCGGCCAAGCTGCGCGGCGTCGAGTCCAACGGCATGCTGTGTTCGGCCAAGGAACTGGGCCTGGACAGCGACGCGTCGGGCCTGTTCGAACTGCCCGACGATGCGCCGATCGGTCAGGCGCTGGCCGACTATCTGGGTCTGCCCGACGCCAGCATCGAGATCAAGCTGACCCCGAACCGCGCCGACTGCTTCGGCGTGCGCGGCATCGCCTACGACGTGGCCGCGGCCTGCGCCAGCGCAGTGCTGCCGTTCACGGCCGCGCCGGTCGCCGTCGCCAGCGAGCGCCGCCTGGAGGTGCGCCTGCAGGCGGGCGGCGCTGCGCCGCGCTATTGCGGCCGCGTCGTCGAGGATCTCGACCCGGCGGCGAAGACGCCGCTGTGGATGGCCGAGCGCCTGCGCCGCAGCGGCGTGCGTCCGGTGTCGCTGCTGGTCGATATCACCCAGTACGTGATGCTGGAACTGGGCCAGCCGATGCATGCCTTCGACCTGGAGACGCTGCACGGCCCGGTCGGCGTGCGCCGCGCGCGCGCTGGCGAGACGCTGAAACTGCTCGACGGCCGCCATACCACGCTCGACGACGGCTTCCTGGCCGTCACTGACGGCGATCGCGTGGTCGCCCTGGCCGGACTGATGGGCGGGTACGACACCCGCGTCACCGATGCGACCCGGCACGTGTTCCTGGAAGCGGCGCATTTCGCACCGGCGGCGATCATGGGCCGCGGCCGCAGGCTCGGCCTGCACACCGATGCCGGCCACCGCTTCGAGCGCGGCGTGGATCCGGCGCTGCCGCGGCCGGCGCTGGAACTGGCGACGCGGCTGGTACTGGAGCTGGCCGGCGGCCGCGCTGGTCCGGTGGTCGAGGCCGAGTTGCGCGAGCACCTGCCGATGCCGGCGCCGATTGCGCTGCGCCGCGCGCGCATCGTGCGCGTGCTCGGCATCCAGATCGCCGACGCCGAAGTCGAGCGCATCCTGCGCGCGCTGGGCATGCAGGTCGCCGCGGCCGCCAACGGCTGGCAGGTCACCGCGCCCAGCCGCCGCTTCGACATCGCCCTGGAAGAGGACCTGATCGAGGAGCTGGCGCGCATCCACGGCTACGACCGGCTGCCGACCACGCTGCCGGGCGGTGCCTCGCGCATCGCCATGGGCAGCGAGACGCAGCTGGACGAACTGAGCGTGCGCCGCCAGCTGGTCGCGCGCGCGCTGCTGGAAACCATCAACTATGCCTTCGTCGATGCGGCCCTGCTCGACCAGTGGGGCCTGGATGAGGGGCGCGTCGTGGCGCTGGCCAATCCGCTCAGCGCCGAGCTGGCGGTGATGCGCCCGTCGCTGTTGCCCGGACTGGTCGCGGCGCTGGGCCGCAACGTCGCCCGGCAGGCCGGGCGGGTGCGCCTGTTCGAACTGGGCAAGGTGTTCGCGGCGGCCGCAACCGCCGGCGCGGCGCCGGCGGAAACGCAGCGCGTGGCGGCGGCGGTGTGCGGCGATGCCGACGCGCTGCAGTGGGGCTTGCCGGCGCGCAAGGTCGACTTCCACGACCTGAAGGGCGACCTGGACGCGCTGGCCAGCGCCGCCGGCGCGCGCCTGGACTACCGTCCGTCGGCGCTGCCGTTCGCGCATCCGACCCGTGCCGCCGACGTGTACCGCGATGGCGCGCGGATCGGCTGGATCGGCCAGCTGCATCCGCGCCTGCTGCAGGCGCTGCAGATCGACGTGGACGTGCTCGGCTTCGAACTGGATCTGGCGCCGCTGGCCGCGCGCGCGCTGCCGCGTGCCGCCGAGCTGTCGCGGTTCCCGTCGGTGCGCCGCGACCTGGCCTTCCTGGTGCCGGAGGCGGTGGCCTGGTCGGCGCTGGCGGACAGCGTGCGCGGCGCGGTCGGGCCGCTGCTGCGCGAGGTGGTGCTGTTCGACCGCTACGTCGGGCCGGGGGTCGAGGCGGGTTTCAAGAGTCTCGCTATGGGCTTGATTTTGCAGGACAACTCGCGCACTCTGACGGATCGCGATGTGGATGCCGTGGTCGCCGACGCAGTGGCGGCGCTGGCGCGCGAACACGATGCGCGGATTCGCGGCTGAGACGTAGGGGATGGCAGGGCAATGGCGTTGACCAAAGCGGAAATGGCCGAACGGTTGTTCGACGAAGTCGGGCTGAACAAGCGCGAGGCCAAGGAATTCGTCGATGCTTTCTTCGATGTGCTGCGCGATGCGCTGGAGCAGGGGCGGCAGGTGAAGCTGTCCGGCTTCGGCAACTTCGATCTGCGCCGCAAGAACCAACGGCCCGGTCGCAATCCCAAGACCGGCGAAGAAATCCCGATCTCGGCGCGGACGGTGGTGACCTTCCGCCCGGGACAGAAGCTCAAGGAGCGAGTGGAGGCTTATGCTGGATCCGGGCAGTAACCGCGAACTTCCGCCGATTCCGGCCAAGCGCTACTTCACCATCGGTGAGGTCAGCGAGCTGTGCGACGTCAAACCGCACGTGCTGCGCTACTGGGAAACCGAATTTCCCAGCCTGGAACCGGTCAAGCGCCGCGGCAACCGCCGCTACTACCAGCGCCACGACGTGCTGATGGTGCGGCAGATCCGCAGCCTGCTGTACGAACAGGGCTATACCATCGGCGGCGCGCGGCTGCGCCTGGAAGGCGAGGGCGCGCGGCAGGAGTCGGCGCTGAGCAACCAGATCATCAAGCAGGTGCGGCAGGAACTGGAAGAAGTGCTGCAGTTGCTGCGGCGCTGAGCGACAGCGGCGCAAGCGGCTAGGAATGGCCGCGCCGATCCCGCTATAATCGACAACTCGCCACGAGGCGGAGCCGCCGCAACGGCGGACGTTTTTACCGGGGTATAGCGCAGCCTGGTAGCGCACTAGTCTGGGGGACTAGTGGTCGTCGGTTCGAATCCGGCTACCCCGACCAATTCAAGGGACTGCTGCAAGGTCCGAGGAAGTCCAGAAAGCCCGCAGAAATGCGGGCTTTTTGTTGCCCGGCGTCCGGTGGTGTCCGGGATGGGCTATCCCGACGTTGGCCTGGCCGAGGCTTGTGGCCGACGCGACGCGGCCCGCAAGTTGCTTGGCTGCGGGCATCGACCGCGGTGAACAATGCAAGGCAGAAAAGACCGCTAGTGTCGATGCGTACTCCCCGCGGTTCTCCTGCAGCTTCCTCATCGCCCGCTCATGCACCTCGGCTCATGCACCTCGGGTGAGAACTTGTTCGACCTGCTCATGACGCAATCCTCTCAGAGGGTCGAGCCTGCTCAAAACCCTGGGCGATTCAGGATGATTTTGTCTACAATTTTCGGTTGCCCTGAACAATTCACGCCGCTAGTCTGATCGTGCGGCGTTCGCTGCGTTGGGGTTATACGAGATGGCCATTAGAGTTTTTTTGGTCGACGATCACGCTCTTGTCCGTACCGGCATGAAGCTGATCCTTTCGAATCAGATCGATATCGAAATCGTCGGTGAGGCCGAGAGCGGCGAGGCCGCGATGCCGCAGATCCGCCAGCTGAAGCCGGACATCGTGCTCTGCGATCTGCACATGCCGGGTGTCAGCGGACTCGAGGTCACCGAACGCATCATCAAGGGCGATCACGGGACCAAGGTCATCATCGTGTCGGTGCTGGAAGACGGCCCATTGCCCAAGCGCCTGCTCGAGGCCGGTGCGTCCGGCTATGTGGGCAAGGCGGGCGACGCGCAGGAGTTGCTGCGCGCGGTACGCGACGTGGCGATCGGCAAGCGCTACCTAGGCGCCAACATCGCGCAGAACCTGGCGCTGGCCAATCTGGAAGGCGGCGGTTCGCCATTCGATGCGCTGTCTCCGCGCGAGCTGGAAGTCGCAATGCTGCTGACCCGCGGGCTGCGCCAGGAAGACATCGCCAAGCGTTTGAGCCTCAGCGCCAAGACGGTCAACACGCACAAGGCGCGGCTGTTCGAGAAGGTCGGCATCCACGACAGCATCGCGCTGGCGCGCCTGGCGACGCAGTACGGCCTGCTGGATCCGGCGCATCCGCTGTAGCGGGAGCGGGTGTATCGTGTATCTGCGTCATGCAAAAAAGCGACCTGACCGGTCGCTTTTTTTGTGCCGCATCGTGCGTGCGTGCGTGCGTCCGGCATGGCCGGGTGTAGTGGCGGAGCGTATCCCCCGGTCGGCAGGATGGGGCGGGTTTTCCGTTGCTCGTTCAAGGCCGTGCAGGCCCGATTTCGGCCGCGATAGGCGCTATGCAGACGCCTGTCGCGGCTCCACAGGGGGGCAGGATCGGGGATCGTCGGCCGACTTGGGTATCGGCGCCGTTGTGCGGCCAGGTGGCCGGCGCGAAGCGGCTTGTGGGGTGTCCGCAGTCCGGCTGCGTGCGGAGCCCGATTCCTGCGTTGCGCAGACAAGGATTCGCGTCCGGACCACCTCCGCATCACGCGGCGCAAAAGCTGCAAGGCTCGCCAGTGGCAGACAAAAAAAGCGGCCCGAAGGCCGCTTTTCTTCTGCTGCAAGGAACGGGCGCCGGATCAGCTGGCGCGTTCCTTGTGCCCCTTGTCGTCGTCGCTCTCGCCCTCGCCGGATTTGGCGTGCAGCTGATGCTGGGCGACGGCGACCGGCGCATCCGCCGGCGGTGCAGGCGGCGCATCGAACAGGCCGTTGCCGGCCGCAGCGGCCGCTGCCGGTTCGGCAGTGCCGGCGCTGCTGCTCCCGGTGCCGTTCGACACCGGGACTGCTGCAACCGGCGCGTGTAGCGGCGTCGGTTCGGCCGCCGGCTCCTCGTGGAAGGCGTCCAGCAGCGTGGTCTGTACCGGCACGTAGGCCGGTTTGCCGGGCGCTTCTTCCTCGGCGATCGGTTGCGCTGCCGGAGCGGCTGCTTGCTGCGGCTCGGCAACCACCGGGGACGGCGTTGCAGGTTCCTCAACTGCTGCGAGCGGTGCCGCTGCAGTTTCCGTTTTCGTTTCCGCCGCTGGCGTCGCTGCGGCGATCGGAGCAGGCCGTTCGACGATTGGCGTCGGGGTCGTCGGTTGCCGCGCGGCTTCGATTGTCGCCAGCGGCGGCGTGTCGGACGCTGCCGGCCCGGCGACGAACGGCCGAGCAGGTTCTTCTGCAGGCACTGCCTCGACCTGCGCGGCAGGCACGCCGTTGGCTGGCGGCAAGGGCGCAGCCGCTACCGGCGGCGCTGCTTGCGCAGGCGCTGTAGCGACCGGTGCCGGTGCCGACTCGGCAACCGCAGGCGCCGTTGCGGTCGCTGCGACCGCGGCTGCGGCAACCGGCGCAGCTTGCGCTGCGGCGGGGCCGGTTTCGGCTTCCGGTACTGAGGGCGCAGCAGCGGCAGGCGTCTGCGCGGCAGCAGCCTGCTCGTGCCGCGGCGGACGCGGCTCGCGCTTTTCCCGCGCCGCGCGCGGTGCCTGCTGTGGCTTGGCTTCGGTGGTTTCGGTGGCTTCGGCCGGGGAGGCATCGTCGACGAAATCGAATTCCGGCTGGCTGCGGCTCGGCGCCGGCGCGGTTTCGCCGTCGCTGTCGCCGGCATCCAGTTCGATGTCGTCGAACGCTGCGCCTTCGCCGCCGCTGCCGGCTTCGCCATTGCCGCGACGACGGCGACGGCCGCCGCGACGGCCGCGACGGCGGCGGCCGCCGGCCTCGCCATTGGCGTCGTCGGCGTCGCCGTTCTCGCCGGCCGGAACGGCCTGCGCGGTTTCCGCGACGCTCTCGCGTTCATCGATGCTCGCCTGCGCCACGCTCGGCTGCGGTGCGGCCGGCGCCGGCGCGGCGCTGTCGACCTCGCTGGCCGGTGCATCGCTGCTCAGCGCGGCGGCACCAGCGGCCACGGTGGCAGCCGCGAGCGTGGTGGCGTCCTGGGTTGCTGCGGCGGCTGCTGCCGTGGCCGGCTTGGCGGCGACCTCGTCCTGGCGCGGCTGGCGCTGCGGCTTGTCGCTCTGCAGCGCGGCCTGCGCCGGCTCCTGCTGCGGCTTGGGCTGACGCGGCGGGTTCTGCGGCTGCGGCTGCTTCGGCACCTTCGGCGGCGGCGGCGGGTTCTGCTGCGGCTTGACCTGCTGCGGCGCCTGCTCGTTGCGCGGCGGCTTGGCCGCGAGGTTCTGCTGGCCGCCCTGCGGGTTGCTGCCGCCGTTGCCGGGACGGCGCTCGTCGCGGCGCAGGTTGCCGCCGTTGCCGCGCGCGGCGTTGCCGCCATTGCCACCCTGGCCGCCGTTGCGGTTGCCGTCGCGGCGCGCGTTGCGGTCGCCACGATCGTTGCGGTTGCGATTGCCGTCGTGGGCGCGCTGGCGCTGCGCCGGCTCGCTCGCGGCCGGAGCCGGGGCCGTGCTTTCGCCGGCACCGAAGATCCGCTTCAGCCAGCCGACCACGCCGGTGGTCGGGGCCGGGGCCGCGACCGGGGCGGGCGCCGCGGCCTGGATCTGCACGGGCGCGGCGACCGGTTCGGGCACCTCGACCACTTCGCGCACCGGCGCCGGCTGCGAGTGCTTCACATTGGTCACCGCCGGCGCCGGAATGTTCAGCTGCGCCTTGGTCAGCGCATGCACCGGCAGCTTGCGCGGGGTGTTGCGCTGGTAGCTGGGCTTGGCGCTTTCCTCGCCGAGCTCGTTCTCGCGCAGGCGGGTCACTTCGTAGTGCGGGGTGTGCAGCTGTTCGTCGGCGACGATGACGATCGGCGCGTCGTGGCGCTTCTCGATCTCGCTGAGCGCGCGGCGCTTCTCGTTGAGCAGGTAGTTGGCGATCTCCACCGGGGCCTGCACCAGTACCTGTCCGGTGTTCTCCTTCATCGCGTGCTCTTCGGCCACGCGGATGATCGACAGCGACATCGACTCGACGCTGCGCATGCGGCCATGGCCGTCGCAGCGCGGGCACACGATCTGGCTGGACTCGCCCAGCGACGGGCGCAGGCGCTGGCGGCTCATCTCGAGCAGGCCGAAGCGCGAGATGCGGCCGATCTGCACCCGCGCGCGGTCGTACTTGAGCGCGTTCTGCAGGCGGTTCTCGACTTCGCGCTGGTGCTTGTTGGAGGCCATGTCGATGAAGTCGATGACCACCAGGCCGCCGAGGTCGCGCAGGCGCAGCTGGCGGGCCACCTCTTCGGCGGCCTCCAGGTTGGTCTGGAACGCGGTGTCCTCGATGTCGCTGCCTTTGGTCGCGCGCGAGGAGTTGACGTCCACCGCGGTCAGCGCCTCGGTCTGGTCGACCACGATCGAGCCGCCGGAGGGTAGGCGCACGCTGCGCTCGTAGGCCGCCTCGATCTGCGATTCGATCTGGAAGCGGTTGAACAGCGGGATGTCGTCGGTGTAGTGCTTGAGCTTGCGCAGGCTCTGCGGCATCACCTGCTGCATGAACTCCTGGGCATCGCCGTACATCTCGACGGTATCGACCAGGATCTCGCCGATGTCGGCGCGCAGGTAGTCGCGCAGGGCGCGGATGATCAGCCGCGATTCCTGGTAGATCAGGAACGGTGCCGGCTTGGCCAGCGCGGCCTCGGCGATCGACTTCCATACCTGCAGCAGGTAGTCCAGGTCCCACTGCAGCTCTTCGGCATCGCGGCCGACGCCGGCGGTGCGGATGATCACGCCCATGTCGTCGGGGATGTTCAGCTTGTCCAGCGCTTCCTTCAGCGCGGCGCGGTCCTCGCCCTCGATCCGGCGCGAGACGCCGCCGGCGCTGGGCGAGTTCGGCATCAGCACCATGTAGCGGCCGGCCAGGGAGATGAACGTGGTCAGTGCGGCGCCCTTGTTGCCGCGTTCTTCCTTGTCCACCTGGACCACCACCTCCTGGCCCTCGCGCAGCAGTTCGCGGATCGTCGCCTTGTTGTGGTCGACGCCGGCCTGGAAGTAATCGCGGGAGATTTCCTTCAGCGGCAGGAAGCCGTGGCGCTCGCCGCCGTATTCGACGAAGGCGGCTTCGAGCGAGGGTTCGAGCCGCGTGATGCGGCCCTTGTAGATGTTGGACTTCTTCTGTTCCTTGGACGGTTGCTCGATATCGATGTCGTACAGGGTCTGGCCGTCCACGATGGCCACACGCAGTTCTTCCGCCTGCGTGGCGTTGATCAGCATTCGCTTCATTGTTGCGTTCCTCGCGCTGCTACCGCGCGGAACGCCATGGGGTTTCGCTTCTGGTCACGCTTCGCCGCCCATCGCGCAGGCGCGGGGAGGGCGGCTTGGGTTTCCAGCGCTACGACACCACGGCGAGCCGCGGGAGCGCTTCTTTCTTTTAGGTGGTTCAGGACCGGCGGCGACTCCAGCCAGGCTGGGCGCCGCACGGGGCATGTTCAGCGCGGACGCTTGTGGCGTCCGGCGATGGCCGGGCAGGCCGGTGAGCCGCTAACATGGCCGCCCCGGGGGCGGTGGTCGCGCACTGTGCCGGAATCGTCGCAAGCCGGGCTTCTGGCCCTGCGCTAACTTTCAACGAAATCAAACCCTTATCTCGCCCCCCGAGTGTAACAGAATAAACCGCCTGATGACTTCCCCCCCGATCCCTCCCAAGCCGCGCGACGTCGCGACCAGCGCGGTGCGCATTCTCAAGGTCCCGGAAGATAGGGCCGGACAGCGCGTAGACAATTTCCTGCTCGGCCAGCTCAAGGGCGCCCCGCGCAGCCTGATCTACAAGCTGATGCGCAGCGGCCAGGTCCGGGTCAACGGCGGCCGCACCAAGCCCGAGCGCAAGCTGGAGGCCGGCGACGAGGTGCGCATCCCGCCGCTGAAGCTGCACGAGGAGGGCGAGAAGACCGCGCCGCCGGACGCGTTCATGGCCCGGCTGGAGGCGGCGATCGTTTACGAAGACGCGCGGTTGCTGGCGCTGAACAAGCCCTCCGGGGTGGCCAGCCATGGCGGCAGCGGGATCAGCTTCGGCGCGATCGAGACCTTGCGCGCCCTGCGCCCGAACCAGACCCTGGAACTGGTGCACCGGCTCGACCGCGATACCTCCGGGCTGCTGATCGTGGCCAAGAAGCGCTCGGCGCTGACCGAGATGCAGGCGCTGATGCGCGAGGACGACCGGGTCGAGGGCCGCGGCATCAGCAAGCGCTACCTGACCCTGCTGGTCGGGCGCATGCCCGACGGGGTGATGAGCGTGGATGCGCCGTTGCACATCGGCCTGCGCCAAGGCGGCGAGCGCCATGTGCAGGTGAACGCGGCCGGCAAGGCATCGCTGAGCCATTTCCGGGTGCTGGAGCGGCGCGGCGGGCATTCCTATTGCGAGGTGCGGATCGAGACCGGCCGCACCCACCAGATCCGGGTGCATGCGCAGCACCTCGGGCATGCGGTGGCCGGCGACGACAAGTACGGCGATGCGGCGGTCAACAAGCGCCTGCGCGAGCAGATCGGGCTCAAGCGCCTGTTCCTGCATGCCGCCTCGCTGGAATTCAGCCTCGACGGCGGCAAGACGCCCTATCTATTGAATGCGCCGCTGGCCGACGAGCTGGCCGAGGCGCTGAACCGCCTGGGCGGCTGAACGGCGGCGCAGCCGAGCGACGGCGGTGCGGTCGCCCGGCCGACGACGCTTACCCGGTGTGCTTGTCGCGGTCGCGGTCGTGGTTGTGGTGCGGATCGGAGTGGGCTTGCGGCGGACGCGTGGCCGGGCGCGGCTCGGCCGGCGGACGCGGCGGCGCGATCCTGGCCATGCGCTGCTCCTGCATCGGCGGCCGCTGTTCGGGGCGTGGCATGGCCTGAACACGCTCAGGGAACTCCCGCATCGGCGCCTCTCGATGCGCGGCCTGCTGCTGGGCATTGAATGCGGCGAACTGATGCGGTGCCGGCCGTGGCGGCTCGGGTTGGGTAAACCTGGCTTGCGCGCGCGGATCTTCCCGGTGCGCTGCCTGGAAATTCCCGGCCGGCTGCGGCGCGTTGGCGTGCGCTAGCTGCAGCATGTCGCGCCGCTGCTGCAGCGCGGCGGCGTTCGCGACCGGCAGTGCGCGCCGCGGATCGGCCGCGAACCTGGGTGTCGGCGCATGCGGCGATGGTGCGTGCGGCGCTTGCGCCAATGGCAGCTGCGCTCGCGCATCGCGCATGGCGCCCGCTGCATTCGGTGCGCCCAACCCTGGCACCGGCGGCCGCTGCGGCGCGTTCGCCGCGACCGGGCGACCCGGCTGCAACATGCGTTCGCTGAAATGCGGCGTCGACAGCTGCGCGTAGTCGGCCGCGCGGCGCGGTGGCGGGGCGGTCGCGAATTGCTGCGCGGCGGGCGCATGCGCGTTCTGGGCGAAACGCGGCGCCATCGCCGCGGCCGCAGCGGCGCCCGCCATCGGGGCCAGCGCCGCCTGCTGCGCAAAGCTGCGGTTGTCGTTGTGCACGAAGCTGCGCGCATCGATCCGGTTGTTGGTGATGTTGTTGACGATGGTGGTACGCGGCGCATAGACGCGGTTCTGGTAGACCACGTAGTGCGGCGCCAAGGACTGGGCGTTCCAGTTCATGCCCCAGCTGTTCCAGCCCCAGGGGTGCCAGGCCGGTTCCGGTTCCAGCCAGCCCATCGGGCCGTGGTAGCGGTGCTCCAGCGCGTCGCCGACCAGCACACCGACGCCGAAGGAGATGATGCCGGCGGTGACCAGATCGCCTTCGCTGTAGTACCGCGGGCGGTAGCGATACTCGCGGTAGACGTCGACCGGTGCGCCGTAGACCACGTCCGGATCGTAGCGCGGCACATAGACGACATCCGGCTGCGCCGGTTCGATGACGATGGTCTGGCGCGGCGGCGGGATCCGCTCGTCGGCATAGGCCGGTTCCACCACCGTGCGTTGCGTCACCTGCACCCGTTGCTGTGGCGTGCTGCGCAGGTGGCCCTGCGCCTGCGCGCGCCCGCGCATGACCTGGATCGCGTCGAGGACTTCGTTGGGGTCGTGCGCATAGGCATCGCCGAGCGCACGGGTCCAGTCGCCGTTGCTGGCCAGCTGGTCGATCACGTCGGGAAATGCGGTCAGCGCCTTGACGCTGGGATCCCATGGCTGCGCCGCCGCCGCCTTCAGGCGATCGGTCGCGGCCAGGCCGCTGTTGCTGCGCAGCCAGCCCTGGGCGTCGCCGACCTGGTCCGGATACACCGAGGCGGCCAAGGTCTGCGCCAGCAGCTTGTCGGGGAACAGCGCGATCGGCGCCACCAGCTTGTACAACTGCTCGGCGCTGGGCGGCACGTAGGGGGCGGGCGCGGGTACGGCGGCGGTCGCTGCGGCCGGGGCCGGGGCCGGGGCCGGTGCTGCCGCCGGTTGCTGCTGGCACGCGCTCAGCGCCAGCATGCTCGCGGCGGTGACCAGCGCCAGCGCCAATTTCGTTGATGGCAGGGAGCGGATATCCATGCGGCACCTTTTCGACATGGCGTTCGGAAGATGCGCGCAGGATGCTCTGTGTTGCATGTCTGCAAGCTTTCTGCGAAGCGCCGCAACACGGTTGCGCCAGCGTCCGTTCAGACAGGTTGCCGCCGCCGACTCAGGGCGTGGTGGACAGGCGCAACAGCACCAGGCTCAGCGCCAGCGTAACCATGCCGGCGACCAGCCCGTACACGGTCTCGTGGCCTTTGGCATACGTGGTCAGCAGGCCGATGCGCTTGATGCAGGCGCGGTTGTCGGTGCGCAACAGCGGGTCCTGGGCGTTGAGGCTTTTGTGTGGATTGGGCACCAGCCGGTCGATCGCCACGACTTGCCGAGGAGCTCGGTCAGCGACACGCACCGCCGCGGCTGGCGGTGGGTTCGGGAGCGGCTTGCGGGCCGCACTCAGCCGGAGTGGTGCGCCTGCGCGTCGAGCGCGAAGCAGCGGTCCGGCCGCGGTTGCGGCGGGTTGAAGGTGACCGGCACCTGGATCGTGCGCGGCACCGCCTGGCCATTGCGCGTGGCCGGCTTGAAGATCCACTCGCGCACGCGCTGCTGCGCCGACGCGTCGAGCGTGGGCTGGCCGCTGCTGCTGACCAACTGCACATCGGTGGGCTTGCCCTGCACGCCGATCACCACGCTCAGTACCGCCTTGCCGCCGAGCCCGGCGCAGGCCAGTTCGATCGGATACTCAGGCGGCGGGGTCTGCACCGCGGCGACCTCGGTCGGCGCGGCCGCCACGCTCTGGGTCTGCGCTTGTTCGGACTTGCCGCAGCCGCCGAGCAGCAACGCGGCAGCGAGGCCGGCGAACGGCGGGAAGAGAATGCAACGCTGGGAAACGACGGGCATGGGGTTCATTCCGGAAGGGCAGACGCCTTGGCGGCGCAGATGAAGTCGTTTTCGCTGAGGCCGCCGACGTCGTGGGTGGAATAGCGCACCACCACGCGGTCATAGTGCACGCCCAGGTCGGGGTGGTGGTCTTCGCGGTGCGCGATCCAGGCCAGCGCGTTCACGAACGCCAGCGTGCGGTAGTAGTCGGGGAAGCGGAACGTGCGGCTGATCGCCATGCCATTCTCGACCAGCTCCCAGCCGGCCACCTGCGGCAGCAATTCGGCCAGGCGCGCCTGGGTGAGCTTGTAGTCGCTGCCCTTGCAGGGCGCGCAATGGGCCTGTGCGAGCGGGATCAGGTCGTTCATTCTTGGAGCCTCCGCGGCGGGGCGGCTGAACGCGCCGCCGATGGGGAAAGTTCGCGATGAGCCATTCGCGTGGAAGCGCTAGAATAACCGCATGATCCAGATCTCCGACAACGCGCAGACCCATTTCCGCAAACTGCTCGAACGCGAGGCCGTGCCCGGCATGGGCGTGCGCCTGAGCGCGGTCGATCCCGGCACCGCGCGCGCCGACGCGCGGCTGGAGTTCGCCGAACCGGCGGACCTGGCCGGCGACGAATGGGCGATCGACTGCGCCGGCTTCACCTTGTATGTGGCCGCCGACAGCGTCGGCTGGCTGGACGGCGCCGAGATCGACTACGTCACCCAGGGTACCGGCCAGCAGTTGACGATCAAGGCGCCGAAGATCAAGGGCGAGGCGCCGGGCGAGGCTGCTTCGCTGGTCGAGCGGGTGCGCTGGGTGGTCGAGAACGAGGTCAATCCGCAGTTGGCCCAGCACGGCGGCCGCGTGGCGGTGCAGGAAGTGTCGGCCGAGGGCGTGGTGCTGCTGCGCTTCGGCGGCGGCTGCCACGGCTGCGGCATGGCCGACGTGACCCTGAAGCAGGGCATCGAGAAGACGCTGATGGGACGCGTGCCGGGCATCACCGCCGTGCGCGACGCCACCGACCACGACAGCGGCAGCGCCCCGTATATCCCGCGCGATTCCGCAGCCTGATTCCTCCGCCACGCCGGTGACGCGCGCCGCCGACATCCTCGCCGCGCTGTTGGCGCGCTCGCCGCGCAAGCTGCTGCGCGATCGCCGCACCGGCCTGCCGTACGGCTGGGCGCACTGGATTTCTTCGCAGCCGGCCGTGCCGCGCCCGTTCGTCTCCAGTGAGCTGATCGCGGCGCTGCCGCAGGCGGTGCCGGCGCCGACCTCGCGGCTGTCCGCACTGAGTCCATGGCAGGCGTTCCGCCGGCTGTGGTGGCAGCACTGGGATCCGGCACCGTACGACCAGCGCTGGTGGCGGCGGATCGCGGCGCTGGTCAGCCTGGCCTTGCATCTGCTGTTCGCGCTGTTCCTGCTGTGGGTCGCCTTCGTGCGCTGGTTGCCGCCGCGCCCGGACGTGGGCGAGGCCGGGCGCGTGCAGGTGGAATTCGTCGGCCGCGGCACGCCGGCCGAGACCGGTGGCGGCGCAGCGGCGCAAGACGCCGCGGCCGCTGCGCAGCAGGCCGCGGCGGCACGTGCGGCGCAACAGGCCGCCACGACTGCCGCCGCGCAGACGGCCGCCATGGCCGCCGCGCGTGCGGCCTCCGCTACGCCGGCGGCGAGCGCCGCGCCCGCACAGGCCGAGTCCAACCCGCCATCACCACCGCCGGAGCAGCCGCTGCAGGTCACCGAAACCGAACAGCCGAGCCGCGATTTCGTGCTGCCGCCGCCCAGCGTGCGCGAACCGACGCTGACCCCGCGCGCGATCGCGCCGCCCAGCGTGCAGGTGACCGAGCGCGAGGTCGAGATGGTCACCGAGGTTCCCGCGGTGGCGCAGATCCGTCCGCGCGAAGTGCCGGTGCCGCGCGCGCCGGAACCGCAACTGCAGGTGCGCGAGCGCGAAGTGCCGGCGCCGCTGCCGCAGGTCCAGGTGCAGATCCCGCAGATCCGCGCGCGCGATCCCGCACCGACGCTGCGCACGCCGGAGCCGCCGCAGGTGCGGCAGATCGAACTGCCGACGCCCGCCACCGCGGCGACGCCGGCTGCCGAGCCATCGGCCGCCACCGCAAGCGCGACTGCGGCTCCGGCGCAGGCCACGACCGCGTCCAGCGCCGCGGCGCAGGGCACGGCCGAGACCCGGACGCCGTCCGGCAGCGGCGCTGCGCCGCCCGGCAGCCAGTCGGCCGCGCCCGGCAGCGGCCCGGCCACGGTCGCGCACGATGGCGGCTGGGCGACGCCGCAGCGCGGCGACGACTGGGGTGCCGCGGCGCGCAACCGCGCCGGCGATGCCGGTGCCAGCCAGCGCAATGGCGTGTTCAACGCCGATGGCAGCGTGCGCGTGCCCGGCGGCGAAGAGCAGGGCAAGGCGCCGCCGCGCGGCGCGCCCGGCACCGAGACCGACAGCTGGTCGCGCGATCAGATCGCCAATGCCGGCCAGTGGCTCAAGCGTCCGCCCTACGACTACAAGCCGACCTCGTTCGACAAGTATTGGCTGCCGAACGCGACGCTGCTGGAAGAGTGGGTGCGGCGCGGCATCAAGACCGTCGACATCCCGATTCCC
Source organism: Xanthomonas hyacinthi (assembly GCF_009769165.1). NCBI lineage: Bacteria > Pseudomonadati > Pseudomonadota > Gammaproteobacteria > Lysobacterales > Lysobacteraceae > Xanthomonas > Xanthomonas hyacinthi. The sequence goes on from NZ_CP043476.1 coordinate 4,207,156, forward strand.
GGCACCACCAGCAGCATTTCCTGCGTGGTCTCGATCCTGCAGCTGGGCGGCGGCTGCGGCATCACCGATCCGAATCTCAACGACCAGCCCGCCGGCACGCGACCGCCGCCGGCGGTGCCGTTCAAGCCGGGCCTGCAGGAAGACAACGGCAGCGTGAAGTAGGCGAAGACGCCGCCCCAGAGCGTTTTTCTACACGTGGGGCAACGCCATCCAGTGCCAGCATCTGGACCGGGAGTGCTCTGGGCGCAGCACTGCCGGGTATACGGCAATGCGCCGTACTCGCGATCACTTTGGATCGTGCAGGTCGCGCAGCTGCGTGGCGCGCGATCCGAAGTACGCCGCCAGGTCGGCGATGTCCTGGTCGCCGAGCGGCGTCGCCTGCGGGGTCATCAGCGGATGCTGGCGATCGCCGGCGCGGTAGGCCTGTAGCGCATGCGCGACGTAGTCGCCGTATTGGCCGCCGAGCTTGGGATAGCTCGGGTCGATCGGCGCGTTGCCGTCGGCGCCGTGGCAGTCGATGCAGCTCTGCCCGGTGGCCTTGCCCTTGGCGTGGGCCAGCTTCTCGCCGGCGGCGATGCGCCCGCTCGGCAGGCCGGCGGACGAGCCGGACCCATGTTCGCCACTGGCGTGGCCGGGATCGCCGGCGGACTGGCTGGTGGATTCCACCTGCGATTGCGAACACGCCCCCAGGCACAGGGCAGCAAGCAGGGCGATGGCGGGACGCAGGGCGTGCGCGGCTTTCGGCATGGGATGGCTACTTGAGGGTGGTCAGGTAAGCGGCGATGTCGGCGATATCCTGGTCGGAAAAGCTCTCCGCCTGGGCCTGCATGGTCGGGTGCTTGCGCTTGCCGAGCCGGTATTCGGTCAGCGCCTGGGTCAGGTACTGCGCCGACTGGCCGCCGATCTTGGGAATGCGGTAGCTCGGATAGGCATTCTTGTAGCCGGTGACGCCGTGACAGCCCTGGCAGGTATAAGTCAGCAGCCTGCCGTTGCCGGCATTGCCGGCGGCGGGGGCGGACGCTGCCGGAGCGACGGCTGGGGCGGGCGCCGGCACGGTCTGCGCTACCGGGGCGACCCCGAGAAAAACGAGTACGGCCAAAGCAAAACAAGCGGCTAGCGGCTGCGTGCGCATGGGTTCGTGGTCCGGAGGACGGGACTGGGCGTTCCGGCGTGGGGGGAACACGGAACGACCCGAGTATAGCCTGGCCTTTCGCGGCTCCGAAACAGGCCTCCGGATCCTTGCTGCGGACACGCAGCGCGTCACCATGACCTTTGGCTCATTCACCTGGGCGTCATCAGGTGATCTACTTACCTACAACACCATTCACGCCATCCACCAGGGACACGACGATGACGCGATATTCCACGCGCCGACGCACCGCCAGCTGCGCCGCCGCGCTGTTGATCACCTCCACCCTCCTGCTCGGCGGCTGCAAGCCGGCGGCCGGCGATGCGCAGGCCAAGGCCAAGGAGGCCGAGAAGGCGCCGGACGCGGTGCCGGTCGAGGTGGCCAAGGCCAGCCGGCGCGCGGTGGCGGCCAGCTACAGCGGCACCGCGGCGCTGGAGGCGCGCGCCGAATCGCAGGTGGTGGCCAAGACCTCCGGGGTGGCGCTGGCGGTGCTGGCCGAGGAAGGCCAGCAGGTCCGCGCCGGGCAGCCGCTGGTGCGGCTGGACCCGGACCGCGCGCGGCTGGCGGTGGCGCAGAGCGAGGCGCAGCTGCGCAAGCTGGAGAACAACTACCGGCGCTCGGAGCAATTGGTCGGCCAGCAACTGGTCAGCGCCGCCGATGTCGACCAGATCAAGTACGACCTGGCCAACGTGCGCGCGCAGCATCAGCTGGCCTCGCTGGAACTGTCCTATGCGACGGTGGTCGCGCCGATCTCCGGGGTGATCGCGTCGCGCTCGATCAAGACCGGCAACTTCGTGCAGATCAACACGCCGATCTTCCGCATCGTCGACGACTCGCGCCTGGAAGCCACGCTCAATGTGCCCGAGCGCGAGCTGGCCACGCTCAAGGCCGGGCAGCCGGTGACGCTGCTGGCCGATGCGCTGCCGGGCAAGCAATACCTGGGTAAGGTCGATCGCATCGCGCCGGTGGTGGATTCGGGCAGCGGCACGTTCCGCGTGGTGTGCGCCTTCGAGGAGGGTGCCGAGGCCTTGCAACCGGGCATGTTCGGGCGCATCCGCATCGACTACGACCAGCGCGCCGATGCGCTGGTGGTGCCGCGCCTGGCGCTGCTCGACGACGGCGAGCCGGCGGTGTTCCGGGTCAGCGCCGGCAAGGTCACCCGGGTGCCGGTCAAGCTGGGCTATTCCGAAGGCCCGTGGGTGGAGATCCGCGACGGCCTGCAGCCCGGCGACCAGGTGGTCACCGCCGGCAAGGTCGCCTTGCGCGACGGCAGCCGCGTGCAGGTGATCGCGCCGCAGCGCGAGGTCGCCGCGGTCGGTGGCGGCACCGCGGTCGGAGCGCACTGATGACCAGCGCCGGTTCCGATCACGGCAGCGATCCGCACGAACACTCGCCCGCGGGCATCCGCGGCGGCGGACTGGTCGAATTCGCCACGCGCCGCCGCGTCACCATCGCGATGGCCACGGTGACGCTGCTGCTGTTCGGCGTGATCGCGCTGAACAGCCTCAAGGTCAACCTGCTGCCCGATCTGAGCTATCCGACCCTGACCGTGCGCACCGAGTACACCGGTGCGGCGCCGTCGGAGATCGAGACGCTGGTGACCGAGCCGGTCGAGGAAGCGGTCGGCGTGGTCAAGAACCTGCGCAAGCTCAAGTCGGTGTCGCGCACCGGGCAGAGCGACGTGGTGCTGGAGTTCGCCTGGGGCACCAACATGGACCAGGCCAGCCTGGAAGTGCGCGACAAGATGGAGGCGCTGGAACTGCCGCTGGAAGCCAAGGCGCCGGTGCTGCTGCGTTTCAATCCCTCCACCGAACCGATCATGCGCCTGGTGCTGGCGAGCAAGGCGACCCCGGCCAGCGACGCCGATGCGGTGGGCGCGCTGACCCAGTTGCGCCGCTATGCCGACGAGGATCTGAAGAAGAAGCTGGAGCCGGTGGCCGGCGTGGCCGCGGTCAAGGTCGGCGGCGGACTGGAAGACGAGATCCAGGTCGATATCGACCAGCAGCGGCTGGCGCAGCTGAGCCTGCCGATCGATAACGTCATCACCCGGCTCAAGGAAGAGAACATCAACATCTCCGGCGGGCGCCTGGAACAGGGCGCGCAGCGCTACCTGGTGCGCACGGTCAACCAGTTCGCCGACCTGGACGAGATCCGCAACCTGCTGCTGACCACCCAGGGCGCGGGCAGCAGCGCCGCCGACGCGGCGATGCAGCAGATGTACGCGATCGCCGCCTCGAGCGGTTCGGAAGCGGCGCTGGCCGCGGCCTCGGCGGCGCAGAGCGCCTCGTCCAGTTCCACCACCACCATCGCCAATGGCATGCCGGTGCGGTTGAAGGACGTGGCGCAGGTGCGGCAGGGCTACAAGGAGCGCGAGGCGATCATCCGCCTGGGCGGCAAGGAAGCGGTGGAACTGGCGATCTACAAGGAAGGCGACGCCAACACCGTGTCCACCGCGGCAGCGCTGCGCAAGCGCCTGGAACAGCTGCAGACGCAGATCCCGCCGGACGTGGAACTGACCACGCTGGAAGACCAGTCGCGCTTCATCGAGCACGCCATCGGCGACGTCAAGAAGGACGCGGTGATCGGCGGCCTGCTGGCGATCCTGATCATCTTCCTGTTCCTGCGCGATGGCTGGAGCACGTTCGTGATCAGCCTGTCGCTGCCGGTGTCGATCGTGGCCACGTTCTTCTTCATGGGCCAGCTCGGGCTGAGCTTGAACGTGATGTCGCTGGGTGGACTGGCGCTGGCCACCGGGCTGGTGGTGGACGATTCGATCGTGGTGCTGGAGAGCATCGCCAAGGCGCGCGAACGCGGCCTGAGCATTCTCGATGCGGCGATCGCCGGCACCCGCGAGGTGAGCATGGCGGTGGTCGCCTCGACCCTGACCACGATCGCGGTGTTCCTGCCGCTGGTGTTCGTCGAGGGCGTGGCCGGGCAGTTGTTCCGCGACCAGGCCTTGACCGTGGCGATCGCCATCGCGATCTCGCTGGTGGTGTCGATGACCCTGATCCCGATGCTCAGTTCGCTGAAGGGACGCCCGCCGCTGGCGTTCCCGGCCGAACCCGAGCAGCCGCAATGGCAGCCGCAGCGCGGCTGGCTGAAGCCGGTGGCGTGGAGCCGGCGCGGCGCCGCCGCGGCGGTGCGCGGCGCGTTCTTCGCCGCAGCGTGGCTGGTGGTGCGGTTGTGGCGTGGCGGCGTGGCGGTGATCGCGCCGGCGATGCGCAAGGCCAGCGACCTGGCGATGGCACCGTATGCGCGCGCCGAACGCGGTTATCTGCGGTTGCTGCCGGGCGCGTTGGCGCGGCCGTGGCAGGTGCTGGGCCTGGCCGCGCTGGCGTTCGCGGCGACCTTGGCGGTGGTGCCGATGCTCGGCGCCGACCTGATCCCGCAATTGGCGCAGGACCGCTTCGAGATGACGGTGAAACTGCCGGCCGGCACGCCGTTGCGGCAGACCGATGCGCTGGTGCGCGAACTGCAGGAAACCCACGGCAAGGACGCCGGCGTGCAGGCGCTGTATGGCGTCAGCGGCAGCGGCACCCGGCTCGATGCCAGCCCCACCGAAAGCGGCGAGAACATCGGCAAGCTGACCATCGCCATGGCCGGCGGCGGCAGCGCGCAGTTCGAGGCGCAGCAGAGCGACCGCATGCGCGCGACGATGCGCAAGCACCCGGGCGTGCAGGTCGGTTTCAGCCGCCCGGAGCTGTTCAGCTTTTCCACGCCGCTGGAAATCGAGCTGCGCGGGCAGGACCTGGAGACCATCCAGCACGCCGGGCAGAAGCTGACCGCGATGCTGCGCGGCAACGGCCACTACGCCGACGTGAAATCGACGGTGGAAGAGGGCTTCCCGGAAATCCAGATCCGCTTCGACCAGGAGCGTGCCGGTGCGCTGGGCCTGACCACGCGGCAGATCGCCGATGTGGTGGTGAAGAAGGTGCGCGGCGACGTCGCCACCCGCTACAGCTTCCGCGACCGCAAGATCGACGTGCTGGTGCGCGCGCAGCAGAGCGACCGCGCCAGCGTCGACAGCATCCGCCGGCTGATCGTCAATCCCGGCAGCAGCAAGCCGGTGACGCTGGATGCGGTCGCCGACGTGGTCGCCACCACCGGGCCCAGCGAGATCCACCGCGCCGACCAGATCCGCGTGGCGATCGTGTCGGCCAACCTGCGCGACATCGACCTGGGCGGCGCGGTGCGCGAGGTGCAGGACATGGTCGCGCGCGCGCCGCTCGGCGCCGGCGTCGGCATGCACATCGGCGGGCAGGGCGAGGAACTGGCGCAGTCGGCCAAGTCGCTGCTGTTCGCGTTCGGCCTGGCGATCTTCCTGGTGTACCTGGTGATGGCCTCGCAGTTCGAATCGCTGCTGCATCCGTTCGTGATTTTGTTCACCATCCCGCTGGCGATGGTCGGTGCGGTGCTGGCGCTGCTGCTGACCGGCAAGCCGGTGTCGGTGGTGGTGTTCATCGGCCTGATCCTGCTGGTCGGGCTGGTGACCAAGAACGCGATCATCCTGATCGACAAGGTCAACCAGCTGCGCGAGGAGGGCGTGGCCAAGCGCGAGGCGCTGATCGAGGGCGCACGCTCGCGCCTGCGTCCGATCATCATGACCACGCTGTGCACGCTGTTCGGCTTCCTGCCGCTGGCGGTGGCGGCGGGCGAGGGCGCCGAAGTGCGCGCGCCGATGGCGATCACCGTGATCGGCGGCCTGCTGGTGTCCACGCTGCTCACGCTGGTGGTGATCCCGGTGGTCTACGACCGCCTGGATCGCCGCGCCGACGGCTATTACGCCGAGCGCGGTCAGCGCGCGCGGCGGCGCCTGCAAGGACCCGGCCACGGCACCGGCGCGGGTGAACCGGCATGAGCGTCGCCGAGTTCAGCATCCGCCGCCCGATCACCACCATCATGTGCTTCGTGTCGCTGGTGGTGGTCGGCCTGATCGCGGCGTTCCGGCTGCCGCTGGAGGCGCTGCCGGACATCTCCGCGCCGTTCCTGTTCGTGCAGTTGCCGTACACCGGCTCGACCCCCGACGAGGTCGAGCGCAACCTGGTGCGGCCGACCGAGGAAGCGCTGGCGACGATGACCGGGATCAAGCGCATGCGCTCGACCGCGACCGCCGACGGCGCCAACATCTTCATCGAGTTCTCCGATTGGGATCGCGACATCGCCATCGCCGCCTCCGACGCGCGCGAGCGCATCGACGCGATCCGCGCCGACCTGCCCACCGACCTGCAGCGCTACCACGTGTTCAAGTGGTCCAGCAGCGACGAGCCGGTGCTGAAGGTGCGCCTGGCCGGCGCCGCCGACCTGACCGGCGCCTACGACATGCTCGACCGCGAGTTCAAGCGGCGCCTGGAACGCATCCCCGGCGTGGCCAAGGTGGAAGTATCCGGCGCGCCGCCGAACGAAGTGGAGATCGCGATCGCGCCGGACCGGCTCAGCGCGCACAACCTCAGCCTCAACGATCTCAGCGAGCGCCTGGGCAAGCTCAATTTCTCGCTGTCGGCCGGGCAGATCGACGACCAGGGCCAGCGCCTGCGGGTGCAGCCGGTCGGCGAGCTGCGCGACCTGCAGGAACTGCGCGACCTGGTCATCGACACCAAGGGCCTGCGCCTGGGCGACATCGCCGACATCCGCCTGAAGCCGACCCGGATGAACTACGGCCGGCGCCTGGACGGGCGCCCGGCGGTGGGCCTGGATATCTACAAGGAGCGCAGCGCCAACCTGGTCGAGGTGTCGCGCGCGGTGCTGGCCGAGGTCGAACAGATCCGCACCCAGCCGGCGCTCAGCGACGTGCAGGTCAAGGTCATCGACAACCAGGGCAAGGCGGTGACCTCCTCGCTGAGCGAACTGGCCGAGGCCGGCGCGGTCGGCCTGCTGCTGTCGGTGACCGTGCTGTTCTTCTTCCTGCGCCATTGGCCGTCGACGCTGATGGTGACCCTGGCGATCCCGATCTGCTTCACCATCACCCTGGGCTTCATGTATTTCGCCGGCGTCACCCTCAACATCCTGACCATGATGGGCCTGCTGCTGGCGGTGGGCATGCTGGTGGACAACGCGGTGGTGGTGGTGGAGAGCATCTACCAGGAACGCGAGCGCATGCCGGAGCAGCCGCAGCTGGCCTCGATCGTCGGCACCCGCAACGTCGCCATCGCGCTGTCGGCCGGCACCCTGTGCCATTGCATCGTGTTCGTGCCGAACCTGTTCGGCGAGACCAACAACATCAGCATCTTCATGGCGCAGATCGCGATCACCATCTCGGTGTCGCTGCTGGCCTCGTGGCTGGTGGCGGTGAGCCTGATCCCGATGCTGTCCGCGCGCATGCGCACGCCGGCGCTGGTCCGCTCCGAGCGCGGCCTGATCCCGCGCCTGCAGCGCCGCTACGCCCGCGTGCTGCGCTGGTCGCTGGCCCATCGCGGCTGCAGCGTCGCCGCGATCGCGCTGATCACCGCGCTCAGCGTGGTGCCGATGCTGCAGACCAAGAAGGACATGTTCGGCGGCGACGGCGGCGAACAGATCTTCATCGGCTACCAGTGGAAGGGGTCGTATACGCGCGAGCAGTTGTCCACCGAGGTCGCCAAGCTCGAACGCTTCATCGACGCGCGCCGCCAGCGCTATCACGTCACCCAGGTGTATTCGTGGTTCAGCGAAGTGGAAGGCAGCAGCACCACGCTGACCCTGGATCTGAAAAAAGTGCGCGACCTGCCGGCGCTGATCGAGCAGATCCGCAAGGAACTGCCGCGCTCGGCGCTGGCCGATTACAGCGTCGGCAGCAACGACAACGGGCAGGGCGGCGGCAGCGGCGCGCAGAGCGTGCAGGTGCAACTGGTCGGCGATTCCACGCAGACGCTGCGCGCCATCGCCGACGACGTGGTGCCGCTGCTGGCGCGGCGCAAGGAACTGCGCGACGTGCGCGTGGACACCGGCGAGCGCACCACCGAGCTGGCGGTGCGCGTGGATCGCGAGCGCGCATCGGCGTTCGGCTTCAACGCCGAGCAGGTCGCCAGCTTCGTCGGCCTGGCGCTGCGCGGCGCCTCGCTGCGCGAGTTCCGCCGCGGCGACAACGAGGTGCCGGTGTGGGTCCGCTTCGCCGGCGCCGAGGAAACCACGCCCGAAGACCTGGACAGCTTCAACGTGCGCACCAAGGACGGGCGCAGCGTGCCGCTGCTGAGCCTGGTCGACGTGCAGACGCGGCCGGCGGCGACCCAGATCGGGCGCACCAACCGCCAGACCACGCTGAGCATCACCGCCAATCTCGGGGTCAAGGTCACCCCGGCCGAGGCCAAGCAGGCGATGCAGGACACGCTGAAAGGCGTCAGCTTCCCGGCCGGCTACCACTACAGTTTCGACGGCGCCGACGGCCAGGACGAGGACAAGGCCGGCCAGCAGATGCTGTTCAACCTGCTGATCGCGCTGCTGATGATCTACGTGGTGATGGCCGCGGTGTTCGAATCGCTGCTGTTCCCGGCGGCGATCATGAGCGGCGTGCTGTTCTCGATCTTCGGCGTGTTCTGGCTGTTCTGGATCACCGGCACCAACTTCGGGATCATGGCCTTCATCGGCATCCTGGTGCTGATGGGCGTGGTGGTGAACAACGGCATCGTGATGATCGAGCACATCAACAATCTGCGCCGGCGCGGAATGGGCCGCACCGAGGCGCTGGTGGAAGGCTCGCGCGAGCGCTTGCGGCCGATCATGATGACCATGGGCACCGCGATCCTGGCGATGGTGCCGATCTCGCTGACCACCACGCAGATGTTCGGCGACGGCCCGGCCTACTACCCGATGGCGCGCGCGATCGCCGGCGGCCTGGCGTTCTCCACCGTGGTCAGCCTGCTGTTCCTGCCGACCATCTACGCGCTCCTCGACGACCTCAGCGGCGGTGTGGCGCACCTGGTGCGCCGCGCCCGCGGCGGCCGCGGCGTGCCGGCACCGGTGGTGTCCTGACGCAGGCGACGCGCGCGCGCCGCATCGCGCAGAAAGATTTGTGGGAGGGGCTCCAGCCCGATAGAGCGTCGGGGCTGAAGCCCCTCCCACACTGGCTAGCCGTGCGATCGGGCGGGGCGCAAGGCCTCGCTCAACCGGCCAGCTTGCCGAAGATGCGGAATCCCGCCAGCCACACCCCGAGCATGCTGCCAAGGTTGGTCAGCAGGAAGGTCAGCACCACCCGCGAGACGCGGTTGCGGTACCAGCCGCGCAGGTTCTGCGCGTCGTCGCGCAGCGCCAGGAAATCGCCGTACGCCGGCTTGCGCATGTGCACCTCGACCAGCGCGCTGAACGCACCGGCGGGCACGCCGGGGCGGAACGGCTTCAGCGGCGCGGCGATGGCGCCGGCGATGATGCTCAGCGGATGGCCGCCGGCCAGCAGGCAGCCCAGCCCGGCCAGGCCGCCGGTGAACAGCACCCACTGCAGCAGCAGGTCGGTGCCCAGCGCGAAGCCGCCGCGCCAGTAGCCCCAGGCCACGCCGCCCAGCACCAGCGCGGTCAGGGTCAGGGTGATCCACGGCACCTTTTTCTTGGTCGGCACGTCTTCCAGCGCCTTGCGCAATGCCGCCGGATCGTCCTGGTCGTCCTGCAGGTGCCTGGCCAGGCCGGCCAGATGGCCGGCGCCGACCACCGCCAGCACCTCGCGGATGCCGTCGGCGCGCGCGGCGTCGAGGTAGTCCGGGGCGGCGATCGGGGTCTGGCTGGGCGCGCTGCGCTGCGCGCGTTCCTCGCGCAGGCGCGTGGCCATGTAGCGGTCGCGCTCGGCGATGATGGTGTCGTACAGCGCCGGGTTCTCGCTGGCGAAGTCGCCGAAGCTGGCCTCGAGCATGTCGCCCTGCTTGAGCTTCTCGATCTCCGCCTCGCCGACCTCGTCGGAGGCGAACAGGCCGCCGAGCAGGCTGCTGCCGAGCTTGAGCTTGCCGAAGAAACCGAGCCGGCCGGACGCGCGCTTGAAGGTCAGCCCGACCTCGCGGTCGATCAGGTACACCGGCAGCTGCCGTTCGCGCGCCAGCAGCACCGCGCGCTTGAGCTCGGCGCCGGGTTCGATGCCCAACTGCTCGGCCAGGCGCCGCTGGTAGGCGGCCAGCGCCAGGTTGGCCGCGAACAGCGCCACGCGGCCCTTGCGGATCACCTGCACCAGGTCGAGCTTGGTCAGCGCGTCCGGATCGGTCAGCGCCTGCAGCCGTTGCGGGTCCAGCTCCACCGCGACCGCATCGAAGCGGCCGCTGTCGATTGCCCGTTCCACCGCGGCGACGCTGGTCAGCGAGACATGCGCGGTGCCGAGCAGGGTGTAGCGCACGCCATCGCGCTCGACGATGCGGTACGGCTGGCCGTCGAACAACGCGTCGTCGCCGGCCTGGGAAAGTTCGTTCATTCCATCACTCATCGGAGGGCGCCTCGTCGGCGCCGGGGTGCAGCAGGCATTGCATTTGCCGCCTGTGCAGCGCGTCAGTCGATATAGCGCTTCAGCAGATCGCCATAGGCGTCGATGCGGCGGTCGCGCAGGAACGGCCAGATCCGCCGCACCTGCTCGCTGCGCTGCAGGTCCACGTCGCAGACCAGCACGGTCGGTTCGGCGCCGGCCTCGGCGATGAACTCGCCCTGCGGGCCGAGCACATGGCTGTTGCCCCAGAACTGGATGCCGGCCGCGCCGGTCACATGATCGGCGGCCAGCGGCGAGGGCTCGTGGCCGACCCGGTTGCAGCTGAGCACCGGCACGCCGTTGGCGACGGCATGGCCGCGATGGCTGAGGATCCAGGCGTCGCGCTGGCGCTCCTGCTCGGCCTGCGCGTCGCTGGGATCCCAGCCGATCGCGGTCGGATACAGCAGCAGTTCGGCGCCGGCCAGCGCCATCAGCCGCGCCGCTTCCGGATACCACTGGTCCCAGCACACCAGCACGCCCAGGCGCCCGACCGAGGTCTGGATCGGGGTGAAGCCGAGGTCGCCCGGGGTGAAATAGAATTTCTCGTAGAAGCCCGGATCGTCCGGGATATGCATCTTGCGGTACTTGCCGAGCAGGCTGCCGTCCTTCTCGAACACCACCGCGGTGTTGTGGTACAGGCCGGCGGCGCGGCGCTCGAACAGCGAGCCGACCAGGACCACGCCATGGCGCTTGGCCAGCGCGCCCAGGCGCTCGGTGCTGGGGCCGGGAATCGGCTCGGCCAGGTCGAATTCGTCCACCGACTCGTGCTGGCAGAAATAGGCGCCGTTGTGCAGTTCCTGCAGCAGCACCAGCTGCGCGCCCTGCGCCGCGGCCTCGGCCACGCGCGATTCGATGACCGCCAGATTCGCCGCGGCATCGCCATGGTTGCGCTCCTGGATCAGCGCGACGGAAAGAGTGTTTCGGCTCATTGCGGAAGGATGGTCGACGAAAGCGCGCATGGTAGCGCGGATGGCGCCGCGGCAGGTTCCCGGCAGATGAATGCCGCGTTGCGCCGTGCGGCCGCGTTCGAGTGGGACGGAGCGGAACACGAAAGCGCCGTGCGCGCCGGATCCGGTTCGTTATCCGGGTTCTGCATGAGGAGTGGAATCATGGCCTTCTGTCGCCAGCGCTGCCTCGGAACCGACGTCCCGCGGCAGCGCGCGTAGCAGTTCCTGCGCGGCTGGTGCGACCCGGCGATGCCGCAGCAGTCGCTCCTGCTTGCCGTTTACCCGGCACGCGCGGCTCAGGCCGCCAGCACGCCCTCGGGCAACTGCATGGTGATGCAGTGCAGGCTGCCGTTCTGCCAGATCAGCGCGCGGCACGGGATCGGCACGATCTCATGCCGCGGGAACGCCTGCGCCATCACCGCCTGCGCCTGCGCATCGGCCGCATCGCCATAGGCCGGCATCAGCACCGCGCCGTTGACGATCAGGAAGTTGGCGTAGGACGCGGCCAGGCGCCGCCCGTGGTCGATCACCGGCTGCGCCCACGGCAGCGGGAACAGCCGGTACGGGCGGCCGTCGGCGGTGCGCAACGCGGCCAGTTCGGCGCCCATCGCCTGCAGTTCGGCGTAGTGCGAATCGCCGGCGTCGTCGCAGGCCTGGTAGATGATCGCGTCCTCGCCGGCGAAGCGGGCGAGGGTGTCGATGTGCGCGTCGGTGTCGTCGCCTTCCAGGTAGCCGTGATCCAGCCACAGCACGCGCTGTTGCGCCAGCCAGTCGGCCAGGTCATGGCTCAGCGATTCGCGCGAGCGCTGCGGATGGCGTTCGTGCAGGCATTGCCAGGTGGTCAGCAGGGTGCCGGCGCCGTCGCTGTCGATCGCGCCGCCTTCCAGCGCGAAATCGATGCTGCGCACATCGCTCTCTGCAAACAGCTGCTGCGCCGCCAGCGCACTCACCAATTGGTCGTCGCGGCTGGCCTGGAACTTGCCGCCCCAGCCGGTGAAGCGGAAGTCCAGCAACTGGAAACCGCCGCCAGCCCGGGCCAGGGTGATCGGGCCGGAATCGCGCAGCCAGGTGTCGTCGTAGTCGGCCTCGACGAACTGCACGCGCTGCATGTCCACCCGCGCCGAACGCAGCCGCGCCTCGGCGTAGATCTGCAGGTCGGCATCGGCGACGCAGATCAGCACGCGCTGGTAGCGCACGATCGCCGCGACCAGCACGATATAGGTCTCCTCGACCTCGGCCAGGCGCTCGGCCCAGTCGGTACCGGCGTGCGGCCAGGCGATCAGGATGGCGGACTGGGGCTCCCATTCCGCGGGAAGGCGAAGGCGATCAGTCATTGCAACCACTACTCACGTGCTGCCCGCCGAAGCCAGGCTGTTATTTAAGTCCCTGCACATGGATGTGCAGGCTCTTGTGAGGGACTCGCATATTTGAATCCCTGCACATGGATGTGCAGGCTCTTGTGAGGGACTCGCATATTTGAATCCCCGCACATGGATGTGCGGGCTCTTGCGAGGGACTCGCACTAGCGAATCGCAGGCTTGGGCCCGACCTCGTTGGCATCGGCCTTGTTGGCGACCACGTCGACCACCTTGTGCTTCTCGAAGTACACGGTGAAGGCTGGATACACCCAGCGGTTGATCGTCGGCCACTGCCGCTTCTGCCCGCCGCGCGGTTCCAGCTTCTGCTGCGGGGCGCCGTAGCGCGCCTCGACCTCGCCCATGCTCAGCCCGCGCGCCGGCAGCGCCGCGACGGGTTCCTGCTTGACCCGCTCGACCAGCAGGGTCTCGGCGTGGGCCGCGCCGGCCAGGCCCAGGACGAGCAGCAGCGGAAGTACGGACAGACGGTGCTTCATCACGGTGTGCTCCCCAGAGGACGAACGGCGATTACAGCAAATTTCGGCAACAAAAAACCGCCCGAAGGCGGCTTTCGTCGATGACCCGCAACCGTGCGCGCGGTGCCGCAGGGCGGGTCGCCGTCGGATCAGCGTTGGCGAGCCTTGAAACGCGGGTTCGACTTGCAGATCACGAAGACCTTGCCGCGGCGGCGGACCACCTTGCAGTCGCGGTGACGGGTCTTCGCCGACTTCAGGGAGGACAGGACTTTCATGGCACACCTCGGCGTAAACTTGTGGATTAGAAAAGGATGCGGCGTGGCGAAACCACGTCGCTGGATCAGTAAGCCGGCGATTGTAGCCTGGTTTTCTTCATGGTTTCAAGTGCTTGCGCCAGCACGGCCGATGCCGGGGCTACAATGCGCCGCCCCCCGTCCGAGCAACCGCATGAACGACCCCGCTCCCGTCCTGACCATCGATGGCCCTTCGGGGGCCGGCAAAGGCACCGTCAGCCGCATCGTCGCCGGCAAGCTGGGCTGGCATTACCTGGATTCGGGGGCTTTGTACCGGGCGGTCGGGGTGGCCGCCAGCTGGGCCAACCTGGACATCTCCGACGCCGCGGCGCTGGTGCGCTGCACCTTCGATACCCATGTGACCTTCGAGGACGTGGCCGGCAGCCTGCGGGTCAGGATCAACCAGGTCGACGCCACCGACGAGCTGCGCCTGGAAACCACCGGCGCGGTGGCCTCGGCGATCGCCGCGATCCCCGAGGTGCGCTCGGCCTTGAAGCAGCGCCAGCGCGCGTTCCGGCGCCCGCCGGGGCTGGTCGCCGACGGCCGCGACATGGGCACGGTGATTTTCCCGGACGCCGCGTACAAGGTGTTCCTGACCGCCAGTGCCGAGGAGCGCGCCATGCGCCGGCATAACCAGTTGAAGGGAAAAGGAGTTTCCGTTATATTCGACGACCTGCTGCGCGAGATCATGGCCCGCGACGCACGCGATGCCCAACGTTCGGTGGCGCCGCTGAGGCCGGCAGACGATGCCGTCCTCCTCGACACCACCGGCATGGACATCGAGCAAGTGGTCGGCCGCGTCCTGGAATTGCTGCCCGCCTGAGGGTCGCGCCGGGGCAGGGCAGCAGCATGGCGCCGCTCCGGCGCGATGCAGCCGAGTTGCACCGCAGTGCGCTTCACCAGCAATGCCGCAAGACCGTCGTTCCCAGGTTCCGCCGCGCAATGTCGCGCTGCGGTTTTCCCATTTCACACCCGGCCGCGGTTTGGGCCGACTAACCAGGTGGGCAGTTCGCCGTTTCCAGAAGAAACGCCCTGTCCGTGTGTCCACTAGAGTAATTTCAAAATGACCGAATCTTTTGCCGAACTGTTCGAAGCCAGCCAAGCCAATCTGGCCAAGCTGAAGCCGGGCTCCATCGTCACCGGTGTCGTCGTGGAAGTCCGCGGCGACGTGGTGGTGATCAACGCCGGCCTGAAGTCCGAAGGCATCGTGCCGATCGAACAGTTCCGTAACGACGCTGGCGAGATCGACGTCGCCGAAGGCGACCTGGTCAAGGTCGCCCTCGACTCGCTCGAGAACGGCTTCGGCGAAACCGTGTTGTCGCGCGAGAAGGCCAAGCGCGCGATGGTGTGGGACGAGCTGGAAGAAGCGTTGGAAAAGAACGAGACCATCACCGGCCGCATCAGCGGCAAGGTCAAGGGTGGTTTCACCGTGGACATCAAGGATGTCCGCGCGTTCCTGCCGGGTTCGCTGGTCGATGTGCGCCCCGTGCGCGACCCGGCCTACCTGGAAGGCAAGGAGCTGGAGTTCAAGCTCATCAAGCTGGACCGCAAGCGCAACAACGTGGTGGTCTCGCGTCGTGCGGTGGTCGAGAGCGAGCACTCGGAAGAGCGCGAGCAGCTGATGGACAAGCTGCAGGAAGGCGCGATCCTGAAGGGCGTGGTCAAGAACCTGACCGATTACGGCGCGTTCGTGGACCTGGGCGGCATCGACGGCCTGCTGCACATCACCGACATGGCCTGGAAGCGCGTGCGCCATCCGTCCGAAGTCGTCAACGTCGGCGACGAGCTGGACGTGCGCGTGCTGAAGTTCGACCGCGAGCGCAACCGCGTTTCGCTGGGTCTGAAGCAGCTGGGCGAGGATCCGTGGGACAACATCGCGCGCCGCTACCCGGCCAACAGCCGCGTGTACGGCAAGGTCTCCAACGTCACCGATTACGGCGCGTTCGTCGAGATCGAGCCGGGCGTGGAAGGCCTGGTGCACGTGTCGGAAATGGATTGGACCAACAAGAACGTCAACCCGTCCAAGGTCGTGCAGGTCGGCGACGAGGTCGAGGTCATGGTCCTGGACGTGGACGAGGAGCGTCGCCGCATCTCGCTGGGCATGAAGCAGGTCGCCGCCAATCCGTGGGAGACCTTCGCCGCCACCCACAAGAAGAACGACAAGGTGTCCGGCCAGATCAAGTCGATCACCGACTTCGGCATCTTCATCGGCCTGGACGGCGGCATCGACGGCCTGGTGCACCTGTCGGACATCAGCTGGAACACCACCGGCGAAGACATCGTGCGCAACTTCAAGAAGGGCGACACGCTGGAGGCGGTGGTGCTGGCGGTGGATCCGGAGCGCGAGCGCATCAGCCTGGGCGTCAAGCAGCTGGAGCAGGATCCGTTCGGCCAGTACATGGCGGCCAACCCGAAGGGTTCGAAGGTCGAGGGCGTGGTCCGTGAAGTGGACGCCAAGGGCGCCACCATCGACCTGGCCGACGGCATCGAGGGCTACGTCGCCGCGCGCGACATCGCCAACGAGCGCGTCGACGATGCGACCCAGCACCTGAAGGTCGGCGACAAGATCGAAGCCAAGTTCGTGGGCATGGACCGCAAGGGCCGCACCCTGCAGCTGTCGATCAAGGCCAAGGACGATGCCGAAATGCGCGAAGTGCTGGAGGAATACCAGTCCGCGTCGGGCGGCACCACCCAGCTGGGCGCGCTGCTGCGTGCGCAGTTGAACGGCAACAAGTCCGAGTAATCCGCCACGCGCGGCGTTTCTGGCACGGCCCGGTTGATCCGGGCCGTGTCGGGTAGTACCCCCATTGCACGAATCCGTAATGACCAAGTCCGAATTGATCGAAATCCTGGCGCGCAAGCAGGCGCATCTGAAGGCGGACGACGTCGATCTGGCGGTGAAATCGCTGTTGGAGATGATGGGCGGCGCGCTGTCCGGCGGCGACCGCATCGAGATCCGCGGTTTCGGCAGTTTTTCCCTGCACTACCGGCCGCCGCGGCTGGGACGCAATCCCAAGACCGGCGAGTCCGTTGCGCTTCCCGGCAAGCATGTGCCGCATTTCAAGCCAGGCAAGGAATTGCGCGAACGCGTCAGCGGCGTCGTTCCGGTCGAGTCCGACACGCCCTGATACGCCCAGAGCCTGCGCCGCCGCGTCCCGGACTTTTCCGGAATCCACGCCGGTTCGGCTAATCTAGCGCCTCCCGACGCTGGAGAGCTTCATGAAAATTGCCCGTCTGCTGATATTGCTGGTGTTCCTGTTGGCTGGTCTGGTCATCGGATCGCTGAATTCGCAGCAGATCGTCATCAATTTCGGTTTCACCGGCATCGACACCACCTCCGGCATCGCCATCATCGTCTCGCTGTTGGCCGGCGTGGCGATCGGTGCGGCGCTGGTGCTGGCCACGCTGGTGATCCCGCTGTACGCCAAGCTGCGCCGCGCCAACAAGGCCGCGGCCGCTGCCGCACCGGCCGTCGCGCCGGTCCCGACCTATACCCCGCCTGTGGACGGACGCTGATCTTCGATGGACTTCCTGACCGAGTGGTTCTGGTTCTTCCTGTTCCTGCCATTGGCGGCGCTGAGCGGATGGGTGATCGGCCGCCGCGGCGGCCAGCGCCATGGCGACACGCAGGTCAGCCGGCTGTCCAGCACCTATTTCCGCGGCCTGAACTACCTGCTCAACGAAGAGCCGGACAAGGCGATCGAGCTGTTCCTGCACATCGCCGAGCTGGACAAGGAAACCTTCGAGACCCAGGTCGCGCTCGGTCACCTGTTCCGCCGCCGCGGTGAAGTGGATCGGGCGATCCGCCTGCACCAGGGCCTGGTGCAGCGCGCCGACCTCAGCGATCCGCAGCGCGTGCAGGCCTTGCTGGCGCTGGGCGAGGACTATATGAAGTCCGGCCTGCTGGATCGGGCCGAGACCGTGTTCACCGAGCTGGCGCAGATCGACCAGCGCGCGCCGCAGGCGCTCAAGCACTTGATCGGCATCTATCAGGCCGAGCGCGAATGGGAAAAGGCGATCGACAACGCCACCCGCTACGAAGACGTGACCGGCGAGCCGATGGGCAAGCTGATCGCGCAGTTCGAATGCGAACTGGCCGACCGCTACCGCGCCTCTGGTAAGTCCGAGCTGGCGCGGGCGGCGATCGCGCGCGCCTACCAGGCCGACGCCACCTCGGTGCGCGCCGGCATCCTGGAGGGGCGCATCGACGTGGACGACGGCAACGACGAGGCCGCGATCCGCGCCTTCGAACGCGCCGCGCGGCACGATCCGGACTACCTGCCGGAGATCATGCCGGCGCTGATGGATTGCTATCGCCGCCGCGGCAACGATCTCAGCGGCGCGCGCGCCTTCCTGTCGGAAATGACCGAGCACTACCGCGGCATCGCCCCGGTGCTGGCGCTGACCCGGCTGATGGAGTCGCAGGAAGGCGTGTCCGCGGCGCGCGCCTACCTTGGGCGGCAGCTCAAGGACCGGCCCTCGGTCCGCGGCGAATCGGCGTTGATCGACCTGACCCTGGCCGAGGGCGCGGATTCGACCGCCACCCTGCAGGATCTGAAGCACATCACCGACCAGTTGCTGGTGCGCAATCCCAGCTACCGTTGCACGCGCTGCGGTTTCGGCGCCCGCACCCACCACTGGCAATGTCCGAGCTGCAAGGAGTGGGGCACGGTCAAGCCGTTGCTCAACTACGCGGTGGTGTAGGTGGCGGTGGCAGGTTGGGCGCTGCTCGCGGCGCTGGCGGCGTTCACTGCGGCCGGGACCTGGCTGTCGCGCCGCTATGCCCTCAAGCGCAAGTTGATGGACGCGCCTGGTGAGCGCCGCAGCCATACGGTGGCGACGCCGCGCGGCGGCGGCGTGGCGATCGTGGCCGCGGTGTTGGCCGCCTGTGCGTATGCGGCGGTACGCTGGCCGCAGCAGGGTATGGCCATCGTGGCATTCGCTGCCGGGCTGGTGCTGGTCGCCGGCATCGGCTGGTGGGACGACCACCGCCCGCTGTCGGCCGCGCTGCGGCTGCTGGTGCACGCGCTGGCGGCCGCCTTGCTGGCCGGGCTTGTCTACCGGCTGTACCAGGATCCCTGGCTGACCGCGCTGACCTGGCTGGCGACGATCTCGCTGATCAACATCTGGAACTTCATGGACGGCATCAACGGCCTGGCGACCAGCCAGGCGATGCTGGTGGCGCTGGGGTTCGCCTGCTTGCTGCCTGCGCCGTTGCGCTGGCCTTGCTGGGTGCTGATCGTGGCCTGCGCCGGCTTCCTGCCGTTCAACTATCCGCGTGCCCGTATCTTCCTCGGTGACGTCGGCAGCGGGGCGCTGGGGTATCTGGTCGCCGCGTTGTTCGCGCTGTGCAATGTCGTGACCGAGCGCACGCCATGGTTGCTGTTGATACCAATCTCCGCATTCGCCATCGACGCAGGCTTCACGTTGCTGTCGCGCATGCTCGCCGGCGAACGTTGGTGGCAACCGCATGCGCAACATTTCTACCAGCGTTGGGCACATACGGGCAGGAGCCACACGCTTGTGACCTTCGCCT
Source organism: Xanthomonas hyacinthi (assembly GCF_009769165.1). Lineage (NCBI taxonomy): Bacteria > Pseudomonadati > Pseudomonadota > Gammaproteobacteria > Lysobacterales > Lysobacteraceae > Xanthomonas > Xanthomonas hyacinthi. The sequence continues at coordinate 4,226,295 of NZ_CP043476.1, forward strand.
ATGCCCTGTTCAGCATTGTCGCCATTACAATTGCCTGGTTCGGTGAAACGCTGCAAACCGCGGGGCAGGCTGGGTTGGCGCTTGCCTGGTATGCATCGGCGAGTGCGCTTTGGCTGACTTTGCGCAAGGGATTGCGCTGAACTCTCATGGATAACTGATGCTTTCGATCCGCGACCGTTTTACCGAGTTGTTCCCCAAGACCTCCGTGGTCGTCCACGATCTGGCGATCGTCTGGATCTGCTGGCAGCTGCTGCATGCGGCGCGCTATACGATGCTGCCCGGCGAGCATCCCTTGCCATTGTGGAATCTCAACACCGCCATCGTGCTGGCGGCGCAGGGCCTGGTGTTCTGGAAGGTCGGCCTGTACCGCGGGCTGTGGCGCTTCGCCAGCGTTCCGGATCTGCTGAACATCTTCAAGGCCAGTTTCTACGGGCTGGTCGCGATCGTGCTGGGGCTGGCGTACAGCCGCTTCGATTCCATTCCGCTGTCGGTGCTGATGGTGTATCCGTTCGCGCTGTCGGCGCTGCTCGGCGCGCCGCGGCTGCTGTACCGCGCATGGAAGGACTACCAGATCGCGCATTCGGACGAGACTGCGCGGCGCGTGCTGATCGTCGGCGCCGGCCGTGCGGCCGAGGCGCTGGTGCGCGACCTGCGCCGTTCCGGCGCCTATCATCCGGTCGGCTTCGTCGACGATGCCGGCCATCTGCATGGCGCCAAGCTGCAGGGCCTGCCGATCCTGGGCCGGATCGATGAAGCCGGCGCGATCGCCAAGGAAACCGCGGCCAAGCTGCTGGTCATCGCGATCCCGTCGCTGGATGCGGCCGGCATGCAGCGGGTGGTGGCGATCTGTGAAAGCACCGGGCTGCCGTTCCGCACCGTGCCGCGCCTGCTCGACGTGCTCGAAGGCCACTATCTGCCGGGCGAACTGAAGGAGGTCGCGATCGAGGACCTGCTCGGGCGCAAGCCGGTGACTCCGGACTGGAAGCTGATCAAGGGCTGGTTGTCCGGGCGCACGGTGATGGTGACCGGCGCCGGCGGCTCGATCGGTTCGGAGCTGTGCCGGCAGTGCGCGCGCCATGGCGCGCGCAAGGTGGTGCTGCTGGAGATCGACGAACTGGCGCTGATCACCATCCACGCCGATCTGCACCGCACCTTCCCGGATCTGGAGATCGAGTGCGTGCTGGGCGACTGCGGCGATCCAGCGGTGACCCGCCATGCGATGCGCATCGCCGAGCCGGATGCGGTGTTCCATGCCGCCGCCTACAAGCAGGTGCCGCTGCTGGAGCGGCAGTTCCGCGAGGCGGTCCGCAACAACGTGCTGGCCACCGAGAACGTGGCCCGCGCCTGCGTCGCCGCCAAGGTGTCGACCTTCGTGTTCATCTCCACCGACAAGGCGGTGAATCCGGTCAACGTGCTCGGCGCCTCCAAGCGCTACGCGGAGATGGTGTGCCAGTCGCTGGACGATCAGACCGTGGGCACGCGCTTCGTCACCGTGCGTTTCGGCAATGTGCTGGATTCGGCCGGCAGCGTGGTGCCGCTGTTCCGCGAGCAGATCCGCCAGGGCGGCCCGGTCACCGTGACCGATCCGCAGGTGACCCGCTATTTCATGACCATTCCCGAGGCCTGCCAGCTGATCGTGCAGGCCGCCGCCTCGGCATCGCACGGCGCCATCTACACGCTGGACATGGGCGAGCCGGTGCCGATCCGCCTGCTCGCCGAGCAGATGATCCGCCTGGCCGGCAAGCAGCCCGGTCGCGACATTGCCATCGTCTACACCGGGCTGCGCCCGGGCGAGAAGCTGCACGAGACCTTGTTCTATTCCGACGAGAACTATCGCCCCACCTCGCATCCGAAGATCCTGGAGGCCGGCGCGCGCAGCTTCTCGCGCGAGAACGTGCTGCAGGGCCTGCAGCAGCTGCGCGCCGCAGTGGCCGAGTACGACAGCGACGGCATCGAGAAAGTGCTGCGTACGACCATGCCCGAGTTCGCGCCGCTGCGACAGCAGGGCAGTCAGGATAGCTCGGCTAGAATCGTTCCATTCCCCGCACGCGAGGCCAGAAGGCTCTGATGAGCAAGAGAATCCGCAAGGCAGTTTTCCCGGTTGCAGGTCTGGGTACCCGCTTCCTTCCCGCCACCAAGACGGTCCCCAAGGAAATGCTGCCGATCATCGATCGGCCGTTGATCCAGTACGCCGTGGACGAGGCGATCGAAGCCGGTTGCGACACCCTCATTTTCGTCACCAACCGCTACAAGCATGCGGTTGCGGACTATTTCGACAAGGCCTACGAGCTGGAACAGAAGCTCGAACGCGCCGGCAAGCTCGAGCAGCTGGAACTGGTGCGCCACGTGCTGCCCAACGGGGTGCGTGCGATCTTCGTGACCCAGGCCGAAGCGCTCGGACTCGGCCATGCGGTGCTGTGCGCCAAGCCGATCATCGGCGACGAGCCGTTCGCGGTGCTGCTGCCCGACGACCTGATCTGGAACCGCGGCCCGGGTGCGTTGGCACAGATGGCCGACGTGGCCGAGCGCTCCGGCGCCAGCGTGATCGCGGTGCAGGACGTGCCGCACGAGAGCACCGGCAGCTACGGCATCGTCGCCACCGAGGCGTTCGACGGCAGCGAAGGCACGATCACCGCGATCGTCGAGAAGCCCAAGCCGGCCGATGCGCCGAGCGACCTGGCGGTGGTCGGCCGCTACGTGCTCAGTTCCAAGATCTTCGATCTGCTGGAAAAGACCGTGCCGGGCGCCGGCGGCGAGATCCAGCTGACCGACGCGATCGCCGCGCTGATCCAGAGCGATCCGGTGCATGCATACCGTTTCGAGGGCACCCGCTTCGACTGCGGCACCCACATCGGCCTGATCGAGGCGACCATCCGCTATGCGCTGGACCATGAGAAGCTGAGCAAGCCGGCGCAGGACATGATGCGTCGTGCCTTGGCCGACGTGGACGCTGGCGGCAAGTAAACGCGCGGCACAGACGCTGCCGGAGCGCGCGGTCCGCCGCGTTGCGTACGGGGTTCGGCAGCAGGAAAGCCGTGCAAGAAAAAGGGCAGCCTGGGCTGCCCTTTTTCGTTGCCCAAACGCGCCGTTCAGAGCGCTTCGATGATCCCGGCTGCGCCCATGCCGGTGCCGATGCACATGGTGACCATGCCGTACTTCTGCTGGCGGCGGCGCAGGCCGTGTACCAGCGTGGCGGTGCGGATCGCGCCGGTGGCGCCGAGCGGATGGCCGAGCGCGATCGCACCGCCCAGCGGATTGACCTTGGACGGATCCAGGCCGCTGTCGCGGATCACCGCCAGCGACTGCGCGGCGAAGGCTTCGTTGAGTTCGATCCAGTCGAGTTGGTCCTTGCTCAGCCCTGCCTGCTTGAGCGCCTTCGGGATCGCCGCGATCGGGCCGATGCCCATCACTTCCGGGCGCACGCCGGCGACCGAGAAGCTGACGAAGCGGGCCAGCGGCGTCAACCCGTAGTCCTTGATCGCCTGCTCGGAGGCCAGCAGCACCGCGCCGGCGCCGTCGCTCATCTGCGAGGCGTTGCCGGCGGTGACGCTGCCGCCGAACTGACCGTTGCGGAACACCGGGCGCAGCTTGGCCAGGCCTGCGATCGAGCTGTCCGGGCGCGGGCCTTCGTCGGTATCGACCAGGCGCTTGCGCAGCGCGATGACGTTGCCGGCCAGGTCGGGCTGGTGCGACAGGATCTCGTACGGGGTGATCTCGTCGCGGAACTCGCCGGCGGCGATCGCGGCGATGGCCTTCTGGTGCGAGGCGAGCGCGAACGCGTCCTGGTCCTCGCGCGACACCTTCCATTCCTCGGCCACCTTCTCGGCGGTGATGCCCATGCCGTAGGCGATGGCGACGTGGTCGTCGGCGAACACGCTCGGCGACAGCGCGACCTTGTTGCCCATCATCGGCACCATCGACATCGACTCGGTGCCGCCGGCCAGCATCAGGTCGGCGTTGCCAAGGCGGATCTGGTCCGCGGCCAGCGCCACGGCCTGGATGCCGGAGGAGCAGAAGCGGTTGATGGTCTGCCCGGCCACCGAATTCGGCAGGCCGGCCAGCAGCACGCCGATGCGCGCCACGTTCATGCCTTGCTCGCCCTCGGGCATCGCGCAGCCGATGATCGCATCGTCGATGCGCGAGGTGTCGATGCCCGGCGCCTGCGCGACCACCGCGCGCAGCACGTGCGCCAGCATGTCGTCCGGACGGGTAGTGCGGAACATGCCCTTGGGCGCCTTGCCGACCGGGGTGCGGGTGGCGGCGACGATGTAGGCTTCCTGGATCTGTTTGCTCATGGCTTTCTCCGAAAGCCGGGAATGGGGAATGGGGAGTCGGGAATCGTAAGAGCGGATTCGCGCGATCTGCGGCATTCCTATTTCCGGCGGAAAATTAGGGGGAGAAGGAGGAGCCGGGAATGCCTTTCCATTCCCGATTCCCCATTCCCGATTCTCAGTTCCTAAGCGGCTTGCCCGTCTTGAGCATGTGCCCAATCCGCGCCTGGGTCTTTTCCTGCTGGGCCAGTTCGACGAAGTGCTTGCGCTCGAGCTTGAGCAGCCATTCCTCGTCCACCAGCGCGCCGCGATCGACTTCGCCGCCGCACAGCACGGTGGCGATGCGGGTGGCGATCTCGTAGTCGTACTCGCTGATGAAGCGGCCTTCCAGCATGTTGACCAGCAGCATCTTGAAGGTGGCGATGCCGACGTCGCCGGCGACCTGGATGCGCCGCGCCGGCAGCGGCGGGCGGTAGCCGCCCGCGGCCAGCGCGCGCGCTTCGGCCTTGGCGATGTACAGCGCCTCGTAGCTGTTGAACACGACCTTGTCGGTGCCGCGCAGCAGGCCCAGTTCCTTGGCGTTGACCGCCGAGGTGGAGACCTTGGCCATCGCCACGGTCTCGAAGGTCTTCTTCAGTTCGGCGAACACGTCGCCGCCGGGACCGGCCGCCTGCGCCGCGCGCACCGCGATCTCCTTCAGGCCGCCGCCGGCCGGCAGCAGGCCGACGCCGGCCTCGACCAGGCCGATATAGCTCTCCAGCGCGGCCACGGTCCTGGCGCTGTGCATCTGGAATTCGCAGCCGCCGCCCAGGGCCAGGCCGCGTACCGCCGCGACCACCGGCACCAGCGAGTATTTGATGCGCTGGCTGGTGGCCTGGAAGTTGGCGACCATCGCCTCGAACGCATCGACCTTGCCGGCCTGCAGCAGGCCCAGCGCGCCGGCCAGGTCGGCGCCGGCGGAGAAGGGTTCCTTGTGCTGCCAGAGCACCAGGCCCTTGAAGTCCTTCTCGGCGCGGCCGACCGCTTCCTGCAGGCCGTCCAGCACCTGGTCGGAGACGGTGTTCATCTTGGTCTTGAAGCCGACCACGGCGATGTCGTCGCCGTCGTGCCACAGGCGCAGGCCGTCGTTCTCGAACACGGTCTCGCCCGGGGCGAAGGTCTCGCCCAGCAGGGGGTCGGGGAAACGCTGGCGCTGGTACACCGGCAGCGCCGAGCGCGGCAGCTTGGCGTTGCGCGCCGGGCTGTAGCTGCCCTCGGCGGCGTGCACGCCGTCGCGGCCGTCGAACACCCAGTCCGGCAGCGGCGCGCTGGACATGGCCTTGCCGGCGACGATGTCGTCGGCGATCCACTGCGCCACCTGCTTCCAGCCGGCGGCCTGCCAGGTCTCGAACGGACCCAGCGACCAGCCATAGCCCCAGCGGATCGCCAGGTCCACGTCGCGCGCGGTCTGCGCGATCTCGGCCAGGTGGTAGGCGCTGTAGTGGAACAGGTCGCGGAACGTGGCCCACAGGAACTGCGCCTGCGGGTGCTGGCTCTCGCGCAGCCTGGCGAACTTCTCCGCCGGGTTCTTGATCTTCAGGATCTCGACCACTTCCGGCGCCGCGCCGCGGTCGGCCGGACGATAGGGATCTGCGGATCCCTCCGCAACAGCCCGGCCATCCATGGCCGGACTTTCTAATTTCTGCAGGTCCAGCACCACGATGTCCTTGCCGACCTTGCGGAAGATGCCGGCGCCGACCTTCTGCCCGAGCGCACCCTTGCCGATCAGCGCCTCCAGCCACTTCGGCGAGGCGAAATACGGGTGCCACGGATCGTCGGGCAGGGTGTCGGCCATGGTCTTGATGACGTGGGCCATGGTGTCCAGGCCGACCACGTCGGAGGTGCGGTAGGTGGCCGACTTCGGCCGCCCGAGCAGCGGCCCGGTCAGCGCGTCGACTTCGTCGAAGCCGAGGCCGGACTGCGCGGTGTGGTGGATGGTGGACAGGATCGAGAACACGCCGATGCGGTTGCCGATGAAGTTCGGGGTGTCCTTGGCGTAGACCACGCCCTTGCCCAGGGTGGTGACCAGGAACGCTTCCAGGCCTTCCAGCACCGCCGCGTCGGTGCCCTTGGCCGGGATCAGCTCGGCCAGGTGCATGTAGCGCGGCGGGTTGAAGAAGTGCACGCCGCAGTAGCGGTGGCGCAGCTGCTCGGGCAGCACGTCGGACAGCGCGTTGATGCCCAGGCCGGAGGTGTTGGAGGCCAGCACCGCGTGATCGGCCACGAACGGGGCGATCTTCTTGTACAGGTCCTGCTTCCAGTCCATGCGCTCGGCGATGGCTTCGATGATCAGGTCGCAGCCGCGCAGCTGCTCCAGGCCGGAATCGTAGTTGGCCGGGGTGATCGCCTCGGCCAGCGCCGGGCTGGCCAGCGGCGCCGGGCTGAGCTTGGTCAAGTTGGCGATGGCCTTGAGCACCACGCCGTCGGGATGGCCGTCCTTGGCCGGAAGATCGAACAGCATGGTGTCGACGCCGGCGTTGGTCAGGTGCGCAGCGATCTGCGCGCCCATCACGCCCGCGCCCAGGACGGCGGCACGGCGGACTAGCAGGGGGTTGGACATAGCGATCAGCCTTTGTGGGTCAACGATTGCGGGATGTGGGCGGGACGGTTCTTGCGGGAACGTTTTTTGCGAAATCAGGGCGCGGCGCGGGCCAGGAAGCCGGCTTCGGCGAAACGGATCAGTTCGCGCGCGGCGTGGGCGCGATGCGCGCCTTCGCTGACCCCGGCGGGGCGCTTGATCAGGCCGAAGTCGGCCATGGCGTAGGTCAGGGCGCCGGCCAGGAAGTCCAGGCGCCAGTACAGTTCTTCCTTGCTCAGCTCGGGCACGCAGGCGGCGATGGCCTTGCCGAACTCGCGCAGCACATGGCCGTAGTGGTCGGACAGGAACTGGCGCAGGCTGTCGTTCTTCTCGGCGTAGGCGCGGGCGATCACGCGCACGAAGGCGCCGCCGCTCTGGCGGTCCTGGGCCATCGCCAGCGCCGGCTCCACGAATGCGGCCAGCACCGGCCCGAGCTGGCCCGGATGCATGCGCTGCGCGGTTTCCAGCTGCGCCAGGCGCGCCGCGGTCATCTCGTCCATGCGCCGCCGGAACACCTCGTTGACCAGGTTCTCCTTGGAGCCGAAGTGGTAGTTGACCGCGGCGATGTTGACGTCGGCCTGGCTGGTGACCTGGCGCAGCGAGGTCCCGGAAAAGCCGTGCAGGGCGAACAGTTCCTCGGCCGCGCTGAGGATGCGGTCCTTGGTGGAGAAGTGCGCTTGCTTTGCCATGCGGCCGCCAGAATCAATCAAACGATTGTTTGAGTCTAGGCCTCGCCGCCGGCCGCGTCATGTTGCGACGCAGCACGATCCAGCCGGCGGCCGTGCAAAGCCCGCTGCGATTGGATAGAATTGCCCATCGCAATTCTGGCTAAGCCCGCGTTTTGACGCGGGTTTTTTTCATGCTAACCTCGGGCCATCCAGTCTAGTGGCCCGCCCAACGGAGAACTTCCCATGGCGCTGGAGCGCACCCTGTCCATCATCAAGCCCGATGCCGTCGCCAAGAACGTCATCGGCGAGATCTATTCCCGTTTCGAGAAGGCCGGCCTGAAGGTCGTGGCCGCCAAGTACAAGCAGCTGTCGCGCCGCGAGGCCGAGGGCTTCTATGCCGTGCACCGCGAGCGCCCGTTCTTCAACGCGCTGGTCGAGTTCATGATCTCCGGCCCGGTGATGATCCAGGCGCTGGAAGGCGAGAACGCCGTGGCCGCGCACCGCGACCTGCTCGGCGCCACCAATCCGAAGGACGCCGCGCCGGGCACCATCCGTGCCGATTTCGCCGATTCGATCGACGCCAACGCCGCGCACGGTTCCGATTCGGTGGAGAACGCCGCCACCGAAGTGGCGTACTTCTTCGCCGCCACCGAAGTGGTTTCGCGCTAAGAGGTCATCGTGAACGAGGTCGCCCACACTCCCTTGGCGCTCGCCGATCCGACCCGGACCGGTGCGGCCGCCAAGCAGAACCTGCTCGACCTCGATCGCGAGGGCCTGGAGCGCTTCTTCGCCGAGAGCCTCGGCGAAGCGCGCTACCGCGCCCACCAGGTGATGAAGTGGATCCACCACCGCTACGTCACCGACTTCGACCAGATGACCGACCTCGGCAAGGCGCTGCGTGCCAAGCTGCAGCAGCATGCCGAGGTCGTCGTCCCCAACATCGTGTTCGACAAGCCCTCCAGCGACGGCACCCACAAGTGGCTGCTGGCGATGGGCAGCGACGGCAAGAACGCGATCGAGGCCGTCTACATCCCCGACAAGGGCCGCGGCACGCTGTGCGTGTCCTCCCAGGTCGGCTGCGCGCTCAACTGCACGTTCTGCTCCACCGCCACCCAGGGCTTCAACCGCAACCTGTCCACCGCCGAGATCGTCGGCCAGGTGTGGGTCGCGGCGCGGCATCTGGGCAACGTGCCGCATCAGCAGCGCCGTCTCACCAACGTGGTGATGATGGGCATGGGCGAGCCGCTGATGAATTTCGACAACGTCGTGCGCGCGATGAGCGTGATGCGCGACGACCTGGGCTACGGCCTGGCCAACAAGCGGGTCACGCTGTCCACCTCCGGCCTGGTGCCGATGATCGACCGTCTGTCCAGCGAGAGCGACGTGTCGCTGGCGGTGTCGCTGCATGCGGCCGACGACGCGCTGCGCGAGACGCTGGTGCCGCTCAACAGGAAATACCCGGTCGCCGAATTGATGGCCGCCTGCGCGCGCTATCTGCGCGCCAACAAGCGCCGCGAATCGGTGACCTTCGAATACACGCTGATGAAGGGCATCAACGACCAGCCCGAACACGCGCGGCAGCTGGCGCGGCTGATGCGCCAGTTCGACAACGTGGTGCAGACGTCGAACGCGGGCAAGGTCAATCTGATTCCGTTCAATCCGTTCCCGGGCACGCGCTACGAGCGCTCCGGCGAGACGGAAATCCGCGCGTTCCAGAAGATCCTGCTCGATGCGCAGGTGCTGACCATGGTGCGGCGCACGCGCGGCGACGACATCGACGCGGCCTGCGGCCAGCTCAAGGGGCAGGTGCTGGACCGCACCCGCCGCCAGGCCGACTTCCAGCGCCAGTTGCAGACGCAGGCGGACCGGGATGCGGCGGCCTAGGCACGCCCTGTGCATCGCGGTGTCGGTCGCGGCGCTACTGGCGCTGTCGGCCTGCGCCGGGCACGGCACCAAGCCGGGCAAGCTGCGCAGCGCCGGGCACGCGGCGCCGGACTACGACTTTCGCGACAACGGCGCGGTCAAGGCGCGCTATGCGCTGCAGGATCAGCTGGGGTTGGCCGGCAACCGGCTCAGCGGCGGCGATCTGGCCGGCGCCGAGGAGCATGCGCGCAAGGCCCTGGCGCTGGCGCCGGATTCGGTGCAGGCGCACACGCTGCTGGCGGTGGTCGCCGGACGCCGCGGCGATGCCGCCGCGGCCGGCGAGCATTACCGCAAGGCGGCCGAACTGGCGCCGAACCGCGGCGAGACCTTGAACAACTACGGCGCCTGGCTGTGCGCGAACGGTGCCGCCGCCGAGTCGCTGCAGTGGTTCGATCGCGCCCTGGCGGCGCCGGGCTACGCCACGCCGGCATCGGCCTTGGCCAATGCCGGCGGTTGCGCGCTGCAGACAGGTCAGCGCGAGCGCGGCGCACGCGAGCTGCGCAAGGCGCTGGCGCTGCAGCCGGACAACGCCTACGCGCTGGAAGCGATGGCGCGCGACGAAGCGGCGCAGACGCGCTTTTTCGAGGCGCGCGCCTTCTCGGAACGGCGTCTGGCGGCTGCACCGGCCACTGCATCCGTGTTACAACTTGCTATTCAGATTGAACAAGGGCTGGGCGACATGGCTGCCGCCGGCCGTTACCAACAGCGGTTGCGCAAGGAGTTTCCCGATGCCGCGACCACCACTCCCGGGGCTAGTGCATTGTGATCAGTGATTCCAATCCGAACGCTTTCGACGGCGCCAAAGGTTGCGGGCAACATCTCCGCGAAGCGCGCGAAGCGGCGGGCCTGAGCATCGACGAGGTCGGTAGCCGCTTGCGCATGCCGGTGCACGTGATCCGTGCATTGGAAACCGAACAGTGGCAGCGCCTCAGCGCGCCGGTGTTCGTGCGCGGCCAGCTGCGCAGCTACGCGCGCCTGCTCGGGGTGGACCTGGAGCCGCTGCTGGAGAGCGCGCACCTCGCGCCGGTGCAGCCGGTGGAGCTGATCAGCCATACGCATACGCCGCCGCTGCGGCGCATGCTCGAGAACGCCACCCGGCGCCTGGTGTACGTGGTGATCACCGCCGGACTGGCGGTGCCGGTCTGGTACGCCACCCGCACCCATTTCGCCGAGGATGGCCCCAGCACCGCGTCGCTGGACGTGGTGCCGGCGACCCCGGGCGACGCCGCGCCGCCGGCGCCGCCCGGCGCCGGCGGCAGCAATGCGCAGCCCGCCGCGCCGGTCAACCGCACCGTGCCCAGCGCGGCGCCGTACATCGCTTCGCTGACGCCGCTGCCGCGCGCGTCCAGCGAAGCGCAGCGCACTTCCAGCGCCGCGGAAAAGGCCGGCCTGAGCCTGTCGTTCCAGGGCGACAGCTGGGTGCAGATCATCGCCCCGGACGGCACGCCGCTGGAGAAGGCGTTGCTGAAAGCCGGCGAAAAGCGCGACTACGCGCCGGGTCAAGTGGGCCGCATCGTGCTCGGCAATGCGTCGGCGGTCCAGGTTCAGCAATCCGGTAGTACCGTGGATCTGACCCCGTACAAGCGCGCGAACGTGGCCCGCTTTGCGGTATCCTCTGACGGTTCCGTGGTGCCAGCGTCCGAGTGACGGCGGCGCGGTTCCTCAATCTCAACATTCCATGTCCCGTCGTTGCGGCGGGGCGAGAGTACGCATGGCGATCGACGACCTGCTCGACGAGCACGAACAAAGCGAACGCGTCCGCACTTGGCTCAGGAAAAACGGCGCCGGCCTGATCGGCGGCATTGCCCTGGGCATCGGCGCGATCATTGGCTGGCAGTGGTGGACCAGGCAGCATTCCAACGACCTTGCGCTGGCCAATTCCCGCTACGACGCCGTGCTCAAGAGCATCCAGGCCAAGCAACTGGACAAGGCGGGCAAGGACATGGCGGCGCTGCAGCAGGGCCCGGCCAACATCTACGCCGAACTGGCTGCGCTGCGCCTGGCCAAGGCGCAGGCCGATGCCGGCAGCTACGACCAGGCCCTGGCCACACTGCGCGGGCTCAAGGCCGAGGGCGAGCTGAAGCTGTTGATCGACCAGCGCGTGGCGCGGCTGCTGATCCAGACCGGCAAGAGCGACGAAGCGCTGAAGCTGCTGGCCTCGGCCGACGACAACCAGAGCCTGGAGATCCGCGGCGATGCGCTGATCGCGCAGGGCAAGCGCGAGGCGGCACGCGAGGCGTACGCCAAGTCGCTGACGACCCTGGACGTGGCGGCGCCGCAACGGCGACTGCTGGAAACGAAATTGATGGATGCAGGCGGCACCGTGCCGAATCCTGCGGAGCCGATCTGATGAAGGTAGTCATGTTCAAGCGCATCGCGACCATCGCGCTGCTGGGTCTGGCGCTGTCCGGTTGCAGCACGGTCAAGGGCTGGTTCGCGGGCAAGGACGCGGCCGCCAAGAAGGCCGCCGAGCCGGCCGAGCTGGTCGATTTCAAGCCCTCGGTGAAGATCGTCAAGCTGTGGTCCACCGATGCCGGCAAGGGCGAGCAGCGCATCGGCGTGCGCCAGCATCCGGCCGTGGCCGACGGCAAGGTGTACGTGGCCGCGGTCTCCGGTTCGGTCTACGCGCTGGACCTGCAGACCGGCAAGACGCTGTGGAAATACGACGCCAAGAAGGCGCGCAAGGCGCGCTTGTCGCAGGTGCAGGAGCAGCCGGAGAGCCAGGTCGAGGGCGAGTCCAGCAAGGGCCTGTCCAAGGACGAGCGCGCCGCCTACAAGCAGCGCCTGCGCAACGAGAAGCAGCAGGCCAAGGAGCGCAAGCGGCTGGAGAAGAACCGTCCGCTGCCGCGCTTCGCCGGCGGTCCCGGGGTGGGCGAGGGGCTGGTGGTGGTGGGCGGCCTGAATGGCGAAGTGATCGCGCTCGACGCCGCCAGCGGCACCGAGAAGTGGCACGCCAAAGTCCCCAACGAAGTGATCGCCGCGCCGGTGGTCTCGCAGAACCTGGTGTTCGTGCGCAGCAACGACGGCCACGTCACCGCGTTCGATGCGAGCACCGGGCAGCAGCGCTGGTTCCACGTGCAGGAACTGCCGACCCTGACCGTGCGCGGCAACGCGCCGGTGGTGTCCGGCCCGGGCGTGCTGTTCATCGGCAACGACGACGGCACCCTGGCGGCGCTGGCGATGCAGGACGGGCGCGTGCTGTGGGAGCAGACCATCGGCGTGCCGGAAGGCCGCACCGAACTGGAGCGCATGTCCGACGTGGACGGCGCGCCGGTGCTGGACGGCACCACCCTGTATGCGACCAGCTTCAAGAACCAGACCCTGGCGCTGGAAGGCCCCAGCGGCCGCCCGCTGTGGACCCGCGATCATGGCGGCGCCGGCGGCGTGGGCGTCAGCTCCAGCAGCGTGGTGGTGGCCGACAACGCCGGTTCGGTGTGGGCGCTGGACAAGGCCACCGGCGCGGCGACCTGGTCGCAGCCGGCGCTGGCGCGGCGCTCGCTGACCGGCGTGGCGATCCAGGGCGACTACGCCGTGGTCGGCGACTACAAGGGCTATCTGCATTGGCTCAAGCTCGACAACGGCGAGATCGCCGCACGCGAGCGGGTGGGACGCAAGGCGCTGGTAGCGCAGCCGGTGGTGGCCGATGGCATCCTGCTGGTCCAGAACACGAAAGGCGACCTGACCGCGTTCCGGTTGGGTCAATAAGGGAAGGAATTCGCGATGCTGCCGCTGGTCGCCCTGGTTGGACGGCCGAATGTCGGCAAGTCCACGCTGTTCAATGCGCTCACGCGCAGCCGCGACGCGCTGGTCCATGACCAGCCCGGCGTCACCCGCGATCGCAATTACGGTGTGTGCCGACTGGAGCCGGACACCCCGTTCGTGATCGTCGACACCGGCGGCATTTCCGGCGAGGAAGAAGGCCTGGCCGGCGCCACCGCCGACCAGGCGCGTTCCGCCGCCGGCGAAGCCGACCTGGTGCTGTTCGTGGTCGACGGGCGCGAGGGTTCGTCCTCGCTCGACGACGAGATCCTGGCCTGGCTGCGCAAGCTGGCGCGGCCGACGTTGCTGCTGATCAACAAGATCGACGGCACCGACGAGGACCAGGTGCGCGCCGAATTCGCGCGCTATGGCCTGGGCGAGGCGATCGCGGTGTCCGCGGCGCACCGCCACGGCATCGACGACCTGCTCGAGGAAGTGCTGGCGCGGCTGCCCGAAGAGGGCGCTGGCGCGACGCTGGACACCGATCCCAGGCGCATGCGCATCGCCTTCGTCGGCCGCCCCAACGTGGGCAAGTCGACGCTGGTCAATCGGCTGCTGGGCGAAGAGCGGATGATCGCTTCGGAAGTGCCGGGGACCACCCGCGATTCGATCGCGGTCGACCTGCAGCGCGACGACCGCCTGTACCGGCTGATCGACACCGCCGGCCTGCGCCGTCGCGGCCGGGTCGAGGAGGCGGTGGAGAAATTCAGCGTGTTCAAAACGCTGCAGGCGATCGAGCAATGCGAGGTCGCGGTGCTGCTGCTCGACGCCACCGAAGGCGTCACCGATCAGGACGCCAGCGTGCTCGGCGCGATCCTGGATGCCGGCCGCGCCCTGGTGGTGGCGGTCAACAAGTGGGACGGGCTGACCGACTACCAGCGCGAACAGGCCGAGGCGCTGCTGTCGCGCAAGCTCGGCTTCGTGCCCTGGGCCGAGGCGGTGCGGATCTCGGCCAAGCACGGCTCCGGCCTGCGCGAGCTGTTCCGTTCGATCCACAGCGCGCACGCGTCGGCGGTGCGCGAATTCAGCACCAGCGAAGTCAACCAGGCGCTGGAAGTGGCCTACGCGACCAATCCGCCGCCGAGCATCCGCGGCCACGTCTCCAAGCTGCGCTACGTGCATCCGGGCGGCAGCAATCCACCGACCTTCATCGTCCACGGCACCCGCCTGAAGGTGCTGCCGGAGTCGTACAAGCGCTATCTGGAGAACTTCTTCCGCAAGCGCTTCAAGCTGGTCGGCACGCCGGTGCGCTTCATGTTCCGCGAAGGCGCCAATCCGTACGAAGGCAAGAAGAACGTGCTGACCGAGCGCCAGGTCGCCAAGAAGCGGCGCCTGATGAAACACGTCCGCGGCAAGTAGCCAGGCGATGGACGCGCGGCGCGAGGTCACGCTGGGCATCCTCGCCGGCGGCCGCGCGCAACGCCTGGGCGGCCGCGACAAGGCCTGGCTGCAACGCGATGGGCAGGCGCTGGTGCAGCGCCTGGCGCAGGCGCTGGCGCCATCGGTGGCGGCGGTGCTGGTCAGCGCCAACCGCGCGCTGCCGCGCTACGCCGCCGTCGGACTGCACGCGCTGCCCGATCGGATCGTCGCGCCGCCTGGCGCCGAACGCTCGCTGGGGCCGATCGCCGGCCTGGATGCGCTGGCCGCGGCCTGCGCCACGCCATGGCTGCTGACCTTGCCGGTGGACCTGTGCCGGCTTCCGCCGGCACTGCCGACGCTGCTGATCGAGGCTGCCGGCGCCGGCGATGGCGCCTACCTCGAAGACGACGACGGCGTGCAGCCGCTGGTGGCGCTGTACCGCGTCGCCCGCGTGCGTCCTGCGCTGGCCGCGGCGCTGGCGGCCCGAGACTACGCGCCGCGCGCCCTGCAGCAAGCGTTGGCGATGGCCTGCGTGCGCCTGCCCGGGGTGGTCCTGGGCAACCTCAACACGCCGCAGGATCTGGACGCAGCGGGTATCCTGCCGGCGCCATGAACGACTATCCCTCCCGCATTGCCTATTCCGAGGCGCTGGCCATCGTCGCCGCCGTCGCCCAGTCGCGCCCATTGCCGGCCGAACGCCTGGCGCTGCCGCGCGCCGATGGCCGCATCCTGCTCGAAGCGCTGGACGCGCCGATCGACCTGCCGCCGTTCGCCAACAGCGCGATGGACGGCTTCGCACTGCGCCATGCCGATCTGAACCCGGATGCGCCGAGCCTGCTGCGCCTGGCCGGCGAGCAGTTCGCCGGCGAGGACCTGCAGCAGGCGATCGGCGTCGGCGAATGCCTGCGCATCACCACCGGCGCGCCGCTGCCGGCGGGTGCCGATACGGTGGCGATCAAGGAAAACGTCATCGAGCGCGACGGCCAGGTGCAGGTGCCGGCCGCGCCGGCCGCCGGTGCGCACGTGCGTGCGCGCGGCGAGGACGTGCGTGCCGGCGAGCGCGTGCTCGAAGCGGGCGTGGCGTTGACCCCGTCGCGGATCGGCCTGGCCGCCGCGCTCGGCGTGGCGCAGTTGGCGGTAGCGTCGCGACCGACCGTGGCGGTGTTCGCCACCGGCGACGAGCTGGTCGAGCCGGGCATACCGCTCAAGCCCGGGCAGATCTACAACAGCAACCGCGACATGCTGATGGCGCAGCTGCGCCTGCTCGGCCTGGAGCCGACCGCGTGGCCGACGCTGCCGGACGATCCGCTGCGGATCGACAGCATGCTGGGCGATGCGGCCTCGGCGTTCGACGTGGTGCTGACCTGCGGCGGCGTCTCCGCCGGCGAGAAGGACTACCTGCCGCGGCTGCTGGCCGAGCGCGGCCGCATCCATTTCTGGAAGGTGCGCATGCGCCCGGGCATGCCGTTGCTGTTCGGCGAGCTGGACCGCGCCCTGTTCCTGGGCCTGCCGGGCAATCCGGTGTCGGTGCTGGCCACGTTCATGGCGATCGGGCGGCCACTGCTGGACGCGCTGCAGCAGCGCGCCGAGCCGCGCCCGCAATGGCGCGCGCGGTTGGCCTCGGGCTGGGACAAGCGCCACGACCGCCTGGAGTTCCTGCGCGGGCGCATGCGCTGCGACGCGCACGGGCAGCTGTGGGTGGAACCGAACCCGGCCGACGGTTCGCACCGCCTGCGCGGCGCCGCCGACAGCGACGTGCTGCTGCGCCTGGACGAGGGCGCGCGTCGCTTCGACGCCGGCGAGGTGGTCGAGGTGTTCCCGTACTGAGCCTTGCACGTGCGCGTCCCGGCGCGAGGGACGCGCTGCGGGTTTGCGCCGATAATGCGTCCATGAGCATTCGAGAACTGACCCCGCAGCAGGCCCGCGAGCGCAGCGCCCTAGGCGCGCGGCTGATCGATGTGCGCGAGGAGCACGAGCGCGCCGCCGGTATGGCCGAAGGCGCGCTCGGCGTGGCCCGCGCGCAGTTGCAGGACGACCCGGCCGCGCATCTCGGCGCAGCCGATGCCGAGACGATCCTGATCTGCCAGAGCGGCAAGCGCTCGCACGAGGTGGCGCTGTTCCTGCAGCAGGCAGGTTATTGCTCGGTCGCCTCGGTGCTGGGCGGCACCACGCGCTGGCAGCGCGACGGATTGCCGCTGCAGCGGCCGGCGCTGGCGCCGCAGCAGCAGGATTTCTTCGAGCGTTATTCGCGCCACCTGCGCCTGCCCGAAGTCGGCATCGACGGCCAGCGGCGGCTGCAGGCCGCACGCGTGCTGCTGGTCGGCGCCGGCGGATTGGGTTCGCCGGCGGGCTTCTACCTGGCCGCGGCCGGGGTCGGCCAGCTGCGCATCGCCGACGACGATGTGGTCGATCGCAGCAACCTGCAGCGGCAGATCCTGCATACCGAAGCGCGGGTCGGGCAGCCCAAGGTGGCGTCGGCGGCCGCGGCGTTGAGCGCACTGAATCCGGGCGTGCAGGTCGAGGCGATACGCGAACGGGTGAGCTCGGCCAATGTCGAGCGCCTGCTGCAGGACGTGGACGTGGTGCTCGACGGTTCGGACAATTTCCCGGCGCGTTATCTGCTCAACGACGCCTGCGTGAAGCTGGGCAAGCCGCTGGTCTACGGCGCGGTGCAGCGTTTCGAGGGCCAGGTCAGCGTATTCGACGCCGGCCGCCGGCGCGGGCAGGCGCCGTGCTACCGCTGCCTGTTCCCGGAGCCGCCGCCGCCGGAATTCGCGCCCAGTTGCGCCGAGGCCGGCGTGCTCGGCGTGCTGCCGGGCATCGTCGGCCTGCTGCAGGCCAACGAAGTGTTGAAGCTGCTGCTGGAGATCGGCGAGCCGCTGCGCGGTCGCCTGCTGTACTTCGACGCGCTGGCGATGCGCTTTCGCGAAACCCGCCTGGCCGCCGACCCGCAGTGCCCGGTATGCGCGCCGGGGTTGGCGTTCCCCGGCTACATCGACTACGCGCGGTTCTGCAGCGCGGAGCAATAAGCCCCTCTCCCATCGGGAGAGGGGTTGGGGTGAGGGTACGGAGCGAAGCCCACGCGCTGTTCGATCGCAAGGCTTCGCCCGTACCCTCATCCGCCCCTGCGGGGCACCTTCTCCCGAAAATGGGGCCATGGTCCCGGTGGGAGAAGGGAAGGGCGATGCCTGCTCTGATCGCTGCCGTCGTTGGCGTCGCGGCGACCTCCATGGCCGTGATGCGACACGCGCTACGGCACTGCATGCATGTGCCGCAGTGCTCCGCCCGCCATGCCGCACACCGGTGCATGGGGGCGCCGCGGCCTTGTGCGTAGAATCGACGCATGACCAGTGCAGCCGACAGCAGTGAATTGATCAAGGTGGTGGCGTTGCTCGGCGCCGCGGTGGTGGCGGTGCCGGTGTTCCGCCGCCTGGGCCTGGGCTCGGTGCTCGGCTATCTGGCCGCGGGCCTGGCGATCGGGCCGTTCGGGTTGGGTTGGTTCGCCGATCCGCAGGCGATCCTGCACGTGGCCGAATTGGGCGTGGTGATGTTCCTGTTCGTGATCGGGCTGGAGATGCGGCCTTCGCATCTGTGGAGCCTGCGCAAGCAGATCTTCGGCCTGGGCACGCTGCAGATCGCGGTCTGCGCCGCGGTGCTGACCGGGGTCGGGCTGGGCTTCGGGTTCTCCTTGCCGGTGGCCTTCATCGCCGCGTCCGGCTTCGTGCTCACCTCCACCGCGGTGGTGATGCAGTTGCTCGGCGAGCGCGGCGACATCGCATTGCCGGCCGGGCAGAAGATCGTCGCGATCCTGCTGTTCGAGGATCTGCTGATCGTGCCGCTGCTGGCGGTGGTGGCGTGGATGGCGCCGGTGCCGGCCGCCGCCGATGCGCCGTCGCGCTGGATCGGCATCGGCATCGGCGCGGCGGCGATCGTCGGCCTGCTGGTGGCCGGGCGCTGGCTGCTGAACCCGCTGTTCCGGCTGCTGGCCGCGGCCAAGGCGCGCGAAGTGATGACCGCGGCGGCATTGCTGGTGGTGCTGGGCGCGGCATTGCTGATGCAGCTCGGTGGGCTGTCGATGGCGATGGGCGCGTTCCTGGCCGGGGTGCTGCTGTCCGAGTCCACCTTCCGCCATCAGATCGAAGCCGACATCGAGCCGTTCCGCGGCATCCTGCTCGGGCTGTTCTTCCTCGGCGTGGGCATGGCCCTGAACCTGGCGGTGGTGGCCGCGAACTGGACGCTGATCCTCAGCGGCGTGCTCGCCTTCATGGCGGCCAAGGCCGCGTGCATCTATCTGGTCGCGCGGCTCACCGGCAGCGGCCACGCGCAGGCGCTGGACCGCGGCGTGCTGATGGCGCAGGGCGGCGAGTTCGCGTTCGTGCTGTTCGCCGCCGCGGGCGCGGCCGGGGTCATCGATGCGCAGGTCAATGCCAACCTCACCGCGATCGTGGTGCTGTCGATGGCGCTGACCCCGCTGTTCGTGCTGCTGTACCGGCGCTGGGCGCCGGTGGAGGCGCCGTCGCTGGACGGCGTGGAAGCGGCCGACGGGCTGACCGGCAGCGTGCTGATCATCGGCTTCGGCCGCTTCGGCCAGGTCGCCAGCCAGTCGCTGCTGGCGCGCGACGTGGACGTGACCATCATCGACAACGACATCGAGATGATCCAGAGCGCGGCCGAGTTCGGCTTCAAGATCTACTACGGCGACGGCACCCGCCTGGATGTGCTGCACGCCTCCGGCGCGCATAGCGTGCGCGCGATCGCGGTGTGCATCGACAACCGCGAGGCGGCCAACCGCATCGTCGAGCTGGCCACGCAGGAATTCCCGCACGCCAAGCTGCTGGTGCGCTCCTACGACCGCGAGCATTCGCTGCAGCTGATCGCCGCCGGGGTGGACTACCAGATCCGCGAGACCTTCGAATCGGCGGTGGAGTTCGGCCAGGCTGCGCTGGTCGAACTGGGCATGGACGAAGACGAGGCCGCGAGCATCGCCCACGAGATCCGCCGCCGCGACGCCGAGCGCCTGGATCTGGAGCTCGCCGCCGGCGATGTGCGCGCCGGCAGCGGCCTGATGTACGGCAACATCGCCCCGGCCGTGCCCAAGCCGACCCCGTTCACCCCGCCGCGGCGCGAGAGCCGCACGCTCAATCCGGAGGCGGTGCCGGCGGAGGCCGCTGACCAGCGCCGCGGCGATTAGCCGCGGTTGCACATCCTGGGAGCGATTATTGTGGGAGCGTCTTCAGTCGCGACAGGCTTTACCGGTAATGCCTCTGTCGCGACTGAAGTCGCTCCCACAGCACTGCGCTGGCTGTAAATGTCCGAGCCGATACCGCGTCAGCGCAAAAACGCCTGCAACGCCTGCGCATAGCGCGGATCGGCGCTGATGTCGTCGTGTCCGGCGCGCGGCATCGCGACCACGGTGGGCGTCTGCGCCAGGGAATCGAGCAGGCGCTGCGTGCTCGCCGCCGGCACCACCTGGTCGCGCCCGGCGCGTAACACCAGCAGGGGACCGCGGTAGGCGCGCAGCGCGCTGGCCGAGTCGTAGCGGTCGCGCAGCAGCCGGCGCACCGGCGCCCACGGATAATGCGCCTGCGCGGCCGCGGCCAGGTTGTCGAACGGGGTGACCAGCACCAGCCGCGCCAGCGGCCGCCGCGCCGCCAGCTGGCTGGCCACGCCGCTGCCCAGGCTGCGCCCGAGCACCGCGATCCCGGATTGCGGCTGCGTAGCGCGCACATGGTCGTACAGCGCCAGCGCATCGCCGATCAGCGCCGCCTCGTTCGGCGTGCCGTCGCTGGCGCCATAGCCGCGGTAGGCCAGCAGGTACAGGCTGTAGTCGGGCAGCAGCGGCGCCAGCTGCGCGCGCGCCTGGCGCAGGTCCTCGGCGTTGCCGCCGAAGTACAGCAGGACCTTGTCGCGGCCCGGGTTGACCTGCCAGCCGCGCAGGCGCAACGCCGGGCTGCGCTGCAGGACGAAATCGGTCTGCGCCGCCGCCACCCGCGTCGCCTGCGGGAAATACAGCAGGTCGCGCTGGCCCAGGTAGAGCAGGGCGCAGACGACCAGGTAGGCGACGGCTGCGATGGCCGCGGCGATGCCCAGGTGGCGCAGCATCGTCAGCGCCTAGCCGTGCCGGCGCTGCGCGTCGGCGAAGGCTGCCAGTTGTTCCGGCGTGGCCTCGGCCTGGAACTGCGCCTTCCAGTCGGTGAACGGCATGCCGTAGACGCGCTCGCGCGCCTGTTCCTTGCTCAGCGTCTGCCCTTCGGTGGCCGCAGCCTCGCGGTACCAGTCGGCCAGGCAGTTGCGGCAGAAGCCGGCCAGGATCATCAGATCGATGTTCTGCACGTCGCTGCGGTCCTGATTGAGGTGTTGCAGCAGCCGCCGGAACGCGGCGGCCTCGATGCGGGTGGTGTCGGTCATGGCGGAATCGGGGACAATAGGAGTCCCCAGACTCTACACCCGCTCGCCCTGATGACCGATTCCGCGCCCGTCTCCTCCGTTCCGGCCCGCATCCTCGACGGGCGGCGCATCGCCGACGCACTGCTCGACCAGCTCAAGCTGCGGGTCGATGCGCGGCTGGCGGCCGGGCAGCCGCGGCCGGGCCTGGCGGTGGTGCTGGTCGGCGCCGATCCGGCGTCCACGGTATACGTGCGCAACAAGCGCCGCGCGGCGGAAAAGGTCGGCATCGAGGCGTTCGACTACGATCTGCCAGCCGGCACCGGCGAAGCCGAACTGCTGGCGCTGATCGACCGTCTCAATGCCGATCCCAAGGTCCACGGCATCCTGGTGCAGCTGCCGCTGCCGGGCATTCCCGACGCCAGCCGGCTGATCCACCGCATCGACCCGGGCAAGGACGTGGACGGCTTCCATCCGGAGAACGTCGGCCACCTGGCGCTGCGCGAATTCGGCCTGCGCCCGTGCACCCCGCGTGGCATCGTCACCCTGCTCGGGCATACCGACCAGCCGGTGCGCGGCCGCAACGCCACCATCGTCGGGGTCAGCAACCACGTCGGCCGGCCGATGGCGCTGGAATTGCTGATCGCCGGCTGCACGGTGACTTGCTGCCACAAGTTCACCCCGCCGGAGGTGCTGCAGGCGCGGGTGCGCGATGCCGACATCCTGGTGGTGGCGGTGGGCCGTCCCGGCCTGATCCCGGGCGAATGGGTCAAGCCCGGTGCGGTGGTGATCGACGTCGGCATCAACCGCCTCGACGACGGCCGCCTGGTCGGCGACGTCGGCTTCGACGCGGCCGCGCAGCGCGCCAGCTGGATCACCCCGGTGCCGGGCGGGGTGGGGCCGATGACCGTGGCCACGCTGATGCAGAACACCATCGAAGCGGCGGACGCGGCCCTGGGCCGCTGAGCCGCTCCGCCTTAGCGAATCCCCAATCCCCAATCCCGGCTTCCAATAGCTTCACGCCGTGTTTCGGGTTAAAATGCCGCGCTTCCCCACATTCGGGTCCGCCGATGCTGCGCATCCAGGCTGAAGCTCTTACCTACGACGACGTTTCGCTCGTCCCCGCCCATTCGATCGTCCTGCCGAAGGACGTCAGCCTGGAAACCCGGCTGACCCGCGACCTGCGCCTGAAATTGCCGATCCTGTCGGCGGCGATGGACACGGTGACCGAGCACCGCCTCGCGGTGGCCATGGCCCAGCTCGGCGGCATCGGCATCATCCACAAGAACCTGACCCCGGCGCAGCAGGCCGCCGAAGTGGCCAAGGTCAAGAAGTTCGAAGCCGGCGTGATCACCGAGCCGTTCACCGTCGGCCCGGACACGACCATCGGCGAAGTGCTGAAACTGACCCGCGCGCGCAATATCTCCGGCGTGCCGGTGGTCGACGGCAGCGAGCTGGTCGGCATCGTCACCAGCCGCGACATGCGCTTCGAGAAGAAGCTCGACGATCCGGTCCGCCACATCATGACCAAGAAGGAGCGCCTGATCACCGTGCGCGAAGGCGCCGGCGACGAGGAAGTGCTGCAGCTGCTGCATCGCAACCGCATCGAGAAGATCCTGGTGGTCAACGACAGCTTCGAGCTGCGCGGCCTGATCACGGTCAAGGACATCCAGAAGAAGACCGACAACCCGAACGCGGCCAAGGACGCGTCCACGCGCCTGCTGGTCGGCGCGGCGGTCGGCGTTGGCGGCGACACCGAGCAGCGCATCGAGTTGCTCGCCGCGGCGGGCGTGGACGTGGTCATCGTCGATACCGCGCACGGCCACTCGCAGGGCGTGATCGACCGCGTGGCCTGGGTCAAGAAGACCTACCCGCAGCTGCAGGTGATCGGCGGCAACATCGTCACCGGCGATGCCGCGCTGGCGCTGATGGACGCCGGCGCCGACGCGGTCAAGGTCGGCGTGGGTCCGGGCTCTATCTGCACCACGCGCGTGGTCGCCGGCGTCGGCGTGCCGCAGATCACCGCGGTGGACATGGTCGCCGAGGCGCTGCAGGACCGCATCCCGCTGATCGCCGACGGCGGCATCCGCTACTCGGGCGACATCGGCAAGGCGCTGGTCGCCGGTGCCTCCACGGTGATGGTCGGCGGCCTGTTCGCCGGCACCGAGGAAGCCCCGGGCGAGGTCGAACTGTTCCAGGGCCGCAGCTACAAGAGCTACCGCGGCATGGGCAGCCTGGGCGCGATGGAGAAGGGCAGCAAGGACCGCTATTTCCAGGACGCGAGCGACGCCGACAAGCTGGTGCCGGAAGGCATCGAAGGCCGCGTGCCGTACCGCGGCCCGCTCAGCGGCATCATCCACCAGCTGATCGGCGGCCTGCGCGCCACGATGGGTTACGTGGGCTGCGCGACCATCGAGGAAATGCGCACCAAGCCCCAGTTCGTCACCATCACCGGTGCCGGCCAGCGCGAGAGCCACGTGCACGACGTGCAGATCACCAAGGAACCGCCGAACTACAGGATGGGCTGACGCCCATCCGGGGAGTGGGGAATCGGGAGTCGGGAATCGATGAACCAGCGCCGGCACTGTTTTGCCCATTCCCGATTCCCCGTTCCCGATTCCCGGCGCTCATGACCAACATCCACAGCGACAAGATCCTGATCCTCGATTTCGGCGCGCAGTACACGCAGCTGATCGCGCGGCGTATCCGCGAGCTGGGGGTCTACTGCGAGATCTGGGCCTGGGACCACGATCCGGCCGACATCGCCGGCTTCGGCGCCAAGGGCATCATCCTGTCCGGCGGCCCCGAATCGACCACGCTGCCGGGTGCGCCGGTGGCGCCGCAGGAGGTGTTCGACAGCGGCCTGCCGGTGTTCGGCATCTGCTACGGCATGCAGACTCTGGCCACGCAGCTGGGCGGCGCCACCGAGGCGGCCGACCAGCGCGAGTTCGGCCATGCCGAAGTGGACGTGGTCGCGCCCGACGCGCTGTTCTCTGGCCTCAGCGACCACCCCGGCGCCGCGCGCCTGAACGTGTGGATGAGCCACGGCGACCACGTCTCCAAGGTGCCGCCGGGCTTCACCATCACCGCCGTCACCGAGCGCATCCCGGTCGCGGCGATGGCCAACGAGGCCAAGCGCTGGTACGGCGTGCAGTTCCATCCGGAAGTCACCCACACGCTGCAGGGCCAGACCCTGCTGCGCCGCTTCGTGGTCGACGTCTGCGGCTGCGAGGCCTTGTGGACCGCAGCCAACATCATCGACGACCAGATCGCGCGCGTGCGCGCCCAGGTCGGCGAGGATGAAGTGATCCTGGGCCTGTCCGGCGGCGTGGATTCGTCGGTGGTCGCCGCGCTGCTGCACAAGGCGATCGGCGCCAAGCTGACCTGCGTGTTCGTCGATACCGGCCTGCTGCGCTGGCAGGAAGGCGACCAGGTGATGGCGATGTTCGCCGAGCACATGGGCGTCAAGGTGATCCGGGTCAACGCCGCCGACCGCTATTTCGACGCATTGGCCGGGGTCAGCGATCCGGAAGCCAAGCGCAAGATCATCGGCAACCTGTTCGTGGAGATCTTCGACGAAGAGTCGAACAGGCTGGCCAACGCCAAGTGGCTGGCGCAGGGCACGATCTATCCGGACGTGATCGAGTCGGCCGGCAGCAAGACCGGCAAGGCGCACGTCATCAAGAGCCACCACAACGTCGGCGGTTTGCCCGAGCACATGAAGCTGGGCCTGGTCGAGCCGCTGCGCGAGCTGTTCAAGGACGAGGTGCGGCGCCTGGGCGTGGAACTCGGCCTGCCGCGCAGCATGGTCTACCGCCATCCGTTCCCGGGTCCCGGCCTGGGCGTGCGCATCCTCGGCGAAGTGAAGCGCGACTATGCCGAGCTGCTGGCCAAGGCCGATGCCATCTTCATCGAAGAGCTGCGCAAGGCGGATCTGTACGACAAGACCAGCCAGGCGTTCGCGGTGTTCCTGCCGGTCAAGTCGGTGGGCGTGGTCGGCGACGCGCGCGCCTACGAGTGGGTGATCGCGCTGCGCGCGGTGGAGACCATCGACTTCATGACCGCGCACTGGGCGCACCTGCCGTACGACTTCCTCGGCACCGTGTCCAACCGCATCATCAACGAACTGCGCGGCGTCTCGCGCGTGGTCTACGACATTTCCGGCAAGCCGCCGGCGACGATCGAGTGGGAGTGAATCGGGTTGATTTCATCCGGTCTCGCTTCGTCCCAGGGTTCGATGTAAAACATTGTATTTTAAGGTTTTATTGTTTCATTCCGTCTCTTTTGATCTCACTGAAGCGCAATCGATTTATCGGTATCCCGAACGGCACCAGGATTGGGCCAGTTTTTGGGTGGCGTTGATACCGCAAGCCTTGTCTGCGGTATCGCGAGCGGTATCATGGTGGTAGTCGCGTACCGGGAGATCGCGCATGCTCACCGACATGGCACTGCGGGCCCTCAAGCCCAAGGGCAAGATGTACAAGGTCTCGGACCAACAGGGCCTCTACGCTGCTGTCACGCGAACTGGGTTGATCAGCTTTCGCTTCGACTACAAGGTTAACGGTCGGCGTGAGACCCTGGTGATTGGGCGGTACGATCCGAGCATCGGCGCAAGGAGTACTCGTGACCTGAGCGACTTGGACTACGGTCTGTCCCTGTCGCTGGCAGAGGCGAGGCTTCTGCTGGCTCGTGCGCGTAGGGCTATCGAACGAGGCGAGAGCCCGTCGCGCTCTAAGGTCTACAAGCGTGTGGAAGCGGCCGAGGCTCTCACCTTTGGCAAATGGGCTGAGAAGTACTTCGAAGAAGTAAACTTGGCCGACTCGACGCGGGCGATGAGAAAGTCCGTTTACGCCCGCAATCTAGCGGATGAATTTGGGCGGCTGAAGCTAGAGGAGATCACGCCCGCCCGCTTGTTGGCCAGGTGCGAGAAGATCAAGGAACGAGGTGCAGCAGCCCCCGCTGTTCAAGCGCGCGAGATCGTAGGGCAGGTGTACCGATTTGTTCAAGCGCGAGGCTTGAAGATCGACAATCCTGCGGACGCGATTCGGCCTAGCGCAATTGCCACTTTCAAGCCAAGGGATAGAGCCCTGTCTCCGGCCGAATTGCACACATTCTTCAACGCCCTGGAGCAAACCGCCACGATGCCCACGCTGCGTTTGGCAGTGAAATTCGTGCTTCTGACTCTTGTTCGAAAGTCTGAATTCATCAGGGCGACGTGGGATGAGGTGAATTTCGAAGAGGCTGTGTGGACGATCCCAAAGGAACGCATGAAGGCCGGTCGCCCTCACAATGTGTACCTTAGCCAGCAGCAATCCCAATCAGCTGTCCCGGACCCTCAAAGTCCGCATTGGGGCGGAAGCTGACAATCGGGCCGGCCGATGGCTCTCAAATGGCAGGCACGTCCTAGTGACCGTGCTGGGCTGAGCTCAGTCAGTTTCATGGCGGCTATCTGCAGGCATGCGTGAGAGGACAGTTAGGCGCCCTTGATGGCGAGAGCGACGGCCAGAGCATGAAGTATCGCCAACATGCCGGAGGCCGCCATGAGCCAGACCGCCTTGCCACTGTGCAAGATCGTCCCAGGCAAGAACCCGCGCACCTACTTCGACCCAGCGAAGATGGCAGAGCTGGAGGAAGGCATCCGGGAGCATGGCGTGATCGTGCCGATCATCGTGCGTCCGCGTGTGGACGAGCGCTACGAGATCATCGCCGGTGAGCGCCGCTGGCGCGCAGCGGGCACCGTGTTCGGCGACGGCTATGAAATCCCGGTCGTGGTGCGCGAGGTCAGCGATGCCGAGGCCGAGGCCATCGCCCTGGTTGAGAACCACCACCGCGACGACGTGTCGGCAGGTGAGGAAGCCAAGGCTGCACAACGGCAGCTGCTGCGCTACCGCGGCGACAAGGCCGAGACCGCCCGTGTCCTGGGCTGGTCGCCGGAGACGCTGGAACGGCGGCTTGCGCTGAACGCCTGCACGCCAGCTGAACCGCCCCGGGAATTCCGGAGGCTCCATTTCTTGAGAAGATGGAGCCATGAGCAGAGCAAGCAAGTTCTCCCCGGAAATCCGGGAACGTTCGGTGAAGATGGTCCTGGAGCACCAATGCGAGTACGAATCGCAATGGGCGGCGATGGTGTCGGTGTCGGCCAAGGTGGGCTGCACGGCCGAGACGCTACGGGGTTGGGTGAGGCAGCACGAGCGCGACGTTGGCAAGCGCGAGGGGATGACGACGTCCGAGAAGGAGCGCATCAAGGCACTTGAGCGCGAGGTTCGCGAGCTGCGCCAGGTCAACGAGATCCTGCGCAAGGCGTCGGCGTATTTTGCGCAGGCGGAGCTCGACCGCCCCTTCAAGCGATGAAGCAGTTCATCGATGAGCATCGAGTCGTCCACGGGGTCGAGCCGATCTGCAGGGTGCTGCCGATCTCCCCGTCGACCTACCACGCGCACGCGGCCAGGCTGGCCGATCCCGCGTTGCGCTGCGCGCGCGCGAAGACCGATGAGGCGTTGATGCCGGAAGTCCAGCGCGTGTGGGACGACAACTTCAAGGTCTACGGTGTGCGCAAGGTCTGGCGGCAGATGCGACGCGAGCAGTTCGACGTGGCGCGATGCACCGTACAGCGGCTGATGAAGCGGCAGGGTTTGCGGGGCGTCATTCGAGGCAAGACCGTGCGAACGACGGTGAGCGACCCGAAAGCGCCGTGTCCGCTCGATCATGTGAATCGGCAATTCAAGGCCGATCGGCCGAACGCGCTGTGGGTCAGCGACTTCACCTACGTCTCGACGTGGCAAGGATGGGTTTACGTCGCCTTCGTCATCGACGTCTTCGCCCGTCGCATCGTGGGCTGGAAGGCGTCGTCCTCGATGCAGACGGACTTCGTGCTCGACGCGCTCGAACAGGCGCTCTACGCGAGGAAGCCGGTCGGCCCGGATCGCCTGATTCACCACAGCGACCGAGGCGTTCAGTACGTGTCGATCCGCTACACGGAGCGGCTCGCTGAGGCCGGCCTGGAGCCCTCGGTAGGCAGCGTGGGGGACTCCTATGAGCGCGAAGCCTGCCCTCGGGGCACAACGCGCTGGCCGAGACCATCAACGGCCTCTACAAGGCCGAGGTCATCCATCGCAGGTCGTCCTGGCGAACGCGCGAGGAGGTCGAGTGGGCCACGCTCACCTGGGTCGACTGGTTCAACAACCGCCGATTGCTGGAGCCGATTGGGAATATCCCGCCGACCGAGGCGGAGGCCAACTACTATTCGCACTCCCCTGAGTCCGTCATGTCGGCGTGACTCAAACCAAGGGGCCTCCGGGAAACCCGGGGCGGTTCAATCTGACAACAACAGGAGGCCGTGGCATGACTGACAAACATCAGCCCTTGAAGCTTGGGAACGTTGTGGCCCATGGCTTGGATGTCGTCGACATGGCGGATTTCACCCACCTGATGAACAAACAGGCAGGCGACTTCTTGGATCGGTACTTCACATGTGGGGAACTGGCCACCGCGGATGAAGGAGGCAACAGGATCGAGAGGCTTGCCTCGCGATTCGCCATCAAGGAGGCTGTGTTGAAAGCGCTTGGTACAGGCTGGGGTGACGGCATTGCGTTTACGGATGTCGAGGTGGTGTCTCAGCGGACAGGGGCACCAACTGTCGTGTTGCACCGCCGGTTGGTGGCGATCGCGAACGAACAGGGGGTCGTCCGTTGGTTGGTGAGTGCGAGCCACACGTCCGCGGTTGCCATGGCGAGCGTTATTGCGCTGGCTTCGTAAACAGGGAATGGGGGGAACAAAGCCATATGCGTATCAAGCATGTAGAAATTAGAAATTTCCGGCTTCTACGGCAGGTTGCGAACGGGTTGGAAGAGCGGACGACGCTGATCGTCGGCCGCAGCAACAGCGATAAGCCGGCTGTCGATCTCAATTCCACGCGCGGCGTGGGAATACAGGCAATGGTTCAACTGTGACAACGCGGGACGAGTTTTCGACAAGAACGAAGACCACGCTCGCTGGCCGTGCCGGCCACGCCTGCTCGAATCCCGACTGTCAGCTCGCGACCTCTGGGGCGGCACTTGGTGATGATGGCAAGGTTGTTGTCGTCGGCGTTGCTGCGCATATCAAAGCAGCGGCGCCAGGCGGCCCACGCTATGACCCGTTGCAACCAGCCGAAGACCGGCGCCACGCGTCGAATGGCATCTGGCTCTGCACGGCGCACGCAAAGCAAATCGACGACGACCCTGCACACTTCACAGTAGACAAACTCAAAGGTTGGAAACAAGCGGCCGAACAGCGGTCAGCTCTCGCGATCCTGACCCTCCAGGTACCCGATGCAAATGCGGCGCAACAGGCGGCCGACCAGATCGCGGACGGCTTGGGACTGCGACTAGGCCTTTCACCGCAGGAGAGCCTTCCTGCCGTGACGGCGCGGCTGCGCCAAGCCGCAACCCGCGACCTCGCCGCATTTGTCGAGGCATTGAAGTCCCCGGTCAACGCAATTCCTCTCGGTTTACGGCTGATCGAAGGTCAGCAGGTCACGTCATTTCAGGCGACAGGACTTGCGACCGCCATCGGCACCTTCAACGAGATCGTCGTCGTCGCCGCGCCGGGGACAGGTAAGACGACGACTCTGCTGCAGGTCGCACACAGCATCGTTTCCAACGAGCATTTTGTCGCCACGTTTATTCCGCTCAGTGAATGGTCTGCGCAAACACATACGCTCCTGCAGTCTGTCGTCCAAAGAGCAGCGTTCGTTGGCGAGCGCGAAGAGCATCTGAGAATGCTTGCTGACGCAGGCCGATTGGTCCTCGTCATGGACGGTTGGAACGAGCTGAATTCAGGCTCGCGCAAGCGGCTGCGTGCCGAAATTCAAGGTATGCAGCGTGACTATCCTAGCCTCGGCATTGTCATGAGCACGCGCGTTCAGGCGCTGGACGTTCCAATCTGGGGGCCGGTTGTTGAGATTGAACCGCTGTCGGAGACGCAGCAGCTGCTGATCGCCCGCACGTACCGCGGCGAAGCCGGGGAAGGAATCCTCGACCAAGCTTGGCGGACGCGCGGCCTGCGCGACCTTGTGGCAATTCCGCTGTATCTAACAAAGCTGCTTTCCGATACGCCGGGTGCGAGTCTTCCAACCACCAAGGAGGAAGTGCTTCGCCTCTTCGTTGCTGAGATCGATCGGAATGCCGACAAGCGCGAGGCTCTGGAGGCTATTGCCTTTGGCTTCCACGCCGAGATGCTATCGGCAATTGCCACAGACGCGACGCTGGCGGACAGTGTCAGCGTCTCAAACCACCGGGCCAGGAGCCTGATAAGCAAGGTGACAGGTCGACTCGTATCGGAAGGGCAGATCAGTTCGGCGCCACAACCCGACGCCGTTTTGACGGCTCTCGTGAGCTATCACCTGTTGGTGCGCACCACGACCGGCGTGGAGTTTCAGCATCAGCAGTTCCAAGAGTGGTTCGCTTCGCACGAGGTAGAGACACTTATGTTGGCCGCTGCCGCCGGCGATGGGCCCGCACGGCAACGGCTGCGCACCGCAATCATCAACGCATACGCCTGGGAAGAAGCCGTACTGTTCGCGTGCGAGAGAGCATCGCGCCGCGGTGCAGACACCATGTCGGGCGCCGCGGACCTGGTTCTCGATGCGTTGGCGATCGATCCGATGCTTGCCGCAGAGGCAATCTACCGCAGCTCGGAAGCGCTGTGGAGTATCGTCAAAGATCGGGTCGTCGCATTTGCTACCCAGTGGCATACGCCAACCGAGATTGACCGCGCGGTGCGCTTCATGATTAAGACCGGTCGTTCTGAGTTCGCAGAGACCATCTGGTCGTTCATCGCGGACCCCAACGATCAGGTGCATTTTGAGGCCCTGCGTGCCGGGGGCCGATTCCGACCGCCAGTCTTGGGCGGCGACGCGGCGGAACGCATTGCACGGCTGGCACCGATACACCGTTCGCATGTGCTCTCTGAGCTGGTGATGTACGGCGGCATTGAGGGGATTGAAACTGCCACAAACATTGCTCTTTCGGACGGCGACACGGACGTAAAGGTCGCGGTCGCAGAGGCGCTGCATTTCCGCCAAGCAAACCGCCAGATGCGACGTCTGCTCACTAACGTCCCCAGTGAAGTCTGGCAAGCGTTGGCACGCAAAGGGTATGGCGAGGAGTCTCTTGAGCCGGAGATAGCTGAGCGCTTGCGCCAGGAATTCGGCCAACTGATCGAAGAGGAGCAAAACCCTGCACGAAAGCTGCATGCGCTTTTGCGTAGTGCAGGCAGCTGCCAGGACACAGCAGCAGAGGTTTGGTCTCTGATCGAGACGGCCGACTTTAGTGATAAGGAGAGTCGTGGCGGTGACGCGATCCAGGAAGCAAGCCGGCTCTACCCGGACGAAGTCAGAAACGCGCTCATAGGACGGCTTCAGCGTCGACTGCCTTTTCCCTTCCATGCCGAAAATCTGCTCAAAGACACCAGCGTCGTAATTGATGACGGCCCCATCGCCGAACTCGCTCTTGCACCGGACATCGACCGGCAACTCGCCAACGGCGCAGCTGGCTTGCTCGGGCCCAACACGACCGGAAAGTTGATCGACGCGCTTCCCGTCATGCGCGAGCGACTCAATTTGTCGCCGCCGCCGATAACAAACGACGAATATCATCGCGTCCGCGGTTTGGTCTCATTGACGCCTGTCGAATCGTTTGCGACAGCCGTGCTTAGTCGTGCATCGACTTCAAATCCGAAGTCGATCGAAGATCTCGCGGACTTACTCGCGCGACATGGCGAAAGCGGTGATCGAGGGCAGTTAGGCCTTGGCGAAGCTTCCCGGAAGGCGGTGATCGCTGTCGTCGGAAAGTGGGTCGACACGCTGCTGGGCGACGAAAAAACGGCCCGGCGCGCCTTGGGTGAAGTTGCCCGGGTCATAGAACGGCTGGCTGCGCCGGAATTGGCGGAGCCGCTCACGCGCATGCTGTCCCGTGACTTGACGCAATGGCGCCAGCAGCGGCAGGAGCAGGCGGAAGCCAGAGCACGCGGCAGACATGACGGTGCATCGGAAGCCCATCATTCATGGACGCTGCAGTATGGGCGGGCCTTTGCCGCTATCGGCAGCGATCAAGCCATTGCAACACTACAGTCCTATCTTCTGGACTGTGGCTTCGGCATAGATGCTGCGCAAGCCCTACGCGCGATCTGGCAACG
The DNA here is from genome assembly GCF_009769165.1 of Xanthomonas hyacinthi. Lineage (NCBI taxonomy): Bacteria > Pseudomonadati > Pseudomonadota > Gammaproteobacteria > Lysobacterales > Lysobacteraceae > Xanthomonas > Xanthomonas hyacinthi. The sequence goes on from NZ_CP043476.1 coordinate 4,258,451, forward strand.
GCAGCAAGGAATCACAAACGACGGCCCATTCAGAGGCCCACCCGAGTTTTCGGACGTGCGAGCGCGCCGAACAGAGCGGGAGGCCTCCGTGAATCCGGCAACCTCCCCGCTCGCGGAGGCGATCTTCGACGCTGTAGATCAACTCCTTCAGAGGGAACAGGACAATGAAGTACAGACCCACGCTCTGCAGCTCGCAGCCATCGGTTTACGGATGCCTTACGGCGATAAGCAGACCGCCATTGACCGACTGCTGAAACTCGCTCAGCCATACAGCGCGAAGCTTGGACTGTTCACGGCTCTTGTAAGCGCCGGAGAGCTGATCGAGGCCACGCTGGTCATCGATGGCGTCAACGCTCTGCTCGAAGACGCAAAGGCAAAACCTTGGCTGCTGCAGGAGAATCAAGGCGCGATTGATCGTTGGCTCTTGTTGCTGCCGTTCACGAATCGACCGGAAGCAACGCTTGAAGTTCTGGCACGTCTGGACCCACAGACACGCCTGCCTTGGCGCCTCAGGCCGGTATTGTCAGCGCTTGGCTTTGCGCCGTCCGAAACGGCCGAACAGATCCTTCTGGGACTTGCGCAGGAGGATGGACGCTTCCTAGAGGGCCATGATTGGTTTGCCGCGCTGGAGAAGCGCGGCACGTTGTCGTCACTGCAAATCCTGCTCAATCTGGTTTGTCAGGACGCTGCGAAGGGCAGGCATGGCGCGCCGGATATATGGACGTTCGGCCGCAGGCTCGCCGCCGGCATTCAGTCGCACCCAGATTTTCGTGGGGATGTCTACGCGAAGTTGGTGTCGGACCTCTCGCCGCATACAAGGGCGATCTTGGAATATGCCGTGGCCGAGGTGCCCGATGAAGCAGGGATCATGCTTCTCGTCAGTAGCCATGCCTCTGATGGAAGAGCATTTAATGGAGTGCTCAGGTCTGCAATTGAGCACCTCGTCGTTGAGCAACGACCTTCATCAGATTGGGTCGGTGCCTACGAACAGATCAGTACACCCGCGCCGTCGCTTAGAAAGCGCCTATTCGCAATAGCACGCGCCTCCGCCAGCAACCAGGCGCGGCTTGCGTCGGCGTGCCTTGCTCACATCGACGAATTACGTGATCGGCATGGTGTTGCGTCTGGCGAGCCGCGTCACCCCGATATTGACTCCGGGGCACCATGGCCACTGCTGACGTTTGGAGGGCCGCGTGGCGAAACCGACGTTTGACCTCTACGCCGGCCTGTCCGGGCTTGAGCTTGCGGAGGACTCCTTCGATCTTGGCGATGGCGTGGTTCTGAGCCGAACCTATGCGCATCTCACGGCGCCATTCGTCATGGCGTTCAAAAAGCCAGCCGAGTATGACCAGCCTCATCCCGGTCCTTGGAAGTCGTTGGGCGGGGGATTTGCGTTCGACATCGACGCCGAGATCAAGATCCCGGCCACCCTTGACCCGTCTCATGGCACTCGGACGGATGTCGTCCGCATGATCGGCGTGCTGTTGCGCCTTGGCGTACATCCGGCTCTGAGGCTGCCAGCCTTCGCAAACCACTCATTTTCAACAATGGCCGATCGGCCAGAGCGCGAGAGCTGGCTCCGGCCGAACGAGTTCCAGCCGCGCTATTTCCCCCTCGATGGTGGTTCAGAGCAAATAGGGCTCGCCGAGGCCGCCTGGGTGGCCGAACGCTGGCCGGTTGCGTTGAGGCTTACAAGGGAAAGCGCCGAATTTGCGCTCGCTGTTGAGGCGATCGACGGGGGCCAGTTTGTTCAGAAATCAGCACTCGCCCTGGTCTCTCTCTGGGCAGCATTAGAAGCGCTTTTCTCGCCCTCAACATCCGAACTGAAGTTTCGAGTCTCGGCCCTGATCGCCGCCTACCTTGAACCGCCGAGTCTGTCACGACATGCGCTGCAGCGTGCCGTCGCAAAGCTCTACGACAAGCGCTCAGCGGCAGCGCATGGCAAGCCCAGGCATGAAACCGATGACCTATTAGAGACATTCAACCTGCTGGCGCGAGTCCTGAGGAAGATCCTCGATGATCGGGCCGTGCCATCAAAAGAACATTTGGAGCGGACACTCTTTGGCGCTTGATCATCGCAGCATTGCGAGAACGTGCAATCATTGGCTAGAAGCTGCTTCCGCACATAAAAAGCCGCCATTCGCGGTGTCCGGCTCTATGCCAGGAAACGCCGCCTTATGGACATCGGGTTGACCAGGGTCAATCGTCCCCACGTCCTCGAGATGAGCGGGCCCGAATGCGTTGACTTTGGTATCCTTGTAGCTGGTTGATGATGATGTCGAAAACCTCGCTCCCTCACGAATCGCTCCATCTCCCGCGCCAGCAAAAGCTCTGCGCTTCTGACGGTAAAAGCGACGGTAAAGACCCATGTCGATCACAGCCAAGTCCTTTAACCATGCGGGTTTGGACGGCCTGTTGATGATGAGTGGGAGTGAAATCGGGTCCTTCGGGGACTATCGCCAGCAATCGAAATGTCTTCGTAAGTCATTGAAAAAAGATTTGCGCCACGATGACTATCGGTGGCTATACGCAACCTCAAGCCGAAGGCCGCGCCGTACAAGGTTTCCGACCGTGACGGCATGTACGTGACGGTATCGACGGCAGGCAGCATCGCTTTCCGTTACGACTACCGTCTCAATGGCCGCCGGGAGACGCTCACCCTGGGCCGTCGCCAGGGGCGAGTCGCCCGCCCACGAAAAACAGCGTGAGAAGCGGCGCCTTACCGCCGCCAAGACCTTCGGCGACATGACCGGCCCCTGGCTGGCCGATACCAGGATGGCCGAGAGCACCCGTGCGATGCGCAAGAGCATCGTCGCCGTGACATCCTGCCGGCGTTCAAGAATCGATTGCCCACCGAGGTGAGCGCCGACGATCTACGAGCTTTGTGCAACAGGGTGAAGGCCCGCGGAGCACCGGCTACGGCCGTCCACGTCCGCGACATCGTGAAGCAGGTCCATGCCTTCGCCATCCTGCACGGAGAGAAGGTGGACAACCCGGCCGATGGCGTGGGGGCAGCCTCGATCGCGACCTTCGTGCCGAAGGATCGGTCGTTGTCGCCTTTGGAGATCCGCCTGATGTACCGATAGATGGAGTCGGTGGCCACGTACCCGACCATCCGCTTGGCGCTGCGCCTGATTCTGCTGACGCTGGTTCGCAAGGGCGAACTCATCGAAGCGACCTGGGCGGAGGTCGATTTCGAGAACGCGACCTGGACGATCCCGAAGTCGCGGATGAAGGGCCGTAACCCGCACGTCGTCTATCTGTCGCGCCAGGCCGTGGACATCTTCGTCGCACTCCACACCTGCACGGCGGGATCGAAGTTCGTCCTGCCGTCGCGCTACGACGCGGACCGTTGCATGTCGAAGGCGACGCTCAACCGGGTGACCCAGATCGTGTCTGAACGCACCAAGGCTGCAGGCCTGCCGCTGGAACCATTCACGGTGCACGACCTACGCCGCACGGGCTCGACGCTTCTCAACGAGGTTGGCTTCAACGGCGATTGGATCGAGAAGTGGCTTTCTGGATCATCGCCACCGTGTCCTTTGGATTGGCGGTCAGCGCCAGCTCGGCCACGGCAAGCAGCGCATCGCCCTGTTTTTTCGCTGTGTAGTGCTCCATCAACGTGCTGGCCATCACGCCGACGGTTTCGTGCGGCGACAACGGGCGCAGGTAAATTTCGTTTTGGATGGCGGTGGGCGTGATGCCCGTTTCCCGTTCGTAGCTGCTGTCAAATTTGAAGCCGCCGGCGGTGGCCTCTATGTTGAGCCATCGGCTCTCGTCGTCGACGAACTCGACCAGCACGTGTTCCGGCGCCGTGGCCAAAGTCATGAACAGCCTCAGCCGCTGGCCGAGGATGGTCAGCAAGATGGGCATCGACACGCAATTGCCCTTGCGCGTGGCGAGGTAAGTAGCCAGCAGCTTATTCGTCCGGTTCTTGCCGAGCGGATCGTCCAAGTCGTAGCGGAATGGCCGATTGTCGTTCCAAGGGCCGGACTGGTAGAGCGTGACGAGTAGCGCATCGAGCTGGGAGCGGCGGTTGGCGCCTTGCGCCAGAACAGGCTGTATCGCGGGCGCAGCCAAGCTCGCACCCATCAGGCCGAGTGCGAGAAAAGTTCCGATCAAGAGTGCTGACAGCCGCCGCATTCCTTACGCCTTACGCTCCTAGACCCCGGCAGTATCGTAGGCGGTGAGCCCCGTGCTGTCTATCAATGTGCCCAAGGCGCTAATCCAGATCCGGATGTGTTCGTCCAGCAGACAATGTCCCCAAAGCACCTATCACATGGAAATGTTCTTATGCAGCAGCGACTTAAGGAACCTCTGATTCTGCTGATGGTCCAAGTCATCAGCTCCCCCGGTGATTGCCATGTCTCGAACCCAGATGACCCTGTCGCTGCAGCACGATGCCAGCTTCGATGTGCACCGCAAGCCGACGCGGCGCGACGTGTTCCTGTCGCAGATGGATCAGGTGGTGCCGTGGGCGCCGCTGTGCGCGTGCATCGCGCCGTTCTATCCGAAGGTGCGAGCGAGCGGCGGCCGTCCGCCGGTGGGGCTGGAGCGGATGCTGCGGATCCATTTTCTCACGGAATGCCGCACGAACCGTCGCAGCTGAGTGCCCATCGCCTGCTGTCACGCATCAACCAGCCCGCGCGCTGGCGCTATACCTCGGCAAAGGGCGAGCACCTCGACGTAAGCGTGCCGCCCCGCACCGTCATCCCTGATGTCGCTGCGTTGTTGCCGATCCTCATCGGCGGCTGTGGCATCGGCCGACTGCCAGACTTCCTCGCGGCGCCGGCCATCCGGGACGGCTCACTGACGCGATTGCTGCCACACCACGCATCGGATGTCGTCCAATTGCACGCCGTGTACACGAACCGGAAGACGCTTTCGACGAAGGCGCGGGTCTTCATCGATGCCGTTGCCTGTCACCTGTCCGAACTGCAGCGAACGTGGAAATAGGCGCCCTGCGCCTGGCCAATCACCAGCGTGCCCATGCCTAGGATTTCGTGCAGATGCAGCGGCACGACCGGCATCTGGATCCCGATAGTCAGGAATCCGATAAAGATCGCCAGCGTGATGGGCAGCAGCATCAGGAGAATATTGGCAACGGTAGGTACCGCCATCATCGGGGTCGGCGCGAATCGGGATTGTTCTTGAGACATGGGCACGCGCCGGAATTGCGCACGACCGATCAGCCCGCGTAGTAACCGGATTGGTCCAGATCGACGAGGAGGCCCGGACCTTGAGGCTCCCACGCGAGCAGCTCGCGCGTCCGGGCACTGGAAGCGGACATGGTGACGCCGGCAAAGTGAGCGAACCAGCCGAAGTGCTCGAGGTCACGCGTCTCGACCGGTAAATCCAGGCGGCCTCCGATGATTTCGGCGCGCACCCGTTGCGATATAGAGCGCGCGTTCCTTGTGGCCGCTCGGCATCTCGGCGGTCGCGCCGACCGCCATGTCGAGATGTGCGTAGAGCGGCTTCGTCATGCCGCGCTTCATTCCTCGATGAACGCCAGCAAATCGGCGTTGATGAGGTCGGGATGTGTCGCGAACATGCCGTGCGACAGACCTGGATAGGTCTTCAGCGTGCCATTCGGCAGCAGCTTGATCGCCTGGCGGGCCGAAGCGTCGATGGGTACCACCTGATCGTCCTCGCCATGCATCAGGAGGACCGGCAAGGAAACGGCCTGCAGGTCCTCGGTGAAGTCCGTCTCTGAAAAGGCGGTGATGCAGTCGTAGTGGGCCTTCGCGCCGCCCATCATGCCCTGCCGCCACCAGTTACGGATCAGTCCGTCGCTGACGTCGGCGCCCTCGCGGTTGAAGCCGTAGAAGGGGCCGGTGGGGACATCAAGGAAGAACTGCGCACGGTTGCGGAGGAGCGCATGGCGAAATCCGTCGAACACCTCCATCGGCAAGCCGCCGGGGTATTGCCGGGTCGCCAGCATGATCGGAGGCACCGCGCCGAGCAGCACGGCCTTGGACACGCGGCCGGGTTCGCTGCGGGCGACATAGCGGATCGCTTCGCCGCCGCCTGTCGAGTGCCCGACATGGATCGCGCGCTTCAGATCGAGTTCCCCGGCCAACTCCGCGACATCGGCCGCGTAGGTGTCCATCTCATTCCCCGTATCGGTCTGATCGGAGCGACCGTGCCCGCGTCGGTCATGCGCGATGACGCGGTAGCCCTTGTCGAGGAAGAAGAGCATCTGGTTGTCCCAGTCGTCCGCGCTCAGCGGCCAGCCGTGATGGAACATGATGGGCTGGGCCTCTCGCGGACCCCAGTCCTTGTAGAAGATCCGGGTGCCATCCTGCGTCGTCAGTATCGCCATGGTTTGCTCGTGTTCCTTGCATGTTTTGGATTGGAGGTAGTCGCTACTAGGCGACGGCCTCATTCCAGCCGTCGCCATCACCAAGAGTCAGCCGTTCATAGAACTCTTGCCGCTTCTTCGCCTGCTTTCTCGGGGTTGAAGCCGTCGAAGCTCTCGAAGACGTCCATGAAGCCGGGAACGGTGGCTGCGCGGGCCCAGTCGCGCTGGAGTTCGCAATACATCTGGACGCGGCTGATCAGCTTGGCGCCGGCCTGCTCGATCCGGCGCAGGGCTGCCTCGTGCGCGGCGAGCGAGGTGCCGCCAACCGCATCGACCGGCACATAGACTTCGTAGCCTTGCTGGATCGCATCAAGCGCGGGGAAGGTCAGGCACGCTTCGGTCCAGAGCGCCGTCATGATGAGCTTGCGGCGGCCAAGCGCCTTGACCGCTTCCTTGAACTCGGTGTCTTCCCAACTGTTGATCGAGGTGCGGTCGTAGGTCGGCAGGTGGCCGATCACGTCCCGCAGTTCCTGGATCGGCGGCTTGTTGCGACCGGTCTCGACGTTGACTGTCGAGTGGATGATCGGAACGCCGAAGTTGATCGCGGCCTTGGCGACGCTCGCGATGTTGAAGACGAGTTCGTCGCGCGGCATCGAGCGGATCGAGGAGACCTGAATCGGCTGGTAGTCGATGATGATCAACGCCGAATTCTCGGGCGACAGGAGGTGGTCGGTGTGGGGATTCCGGATCGTCTCACTGGCCATGGGTAGTTCCTCTTCGTGGTTGAAATGAGAGTTAGCTCAAGCCGACAAGGCTCAGGCGGAGTGCATCCAACTCGGCGTCGGGCTTCTCGCGCGCGGCGCGTAGCATCCGCTCGGCGGTGCGGCCGACTGCCGTGCGGCTTGGCGCGGGATGCTGCTCGGCGATCTCGACCACCCGCGCAGCGGCTGCGGCCGACGTGATATCGGTCGGCGTCAGCGTGCTCAGCGTGGCTGCGGCGGTACCGAACGTCTTGCCATAGAGTTTGCGTTGCCCCGAAGTCATCGCGTCTGCGATCCTGGCCAACGCCGCCGCCTTGGCCGGACCACTCGTCGTCATATCGCCGATGCACGCCACCACGATCTCGATGCCGAAGGGCTTCAGTTCGGCGCGGTAGACCGCGGAGAACACCTCGATCGCCGCATGGGACGCTTCCGATGGCCCGCTGAAGGGCAATGGCAAGTTCGCCATCCACGAACCGATCTGCACGATACGCCCGCGCGCCATTCGTAAGGCCGGCAGGAAGGCGTTGGTCGCCGAGATCGCGCCGAACACGTTGCACTCGAACTCGTGCCGGATGGCATCGAGCTGAAGGAGCTCGACCGGACCTTGAGTAAGGATGCGAGCGTTGTTGATCAGAAGGTGGAGCCCAGCGCTACCAAGTGCGTCCGTCACTCCACCGGCCCAGGCCTGTACGGACATCGCCTTGGTCATGTCGCAGACGGTCAGGCTGACACGCCCGCCGGAAGCATCCCTGAGATCGCTCACCTCCGCAGCGGACACCGCTGTGCCAAAGATGATGTAGCCCTTGGCGGCCAGCCCGAGCGCGACGTCGCGACCCAAACCGGCGCCGGCGTGGGTGACCACGACGGAGCGGCCCGATCGGAGAGCGGTTGACACCATCACGCGTCTCCTTCCAGCGGTGGGAACGCTACTCACGATTTTGCCCGAGCCGCCCGGATGATCGGTGCGACCTCCGTCCCCACAAGCTCGATCGAGCGGATCATCGCGGCCGTTTTGAACGCTGCGGAAGTCATCTGAAAAGCGATGCGCGAAACGCCGCCGAGCACCTCGCTGGCGTGCCGCATCCTGGCAGCGACCGTCGCGGGACTGCCGATCAGGAATGCGCCGTCCGGGCCGGCCATGTCGTCGAACTGCGCGCGGTCCGGCTGCGCCCAGCCGCGTTCACGCGCGTATTTCCCGATCATTTGCGCCCAGCCGGGGAAAAAGATATCGCGTGCGTCTTCATCGCTGTCCGCGACGAAACCCATCGCATGAACGGCCACCTTCAGCGTTGCGGGATCATGGCCGGCGCGCGCTCCAGCCTCGCGGTAGAGATCGACCAGCGGACGGAACCGCTCGAAGGTGCCACCGATGATCGCGATCATCAGTGGCAGGCCAAGCCTGCCGGCACGTTCGAAGGATTCGGGTGTGCCGCCGACGCCCAACCAAAGTGGCATCCGCGCCTGATGTGGTCGCGGGAAAACGCCCTGGCCGGTCAGCGCCGGACGGAAGCGGCCTTCCCACGTCGGGTTGGTGGTCTCGCCCAGCGTCAGCAGCAGTTCCAGCTTCTCGGCGAACAGGTCGTCATAGTCGCGCATGGAAAGGCCGAACAACGGAAAGGCCTCCACGGAAGACCCTCTCCCGGCGACGATTTCCGCGCGACCGCGCGAGATGAGGTCGAGGGTCGCGAATGCCTGAAAGACCCGCACCGGGTCGGCCGCGCTCAAGACCGTCACTGCGCTTGTCAGTCGGATCCGACTGGTGCGCGCCGCTGCCGCGGCCAGAATGACCACAGGTGTGGAATCGAGGAATTCGGCCCGATGGTGCTCGCCGATGCCGAAGAAATCGAGTCCCACACGCTCCGCGAGTTCAATCTCTTCGAGGACGCCGGCCATCCGACCAGCCGCGCAGGGAAGCGCACCGGTTGCCGGATCGGGGAAGACGGCGGCGAAACTGTGGATGCCGATGTCCATGATGGGTCCTTGGCGTTCCGGTTGGGTCGCGTTTCGAACCAGGCCGCGCTTGGCTGGATCTGACGAGCACGCTCATCGGGATCGAACATCACCATGCCGGAAGCGATCGATCGCTTGTGCGGACCGATCCTCACCGGGTTTGGTAATAGCCGCCGAAGTGTTTGATCGGCGACCAGGCGGGCAGGATCTCGGGCAATACCGGCGAAAGCGATTGGTAGTTCTCCGCGCCATACACCACGCGGCCATCCATGATGGTCAGGACCGAGGAAATGGATTTGATCTGGGCTTCCGCAACCGAGAAGTAGTCCCTGTCGAGCAGCGCGAAGTCGGCGAGATGGCCGGGGGCGATCATGCCCATCTCGGATTCGGTGTTCATGAACCACGCCGCCTTGCGAGTGAACAGCCCCAGCGCTTCGGCGCGTGACAGGCGGTTGTCCTTGGCCAGCACTTCGGTTCCGGAGATCGACTTCCCCGACACCATCCAGCTGATGCCGACCCACGGATTGAACGAGGCCGCCCGGAACGCGTCGGTGGTCATGGCCAGGGGGATGCCGCTGTCGACGAGCTGGCGCAGGCGCGGGGTCAGCAGCGCCTTGTCGCGGCCGTGGGTCTTGATGAAGCCGTCGCCGTGCAGCGCCATCTTGGTGTCCAGGGCAATGCCGCCGCCCAACGCCTTGACCCTGGCGATGTTGGCGGGACTGATGGTCTCGGCGTGTTCGAGGCTCCAGCGCAGACCGTCGAGCGGCATCTTCGCGTTGAGCTTTTCGAGCGCATCGAGGAAAGGCGTGATGTTCTCGTCGTAGCTGATGTGCTCGCGGAACGGAATCCGCCGCTGGACCAGCTTGGAGATGTCGCGCTCCACCAGTTCGCGCATCTTGTCCGGCGGGATGATGACCGCCGGACGGTCGAAGTTCTCGTGGTCGTGCACCTGCACCGACAGCAACTCGCCAGCGCCCTGGTAGGCATGACCGTGGGCCAGGTGCGGGTGCAGGTTGTGCCCGGGACTGATCGGCGCCGTCTTCGTGATCGCCGTGATCTGCGCGTCCACCACGTTGAAGTCGGCGCCTTCTCCAAACTGGATGTCCATGAAGGGCATGCGGATGTTGAGACGGTTGTCGCGGGCGAGGACGTCCACGGTGGGCACGGCCTTGGGATAGCCGCGGAAGCCCGTGCCCGCATCGACGATGGACGTGATCCCGACGCGGTTGAGGCTGTGGACCGTCTGGACCAGCGAGCTCACCTCCTCATCGAACGAGAGCTGGGGGACCATGGTTTCCATGGCGATGAACGTGAACGTGTAGCCATGGACCACGCCGGTGTACCTGCCCTGCGCGTCCTTCTCCAACTCGGTGCCCGGCAACTGGGGGAACGTGTCGGTGCCCGCGCCGAGGGCATCCATCGCCTGCTGATTCAGGAAGGCGCGGTTGTAGGCGTACTGCACGATCAACGGTCGATCGGGGACGGCCTGGCGGAGTTCGTCCATGGTGGGGAAGCGGTTCTCCTCGAACTGGTACGGAGACCAGCCGCCAATCACCTTGACCCAGTGGCCTTCCGGGGTTCGTTTGGCTTGCTCACCGAGCATCGCCAGGGCGCGGCGCAGCGTTGGAACGCCGTCCCATCGCAGGGTGTAGTTGTAGCCGCCCTCGTTGAGCACATGGGTGTGGGCGTCGATGATGCCCGGGATGAGCCGCCGGCCGCCGGAATCGATGATTCGGGTGTTTGCGTTCTTCAAACCCAGCACCTCGGCATCCGTGCCGACCGAGTAAATGCGACCGCCTTTGACGGCCAGGGCGGACGCCGCGGGTTGTGCGGGATTGCCGGTGAAAATTTTGGCGTTGTGCACGATCAGGTCGGCGCCTGGCGCCTCTTGCCTGTCTTGTGCATGAGCGCTGGTCAAACCATTCACGACCATTAATCCGATCAGTAATATCAACTTCACTGTCATTCCTATTTAATGGATTTGGAAGCACGCCACGCCGCGCCGATCCCGGTCGGCGAGGGATTGGTTTTCAGGGCACATGCGCCAGCGGCGACGTCGCCTGAAAAGAGTGTGCTGTTCCCGCGTTTGATCCGGTAGTAGCATTCCGTGGCGTGCTGTGTCGCGAAGTGGGGAACGCCGAATTGGACATCGAAGAGCTACGGACATTCGTAGAAGTTGCTGATGCGGGGGGCGTGTCGTCTGCTGCGCTTCGGCTTGGCGTGTCCAAGTCGATCGTCAGTCGTCGTCTCTTCCGGCTTGAAGAGGAACTGGGTGTCCAGCTACTTGCGCGATCCACCCGCGGGGCTGCTCTTACAGAAGCCGGGGCCACGTTCCGGGACTATGCAGCCAGGGTCTGCGCCGAGATCGACGTGGCCAGGGAAACGATCCTGCCCGCCGGTGACCTTATCGGCCGCTTGCGCGTTGCTGCGCCGCTTTCATTCGGTCCGACCCACTTCGCGCACATACTCGCCGAAATGGCGCGGCGCCACCCTCGGCTTCAGATCCAGACCTGCTACACCGACCGCTTCGTCGATCTCATCGCGGAGGGCTACGACTGTGCGATACGCGTTGGCTATCTTCCGGACTCCAACTTGATCGCAAGACGCATCGGCCCGATCCATGGGAAGCTCGTCGCGAGTCCGGGCTATATCAAGGCGCATGGGTCGCCCGAGACACCGGAGGAACTTGTCGCCCATCAGGCCCTCATGCAGGGAACCGAAGCCTGGCAACTCATGGATGGCGACAAGATCATCACGGTGCGTCCGCAGGGGCGCTTCAAGGCCGACAACGGCACCGCCTTAGTCGCCGCCGCTACAGCCGGACTCGGGATCGCTTACCTGCCCGATGGGCTTACCCATGAACATGTGGCCTCCGGCGCACTCGTGCCGATCATGACCCGTTATCCACCACCTCCGGCAGGCGCATACGTCATCCGACCGCCAGGTCAGCATCCCGCACGGAAGATACGGGTCCTCACCGAGCTCCTGATCGAGTATTGCGACTAGGGCGTGTCATCCATGGCTTGGCGCTGCTCGACAGCGCTGGCAAGCGTGGGCTGACCTGTGGCGGAATGGTCCCGACGGGAGTAGGGTGCCGCCGGCTCCGGTTGGAGAAGGGGCGGTCAGTAGAGAATCCGCGTGCGCAAAGTCCCTGCGATCCGACCGAGTTCGTCCTTCAGCACTGCCGCCAGTTCCTCGCTGGCGCCGACGTCGATCACCACGTAGCCGACCTTGGAGTCGGTGCGCAGGAACTGGCCGTCGATGTTGACGTTGTGGCGCGAGAACAGTTCGTTGACCTGCGACAGCACGCCCGGCACGTTGCGGTGGATGTGCAGCAGGCGCAGGCTCTCGGCGTGCTCGGGCAGGGTGACTTCGGGGAAGTTCACCGCCGACAGGGTGCTGCCGTTGTCGCTGTAGCGCACCAGCTTGGCCGCCACTTCCACGCCGATGTTGTCCTGCGCTTCCAGCGTGCTGCCGCCCACGTGCGGGGTCAGGATCACGTTGTCGTGCGCGGCCAGCGGCGATTCGAATACGTCGCCGTTGCCCTTCGGTTCGACCGGGAACACGTCCACCGCCGCGCCGCCGATGTGGCCGGAGCGCAGCGCCGCGTCCAGCGCGGCGATGTCGATCACGGTGCCGCGCGAGGCGTTGATCAGGTGCGCGCCGGGCTTCATCTGCGCGATCTGCGCCGCGCCGATCATGTCCCTGGTGGAAGGCGTTTCCGGCACGTGCAAGGTCACCACGTCCGAACGCGCCAGCAAGTCGTCCAGGTCGGTCGCCGCGCGCGCGTTGCCCAGCGACAGCTTGGCCTCGATGTCGTGGAAGATCACCTGCATGCCCAGCGATTCGGCCAGCACGCCGACCTGGGTGCCGATATGGCCGTAGCCGACGATGCCCAGCACCTTGCCGCGGGTCTCGTGGCTGCCGGCCGCCGATTTCGACCAGCCGCCGCGGTGGCATTGTGCGTTCTTCTGCGGAATGCCGCGCAGCAGCAGGATCGCCTCGGCGATGACCAGCTCGGCGACGCTGCGGGTGTTGGAATAGGGCGCGTTGAACACCGGGATGCCGGCCAGTTCGGCCGCGTCCAGGTCCACCTGGTTGGTGCCGATGCAGAAGCAGCCGACCGCGATCAGGCGCTTGGCCTGCGCCAGCACCTCGGCGCTGAGCTGGGTGCGCGAGCGGATGCCGACGATATGCGCCTCGGCGATGCGCGCCTTCAGTTCGTCTTCCGGCAACGACTTGGCATGCAGTTCGATCTGCGAGTAGCCGGCGGCGCGGAACACGTCGATGGCGGTCTGGCTGATGCCTTCGAGCAGCAGCACGCGGATATCCTGCTTCGGAAACGAGGTTTTCTTGGGCGACATTGCGGCGATGCGGCGAGGCGAAAGGGGCGGTCACTATGCCAGATGCATCCGCGCTTTGGTGCGTCCCAATAGGACGCCGGGGCGGCGCGAACGCAATGCTGGAAAAGTTTCAGTTGCATCGATGTTCTCGGGACTCGGGACTCGGCAAGGCCAAAGCTCACCTGCGTGAAGCGAGGCGACTCCATCAGGTCCACGGCCCTTCCGAGTCCCGAGTCCCGCGCCCACCTAGACGCCGCCGCACAACGCTGGCAGGCTTGAACGCTTGCCTTCGCCCCGACCTCTGAGCCCATGACCGACCCGCGCCTGGATGCCCTTACGCACGCTGTTCCCGGCCTGCGCCTGAAGACCGACCCCGCCGATCTGGAGCACTACGGCCGCGACTGGACCCGGCGCTGGACGCCGGCGCCGCTGGCGATCGCATTGCCGGCGACGGTGCAGGAGGTGCAGGCGGTGCTGCGCTGGGCCAACGACCACGCGGTGGCGGTGGTGCCTTCGGGCGGCCGCACCGGCCTGTCCGGCGGCGCGGTGGCCGCGCACGGCGAGCTGGTGCTGAGCCTGGAGCGGATGAACAAGGCGCTGGCGTTCGATGCGGTCGACCGCACCCTCACCGTGCAGGCCGGCATGCCGCTGGAGGCGGTGCACAACGCGGCGCGCGAACACGGGCTGGTGTATCCGGTGGATTTCGCCGCGCGCGGCTCCTGTTCGATCGGCGGCAACATCGCCACCAATGCCGGCGGCATCCGTGTGATCCGCTACGGCAATACCCGCGAGTGGATCGCCGGACTCACCGTGGTGACCGGCAGCGGCGAGCTGCTCGAACTCAACCGCGGACTGATCAAGAATTCCAGCGGCTACGATTTCCGCCAGCTGCTGATCGGCTCGGAGGGCACGCTCGGCATCGTCGTGGAGGCCACGCTGCGGCTGACCGATCCGCCGCCGCCGAGCAACGTGATGCTGCTGGCGCTGCCTTCGTTCGACGTACTGATGCAGGTGTTCGCCGCGTTCCGCAGCCGCCTGCAGCTGGAGGCGTTCGAATTCTTCACCGACCGCGCGCTGGAACATGTTTTGGCGCACGGCGCGCAGGCGCCGTTCGACACGATCTACCCGTACTACGTGGTCACCGAGTACGCCAGCGGCGACGAGGCGCAGGAAGCCGCGGCGCTGGCCGCGTTCGAGGCGTGCATGGAGCCGGGCTGGGTGCTGGACGGGGTGATTAGCCAGAGCGATGCGCAGGCGGCGCAGCTGTGGCGCCTGCGCGAAGGCATCACCGAGGCGCTGGCACGCTACACGCCGTACAAGAACGACGTGTCGGTGCGGATCTCGGCGATGCCGGCGTTCCTGGCGCAGACCCAGGCGCTGCTCGGCGCGGCCTATCCGCAGTTCGACGTGATCTGGTTCGGCCATATCGGCGACGGCAACCTGCACATCAACGTGCTCAAGCCCGACGCCAGCGCCGACGCCGACTTCATCGCTGCCTGCGAGCAGGTCACCAAGCTGCTGGCGCAGGTGCTGGCGCAGCACGGCGGCAGCATCTCCGCCGAACATGGCATCGGCCTGGTCAAGAAGCCGTACCTGGACAGCACCCGCAGCGCGGAGGAGATCGCGCTGATGCGCGCGGTCAAGCGCGTGTTCGATCCGGCCGGGCTGCTCAATCCGGGCAAGCTGTTCGATCTTTAGCGCCGCGCGCATGCCGTGCAGCAGGCATGCGCGCGGCGTCGATGCTCGCGCTCGCGGCGGTGGCCGGCTAGGCTATGCCGACGCGGCCACAGGCCGCTCCTCTTTCCCGATCCCGTTGGAACCGATGCGATGAACCGAGTGACCGTGCGCTACGCCCTGTTGTTGATCCTGGCCGTCCCGGCGTTCGCGCAGGCATCCAGCTTCGCCGGCAGTTCCGCCGGCTCGTCCTCGGCCGGCTCGGCTGGCAGTTCCGCGTCCTCGGACAGCAGCTCCGGCGACGACAAGCTGGTGCTGCAGGCGCGCGACGATGCGGCCGGTTTCGTCGCCAGCGCCGGCCGCATCCGCGGCGCGCAGCTGGAGGCGGCGCTGCGCGTGCTGCGCGAGCGCAACCCGCAGGCGCAGCAGGCCGGCGACCTGCAACTGGCGCAGGCCATCCTGGCGCTGTGATGGCGCGCCGGCGGCGGCGCCGGCTGGCGTGGCTGACGCTGCTGTGGCTGGCTTGCGCAATGCCTGCGCAAGCCTTGCAGTTGCGGGTCGATGCGGACGGCTTGAGCGCGCCCGAACGCGCGGCCAGCCAGGCGCTGCTCGACGCGACGCTGCCGAAGTTGCCGCCGGCCTGGACCGCGGCGCTCACGCTCCCGCTGACCCTGCAGTGGCGCGACGACCTGCCTGAGCAGGTGCACGGCAGGGCGCAGGCACGCCATCTGCTGTTGAACAAGGCGGTGCTGCGCGCGTGGATGGCGCAGCCCGCCGCCGGCACCGAGAGCGGCGCTAGCGCGTCAACGCGGCCGGCGCTGGCCGCGCTGTTGCATGAACTGGCGCATTTCTACGACCGCTCCGCAGCGGGCCGGCTGTCGTCGGATCCGCGCCTGCTGGATCTGGCCGGCTGGCAGGTCAGTCCGATGCGGCTGGGCCTGCGCGTGGGCCGCAACGCCTCCAGCGAGCGCAGCCCGGACCGGTACGAACTGGAGTCGCCGGCGGAATTCGTCGCGGTCAACCTGGAACACTTCCTGCTCGATCCGGACTACGCCTGCCGGCGCCCGGCGCTGGCGCGGTATTTCGCGCAGCGCCTGGCCTGGTCGCCGCCGGCGAGCGCCTGCGCGCCCGGACTGGCCTATCTGCAGGATCCGCTGGCCGACGAGGCGGCGCTGCTGCAACTGGATCCGGCGCGGGTCTATGCGGTGGACTACCTGCTGGCCGAGGGCAACGCACAGCCGATGAGCCATTGGGGCCACAGCATGCTGCGGCTGGTGATCTGCGCGCCGGGGCGGCCGCCCGGTCCGCAGTGCCGGCTGGACCTGGCCTATCACAAGGTGCTGTCGTTCCGCGCCTTCGTCGACGACGTGCAGATCTCCAACCTGCGCGGCCTGCTTGGTTCGTATCCGTCGCGGCTGTTCGTGCTGCCGCTGCGCCAGGTGGTCGACGAATACACCCAGGTGCAGCTGCGCGGCCTGCAGTCGATTCCGCTGCGGCTGGCGCCGGAGGAGATCGCGGCGCTGCTGGAGCGTGCCGCGCAGCTGCACTGGAGCTACGACGGGCGCTATTACTTCCTCAGCAACAACTGCGCGGTGGAAACCTACAAGCTGCTGCACGACGGCGTGCCGCGCCTGGCCGGCGCGCGCCTGGCCGGGATCAGCCCGACCGGCCTGCTGCGGCGCCTGGCCCGCGCCGGCATCGCCGACACCGCGGTGCTGGATGCTGCCGACGCCGCCGCACGCCAGGGCTATTACTTCGCACCGGCGAGCGCGCACTACGCGGCGATGTTCGCGGTCGCACGCACGCAGCTGGCGCTACCGGCGCGCACCGCGCAAACCTGGCTGGACCTGCCGGCGGCACAGCGCGCGCCCTGGCTGCAGCGCGGCGACCTGCGCGCCAGCGCCGCCTTGCTGCTGCTGGAGAACGCCGCGCGCCGGCGCCAGGAGCAGCGCGGCCGCGACGCGTTGAAGCACCGCTATCTGGCCAGGGCGCATCTGCCTGCGGCGCAGGCTGGCGGTTCCGGCGTCGGTGCCGGTGCAGGTGCCGGTGCCAGCGTCGCCAACGCGGCGACCGGCGCGGCCGCGGCCGACGAGACCAGGGACGCGGCGGCGGCAGTGCGCGCGGTGCTGGCGCAGCAGGGCCTGTTGAGCCAACCGTCGACGCTGCTGCAAGGCCAGCCCGGCTACGGACTGCCGCAGGCGCGGGAACGCGCATGGCTGCAGCTGCAGGGCCAGGCAAGGATCGATGCGCTGCGCCGCGACGGCGCCGCGCTGCAGGCGCGGCTGCACGCCTTGCTGCCGCCGCTGCTGCGCGCGGAACTGCAGCAGATCGACGCGAACCTGGCGATGCTGGGGACGCGCTTGCGCGATCTCAATCGCGATAGTGGCGGACTGCAGCTGGTTTCGCCTTCATTGCTGCAGCCTGCCGGCAAGCGATGATGCGGAGGCGATTCGACCGCGGCAGCAATTGCTCAAGCGTCGGATCCGCAGGACGTCTCCATCCTGGGGGCGATGTCGCACGACGGAAGTCGCTCCTGCATGATTGAGCTGCGGGCATTCCAGAACATTCGTTGGGAGCCGACTCTCAGCCGCGACTGAAGCCGCTGGTGTCTTGGCTGGACGAGGCGCTTCGCTCCCTACCCTCACCCCAACCCCTCTCCCGGGGGGAGAGGGGCTAAAGCGCGCAGTCCCTTCTCCCCTCGGGGGAAGGTGCCCCGCAGGGGCGGATGAGGGTACGGGCGAAGCCTCGTGCAATCGAACATCGCGTAAGCGGATCACGGTGAAGCCTCAGGGGCGCAGTAACACGCGTCCCGCTGTCGCCGCTGCGCCGTCGCCGCTACGGCACATCCAGGCCGGCGTCTTCGCCGTAGCGATCCAGCCAGGCGTCGCGCAGCGGGTTCTGGCGATACTTCGCGCGCAGCGTGGCCCAGGTCGCCTCGTTGCCGTCGCAGTACTTCGCCATCGCCGTTTCCAGTTCGCGGCGGCGTGCGGCAGCGTAGGGCTCCTCGCCGGCGAAGTGGGTGCACACGTCCTGGCGCGCGACGAACGCCCGGATCTCCTGCGGCAGCGCGCAGAAGCCGGCGTGGTGCTCGGGATCCACCTCCGCCGGGATCGTGCAGGCGGCCTCGGCCAGGCCCGGCGGGGTCAGCAGCACCGCCAGCGCGATGTCGCGGCGTGCGCGCATGCGCTCAGTCGGCGCGCCCGGCGAACTCGCCGGTGCTGGTGTTGACCAGCACGCGTTCGCCGTTGCCGATGTACTCCGGCACCATGATCTCGATCCCGGTGTTGAGCCTGGCCGGCTTCGGCCGCTTGGTCGCGGTGCCGCCCTTCAGCTCCGGTGGGGTTTCGATCACTTCCAGGGTCACGCTCTGCGGCAACTGCACCGCCACCGGCTGGTCGTCGATGACCTGCACGTAGAGGCCGCTCAGGCCCTCGGTGATGTAGCCGGCGTCGGCGCCGATCACGTCGGCATCGAGGGTGTACGGGGTGTAGTCCTCGTCGTCGAGGAACACGAACGCCTCGCCGTCCTTGTACGAGAAGGTGGCCTGGTGGCGGGTCAGCTCGACTTCGCGCAGGTCGTCATCGCCGTCGAAGCTGGCGTCGAGCTTGTTGCCGCCCGGCACGCTGTACATCACGAAGCGGAAGCGCACGTTGCCGCCGCGGCCCTGCGGCGAGCTGCGCTCGATGTCGCGGATCTGATAGACGCCGTTGTTGTACTCGACGACGTTGCCTTTCTTGATTTCGCTGGCTTTCATGAGTGCTGGGAATCGTGAATTGGGAATAGGGAATGGGAAAATCAAAAGCGGGAAAGCGAGTATCCGGAGACGGGGAGCGCTTTGCGATTCCCCATTCCCGATTCCCCATTCCCTGCTATTTAGGCGCCAAGCGAACCGCGCCGTCGAGGCGGATGACCTCGCCGTTGAGATAGCGGTTGCGCAGCAGGAACATCGCCGTGTCGGCGAATTCCTCCGGACGGCCCAGCCGCGGCGGGAACGGGATCGCCGCGGCCAGCGACTGCTGCACCGCCTCGGGCATGGCGTCCACCATCGGGGTCCAGAAGATGCCCGGGGCGATGGTGTTGACGCGGATGCCGAAGCGCGCCAGTTCGCGCGCCAGCGGCAGGGTCATCGCCACCACGCCGCCCTTGGAGGCGGCATACGCGGCCTGGCCGATCTGGCCTTCGTAGGCGGCGACGCTGGCGGTGTTGACGATCGCGCCGCGTTCGCCGTCCTCGCCCGGCGCGTTGTGCTGCATCAGGTCGGCGGCGGCCTTGGCGACGTTGAAGCTGCCGACCAGGTTGACCATCACCGTGCCCTGGAACGTGGCCAGCGCCATCGGCGCGTCCTTGCCGAGCACGCGGCCGGCGCCGAGGATGCCGGCGCAGTTGATCGCGGCGTTGAGCCCGCCGAGGAAGTCGCGCGCGGCGCCGAGTTGCGCCGCCACCTGCGCCTCGTCGCTGACGTCGGTACGGAAATAGCGCGCCTGCGCGGCGCCGAGCGCGGCGACCGCGGCCGCGCCCTTGTCGTCGTTGAGATCGAACAGCGCGACCTTGCCGCCGTCGGCGACGATGCGCTGCGCGACCGCCAGGCCGAGCCCGGACACGCCGCCGGTGACCACCGCGCGGATATCGGCAAGCTGCATTGGGTGCTTCCTTCCAGGAAAGCGTGCATTTTAGCCGTCTGGAGGCCGGGACCGGGGACCCGAGGAACGTCTCTCGGGAAGGCCTCACTACTTTGCCAGCTCGGTCGGCGTGGTCGAGCAGAGCATGGCCGGTCGGTCGCGGTTACGCCGCCGCCAGCGCCTGGCCGACCTTGCTGCCGGTGGGCCGGCCGAGTTTCTGCGCCAGCCAGCGTCCGGTCGCGGCCAGCGCCTGCAGGTCGATGCCGGTGGCCACACCGCTGCCGTGCAGCAGGTAGACCACGTCCTCGCTGGCCACGTTGCCGCTGGCGCCCTTGGCGTACGGGCAGCCGCCGGCGCCGGACACCGCCGCATCGATCACGCGCACGCCTTCCTCCAGGCATGCGGCGATATTGGCCAGGGCCTGGCCATAGGTGTCGTGGAAATGCACCGCCAGCGCCGCCAGCGGGACGTCGGCGGCGACCGCGCGCAGCATCGCCCGCGCCTTGCCCGGGGTGCCGACGCCGATGGTGTCGCCCAGCGAAATCTCGTAGCAGCCCATGGCGTGCAGCTGCCGCGCCACCCGCACCACGTCGGCCAGCGGCACCGCGCCCTGGTAGGGGCAGCCGAGCACGGTGGAGACGTAGCCGCGCACCTTGACCCCGTCGGCGGCCGCGCGCGCCAGCACCGGCGCGAAGCGCGCCAGCGATTCGTCGATGCCGGCATTGGTGTTGGTGCGGTTGAAGGTTTCCGAGGCGGCGGTGAACACCGCGACCTCGCGCACCCCGACCGCCGCGGCGCGCGCGTAGCCCTGCAGGTTCGGCACCAGCACCGGGTAGTCCACGCCGGGCGCCGGCACGATCCCGGCATAGACCTCGGCGGCGTCGGCCAGCTGCGGCACCCATTTCGGGCTGACGAAGCTGGTCGCCTCGATGCTGCGCAGGCCGGTGCGCGACAGCTGCGCGATCAGTTCGATCTTGTCGGCGGTGGCGACCCAGGCCTTCTCGTTCTGCAGGCCGTCGCGCGGTCCCACTTCCACCAGGCGGACGAAGTCGTTCATCGGCCGCGCCCGCGCCGCGGCGCGCAGGCGGGCGCCGACGCGTGGCGCGCGCTGCGGAGCGGAACGGGTGGATTGGCGGTCGCATGCAGTGCGCGGTGGAACCCAAGGCTGGGTTCCAGGTCGGTGCAGCGCCGCCCGATGTGGTCGAGCGCGCTCACCAGAATCCGATCCAGTCCGGGTCGCGTTTGTCCAGGAACGCGCTCAGTCCTTCCTGGCCTTCGGCCGAGACCCGCAGCCGCGCGATCAGTGCGGCGTTGTCGCGGTCCAGCGTGGCGCTGTCGCCGCCGGCGGCGACCCGGCGCACCAGCGCCTTGGCGCCGGCGGCGGCGAGCGGGCCGGCCCGGCCGAGCAGTTCCACCTGGCGCTGCACCGCCGCGTCCAGCGCGGTCGGCGCCACCGTCTGGTGCACCAGGCCGATCTGGGTGGCGATGGCCGCGTCGAACGCCTCGGCGCTGGCGCACCAGCGCCGCGCCTGGCGCGCGCCGATCGCAGCGATCAGGTACGGCGAGATCACCGCCGGCAACAGGCCCAGGCGGCTCTCGCTGAGTCCGAAGCGGGCGTCGGTGGAGGCCACGGCGATATCGCAGCAGGCGACCAGCCCGACCGCGCCGCCGAAGGCCGCGCCGTGCACCCGCGCCACGGTCGGCTTGGGCAGCTCGTCCAGGGTGCGCATCAGCCGCGCCAGCGCCAGCGCGTCGGCCCGGTTCTCCGCCTCGCTGGCGCTCGCCATCGAGCGCATCCATTGCAGGTCGGCGCCGGCCGAGAACGCCGCGCCGGCGCCGGCCAGCACCACCACCTTGACCGTCGGATCGGCGCCGATCTGGTGCAGCGCTTCGGTCAGCTGCGCGATCAGCGCGGCGTCGAACGCGTTGCGCACCTCGGGTCGGTTCAGCCGCAGCGTCAGGACCTTGCCTGAGCGCTCCAGCAGCAATGCATCGCTCATCGGCAGTTCTCGTACGGAGGGATAACGGCAGCCATATGGGAATCATAGCGGGCCGCGCCGGCCACGCCATGACGCGCTGCGACGATGCTACAATTGATAACCATTCTTATCGACGGAACGTTCCGTGACGTTGTCCGATATGCCGCTGCGCAGCACCGCCAGCGTAGAGACCGTGCACGACCGCCAGCCCAACGACGCCATCGCGCGCCGCTTGCGCGAGCTGGGTTTCGTCGCCGGCGAGCAGGTGCAGGTGCTGGCGAGCGGTCCGGTCGGCGGCGAGCCGTTGCTGGTGCAGGTCGGCTATACCCGTTTCGCGCTGCGCCGCAGCGAAGCGGCGCGGGTGCAGGTCAGCGTCGCCGCCGAGGCGCAGCCGTGAGCGCGGAACTGGTCCCGCTGCGCCTGGCCCTGGTCGGCAACCCGAACTGCGGCAAGACCGCGCTGTTCAACCAGCTCACCGGCAGCAAGCAGAAGGTGGCCAACTACGCCGGGGTCACCGTCGAGCGCAAGGAAGGCCGCTTCCGCGCGCCGTCCGGGCGCGACTTCGCGGTGCTCGACCTGCCCGGCGCCTACAGCCTGCAGCCGGCCAGCCTGGACGAGGCGATCACCCGCGACCTGTGCCGCGGCTTCTATCCGGGCGAGCCGGCGCCGGATGTGCTGGTGTGCGTGGTCGATGCCACCAACCTGCGCCTGCACCTGCGCTTCGCGCTGGAGCTGCGCGAGCTGGGCAAGCCGATGCTGGTGGCGCTGAACATGGTCGACGCCGCGCAGCGCCGCGGCATCCGGATCGACCGCCAGGCGCTGGAAGACGCGCTCGGCGTGCCGGTGATCGAAACCGTGGCGGTGCGCCGCAACGGCGCCAAGGCCCTGGTCGAGCGGCTCGACGCGCTGGCCCCGGCGCTGCCGCCGGCGGTGGCGCCGGCCGAAGGGCAGGGCGACTACCACCAGCAGGTGCGGCGCATCCTCGCCGCGGCGGTGTCGATGCCGAGCCGTACCTCGCGCATCGACGACGCGCTGGACCGCTGGCTGCTGCACCCGGTCGCCGGGCTGCTGACCCTGGCGGTGGTGATGTTCCTGATCTTCCAGGCGGTGTATGCCTGGGCCGCGCCGCTGATGGACCTGATCGACGGCGGCAGCAAGGCGCTCGGCGCCTGGGTCGGCGCGACGCTGCCGGCGGGGCCGCTCAACAGCCTGCTGGTCGACGGCATCATCGCCGGCCTCGGCGGGGTGGTGATCTTCCTGCCGCAGATCCTGATCCTGTTCGCCTTCATCCTGGCGCTGGAGGAATCCGGCTACCTGCCGCGCGCGGCGTTCCTGCTCGACCGCATGATGGCCGCGGCCGGGCTGTCCGGGCGCTCGTTCATCCCGCTGCTGTCCAGCTTCGCCTGCGCGGTGCCCGGGATCATGTCCACGCGCAGCATCCAGGATCCGCGCGATCGCCTGGCCACGATCCTGGTGGCGCCGCTGATGACCTGCTCGGCGCGGCTGCCGGTGTATGCGCTGCTGATCGGCGCGTTCATCCCGCAGCAGAAGGTCTGGGGCGTGTTCAACCAGCAGGGCCTGGTGCTGTTCGGGTTGTATTTCGCCGCGATCGCCAGCGCGCTGGCGGTGTCGTGGACGATGAAGAAATGGCGCCGCGACAAGGGCGAGCATCCGTTGCTGCTGGAGCTGCCGTCGTACCGCGTGCCGCACCTGCGCGACCTGGCGCTGGGCCTGTGGGAGCGCGCGGCGATCTTCCTCAAGCGCGTCGGCGGCATCATCCTGGCGCTGACCATCCTGCTGTGGTTCTTGCTGTCGTTCCCGGCGGCGCCGGCCAATGCCACGCTGCCGGCGATCGACTACAGCTTCGCCGGCCGCATCGGTCATGCGATGACCACGGTGTTCGCGCCGCTGGGCTTCAACTGGCAGATCTGCATCGCGCTGATCCCCGGCCTGGCCGCGCGCGAAGTGGCGGTGGCGTCGCTGGCGACGGTGTACGCGCTGTCGGCGGCCGACGACGATGCCGCCGCGCAGGCGCTGTCGCCGCTGATCCACGATGGCTGGTCGCTGGCCACCGCGCTGTCGCTGCTGGTCTGGTACATCTACGCGCCGATGTGCATTTCCACCCTGGCCACGATCAAGCGCGAGACCAACTCGTGGAAGCAGATGAGCTTCGCCGCGCTGTACCTGTTCGCGCTGGCGTATTTCGCCTCGCTGCTCACCTATCAGATCGCGGTGGCGCTGGGAGCCGGCTGAGATGAGTACCTCGCTGCTGCTGCAGTACCTGGTGATCGCGCTGGCGGTGCTGCTCAGCGTGTGGGTGGTGCTGAAGAAGCAGGCGCCCGGCACCGCGCGCAAACTGCGCGGTGCTGTCGCCCTGCGCCTGCTCAAGCCGGGCCGCGCGTCCTGGTTGCAGGCGTTGGGCCGCAGGATCGCGCCTGCGGCCACGGGCGCTGGCGGCGCCTGCGGCGGCTGCGACAGCTGCGGGCCGACGCCGCGTTAGCGCACTTTCGCGGTGTGCTGGATTGCCGGTTCGCGGCAGCGCGCGCGTGGGCAGGCCTGGCTGGTTTACACTGCGCCACGCCGCAGGGGCGGCTCAAGGAGGAGTAGGGCATGAGGATATTGGTGTTGCTTGCGGTGCTCGCTGTCGCGGCCTGCGTGTATCGTTTTGGCGGCGAATCGATCGACGAAGCGCAGGTGCGCGATCTCTATCTGCGCGAGCAGCGCGCGCTCGAGACACTGGATCACGAAGCGCTTTGTGCGATGTTCAGCGAAGACTTCACCCAATCGATGCTGGTACGTCGCGAGTCCGAGCAAAAGCACGTGACCATGGACAAGGCGCAGGTCTGCGCGGCCAGCGAGGACGCGACGCGCGTGTTGAGCCAGCTCGCGTCCGCGGGCCGGCGCAGCGAACTCTACCAGTACAGCTACACCATCCTCAGTGTCGAGATCGCGCCGGACCAGCGCTCGGCGCTGGTCGAGGCGCGCTCCACCCTGGCCACTCCGTTCCTGCGGACCACCACGCGGACCCACGACACCATCGTGCGTCGACGTTGGCGTACCTATGCCAGTGCCAGCGAAGGCACGACCTGGGTCGGTCCGGTCTATCGCTGACCGTCGCTGTCGCTTGCGCTGCGCCGCACAGTGGAGTGCGGCCATGCCTAATGGCCATGACGACCTCCTTCCAGTTCTCCCGCCGTGCGCAGGCGCTGACCAGTTCGGCGATCCGCGAAATCCTCAAGGTCAGCGAGCGCCCCGGGGTGATCTCCTTCGCTGGCGGCTTGCCGTCGCCGGACACGTTCCCGGTGGCGCGCATGCAGCACGCCTGCGACAAGGTGCTGCGCGAGGCGCCGCAGGCCGCGCTGCAGTACGGCCCGACCGAAGGCTATCTGCCGCTGCGCGAGTGGGTGGCCGCGCGCCTGAGCCGCGACGGCGCCACGATCCGCCCGAGCCAGGTGTTGATCACCACTGGCTCGCAGCAGGGCCTGGACCTGCTCGGCAAGGTGTTCATCGACGAAGGCAGCAAGGTGCTGGTGGAGACGCCGAGCTACCTCGGCGCGCCGCAGGCGTTCTCGCTGTTCCAGCCGGCGTTCGCGGCGATGCGCTCGGACGACGACGGGTTGGTGGTGGATGCGCTGCTTTCGTGCCGTGCGCGCCGTTCTTCGCGGTCGAGCCGCAGCGCAACACCTTGCGCCTGTCGTTCGTGACTGTGCCGGAAGCGCGCATCGACGCCGGCGTGCGCATCCTCGGCGAGCTGTTGCTGACCGAAATCGCTGCGCGGTGGCCTGATCCGGCACCCGGGCGCCTGCGCATGAACCCGGCTGCGGCAATTGTTGGGGGTGGGGCCGGGACTCGGGAGCGGAAACCCGGGACCCGGAGCAGCCAACAGCCGAACCTCGGCGCTCGCCGCGTTTGCCCCGCATCGGCTGCGCTCGGTTGCTTTTCCCTCTGTCGCGCATCGCGACAAACCGCTACCTTGTAGCGATGATGGCGATGACCACTTCCCCCGTGCGTGTGTTGATTCATGGTGCGGCCGGCCGCATGGGCCAGGCGCTGTTGCGCCTGGCCGCGCAGGACCCGGCGCTGCAGGTGGCGGCCGCGGTGATCCGGCGTGCGCCGGCGCAGCGCGTCGTCGACGGGGTGCCGTACTTCGCCGCGACCGAACTGAATGGTGTGCCGGCGTTCGACGCGGCGGTGGATTTCAGCCTGCCGCAGGGCTTCGCCCCGGTGCTGGCGCTGTGCGTGGCGCGCAGCGCGGCGCTGGTGTCGGGCACCACCGGCCTGGACGAGGCGCAGCGGCAGGCGCTGACCGACGCGGCGGCGCGCATCCCGCTGATCTGGGCGTCCAACTTCAGCCTCGGCGTGGCGGTGCTGAACGAGCTGGTGGAACGCGCCGCCGCGGCGCTGCCGGGCTGGGACTGCGACATCGTCGAATCGCACCATGTGCACAAGCAGGACGCGCCGTCCGGCACCGCGCTGACCCTGGGCGAGGCCGCGCTGCACGGCGGTGCGCAGCCGCGCTACGCCAGCCTGCGCGCCGGCGACATCGTCGGCGAGCATCTGGTGCAGTTCGCCGGGCTCGGCGAGCGGGTGGAACTGGTGCATCGCGCCAGCAACCGCGACATCTTCGCCCGCGGCGCGCTGCATGCCGCCGCGCGTCTGCCGGGCCGCGCGCCCGCGGCTTACCGGCTGCGCGACCTGCTCGGCTGAACGGCGCTTTCATATAAACGTCTGGCGCGGACAGGTCCGCGTCGGTACAATTCCCGCTCGCCTGTTACCCATCGCCACGGACCCGGAGAAGCGCCGAGTTCGCGGTTTCTTGCAGCCGCAAGTTGGTGGGGCAGGGTTCCTCTCTCCCCAAGGCGAACCCCGTGACTCAACCCGCAATCCTTGTCCTTGAAGACGGCACCGTGTTCGAGGGCGAATCCGTCGGCGCCGCCGGCCTGTCCGTCGGCGAAGTGGTGTTCAACACCGCGATGACCGGCTATCAGGAGATCCTCACCGATCCGTCCTACGCCCGCCAGCTGGTCACCCTGACCTACCCGCATATCGGCAACACCGGCTGCACCGACCAGGACGACGAAGCCGCCCAGGTCTGGTCGGCCGGGCTGATCGTGCGCGCCGTGCCGCGCCGTCCCAGCAGCTGGCGCAGCCAGGTGTCGCTGCCGGACTGGCTGATCCAGCGCGGCGTGGTCGCCATCGCCGGCATCGATACCCGCAAGCTGACCCGCATCCTGCGCGAGAAGGGATCGCAGAACGGCGCGGTGATGGCCGGCGAAGTGGACGTGGACACCGCGCTGCAAGCGGCGCGCAAGTTCCCGGGGCTGAAAGGCATGGACCTGGCCAAGGTGGTGTCCACCGACAAGGCGTATCCGTGGCGCGACGGCCAGCTCGATCTGGACAGCAACGCGTTCGCGCAGGCCGCGCCGAAGTACAAGGTGGTGGCCTACGACTACGGGGTGAAGCTCAACATCCTGCGCATGCTCGCCGAGCGCGGCTGCGAGGTCACCGTGGTGCCGGCGCAGACGCCCGCCGCCGAGGTGCTGGCGCTGCAGCCGGACGGCGTGTTCCTGTCCAACGGCCCGGGCGATCCGGCGCCGTGCGACTACGCGATCGCCGCGATCAAGGAACTGGTGGCCAGGAAGATCCCTACCTTCGGCATCTGCCTGGGCCACCAGTTGCTGGCGCTGGCCGCCGGCGCGCAGACCCTGAAGATGGGCCACGGCCACCACGGCGCCAACCATCCGGTGCAGGACCTGGACAGCGGACGGGTGATGATCACCTCGCAGAACCACGGCTTCGCGGTGGACGAAGCGTCGCTGCCGGCCAACGTGCGGGTGACCCATCGCTCGCTGTTCGACGGCACCAACCAGGGCATCGAACTGACCGACGCGCCGGCCTTCAGCTTCCAGGGCCACCCGGAAGCCTCGCCGGGCCCGCGCGATGTGGCGCCGCTGTTCGATCGGTTCACCGCGCTGATGGCGGCCGCCGCCTGATGAGCGCCGCGCTGGCGCCGTCGCTGCGTCCACGCCGCTGGCGTTGGGGCGTATTGGCGTTGCTGGCGCTCGCCGCGTACCCACTGTTCGTGCTGGTCGCGGTCTATGCGCAGTGGCTCGGCGCCGGCCTGCCCGGCGGGCGCAACGGCCCGGCCGATGCGTACCGCCACAGCCTGGCCAGCGCCATCGTCGCCTACACCTTGTCGCCGCGCTGCGTGGACTGGGTGACGGCGGTGATGGAGCGCGACGGCCGCGGCAACGCGAGCCGGGCGATGGACGCCCACAACAACCGGATCGGCGCGCGCATCGGCGCCGCCGCTCCCAGCTGGGCCGCGATGCAGCGCGAGGTTCGCGCCGCGGTCGACCATGGTGCGATCGACGCCCGATCGTCCGACCAGATCACCTGGCGCGCCCCCGCGGCGTGGCAGGACCGACTTTACTGAGAATCCCCATGCCCAAGCGCACCGATCTAAACACCATCCTCATCATCGGCGCCGGCCCGATCGTCATCGGCCAGGCCTGCGAGTTCGACTACTCCGGCGCGCAGGCGTGCAAGGCGCTGCGCGACGAGGGCTACCGGGTGGTGCTGGTCAACAGCAACCCGGCCACGATCATGACCGACCCGAACATGGCCGACGCCGTGTACATCGAGCCGATCAACTGGCAGACGGTCGAGAAGATCATCGCCAAGGAAAAGCCCGATGCGCTGCTGCCGACGATGGGCGGGCAGACCGCGCTGAACTGCGCGCTGGACCTGGCCGACCATGGCGTGCTGGAAAAGTACGGCGTGGAACTGATCGGCGCCAAGCGCGAAGCGATCATGATGGCCGAGGACCGCGAGCTGTTCCGCGTGGCGATGGGCGAGATCGGCCTGGAATGCCCGAAGGCGGCGGTGGCGCATACCCTCGAGGAAGCGCTGGAGATCCAGACCCGGGTCGGCTACCCGACCATCATCCGCCCCAGCTTCACCCTCGGCGGCAGCGGCGGCGGCATCGCCTACAACCGCGAGGAGCTGATCGACATCGTCGGCCGCGGGCTGGAACTGTCGCCGACCAGCGAAGTGCTGGTCGAAGAGTCGGTGCTGGGCTGGAAGGAGTTCGAGATGGAAGTGGTCCGCGACACCGCGGACAACTGCATCATCGTGTGCTCGATCGAGAACCTGGACCCAATGGGCGTGCACACCGGCGACTCGATCACCGTGGCCCCGGCGCAGACCTTGACCGACAAGGAATACCAGCGCCTGCGCGACGCCTCGATCGCGGTGCTGCGCAAGATCGGCGTGGACACCGGCGGCTCCAACGTGCAGTTCGGCATCAACGCGCAGACCGGCCGCGTCGTCGTCATCGAGATGAATCCGCGCGTGTCGCGTTCCTCGGCGCTGGCCTCCAAGGCCACCGGCTTCCCGATCGCCAAGGTCGCCGCCAAGCTGGCGGTCGGCTACACCCTGGACGAACTGAAGAACGAGATCACCGGCGGCCTGACTCCGGCCTCGTTCGAGCCGTCGATCGACTACGTGGTCACCAAGATCCCGCGCTTCGCGTTCGAGAAGTTTCCGCAGGCCGATGCGCGGCTGACCACGCAGATGAAGTCGGTGGGCGAGGTGATGGCGATGGGCCGCACCTTCTCCGAATCGCTGCAGAAGGCGCTGCGCGGCCTGGAGACCGGCAAGATCGGGCTCGACCCGACCGGGCTGGACCTGGGCAGCGAGGACGACATGGCCGCGCTCAAGCGCGAGCTGAAGGCGCCCGGTCCGGAGCGGCTGTTCTACGTCGCCGATGCGTTCCGCGCCGGCATGAGCGTGGCGCAGGTGCATGCGCTGTCGTTCATCGATCCGTGGTTCCTGGACCAGATCGAGGACCTGATCGCGCAGGAGCAGCAGTTGGCCGCCGACGGCCTGGGCTCGCTGGACGCCGCGCGCCTGCGCACGCTCAAGCGCGCCGGTTTCTCCGATGCGCGGCTGGCCGAGCTGTGCGGCACCAACGAGGCGGCGCTGCGCGCGCTGCGCCGCGCGCACAAGGTGCGCCCGGTGTACAAGCGGGTGGATTCGTGCGCGGCCGAATTCGCCACCGACACCGCCTACCTGTATTCGACCTACGAGGACGAGTGCGAGGCCAAGCCCAGCGACCGCGACAAGATCATGATCCTCGGCGGCGGCCCCAACCGCATCGGCCAGGGCATCGAGTTCGACTACTGCTGCGTGCACGCGGCGCTGGCGCTGCGCGAGGATGGCTATGAAACCATCATGGTCAACTGCAACCCGGAGACCGTGTCCACCGACTACGACACCTCCGACCGCCTGTATTTCGAGCCGCTGACCCTGGAAGACGTGCTGGAGATCGTCGAGCTGGAGCGGCCCAAGGGCGTGATCGTGCAGTACGGCGGGCAGACCCCGCTGAAGCTGGCGCGCGCGCTGGAAGCCAACGGCGTGCCGGTGATCGGTACCAGCCCGGACTCGATCGACCTGGCCGAGGACCGCGAGCGCTTCCAGCAGCTGGTCGACAAGCTGGGCCTGAAGCAGCCGCCGAACCGCATCGCGCGCAACGCCGAGGAAGCGCTGCTGCTGGCGCGCGAGATCGGCTATCCGCTGGTGGTGCGCCCGAGCTACGTGCTCGGCGGCCGCGCGATGGAAATCGTCTACGGCGAATCGGACCTGGCGCGCTACGTGCGCGACGCGGTCAAGGTCTCCAATGATTCGCCGGTGCTGCTGGACCGTTTCCTCGACAATGCGGTGGAAGTGGACGTGGACATCATCGCCGACAAGGACGGCCAGGTGCTGATCGGCGGGGTGATGGAGCACATCGAGGAAGCCGGCGTGCATTCGGGCGACTCCTCGTGCTCGCTGCCGCCGTACTCGCTGTCGGCCAAGACCCAGGCCGAACTGCGCCGCCAGGTGGTGATGCTGGCCAAGGGCCTGAACGTGGTCGGGCTGATGAACACCCAGTTCGCGGTGCAGGTGGACGCGGCCGGCGACGACATCGTGTTCCTGCTGGAAGTGAACCCGCGCGCCTCGCGCACGGTGCCGTTCGTGTCCAAGGCCACCGGCATGGCGCTGGCCAAGATCGCCGCGCGCTGCATGGCCGGCAAGACCCTGGCCGAGCAGGGCGCGCTGAAGGAGATCGTGCCCGACTACTACTCGGTGAAGGAAGCGATCTTCCCGTTCGCCAAGTTCCAGGGTGTCGATCCGATCCTCGGCCCGGAGATGCGCTCCACCGGCGAGGTGATGGGCGTGGGCCGCAGCTTCGGCGCCGCGTTCGCGCGCGCGCAGGAAGCCGGCGGGATCAAGGCGCCGCCGCTGGGCAAGGCGTTCCTGTCGGTGCGCGACCCGGACAAGCGCCGCGTGCTGCCGGTGGCGCAGGCGCTGGTCGAGCGCGGCTACAGCCTGGTGGCGACCAGCGGCACCTGCGCGTGGCTGCGCCAGCACGGCCTGCAGTGCGACCAGATCAACAAGGTGGCCGAGGGCCGCCCGCATATCGTCGATCTGATCAAGAACGGCGAAATCGTGTATATCGTCAACACCACCGAGGGCCGTGCGGCGATCTCCGATTCGTTCTCGATCCGGCGCGAAGCCCTGCAGCAGCGCGTCACCTATTCGACCACCGTCGCCGGCGCGCGTGCGCTGGTGCATTCATTGGAATTCCGCGGCACCGGTCCGGTCTGGGCGCTGCAGGAACTGCACAAGGAGCTGGAAGCATGAGAGCCCCGATCACCCTGCAAGGCGCGCAGCGTCTGCGCGAGGAACTGGACCAGTTGAAGTCGGTCAAGCGGCCGCAGGTCATCGCCGCGATCGCCGAGGCGCGCGCGCACGGCGATCTGAAGGAAAACGCCGAGTACCACGCCGCGCGCGAGCAGCAGAGCTTCATCGAAGGCCGCATCAAGCAGCTGGAGAGCGAGCTGTCGCACGCCGAGATCATCGACGTCAGCAAGCTGGCGGTCGGCAGCAAGGTGGTGTTCGGCGCCACCGTGACCCTGGCCGACGTGGAAAACGACGAAGAGAAGCGCTATCAGCTGGTCGGCGATCTGGAAGCGGACATCAAGCTGGGGTTGATCGCGATCTCCTCGCCGCTGGCGCGTGCGCTGATCGGCAAGCTGGAAGGCGACAGCGTCAGCATCGACGCGCCGGCCGGGCGTCGCGAGTACGAGATCGTCAGCGTCGAATACGTCGGCTGACGCCGTGGCGGTCGCCACCTTGCTGTTGCCGGAGCGCGCGCGCCTGGCCGCTGCGGCGCTGACCGGCGAGGTGGCGCGGGCGTTCGGCCGCGCCGAGCGCGAGCGCCTGGAGTCAGGTTCCGAAGCGCAGCTGCGCCGCCATTTCGCGCTGCCGCCCGGGCACTGGCCGGTGGCGGCGCTGACCCGGCAACTGGATGCCGGCGATGCCGGCGACGGCGTATGGCTGCGCGCCGATCCGGCCTACGTGGTACCGGACATGCAGGGCGCGCGGCTGATGGCGCACGGCGACATGCTCGCGATCGACGCGATCGACCTGGCCGCGCTGCTGCCGTCGCTGCAGGAACTGTTCGCCGAGTCCGGCCTGGCGCTGGACGCGCCGGAGCCCAGCCGCTGGTATCTGCGCCTGGACCCGGGCAGCGTGCTGCCCGAGTTCGCCGCGCCGGCGCAGGTGCTCGGCGCCGATCTGTTCGACCACCTGCCGCAGGGCGAGGGCGGGCGGCGCTGGCGCGCACTGCTGACCGAGGCGCAGGTGCTGCTGCACCAGCATCCGTGGAACCGCGAACGCGGCGCGCGCGGGCAGCCGGCGATCAACTCGCTGTGGTTCTGGGGCGGCGGCGCGTTGCCGGCCACGGTGACCAGCGCGCATGCGCAGGTGCGCAGCCGCGAGCCGCTGCTGCGCGCGCTGACCCAGGCCGCCGGGATCGACGCCGAACAAGCGCCGCGCGTCGATGCGCTGGTCGACCTGCGCCAGCTGCGTGCGCCCGAGCAGTTCGTCGGCGAGGTGATGCAGCCGCTGCTCGAAGCGCTGCGCCTCGGCGAACTGCAGCACCTGCTGCTGGATTTCGAGGACGGCGTGCGGTTCCGGATCCAGCGCGAGCAGCGTTGGCGCTTCTGGCGGCGGCCGCTGGCGCGCCTGGACGCATGAGTCCGCCGCTGCGCATCACCCGGCGCCCGGCCGCCGAGGGCGGGCCGTGGACGGACGGCGTGCTGCCGCTGCTGCGCCGTATCTACACCGCGCGCGGCGCGCACGACGCCAGCCTGGCGCAGCCGAAACTGGCGCAGCTGCTGCCGCCGGACGCGCTCAGCGGCATCGACGCGGCAGTCGCCTTGCTGGCCGCGGCGATTGCTGCCGGCAAGCGCATCCTGGTGGTCGGCGATTTCGACTGCGACGGCGCCACCGCCTGCGCGGTCGCGGTGCGCGGACTGCGCCTGCTCGGTGCCGCGCAGGTGCTGCACGCGGTGCCGAACCGCATGGTCCACGGCTACGGCCTGTCGCCGGCGCTGGTCGCCGAACTGGCGCCGCTGCAGCCGGAGCTGCTGGTCACCGTCGATCACGGCATCGCCTGCCACGCCGGCGTCGCCGCGGCCAAGGCGCTGGGCTGGCAGGTACTGGTCACCGACCACCACTTGCCGGGCAGCGTGCTGCCGCCGGCCGACGCGATCGTCGATCCGAACCTGGCCGGCGACGCGTTCCCGAGCAAGATGCTGGCCGGGGTCGGGGTGATCTTCTACGTGCTGCTGGCCTTGCGCCGGCACCTGCGCGAGCGTGACGCATTCGCCGCGCTCGCGCCGGACCTGAGCGTGCTGCTGGACCTGGTCGCGGTCGGCACCGTCGCCGACCTGGTGCCGTTGGACGCCAACAACCGCGCGCTGGTGTCGGCCGGATTGCGCCGCCTGCAGCGCGGCGACGGCTGCGTCGGCCTGCGCGCCTTGATCGAGGCCAGCGGCCGCGATCCGGCACGGCTCAGCGCCGGCGACATCGGCTTCGCGCTGGCGCCGCGGCTCAACGCCGCCGGCCGCCTCGAGGACATGGCGCTGGGCATCGAACTGCTGCTGTGCGAGGACCCGCAGCAGGCGCGCGCGATCGCCGCCACGCTGGAACAGATCAACGGCGAGCGCCGCGCCGTGCAGCAGCAGATGACCGACGCGGCCGAGGCCACCGTGGCGCAGGCGCTGCTGGCCGCGCCGGATGCGCCGCCGGTGGCGGTGTGCCTGTTCGATGCGCAGTGGCATCCGGGCGTGATCGGCCTGGTCGCCTCGAAGATGAAGGACCGCCTGCACCGCCCGGTGATCGCCTTCGCCCCGGCCGAACCGGGCAGCGACCAGTTGCGCGGCTCGGCGCGCTCGATTCCCGGCTTCCATATCCGCGATGCGATGGCGGCGGTGGACGCGCGCCGGCCCGGGCTGATGGACAAGTTCGGCGGCCATGCGATGGCCGCGGGGCTGAGCCTGCCCCACGCGGCCTTGGCCGAGTTCGAGCAGCTGTTCCGCGAACATGCGCTGGCCAGCCTGGACGCGGCGTTGCTGCAGGCCGAATTGCTCAGCGACGGCGCGCTGGACCCGCACGAATTGGACCACCGCCACGCCGAGGCGCTGCGCCTGGCCGGGCCGTGGGGGCAGGGCTTCCCCGAGCCGCTGTTCGACGGCGAATTCGAGGTGCTGCAATGGCGCGTGCTGAAGGAGCGCCACCTCAAGCTGAGCCTGCGCTGCGCCGGCCGCGACGACGCGCTGAACGCGATCCACTTCAACGGCTGGCGCGGCAGCGAACCCGGCCGCCGCGTGCACATCGCCTACCGCCTGGTCGCCGACGACTATCGCGGCGGCGAAGCGGTGCAGTTGGTGGTGGAGCACTGCCGGAGCTTGTCGGGCTGATCCATGATCCTTGTCCCCTCTCCCCTCGGGAGAGGGGTTGGGGAGAGGGTACGGCGCGAAAGCGACTCGCAGAGTTGGGTGTATGAGGCTTGCGCCCGTACCCTCATCCGCCCCTTCGGGGCACCTTCTCCCGGTGGGAGAAGGAACAGCCAGGTGCATAGCCCCTCTCCCCTCGGGAGAGGGGTTGGGGTGAGGGTACGGAGCGAAAGCGACTCGCGGAGTTGGGTGCACGCCGCTGCGCCCGTACCCTCATCCGGCGCTGCGCGCCACCTTCTCCCGGTGGGAGAAGGGAACAGCCAGCCCCTCTCGCCCGCAGACGGCTTGGGTGAAAATAGGAGCAGCCGCATCGATGCAAGACTCAGCGGCCCGAGTACACCGCGCGAAGATTCTTGATAACCCCGCAGCGCCACACCGGACGTTCAAGCTGTACCGTCCCATCAAGGAGTGATCCATGTCGTACGTCGCGCGCAAAGGCCTGTGCTGGCTGTTGTTCTCGCTGTTGTCGGCCGCCGCCGTGCCGGGCTTGGCCCAGACCGCGCCGCAGCGGCAACTCCTGGCCCCGCTGCTGAAGACCGATCGCAGCGAACGCCCGGTCGAGCTGCGCTCGGCAACGGTGAGCGCACACGCCGCGGCCGGCCTGGCCGAAACCACGGTGGAGCTGCTGTTCTTCAACCCCAATGCGCGCGTGCTGGAAGGACAACTGGCGTTCCCGTTGCGCGACGGCCAGCAGATCAGCGGCTTCGCCTTGGACATCGACGGACAGATGCGCGACGCGGTGCCGGTGCCGAAGGCGCGTGGGCGGCAGGTGTTCGAGGCGATCGAGCGGCGCGGGGTGGACCCGGGCCTGGTCGAGCAGACCGCCGGCAACCAGTTCCAACTGCGGCTCTATCCGATTCCCGCACACGGCAGCCGCCGCGTGCGCCTGGTCTATCGCGAGTCGCTGCCGCGCACCGCCGGCGGTTGGCAGTGGCGGCTGCCGCTGGGGTATGCGGCCAGCGCCCAGGCGCTGCGCCTGGAGTTGAGCACGCAGGCCGCGCCGGTGGACACCGCGGCGTTGCCTGCGGGCCTGCGCCTGTCACCGGCGCCCGGCGGCTACGCGGCGGCGTGGTCGGGCACGCCAGCGCAACTGCCCAGGGAACTGGCGCTGTCGCTGCGCGCGGCCAGCGATCCACGCGTCGCGATCGGCAGCCACGACGGCCAACGCTACTTCCAGGCGCTGCTGCCGATCGCCGATCTGCACAGCGCACGCCCGTTGCCGCAGCGCATCGGCCTGCTGTGGGATGCATCGGGTTCGGCGCGGCAGCGCGACATTCCTGCGGAACTGGCCTTGCTGCAGCGCTATTTCGCCGCGCTGGGAAACGCGCAGGTCGATCTGATCGTGCTGCGCGACCGCGCCGAGGCGCCGCGCCGCTTCCAGGTGCGCGCTGGCGATTGGAGCGCGTTGAAGGCGACGCTGCAGGGCCTGCAGCCGGACGGCGCCAGCGCATTGGGCGATTGGCGGCCGGCGGCGGACGTGCAGGAATATCTGTTGTTCAGCGATGGCCTGGGCAACTACGGCGCGCAGGCCTTGCCGGCGCTGGCGCCGGGCCAGCGCCTGTATGCGGTCGATTCGGCCGGCGCCCATGCCGATGCCGCACGCCTGGCGGCGTCGGCGGAAGCGCGCGGCGGCCGCTTGATCGAGGTGCATGGCGTGCAGGGTGTGCAGCAGGCCAGCGAACGGCTGCTGCAGCGCGGCGGCGAACTGGTGGCGTTGCAGGGCGAGGGCGTCGCCGATCTGGTCGCCGATTCGCGCTACGCCGACGACGGCTATCTGCGCATCGCCGGGCGCCTGCTCGGCGACGATGCGACGCTGCACCTGGAGATCGCCACCGCCGCCAGCACGCGCCGCCTGAGCCTTCCGTTGCGCGACGCCAGCGAAGCGCCGGGCGATCTGGTGCCCGGCGCCTGGGCGCGGGCCATGCTGCGCCGCCTGGCCGCCGATCCGCTCGGCGACGCTGCGCGCCGCCAGCAGCTGGCCAGCCGCTTCGGCCTGGTCAGCACCGACACCTCGCTGCTGGTGCTGGAGAACGTGGACGACTACGTGCGCTACGACATCGCGCCGCCGCCGGCGCTGCGCGAGGCAGTGGCACGCGCGCAGGCGCAGCGCCAGCAGGAGCAGGGCGAGCAGCGCAAGCAGCGCATCGATCGCGTCGCCGAGGATTTCGCCCAGCGCGTCGCCTGGTGGCAGCGCACGTTCCCGAAGAACGCGCCGCCGCAGCCCAAGCCGCAAGGCGGCGAGGGTGACGCCCGTCGCGAGCGGCGGGACGACATTTCCCGGCCCGCACCGGCGATGGCCATGGCGCCGCCGCCGGCGCCCGCCGCGCCGATGCCGGTTGCGGAGTCCGCTGAGCTGGAGGCGGTGGTGGTCAGCGCCGCGGTTGCGGCACCGACGGACGCCGATGCGCCTGCCGGCGCGCCCGCGTCCACCACCATTTCCCTGGCATTGCAGCCGTGGCAGCCGGATTCGCCCTACGCCCGGCGCCTGCGCGCCGCCGCGCCGGAGGCGGTCTATCCGCTGTACCTGAGCGAGCGCGCCGCGCACGCCGACAGCGTGGCGTTCTACCTGGACGTGGCCGACGTGCTGTTTGAACGCGGCCAGCGCGAACTGGCGCTGCGCGTGCTGTCGAACCTGGCCGAACTGCAGCTGGAGAACCGCCATGTGCTGCGCGTGCTCGGCTACCGGTTGCTGCAGGCGGGCAGGGCGGACCTGGCGGTGCCGGTGTTCGAGCAGGTGCTGCGGCTGGGCGAGGAGGAGCCGCAGAGCTTCCGCGACCTGGGCCTGGCCTACGCCGCGCGCGGCGACGCGCAGGCCGCGATCGAACAGCTGTACCAGGTGGTCGCGCGCGACTGGGACCCCCGCTTCGACGGCGTGGCGCTGATCGCCTTGAACGAATTGAACGCGATCGTGGCGCGGTCGCCGCAGCCATTGCAGACCGGCTTCATCGACCCGCGCCTGCAGCGCAACCTGCCGCTGGACCTGCGCGT